>CAVVEX010000014.1:0-149906 GCA_963747395.1 uncultured Actinomycetes bacterium | reverse complement strand
AGCGGCCGGACCTTCGTCGAGAGTGCACGTGCGGTCGAGTTTCCGGCGACGCGGACGACCGCAACTGCACTCTCGGTGTGCCTGCTCGGGGTGTGCCTACTCGCGGCGTGCCTGCGGGCGCCTCCACCGATCCACGGCCATCACGGGGCGATGGCGTCGTCGCGCAGCGTCGTCCGGTCTTCGGCGCGAAACACCTCGACGCCGTCGATCCAGGTGCGGCGCGGACGCAGGTCGTCACTCCACCACACGACGTCGGCCCGCGCGCCCGCAGAAAGCCGACCGAGGTCGGGGCGCTCCAGCACGTCGGCAGGCACCGTCGACGCCGCGGCCAAGACCTCGGCCACGCTCCGACCGATGCCGGCCAGGTTTCGCACCGCCTGGTCAAGGAAAATCGCCGCGCCCGCGATCGTGCCGTCGAGGTTTCGGGCCAGCGGCTCGTCGGGGGAGACCTGAATCTGCTGGCCGCCAAGCTCGTAAATCCCAGGCGGCATGCCCGCCGGTGCGACCGCGTCGGTCACCAACGCGACGCGGCCCGGTGCGGCGTTCAACACGATCGCGCACGCCTCCGCCGAGACGTGTTGGAAGTCTGCGATCAGCCCGATCGTCATGGCCGACTCGTACAACGCCTGGCCGGAGACTCCGGGCTCGCGGTGGCTGAAACCCCTTTGAGCGTTGAAAATATGGGTCACCATGCGCGCGCCAGCGACAACGGCCTCGTGCACCTGCGCGCCGGTCGCGTCGGAATGCCCGACCGACACGGTGATCCCGGCTGCGCTGAGCCGGCGGATCGCGTCGAGCGCTCCCGGCAACTCGGCGCCAGCGTCAACATGGTGATCTGCTCGCGCACGTCCGCGTCGTCGAGCAGCGCGTCGAGGTTCTCGGGCGTCGGGGCGACCATGTACGACGTGTCATGCACGCCGCGCCGCTCGGGGGAGATGAAGGGCCCTTCGATGTGCACGCCCACCGGGTGCGCGCCGCCGGTCGACTCGAGTCGCGGCCGCACCGCCGCGAACCGACGAAGCCCGGCCACCATGGCGTCGATCGGGTTGGTGATGAACGTCGGCTGAAACGCCGTGACGCCGAAGCCCGGCAGCGCGCGGCAGACGGTCTCCCATTCGTCGTCGCTCGCCTGCACGAAGTCGACGCCGAAACAGCCGTTGATCTGGACGTCGATGAGGCCGGGCGACAAGATGCCGCTCTCCAACGCGACGTGGTCGGACGACGGCGCCGGGCGGCCGTCGAGGACGTCGAGGATCACGCCACCTTCGACGACCAGCGCCCCCGGCCCGCGAAGGGCGCCGTCGACCAGCAGCCGCGGTGCGGAGATGATGGCCACGCGATTTCCCCTGACTCTTACCTACCCGACTCCGAGCCGATTGTGGACTAGACCAATCCCGGTGTCTACCCTGCAAGCCTCATTGGTCCAGACCAAATCCAAGACGTTATCGAGGAGCGACCCAGCGGTGTCCGACCTGGATCCCACGGCCCTCGACGCCCTCCCGACGGAGGGCGCGCGCCGAGAACTTGCCGACGTCGACACCTGGACGACGGCGCGTCTCGTCGACCTCTTCGTCGCCGACCACGACGCCGTCACGCGCGCGCTCGCGGTCGCCGGCGCCGCAGCTCGCCGCAGCCGCCGACCTCGTCGCCGCGCAACTCGGCGGCGGCGGCCGCCTGATCTACGCAGGCGCCGGCACCGGCGGTCGGCTGGCCGCGCTGGACGCCGCCGAAATCGGTCCGAGCTACGGGCTCTCAGGTCGCGTCGTCGCCGCGTTCGCCGGCGGCGTCGAGGCGATGGCGGAGGGCCGCGAGTTCTACGAGGACGACGCCGCGCAAGGCGCGGAGGACCTGCGCGGGCTGTCGCCGTCGAGCGCCGACGTGGTGGTCGCTGTCAGCGCGAGCGGCCGGACGCCGTACGTGCTGGGCGCCGTGGAGGCGGCCCGGTCCACTGGGACACCGACCATCGCGCTCGTGTGCGCGGCAGGCACTCCACTCGCCCGGCTCGCCGACTCCGCGATCGAGATCGCGTCTGGCGCGGAGATCATCAGCGGCTCGACCCGGCTGAAGGCCGGCGACGCGCAAAAGGCCGCGCTCAACATGCTGTCGACGATCGCGATGCTGCGGCTCGGCCGCACCTACGGCAACCTGATGGTCGACGTCGTCGCCGATAACGCCAAGCTGCGCCGCCGCGCGCTGCGCGCCGTCGTCCAGGCCACTGACGCCGACGACGAGGAGGCCGCGCGCGCCCTGGACGCCGCCGGAGGAGACGCCAAGGTCGCGATCGTGGCGATGTTGGCCGGGCTGCCGGCTGCCCGGGCTCAGGAGTTGCTGTGTGCCGCACAGGGTCGAATTCGAGTCGCGCTAGGTCTTGCCGAAGCCATGGATTGATGGCACGCTCCCTACAACACCCGTTAATCCGCTCGCGTCGCCTCAGGAGCACCCCACATGGCCCAGGTCGAATACCGTCACGCCACTCGCATCTACCCCGGCACCTCAATGCCCGCGGTCTCCGCGCTCGACCTGGAGATCCAAGACGGCGAGTTCATGGTGCTCGTCGGCCCGTCCGGTTCTGGAAAGTCCACCGCCCTGCGCATGCTCGCCGGTCTTGAGGCCGTCGACGAGGGCCAGATTTTCATCGGCGACCGCGAGGTCACCGACGTCCAGCCGAAAGACCGCGACATCGCGATGGTGTTCCAGAACTACGCGCTCTACCCGCACATGACCGTGGCGGAGAACATCGGCTTCCACCTGAAGATCAAGAAGCGGCCGAAGGCGGAGATCAAGCAGCGCGTTCTTGAGGCCGCGAAGCTGCTCGACCTCGAGCCCTACCTCGACCGCAAGCCGGCCCGCCTGTCCGGTGGTCAGCGTCAGCGTGTCGCGATGGGCCGCGCGATCGTGCGTCAGCCGCAGGTGTTCCTCATGGACGAGCCGTTGTCGAACCTCGACGCCAAGCTTCGCGTCGCCACCCGCACCCAGATCGCGTCGTTGCAGCGCCGGCTCGGCGTCACGACCGTGTACGTCACGCACGACCAGGTCGAGGCCATGACGATGGGCGACCGCGTCGCGGTGCTGAAGGACGGCCTGCTCCAGCAATGCGACACGCCCCGTGCGCTGTTCGACCACCCGGTCAACGTCTTCGTGGCGGGGTTCATGGGCAGCCCGGCGATGAACCTCATCGAACTGCCGGTGAACGAAGCGGGGATTTCGCTGTCGGCGGCGCAGATCCCGCTCACGCCCGCGCAGCGCGCGTCCGTCACCGGCGACCAGGTCACGCTCGGCGTGCGCCCTGAGGGTTGGGACATCGTCTCGCCGGCCGAGGGCCTGATCGTCACGGTCGAGGTGGTTGAGGAGTTGGGCTCCGACTCTTACGCCTACGTCACGCCGAAGATCGAGGGCTTCGACGACGGCCGCACGCTCGTGGTGCGCGCCGAGACCGGCACGCACCCGCCGCAGAAGGGCCAGCAGGTCGGCCTGCGCCCCAAGGCGGAGTCCGTGCACCTGTTCGACACGACCTCCGGCTTGCGGCTGCCCAACTAGTCGGACGAGTCTCGCGCGCTCGTGCCAGAACTCGCCGACCTCGTCCGTCGGCACACAGATCTCAACGAGCGCGAGCTTGACTGGCTTCATCTGCTCGTCGGCGAATGGCAACTCCTCGCGGATTTGTCATTCGCCGACTTGCTGTTGTGGGTGCGCGCGGTGCGGCCCGTGCCTGAGGGGTTCGTGGCGGTCGCTCAGATCCGGCCGGTCACCTCGCAAACCGCTTATGTGGAAGACAAAGTCGGCCAGCTCATCGCCGACGGCAAACGGATCCTGGTCAATCGGGCGTGGCACGAGGGCCGCATCGTCCGCGAAGGCGACCCCGAGTGGGGCGAGGGAATTCCGGTCCGCGAGGAGACGATCCCCGTTCGCTTCGAGGGCCGGGTCATCGCCATCGTGGCACGACACACGAACCTCGCCGCCGCGCGCACGCCAAGCCGGCTCGAACTGACCTATCTGGCCAGCGCGGCCGATCTGGCGACCATGGTCGCCGAGGGCAGGTTTCCTTTTCCCGGCGGCACCGTTGACTCCGACGCCTCTCCGCGGGCTGGCGACGGGCTCCTGCGGCTGGATGCCGACGGCCGGGTCGCTTACGCGAGCCCCAACGCGGTCTCGGCGTACCGGCGGCTCGGCCTCGCTGGCGATGTCGTCGGCGTCCATCTCGGAGAGACGACGGCGCGACTCGCACCGCCCGAGGGCCTGGTTGACGAACCGATCTCGTGGCTGGTCAGCGGGCTTTCCGGCCGCGAGGCGGCGGTCGAGGTCGAAGCGCGCGGTGTCGTCGTCCGGCTCCGCAGCATCCCCTTGCTGCCAAGAGGCGCCCGCGTTGGCGCCCTCGTGTTGTTGCGCGACGTCACCGAGTTGCGGCGCCGCGAGCGCGCGTTGCTCAGCAAGGACGCCACGATCCGCGAGATTCACCACCGGGTGAAGAACAACCTGCAGACTGTCGCCGCCTTGCTTCGGCTGCAGGCGCGCCGGCTCGACGTCCCGGAGGGTCGCGCGGCGTTGGAGGAGGCGGTGCGGCGGGTGCGGGCGATCGCCGTCGTCCATGACACGCTGGCTCAAACCGCGGACGGGCCGGTCGACTTCGACGAGATCGCCGACAGCCTGATCGCCATGGTCGCGGACCTGGCGGGGGCGGAAATGTCGGCCGACACCGTGGTGCCGCGGCGCGTCGGCTCGTTTGGCCGACTGCCGTCGACGATCGCCACGCCACTGGCCCTCGTGCTCACCGAGCTGCTGCAAAACGCGCTCGAGCACGGCTTGCGAGGCCGCAACGGGCTGGTCGAGGTCGCCGTGCGAAGGCGGGACAACGCCGTCGAGGAAGACCAAGAGATCGAGATTGAGGTGGCGGACGACGGCGCCGGGTTGCCGGCCGGCTTCTCGTTGGCGGAGTCGCCGCGACTTGGCCTGCAAATCGTGCGGACGCTGGTGGAAGGCGACCTGCGGGGTCGGATCGAACTGCGGGCACGCCCCGACGTCGGGACTTCGGCGGTGCTGCGGATCCCCGTTCCGGGAGCGGACTGAAGTTAGACGGTCTGCGGACGCAGCCGGGCGCCGCGCCGCTTCAGCGCGCGCCGCTCGTCCTCTGAAAGGCCGCCCCATACGCCGGAATCCTGGCCGGTCTCCAGGGCCCACGTGATGCACGCGTCGGCCACTTCGCATCGGCGGCAAACGGCCTTTGCCTGCTCGATCTGAAGAAGGGCTGGACCGGTGTTGCCGATCGGGAAGAACAGCTCCGGGTCTTCGTCTCGGCAAGCAGCGCGGTGGCGCCAGTCCATCGTGGTCCATCTCCTCGTGCGGTCGGCGGGGAAGAGGTTCCCCGCTCTTTCCTGCTGTGCGATCCGTGCTCGGGCCGCCTCTGGACGGCCCGCAGGTGATTCGGGCCATCGGGGAGACAACGTGCCCCTCGAGGCGCCGATTCACTCATCTGCGGCGGCAATATCTTGTGAACGGATTCACGAGCCATTCCGAAACGGATCGTCCGCGACCGAGGTCGCGGATGAGTCGAGCCGAATCAGCGGGACGTGACGTCGCCCACAAAAATCGCGAGCCGTGATCATGACTACTGCGCTGATCATGACACGTCTCGCATTGCCGCGACTTGACTTAATCAGCCTGCCGGGCGTCTCGCAAGAGCAGGCAGCCGAGATTTTGCTGATATGTCGCTGTGGGATCGCACACACGCCGCGCGAGTCGCGAGTTTGCGCACCGTCTGGTAACATCTGGCCGCTTTTGAGCGGCTGACTGGGCAGCTCAGCAGACGACCGACAGCGCCTCCGGCACGCTCGCGATGGCCGCGGTCAGGCACTCGCCGAGGTAGTCTCCGTCAACCTGCACGGCGATCGGGCGACGGGCGCGGAACTTCAACCCGGGCTCGTCGTGGCGCGCGACGACCGTGCGTCCGCGCGGCGGCCGACCGGTCAGCAGCCGACGCAGGATCCGTGCTGTCGGCAAGACATGCAGTCCGCGCGTCGCGAACAGGTCGAGCCCGGCGTCGAAGGACGCCTCCGGGGTCGGCTCAAGGGGTCGGTCGCCGAAGTAGGTCCACGGCGTCGTGTTGGTGATCACGGCGAGGAACAGCGGCGTCTCGGACGACGTGAGGTCGGACGACGTGAGCTCGGACGGCGTGAGCTCGGACGACGCGGCCTCGTCGTCCACGTGGGACCGCTCAAGCGTCAGCGCGGCGCGCCGCCGATCGGTGCGCGCGAACTGGGCGAGCGTCGTGCGCAGGTAAAGGCGGGGAGTGGCCCGCGCGCCGGCGGCCCGGCGGCGCTCGACGGCGCGCACCACCTCCGCGTCGAGGCCGAGTCCGACGCAGAAGGTGAACCAACGGCGAACCGAGTGGACATCACCGGCGGTGCCGTCGTCGCTGGTGCTGGCGCGGATCGCGTCGGCGCGGATGATGTCGGCGTCGAGCAGGCCCAGGCCGATGCGCCGTTCGCGCCCTGCCCACAGCCGCTCGATCACCGCACCGGTCGCCTCGATCGGCTCGGTCGGCAGCCCGAGCGCGCGTGCGAAGACGTTGGCGTTGCCGCCGGGGACGACCGCGAAGCGGGGGATGTCGGCGCCTGGACCGGCGCGCAACAAGCCGTTGACGACCTCGTTGACGGTGCCGTCGCCGCCGACCGCGATCACCAGGTCGAAGCCGTCGGAGCGCGCCTGTGCGGCCAGATCGGCGGCGTGACCCCGGCCGGCCGTCTCGGCGACGTCGATCTTCAACTCACTGCCGAGCGCGCGGACGATGACGTCGCGGGTGCGTGGGCTCATGGAGGTGGCGTTGGGGTTGGTGACCGCCAACGCTCGCATTTACGAAGGGTACGCCGAGGCGATCACGCCGCCCTGCGCCGCCCGCCGATTAGGCTGGCCGGCGTGTCAGCGAAATCGGCGTCCGGTGACAGAGCCTCCGGTGACAGAGCCTCCGGTGACGCCGCGTCCCCGTCGCCGCGGTGGCCGCTCGTCGTCGCGGCGGTGATCGTCGCGGTGGAAGCCGCCGCCCTCGCGTCGTCCGCCGTCATCACGGGGGCTTTGATCGGCGTCGGGCATCATCCGCACGACCGGCTCGACGCGTGGCTCGTCGTCGCGCTCGCCGGCCTTGGCGCCGCCGGGCTCGGGTTGGTGTGGCGGGGGCTGGCCCACCAGCGTCGCTGGGCTCGGTCGCCGGCCGTGCTCCTGCAACTGCTGGCCTTGCCGGTGGCTTACAACGCGTTCGGCAACGGAGCATGGTGGGTGGGCGGCCCGCTGATGATTTGCGCGGTGCTTGGCCTGGTCGGCCTGTTCGCGCCGTCGACCACCGACGCGTTGCTTGACGCCGGTGTGCCGCCGACCGTCGGCGCCGGGCGGCCGGCGCGTCACTCGTCGACGAGCAAGCCCTCGCGCAGCTGAGCGAGCGTGCGGGCGAGCAGCCGCGACACGTGCATCTGAGAGATGCCGAGTTCAGCCGCGATCTGCGACTGGGTCATGTTGCCGAAGAATCGCAGCAACAGAATGCGCTTTTCCCTTGGTGGCAAGCGGTCCAGCAGCGGCTTGAGCGACTCCCGGTACTCGACGCCTTCCAGCGACTCGTCGACGACGCCGAGCGTGTCGGCGACCGCCAGCGCGTCGGAGTCGCCGCTTTCGGGGGTGTCGAGGGAGACCGTGGAGTAGGCGTTCGCCGACTCCAGGCCCTCAAGCACGTCGTCCTCGCTCATGTCGAGGTAGCTCGCGAGCTCGGCGACCGTCGGGGAACGACCGTTGCGCTGCGCGAGTTCGCTCGTCGCCTTCGCGAGCGAGAGCTTGAGCTCTTGCAACCGGCGCGGGACGCGAATCGCCCAGCCCTTGTCGCGGAAGTGCCGCTTGATCTCTCCGACGATCGTCGGCGTCGCGTAGGTCGAGAACTCGACGCCGCGCTCGAGGTCGAACCGGTCGACTGACTTGATCAAACCGATGGTCGCGACTTGGACCAGGTCGTCGTGCAGTTCGCCGCGGTTGCGAAACCGGCGGGCCAGATATTCGACGAGCGGAAGGTGCGTCTCCACCAACTCGTCGCGGATCGCCTGACGGCCGGGAGAGCCCACCGGAAGCGCTGCCATCTCGGCGAACATCTGCCGGGCCCGGTCGCGGTCGCTGACCGTCTCGTCGGGCCGTGAGCCGACCGTGTCGGCGTCGGCAAGGTCGATCGTGTCGGGCTGCGCGGCGTCGGGCTGCGCTGCGACAGCCTGTGCGGAGTCGGCCTCGGCGGTCGCCTCGGGGCTCGTCTTGTCGCGCAACTCGTCGGCGTGGGCCTGCGGCTGGCCGCTCACGCGGGGACTCCGTGCGCGCGGCGCTTGACCAGCGCGATCGCCTGCCGCCCGTCCGGCTCCGACCAGCTGTCGACCTGGCCGGCGAGCGCGGAGAGCACGGTCCACGCGAAGGAGTCACGGGCGGGCCCGTGACCCGTGCTCGACGACGCCGACACGGTGATGTTGATGGAGGCGTCCGTCATCTCGAAGGTCGCGGACAGCTCCGCCTCGGGAGCGACCCCCGCGAGCAGCAGGCAGCAGGCCTCGTCGACCGCGATTCGAAGGTCCTCGATCTCGTCGAGAGTGAAGTCGAGCCGAGCCGCGAGGCTGGCCGTGGTCGTGCGCAACACCGCGAGATACGCCGCGGTGGCGGGCAGCCGCACGGTCACGACGTCGCGCTGCCCGTCCGGCTGCCCGTCCGCCGCGATGACGGCGGCGGCAGCTCGATCCGCAGCCGACGGTCGGGGTTGCGGGGGGATGCCCTCCGTCGTCGACAAGCTCGTTACTCCTTCATCGTGGTTCACTCGGGGCACGGGCTCACGGAAATGCGGCACGCCTACCGGTCGAGCCGTCGAAACGACCGACTCCGCGTCACGTTACCCCTGGCCGTCGGTAACTACACGCGCTCCGACGGCTGCGAGTTCCGCGCCGGTCAACCGCCACACCGTCCACTCTTCCATTGGGGTGGCGCCGATCGCGCGATAGAAGCCCTGGGCGTCGACATTCCAGTTGAGCACCGCCCACTCGACGCGACCATAGCCTCGCTCGACGGCGATCCGCCCCAGCTCGAGAAGCAGGGCTTTGCCGTGGCCGTGGCCCCGGAAGCGGGGTCGGACGTAGAGGTCTTCGAGGTAGACGCCGTGCTTGCCCACCCAGGTGGAGAAGTTCAAGAACCACAGCGCGAAGCCCGCGATCTCGGCGCCCTCCGCGGTTTCCTGCTCGGCGATCAGCCCGAACAGCGCGGGGTGCTCGCAAAACAACGCCGCGCGAAGGTCGTCCGCGGTCGCTTCGACGGCGTCGGGGGCGCGCTCGTAGGTGGCGAGTTCTTTGATGAGCTCGACGATCGTCTCGACGTCGTCAGGCCGGGCGGGTCGAATCATGTCGGCAGGTTACGGGGGAGCGCCGGGCGTTCGCGGGCGCGGGCCGCCGTGGCGGCCCGCCCCCGACGTCGTCCGGATTATGCCTTCTTCGTCTCCCAGAAGATCTTGTCGATCTCCACGATCTTGTCGAGGAGCTGCTGAGCGACGCCGGGGTCCATCTGCCCCTTGACGCCCGCGGCGCCGGCGAGCTTCGTCGCGTCCCAGAACAACTGGTGCAGCTGCGGGTACTTCTCGAGGTGGTTCGGCTTGAAGTAGTCGGTCCACAACACCCAAAGGTGGTGCTTCACGAGTTCGGCGCGCTGCTCCTTGATCATGATGGCGCGGGTTCGAAACGCCGGGTCTTCGTTGGCCTGGTACTTCTCGATGATGGCCTTGACCGACTCGGCCTCGATCCGAGCCTGGGCCGGGTCGTACACGCCGCACGGCAGGTCGCAGTGCGCGTGCACCGTGGTCTTTGGTGTAAGGATTCGGGCGAGCAGATGCAAGCGGGGCATGTGCGCTCCTTCCGCGTCTTTGGTTTCGTGATCTGTCTCGGACACTACCCCGGCCATCGGCCCGAACTCCGGGCGGGAGGTGATCATGCTGCGGCTTCGGGCGTACGCCGTCGACGGCGACTCGATGCTGCCGTCGCTTCGACCGGGTGATTGCCTGCTGGTGCTGGTCGACGCGAGGGTTCGCGTCGGTGACGTCGTCGTCGCGCGGCATCCGTCGTCCGACCTGCTCTTGGTCAAGCGGGCGGCGCGACGCGTTGACGGCGGCTGGTGGCTGCTGTCTGACAACGCGGACGTCGGGCTCGACGACAGCCGCGCGTTCGGCGCCGTGCCGGACGCCGCGGTCGTCGGCCGGGTGTGGTTCCGCTATTACCCGTGGCGCAGGTGTTAGCCGTTTTGCAGCTGGCCGAGGGTGACGCTCACCTTGCGCTGCGACCCGTCGGCCTTGGTGATGTCGACGCTGACCTTGTCGCCGGGCTTCATCGTCGCCAGCAGCACCGAAAGTGCTTGTGTGTCAGGGGTTTTGTGGCCATTGATCGCCGTGATGACGTCACCGGCGGCGATACCAGCGCCGGAGGCGGGTCCGCCGGCCGTCACCTTCACCACGCCAACGCCCGCGGGGTTGCCGCTGGCGCCGGTCACCGTCACCACGGTGACGCCGAGTGCCGCGCGATGCGAGTTGACCACCGATCCGTGGTCGATCAGTTGCTGGGCGATGTCCTTGACGACGTTGCTGGGAATGGCGAATCCGATGCCGGGCGCCGCGCCACCGAGTTGTTGGTCGGTGGCGGCGAGCGTCGGGATGCCGACGACCTGACCGGCCAGGTCCACCAGCGCGCCGCCGCTGTTGCCGGGGTTGATCGAGGCGCTGGTCTGGATGACGTTGGGCAAAGTGGCGCCGGGTGACGACGCGTCTTTCGGCTCGGTCACCGTGCGCCCCGTCGCCGACACGATGCCGTTCGTGACGCTGCTGGCGAGACCTAGCGGGTTGCCCATCGCCAACACGATGTCGCCGACCTTCACCTTGCTGGAGTCACCGAACGCGGCGGGCTTGAGCCCCTTGGCGTTGTTGACCTTGATGACCGCCAGGTCGTCCGGTGAGTACGAGCCGACGAGAGTGGCGGGCATCGAGCTGGCCCCGCTCGCAAGTCGCACGTGGTACTGCGACGCGCCTGCCGACCACATGGTCGTTGGTCACGATGTAGCCCTGGTCGTTGAAGACAATTCCCGAGCCTAGGCCGAGATTCGTGGTGATCTCGACCACCGAGGGCAGCACCCCGCTCACGACGTGCACGTACGCGCTTTGCAGCGACTGCAGGTCTGACGACGGCGGCGCCGACGACGCCAGCGACGACGGCGTCAGCGCAGACGCGCTCGCCTTCGCGGCGTTCGAGGAACCGCTTGCGCCGGCGCTTGTTGAGGACGACGTGCAGCCGGCGACAAGCAACGCGGTTGCGGCGATCATTGTTGCCGCGGTGAACCCGCGGCGGGCAGAGGCGGCGGGCATGATCAATCCTTCGTGCTTCGACGAACAGTTGTTGTAGTAGGGGTGCCCGGCCCCTCGTCAATCAACCGTCGTCGCGGGGCTTCCAAAGTGTGGTGCGCTTGCGCTCCACGCCTTCGAGCTCGAGCGAGGTCGGGACGTCGTAAACCGCCACTTGTTCGAGCCGCTCCCGAGGTAGGTACGTGCGGCCGGGATCGGCGAGGAGAACGTCGACGCCGTTGCGCATCGCCCGGCTCAAGAAGGCGAGGAGTCGCTCGGCTAGGTCGCGTTCGTAGCAGACGTCACCCGCCACCACCAGATCGAAGTCGTCGGGCGACACGGTCTCGTCGAGCAAGTCGCGCTCAGAGATCTCGACGCTGGTGTGGTTTGCCCGCGCGTTGAGTTCCTGCGCCGCGGCGGCGAAGGAGTCGACGTCGTTGGCCACCGCCGATCTCGCGCCGGCCTTCATCGCCGCGATCGCGACCAGCCCCGAGCCGGCGGCCAGATCGAGCACGCGGCGACCGCGCACCAAGTCGGCGCGATCCAGCAGGTGGCGGGCGAGCGCTTGTCCGCCGGCCCACGGGAACGACCAGTAGGGCACCGGCGTTTCGCTGGTGGCGGCGCTGTCACCGTTGCTGTCGCCGTTGCTGTCGCTGCCGGCCGCATCGTTGCCGAGCCGGGTGATTTCCCATACCTCGTACGCGTTTTCGGCCGCGTAGAGAACGACCTCGGGTACCAGCGGAACGGGGAGCAGTTGGGTGCTCGCGACAACAGCGATGTAGTGCTCGACGTCCGGCACTTGGGGGTTAGCCCCGAGATCGAAGCGAGGCGCGGTAGGCGAGGCACTCGGCGTACGTCGGCAAGATGCCGTCGGTGGCCGCCTGGCGCAGCGTGGGCGCGGCGCGGTCCTTGTCGGACAGGATCGCTTCGATGTCGTCGGGCCACGGGATGCCGAGCGCGTCGTCGACGGGGTTGATGCCGTGCTCGCGATCCGGCGCGTAACCGGTCGAGCACAGGTAGGTGACGACGGCGTCGTCGGTCAGGGCCATGAAGGCGTGGCCGAGGCCCTCGGACAGGTACACGGCGCGGCGGTCGACGTCGTCGAGCCGAACGGTGTCGACGGCGCCGAACGTCGGCGAGCCGGCGCGGATGTCGACGACGACGTCGAGCACCGCGCCGCTCGGGCAGTACACGTACTTGGCCTGCGACGGCGGGACGTCGGCGAAATGGACGCCGCGGACGGTGCCGCGCTTCGAAATCGACTGGTTGGACTGCGCGATCTGAAAGCCGTGCCCGATCGTGCGTGCGAGGACGTCCGCCCGGTACCACTCCAGGAACACGCCGCGCTCGTCAGGGAACTGGCGGGGGGTGAACTCCCATGCGTCGGGGACGGCGAGCTCGCGGACATCCATGGTCCGTGAGCCTAGTGGTCGAAGTCAGAGAACCTGCGACAGGAACGCTTGAGTTCGCTTGTGTTGCGGATTGGCGATGATGTCGGACGGTGGGCCGGACTCGACGACCACCCCGGCGTCCATGAAGACGACGGTGTCGGCGACCTCGCGCGCGAAGCCGATCTCGTGGGTGACGACGATCATCGTCATGCCCGAGCGGGCCAGGTCGCGCATGACGGCGAGCACGTCGCCGACGAGTTCGGGGTCGAGGGCCGACGTCGGCTCGTCGAACAGCATCAACTTGGGGCGCATGGCGAGCGCGCGCGCGATGGCGACCCGTTGTTGCTGGCCGCCGGAAAGCTGGCGCGGGTAGGCGCTGGCCCGGTCGTCCAGGCCGACTTTGGCGAGGAGTTCCATCGCGCGGGCGCGCACGTCGTCCTTCGGCTCGCCCTTGACCCGGGTGGGCGCCTCCATGATGTTGCCGAGCGCGGTCATGTGCGGGAACAGGTTGAAGTGCTGGAAGACCATGCCGATCTCGGTGCGCTTGCGGGCCACCTCCTTCTCGCGCAGTTCATGCAACTCGTCGCCGACCTGGCGGTAGCCGACGAGCTCGCCGTCGACGTAAAGCCGGCCGGCGTTGATTTTCTCGAGGTGGTTGATGCAGCGCAGGAAGGTGCTCTTGCCCGAGCCGCTCGGCCCGAGCAAGCAGACGACCTGTCCAGGTTCGACGTGGAAATCGATGCCTTTGAGGACCTCGTTCGGACCGAAGGATTTGTGCACGCGCTGCGCGTCAACCATCAATGGCGCGGTCATCGCGGACCCCCCCGGTGGAAGGCCAGCCGCGCGCGCCGAAGCGGGGTCGGAGGAAGGTTGCGGGTCGATCCGCGCGCGTAATAGCGCTCGATGTAGTACTGGCCGACTTGTAGCAAAGATGTCAGGAATAGATACCAGATGATGGCCACGACGAGCAGCGGGATGGTCTTGTAGTTCGCGTTGTAGATGATTTGCACCGATCGCAGGAGTTCCGCCAGGCCAATCGTGCTGACCAGCGAGGTGCTCTTCAGCATGCTGTTGATCTCGTTGCCGGTGGGCGGAACGATCACGCGCATGGCTTGCGGCAAAACGACTCGTCGCATTACCTGCACCCGTGTCATACCCAGCGCCTGCGCTGCTTCAGTCTGGCCCTCGTCAACGGAGATGATGCCTGCTCGCACAATCTCCGACATGTAGGCGCCCTCGTTAAGAGAGAGCGCGAGTAATGCGCTGACGAACAAAGTGATGAGGCTGTTTGTGTCTTGAGACCAGAAGTACGGACCGAACGGCACGCCAAACGCGATGCGCCGGATGAACGTCGCGAACGAGAACCAGAAGATGATCTGAACCAGCAGCGGCGTCCCGCGAAAGAACCAGACGTAAATCCATGCCGCCATCGAGAGCACGGGATTCGGCGACAGCCGCATGACGGCGGTGACGACGCCGATCACGATGCCGATGACCATCGAAAGGACCGTCAACTCGATCGTCATACCGACGCCGCGCATCACGATGGAGCTGAAGAGGTAATGGCCGACGGTGTGCCACTCGAGATTCGGGTTCGCGACGAGCATGTGAACGAACATCGCTAGGAGCACACCGATGACGACAACCGCGACCCAACGGCCCGGATGCCGGACGGGGACGGCCCGAATGGTCTCGGGCCGTCCCCGCGTCGTTTCGACGTCCGACGTCATGAATTAGCTGGTGGCGCCGTTGATGGTCGGCGTGTCGATGGCGCCGTCGCTGACGCCCCACTTGTCGAGGATCTGCTTGTAGGTGCCATCGGAGATGAGCGCGGTCAGGGCCCCCTGAACGGCCTTCGCGAAGTCGCCGGTGTTCTTCGGAATCGCGATGCCGTAGGGCGCGTCCTCATATGACTTGCCGGCGATCTCGAACTTGCCGCCCGACTGCTTGACCGCGTACTCGGCGACCGGCGAGTCAGCCGAGCCGACGTCCGCGCGGCCGCTTTGCAGGGCGAGGTTGGCGGCGTTCTGGTCATCGGTTGAAAGCGCGGTGACGCCCTTCTTCCCGGCGTCCGTGCACTTCTTCGACAGTGCTGGGACTTCCGACTCCTCGGTGGTGCCCTTCTCGACGGCGATGGTGAGGCCACACAGGGTGAGGTCAGGGCCGGTGACGCCCTTTGGGTTGCCCTTGGTCACGATCAGCGACTCGCCGGCGCTGAAGTACGTGACGAAGTCGACGGTCTGCTCACGCTCTTTGGTGTCGGTGAACGAGGACATTCCGAGGTCGTACTTGCCGCCGGCGAGCGCTGGGATGATCGCGTCAAAGGTGACGTTCTGGAAATCTGCCTTGACGCCGAGCTTCTGGGCGATGGCGTTGCCGAGGTCGACGTCCATGCCGATGATCGTCTTGCCGTCGGTGTCGAAGAACTCATTCGGGGCGTAAGACGCGTCGGTTGCGATCTTGATAGTGCCGGCGGACTTGATCGACGCGGGCAGCATCGCGCTCAGGTCTTGGCCGCTGGCGCCGGCGCTTGAGGGCGCCGCGGCGCCGGTCGACTGGCTGCTCGCCGACGCGGTGTCGCTCGACGTCGTCGATGGGCTCTTCTTGCTCGAGCAGCCGCTCACCAGCAGCGCGGCGGCGACGGAGACGACGCCGACCAACTGCACGGGACGGCGAAGGTGGAGCGAAGTCACGCGGGACCTCCAGGTCAGGCCGGGTGGGCCCGGCGGGTTCGGTCGGGGGTCGCCCGACCGGGGCAGGTTGCAATCGATGCACCGCATCTTGCCAGTTAGGCGTCTGCCCGCCGCCAGGGATGGTTGGTAAAGATCCGGATACGATGGCGATCGTGCTGGCGGTTCGGGCGGTTTCCTTCGACTCTGCCGAGCCGTTGCGCGGCTTGCGGGTGGGCGACGACGCCCCCGCCCCGGCGCCGCCGGCCGGTTGGAAGCGGGTGCGGATCCGCGCCGCGGGACTCAACCGGCACGACATCTTCAGCCTCCAAGGGATCGGCCTGCGCGCCGACGAACTGCCTCGGGTGCTCGGTTGCGACGGCGCCGGCGTCGACGACGAGGGCAACGAAGTCGTCGTCCACTCCGTCATCGGCGACGCCGTCGTTGGTCGCGGCGACGCGGTGAACGACCCGAAGCGCAGCCTGCTGTCCGAGCGCCTCGACGGCACGTTCGCCGACTACGTGGTGGTGCCGGGTGCCAACGTCGTCCCGAAGCCGGCTGAGCTGACCTTCGAAGAGGCGGCGTGCCTGCCGACCGCGTGGCTGACCGCCTACCGGATGCTGTTCGCCAACTCCGCGACCCGGCCGGGCGACACGGTGCTCGTGCAGGGCGCCGGGGGAGGCGTGGCGACGGCGGCGATCGCGTTGGCGCGCGCAGCCGGGCTACGGGTGTGGGTGACGAGCCGGACGCCGGAAAAGCGCGATCGCGCCATTTCGCTTGGCGCGCACGCCGCGTTCGAGCCTGGCGCGCGGCTGCCGGAGCGGGTCGACGCGGTCATCGAGAGCGTCGGCCAGGCGACCTGGGCGCATTCGCTGCGCGCGCTGCGTCCGGGCGGTGTCGTCGTCGTGTGCGGCGCGACCACCGGCGACGCCCCTGCTGCGGAGTTGTCGCGGGTGTTCTATCAGCAACTGCGGGTCGTCGGCTCGACGATGGGGTCTCGCCAAGAATTGCTGGAGCTGTTGAGCTTTTGCGCGCTGAGTGGCGTGCGGCCGGTGATCGACCGGGCGCTGCCGCTGACCGACGCCGTCGACGGTTTCGCCGCCATGTGGCGGGGCGAGCTTTTCGGCAAGGTCGTCTTCACGGTCTGAGGCCGGGCGAACCCGAGCTGGTAGACGTTCGCCGGGATAGAGACCGCGGGATACCTACCAGCCCGTCGGGCATGCGGCACCGAGCGAAGAGTGGGGAAACTTCTAGTCGCTATAGCGCTGAGAGTTTCCCCGTTGCGCGAATGACGGCGGCCGGGCGGCGGCCCGACGGCTACTCGTCGTCCTCGCCGTCGAGCCGGGCCAACCAGGTGGCGAGCCGCTCCACCGGCATCTCGAATTCCGGGTTGAGATCGACGAACGTGCGCAGTTGCTCCGACACCCACGACAACGTCACGGTCTCGTCACCGCGCCGGGCATCGAGTTCTTCGATGCCGCGATCGGTGAAGTACATCAGTCCGCCCCGGGGAACACGGCGTCGAGCAGCTTCTGCTGCTCACGCTCGCTGCGGTCGTGCGAGCCTGTCGCCGGCGAGGAGCTCTCCGGCCGCGACACCCGCAACACCTGCCGGCCGAGGTCTGAGGGCAGATGCATCGCGACGTGCGTCCAGGCGCCCATGTTCGCTGGTTCTTCTTGCACCCAAAGGATTTCTTCCACGTTCGGGTACTGCGCGATGGCGGCCGCGATCTCGGACGACGGGAGCGGGTACAGCTGCTCGACGCGCAGGATCGCGGTGTCGGTGCGCCCGCGCTTCTCACGCGCCGCCACCAGCTCCCACGTGACCTTGCCCGAGCAAAGCGCCACCCGGCGCACGCCCTCGGCCGGTTGCGGGTGCGGGTCGGCCAGCACGGGCTGCCAACGGTCGTCGGTGAACGCGGAAGCCGCCGACGCGGCAGCCTTCGACCGCAGCATCGACTTTGGCGTGAACACGATGAGCGGCCGGTGGTGCGGGCTCAACGTGTGCCAGCGGAGCAGGTGGAAGTGGCTCGCCGAGCACGACGGCATCGCGACCGTCATGTTGTTCTCCGCGCAGAGCTGCAGGTATCGCTCGACGCGCGCCGACGAGTGGTCAGGGCCCTGTCCCTCGTAACCGTGCGGCAGGAGCATGACGACGCCCGAGCGCTGCCCCCACTTCTGCTCGCCGGATGAGATGAACTCGTCGAGGATGGTCTGCGCGCCGTTCGCGAAGTCGCCGAACTGCGCCTCCCACGCGACCAACGCCTCGGGCCGGACGACGGAGTAGCCGTACTCGAAGCCGACGACCGCGTACTCCGACAGCAGCGAGTCGTACACGTGGAACGGCGCCTGGCCGGGTTCGAGGTTCGCGAGCGGCGTGAATTCCTCGCCGGTGATGCGATCGACGAGGACGGCGTGGCGCTGCACGAACGTTCCGCGCCTGCTGTCTTGCCCGGAGAGCCGCACGGGGTGGCCCTCGAGCATCAGCGAGCCGAACGCGATCAACTCGCCCATCGCCCAGTCGATGGCGTCGGAGTCGACCATCGCGGCGCGGCGCTGCAACTGCGGGAACAGCCGTGCGTGCGGCACGAAGTCGGGTGGCAAGTCCACCTGCGACTGCGCGATCTTCTTCAACACCTCGAGGCTGATGGAGGTGTCGACGTCAGGCGGTGGGGTGGGCACGTTGGCCTTGACCTGCGGCTCGTGCGGCGCGCTCGTCGAGTCGCGAGTCTCCGCGAATGCCCGCTCCAAGACACCGCGATATTCGCGCAGCGCCTCCTCGGCCTCCTCGACGGTGATGTCGCCGCGGCCGATCAGCGCCTCGGTGTAGAGCTTGCGCACCGACCGCTTGGATTCGATGAGGTTGTACATCAACGGCTGCGTCATCGAGGGGTCGTCGGCCTCGTTGTGACCGCGTCGCCGGTAGCAGACCATGTCGATGACGACGTCCTTCTTGAACGCCTGGCGGAACTCCAGCGCGAGGCGGGCGACCCGGACGGCGGCCTCGGGGTCGTCGCCGTTCACGTGGAAGATCGGCGCCTGGATCATCCGCGCGACGTCGGTCGCGTAGACGCTCGATCGCGCAGACAACGGCGAGGTGGTGAAACCGACCTGGTTGTTGACGACGACGTGCAACGTGCCGCCGGTGCGGTAGCCGCGAAGTTGCGACAGATTAAGGGTTTCCGCCACGACGCCCTGGCCGGCGAACGCGGCGTCACCGTGGATCGCGACCGGCAGCACGGGATAGGCCGCGCCCATGTTCAGCACGTCCTGCTTCGCCCGCACGACACCCTCGAGCACCGGGTCGACGGCCTCGAGGTGGCTCGGGTTCGACGCCAGCGACACCTTGATCTGCGCGGTGCCGTCGGGCGATCGGTAAACGCCGTCGGCGCCGAGGTGATACTTCACGTCGCCCGACCCGTGCGCCGACTTCGGGTCGATGTTCCCGTCGAACTCGCGGAAGATCTGGCCGTAGCTCTTGCCGACGATGTTGGCGAGCACGTTCAGCCGGCCGCGATGCGCCATGCCGATCGTGACCTCGTTCAGGCCGATGTGCGCCGCCGAGTCGAGGACGCTGTCGAGCAGCGGGATGAGCGTCTCGCCACCCTCCAGCGAGAAGCGCTTCTGCCCGACGTACTTGGTCTGGAGGAACGTCTCGAACGCCTCGGCGTCGTTGAGCCGGTTCAGGACGTAGCGCTGCTCCTCGCGGCCGAGCTTGCTGTGCGGGCGCTCGGCGTGGTTTTGAATCCACTCGCGTTGCTCGGGATCTTGGATGTGCATGTACTCGACGCCGATCGTTCGGCAGTACGAGTCGCGCAGCACGCCGAGGATCTCACGCAGCGTCATGACGGACTTCCCACCGAAGCCGCCGGTGGGGAACTCGCGGTCGAGGTCCCACAGGGTCAGGCCGTGGTTGACGATGTCGAGGTCGGGATGGCGGCGCATCTCGAACTCGAGCGGGTTGGTGTCGGCCATCAGGTGGCCGCGCACCCGGTACGCGCGAATCAGCTCCAGGATTCGGGCCGGCTTGCCCACTTCGTCGTCGTGGCTGACGGCGACGTCCGGCACCCAGCGCACCGGCTCGTAGGGGATGCGCACGACCGAAAGAGGTCGTCGTAGAAGCCCTTCTCCCCGAGCAGGAGCCGGTGGATCTCCCGCAGGAACTCGCCCGACTGCGCGCCTTGGATCACCCGGTGGTCGTAGGTCGACGTGAGCGTCATGACCTTGCTGACCGCGAGCCGAGCCAGCGTTTCCGCTGACGCGCCCTGGAACTGCGCTGGGTACTCCATCGCGCCGACCCCGACGATGCAACCTTGCCCGGGCATCAGCCTGGGCACCGAGTGCACGGTGCCCAACGTCCCGGGGTTGGTCAGGGTGATCGTGGTGCCGAGGAAGTCGTCGGTGGTCAGCTTTCCGGTGCGCGCGCGCCGGACGACGTCCTCGTACGCGGCGTAAAACTGCGCGAAGTCAAGGCTTTGCGCGCCCTTGATCGACGGCACGAGGAGCTGCCGCGTCCCGTCGTCCTTCGTGAGGTCGATGGCCAGGCCGAGGTTGACGTCGTGGTGCCGCACGACCACCGGCTTGCCGTCCGCCTGGGTGAACGACACGTTCATCTCCGACAGCGCGGCTGTCGCCCGCACGACCGCATAGCCGATGATGTGCGTGAACGACAGCTTTCCGCCGCGCCCGCGCTTGAGATGGTTGTTCATCACCAGCCGGTTGTCGGCGAGCAACTTCGCCGGGATGTCGCGCACGCTGGTCGCGGTCGGGACGGCGAGGCTCGCCTCCATGTTGGTGACCGTGCGCGCGGCCGCGCCCTTCAACGGCACGAACTGGTCGCGCACCACGCTTTCATCGGACGGCGGCGCGGACGCGGGTTGCGGCGCTTGCGCGCGTTGCGGCGGCGCGGCGACCTGGTGCGGCTGGGCCGGCTGATGCGAGGGCGGCGCTGATTGAGTCGCTTGCGCCGCGACCGAATGCTCGGCGACGGCGGGCGAGGCGGGTCGGCTGGCTTGCTCGGCGGCGGTGACTGCCCCGGCCGCGCTGGGTCGCTGGGTCGCTGGCCCCGTTAGCCGCGCCGTCAGTCGTCGCGGCTTGAGCCGGCTTGCCCTGCGCTGGCTTGCCCTGAGGCGACGTGCCGCCCGACTGGGCGTAGTCGGAGAAGAAATCCCACCATGCCTTGTCGACCGAGGAGGGGTCCTTCAAGTACTGCTGATACATCTCGTCGACAAGCCACTCGTTCGCGCCGAATCCAGCAAACGGGTGGGCTGAGGTGGAGGACACCGCGGCGATCGCCTCTTCGACTGTGCCGACGGGTCAACGCCCGTCAAAGGTGAGTGCTGGCAACAACGCGGCCGGCCGCTGCGCCCCTCGGATCCGCGTCCAATGCAGCGCACCCGCCGGTCATCTGACCAGGCTACCCGGCGATTTGCGGCCATATCACGCGGCGCCGCTTGTTGATCTGCTCACACGACCCGCTGCCCGAGCGGTTCAGGGCAGGCGGGATTCGACTAATTGGGCCTTGCAATTGAGCTATTGCAGGGCTATCTACGGCGCTCCTTCTCCAGGTTGAGCGCCGATGTCGCTAGCATCGCGGCCAGTCCTTGAACCGTACCGCCGACCGGAGAACCGCCAGCCTCGTGATGCCCCGACGCCGCAGCGCGCACCCTTCCCCCCGGGTCACGCGGCGCCAGCGTCGCCGCGTCGTCCAGATCGCGGCCGTCGCCGCGGTTGCCGACGGCGATGGCGCTTAGCCCTGTCGTCGACGCCGGCCAGGCGCTGGCCGCGTCTGGCGCCGAAGCCGCCGACCGCGCAGCAGCTCGCCGCGATCAAGGCAGACGCCGCAGCAGTGCAGGCCCGGCTCTCTGCCGGCGCGAAGAAGCTCGACGCTGTCCCGGGCCGGCTCACTCAGCTGCAAGCAAGGCCGCTGCGGCGTCGAGCGCGGCCGACAAGCTCGACGCCGAAGCTCGCCGTCCCGCGCCGAGATCTCCCGGTTCGCGGGCGACATGTACGAGCAGCCGACCTCCGACATGATCAGCCGGATGCTCTCCGACGGCGACGTCGATCGGTCGATCCAGGCGGCGCAGTTGCTGCAGTACGCCAGCGGCAACCGCACCCAGGTGTTCCGCCAGGTCGCGGTCGACGGGCAGCAAGCGAAGGTGTTCGCGCCACGGCGGCGCAAAACGTCGCTGCGGCCGGCGCCGTGCAGAATCGATCAGCCAGCAGGTCAAGGCGCTGCAGGACGACGCCGCGAAGGCCGCCGCTCGGCTGCAGGCCGCCGAGGTCGCCTATCAAAAGGAGCAGGCTCGGCTCGCCGCCGAGCGTGCCGCGAAGGCGAAGGCCGCGCGCGACGAGGCCGCCCGCGCGGAGGCGGCACGCCGCGCGGCGGCCCTCGCCGCAGATCAGGCGACATCGGTCGCGCATTGCCAAAACCGCGGCGGGTACCCGTCCGGGTCCGTGGGGCGGCTTCTCCGACGGTCTCATCCCGAGCTCGGAGCTTGTGCGCGATCATCGGCGGCGGTCGGTTGCGCCCCGACGCCGCGATCGCGTTCAACAAGATGTCCCAGGCCTACGCACGCGCGTTTGGCTCGCCGATTTGCGTCACCGACTCGTATCGCAGCTATGCCTCACAGGTCGCGGTGTTCCGCAAGCGGCCGGCGTTTGCCGCGGTGCCCGGGACGAGCAACCACGGCTGGGGGCTCGCCGTCGACCTTGGCTGCGGCATCCAGAACTACGGCTCGCCGCAATACCGCTGGATGACGGCGCACGCCGGCGACTTCGGCTGGGTGCATCCCGCGTGGGCGGTGCATAGCCCGTTCGAGCCGTGGCACTGGGAGTTCGGCCACCTCGGCGGCGGTGGAGGCACCTGAGCAGTGAGCCGACTCGCGCGCTGTCAGGCCAGCGCGGCGAGCGGGTTCTCTAACAAGCTCACAAGATCGGCGAGGAACTTCGCCGCGCGTCGCGCCGTCGAGCGCGCGGTGGTCGATCGACAGGGTGACCCGCATGGTGTGGCCGACGACGATCGCGCCGTCGCGCACGACCGGCTCTTGCTTGGTGGCGCCGACCGCGAGGATCGCGGCCTCCGGCGGGTTGATGACGGCGGTGAACTGGTCGATGCCGAACATCCCGAGGTTGCTGACCGAGAAGGTCGAGCCGGTGAACTCCTCCGGCTTCAGCTTGCCGGCCCGCGCGCGGGTCGCGAGGTCGCGGGTTTGGGCGGAGATCTGGGTGATGGTGAGGGTGTCGGCGTCGCGGATGACCGGCACGATCAGCCCGTCGGGCAGCGCGACCGCGACGCCGACGTTGATTCGCCGGTGGCGCAGCAGCTTCTCGCCGGTGTAGGAGACGTTGACCTCGGGGTGCGCGCGCAGCGCCGACGCGACGGCTTTGACGATGACGTCGTTGACGCTGACCTTGGCCGGACTGCCCGTCGCCGGCGACCGCCGCGAGCCCTCGTTGATCTGGGCGCGCGCGGCGACCAGCTCGTCGGCGTCGATCGACGCGGGTAGGTAGAAGTGCGGCGCCTGCTGCATGCTCTCGGTGAGCCGCTTGGCGGTGATCCGCCGCACGTTGTTCAGCGGCAGCTCTTCGACGTCCGGGGCCGGTCGGCGCCGCGGACGGCGGCGCGGGCGTCGGCCGGGCGCCGCGCGGCCCGGCGCCGTAGCGCGGCGATCGCCTGCTGCACGTCGGCGCGCACGATCCGGCCGCCGGGCCCGGAGCCGCGCACCGTGGAGAGGTCGAGTCCGGCGTCGCGGGCCATCGCGCGGGCCAGCGGGGAGGCTTTCACCGCCTTGCCGGCCGAACCGTTGACCGACGCCGCGGCGAATCGGCGGCGGAGTCGGCGGCCGCCGCGGGCGCCCGGGCGGCCGCGGGCGCGACGGGCGTCGCGTTGGGGGTCGCCGGCGGCCGACACCGGCGGCTCGGGTGGCGCTTCGGCGGCGGGCGCGGCGGGGGTGGCCTCCCCCGCGCTCAGCGCCGCGCCGGTGCCGCCGCCCTTGCCGGCGCCGGAGCCGTCGCCGATGACGGCGATGACCTCGCCGATCGGCACGCGTCTTGCCCGGCGTCGACGACGATGCGCTCGAGCACGCCCGGCGTCGTAGGCCTCCAGCTCCATCGTGGCCTTGTCGGTCTCGATCTCGGCGAGGACGTCGCCCTTCTCGACGCGGTCGCCGACGCTCTTCGTCCACGCGCTGACGGTGCCCTCCTGCATGGTGTCGGACAGGCGTGGCATGAAGACTTCGGGCATCTAGCGCTCCTTCAGCCGCGGAAGCGGGTGGCGTCGAGGGTCTCGTGGATGACCTTCACCAGTGCGGTGGCGTCGGGCAGCGCGGCGAGCTCGAGCGGCTTGGCGTAGGGCAGCGGCACCTCGGCCGCCGCGACCCGGCGGACCGGGGCGTCGAGGTAGTCGAAGCGCGCCTCCTGGATGCGGGCGGCGACCTCGGCGCTGATGCCGTAGCTTGGCCAGCCCTCCTCGACGACGATGGCCCGGTTGGTCTTCTTACCGACTCGGCGGGCGTCTCGTAGTCGAGCGGTCGGAGGGAGCGCAGGTCGACCACCTCGGCCGAGACGCCCTCGTCGTCGCGAGGCGCTCGGCGGCCTGGAGAGCACCGCTGCCATCCGGGAGTAGGAGACGAGCGTCATGTCGTCGCCCTCGCGCTTCACCGCGGCCTTGCCGATCGGCCGAGGTACTCGCCCTCGGGCACCTCGCCCCGGGCGTTGTAGAGCGCGAGGTTCTCGATGAACATCACCGGGTTGTCGTCGCGGATCGAGGCCTTGAGCATCCCTTTCGCGTCGGCCGGGGTCGCCGGGGCGACGACCTTCAGGCCCGGGATGTAGGCGTACCAGTTCTCGAGGTTTTGCGAGTGCGTGCGCGGCGAGCTGCTGGCCGCCGCCCCCGGGCGTGCGGATCACCATCGGCACGTTCGACTGGCCGCCGAACATGCGTGTATCTTCGCCGCGTGGTTGACGATCTGGTCCATCGCGAGGATGGAGAAGTTGATCGTCATGATCTCGACGACGGGGCGCAGGCCCGACCATCGCCGCGCCGATGGCGGCGCCGACGAAGCCCTCTTCGGCGATCGGGGTGTCGCGGACGCGCTTGGGGCCGAACTCCTGCGAGCAGGCCGGCGGTGATCTTGTACGAGCCCTCGAAGACGCCGATCTCCTCGCCGATGAGAAAGACGTTTGGGTCGCGCTGCATCTCCTCGCGCAGCGCCTCGTTCAGCGCTTGGCGATAAGTGATGACGGCCACGGAACAGTCGCCTTTCGCTTATGCGCGCAGCAGCGGGTCGCCGGGCAGCTCGCGCGGCGGTTGCGACCGGGGTCGGCGTAGGCGTGGTCGAAGAGCGTCGGGAGTCGGGATGGGGGGAGTTGTCGGCGAACTCCACCGCCGCTCGACCTGCGCCTCGACCTCGGCCTCCATCGCGGCCGCGCGGCGGCGTCGGCGACGCCGGCGTCGCGCAGGCTCTTGCGGAAGCGGCCGATCGGGTCCTGGTCTGCCAACCTCCGCACCTCTTCCTGCTGCGGTACTTCGCCGGGTCGACGACGCTGTGCCCGCGCAATCGCCAGCTGACCACCTCGAGGATCGACGGCTGCCGTTCCTCGCGGGCGAGCCGCAGCGCCTCGGTCATGCCTCGCGGCAGGCGATCACGTCGTTGCCGTCGACGCGCACGCCCGGGATGCGGTACGCGCAGCCGCGCTTGTACAGGTCGGCCGCCGGCCGCCTCCTCCACCGGCGTGCCCATGCGCACTGGTTGTTGATGACGAAGAAGACGATCGGCAGCTTCCAGATCGCGGCCAAGTTCAGCGACTCGTAGAACGCGCCGATGTTCGTCGTCCCGTCGCCGAGCTGTAGACCACCCCTCGTTCGGCCGCCGGGGCCGCGGTACGCGATCGCCAGCGCGGCGCCGATGGCCGGCGGGATCTAGCCGCCGACGATGCCGTAGCCGCCGAGCAGCCGCGCCTCGACGTCGAAGAGGTGCATCGAGCCGCCCCACCCCTTCGACACCCCCGTCGTCCTGCCGAAAAACTCCGCCATCACCCGGCCGGGCTCGATGCCGCGCATGATCGCGTAGCCGTGCTCGCGGTAGTTCGTGAACAAGTAGTCGCGCGGCGGCCATCGCGGCCATCAACCCGACGACGGCCGCCTCCTCGCCCATGTTGAGGTGGCAGTAGCCGCCGATCTTGGCGCGCTGGTACATCTCCGCCGACTCGCTCCTCGAACCGGCGGATCAGCAGCATCTCGCGGTAATAGCCGCGCAACTGCTCGGGCGACTCGCCGCCGAAGGCGCCCGCGGATCTCGCGGCGGCCTTGGGCGTTCTTGATGTGCTCGACGGTGCTGGCGCGGTTTTGCCGGCCGGCTTCTTTTGGGCGGGTGGCACGTCGTCTCCTTCAGGCGCCGGGCGGCTGGGGCAGATGCACGAACCGCACGGTGTCGGCGGCACAGGTCGGACACGACGCAGGCGGGCGCTCGCCGCGCACCTGGGTGCCGCACACCTCGCAGACCCACTCCATGGCGATGAGCGCGACGATGTCGGCCCGCGACACGATGCCGACGAGCTGCCCGGCGGAGAGCACGGGCACGCGGCGGATACGTCGATCGACCAGCAGGTGGCGGACGTCGTCGACCTCGGCGTCCTCGGTGACGCTCACGATGCCGGGCGACATGACGTCGGCGGCGGTCGGGCCGTCTTTGGAGATGAGGTCGTGCTCGCTCACGAGCCCGACCACGGCGCCGGAGGCGTCGACGACGGGCACCGCGCTGATGCGGTGCTGCACGAGCAGCTGCGCGACGTCGGCGGTGGGCATGTCGACGCTTGCCGTGTAGACCGGCGCCTTCATGATCTCTTTGACCTTCATCGCTTCGCCCCGCAACTTGTGCGTCGGGCGCGGGCAGCCCGGGTTCTGGCTTCGCAGTGATCCGGGAGCCGCTCGCGGCAGCCGACGACTTGTGGTCGATTGGCGTGCCTCAGCCTACCCGGCGGGCCGCGGGCGAACACGGCTGGGATCGCGGCCGGCGATCTTCAGCGGCGCCGGCCGGTGACAGCCCGTGCTTGTCCGTGCTTGTCCGTGCTTCCGCGATGATGGGCGCATGGTCTCGGTGATCGATCTCAACGCCGACCTTGGGGAGTCGTTCGGCGCCTACACGCTGGGCGACGACGCCGCGCTGCTCGACGTCGTCACGAGCGCCAGCGTCGCGTGCGGGTTTCACGCCGGCGACCCGATGGTGATGACCCGCACGGTCCGTGCCGCCGTCGAGCGCGGCGTCGTCGTCGGCGCGCACGTCGGTTATCGCGATCTGCAAGGTTTCGGACGACGCGAGGTCGCGATGCGGCCTGCCGAGTTGACCGCCGACGTCCTGTACCAACTCGGGGCGCTCGCGGCGATCGCTGGAGCGAACGGCGCCCGCGTCGCGTACGTCAAGGCGCACGGCGCCCTCTACAACACCGCGGCCGCCGAGCCGGAGGCGGCGAGGGCGCTCGTCGCGGCGGTGAGCGCGTTCGACCCGTCGCTGCCGGTGCTTTCGCTGCCGGGTTCGGAGGTTTTCAAGGCATGCGCGGACGCTGGCTTGCGGGCGGTCGGCGAGTGCTTCGCCGACCGGGCGTACGACCGCGACGGCCGCTTGGTGCCGAGGTCCACGCCTGACGCGGTGATCCACGACGCCGCGGCCGTGGTGCGGCGGGCGGTGGAGATGGCGACGTCCGGCACGGTGACCGCGATCGACGGCTCGACGGTTCGGCTGGCCGCGGAGTCGATGTGCGTTCATGGCGACACACCCGGCGCGGCCGCGCTCGCCGCCGCGGTCCGCGACGGTTTGCGGGCCGCCGGAGTCGACCTTCGGCCGTTCGTGTGAACGCGCGGTCGAGGGCGTCATGAGCGTGCTGGGTGTGCGCGAGATGGGCGAGTGGGCGCTGCTGTTCGACGTCCGGCCGGCGGATCGGCACGCGGTAGCGGCTCGACTACGACACGCGGGGGTGGGCGGGATCGACGACGTGGTGTCTGGGGAGAGCGGCGTGCTCGTGCGTTTCGCGCCGGGCGCGCACGTCGACGTCGACGCGCTGCGCGCAGCGGCGGACGTCGGGGGGCGCGACGGCGAGGTCGCCGATGCCGAGGAGGTCGTCGTCCCGGTGCGATACGACGGCGCCGACCTTGACGACGTGGCTGGGCTCACCGGACTCGCCCCCGCGCAGGTCGTCGAGCGGCATGCGGCCGGCGACTACGTCGTGGCGTTCATGGGGTTCGCGCCCGGATTTCCCTACCTCGATGGGCTTTCCCCCGAGCTGCGCGTGCCGCGGTTGAGCACCCCACGGGTGCGGGTCGAGGCTGGCTCGGTGGCGATCGCGGGAGATCGCTGCTGCGTCTACCCGGGCGCCACGCCGGGCGGTTGGCGGGTGGTCGGCCACACCGACCTCGCGGTGTTCGACGCCGCCGCGTCGCCGCCGACGCCCTTCGCGCCCGGACGACGGGTGCGCTTCGTCGACGCGGGCGAGTGAGCCGCGCGTGATCGTCGTCGAGCAGTCCGGGTTGCGCACGACGACGCAAGACCGCGGCCGGGCCGGACTGGCGCACCTTGGCGTGCCGCGCTCCGGCGCGTCTGATTGGTATAGCGCGATGTTGGCGAACGCGATCGTCGGCAACCGAGCGGACGCCGCGGTCCTTGAGACGACGTTGACCGGTCCGACACTGCGGTTCGAGGTGGAAGCGACGGTGGCGGTGACCGGTGCGGTGGCCGACGTCTCCGTCGACGGCGACATCGCGGAATTCGGTTCGCCGATAAGGGTTCATGCCGGGCAGCGACTGGCGATCGGCAGCGCGCGCGAAGGGTTGCGCTCCTACGTCGCGGTGGCCGGGGGTTTCGACGTGCCCACCATGCTTGGCAGCCGGTCTACCGACACCCTGGCCGGTGTGGGACCGCCGCCGCTGGCCCGTGGCGATGTGTTGCAGGTCGGCGTTGCGCCGATCGCGTCGTCCGGTTTCGTTGCCAGTGAAGAGATGTTGGCACGCGTGCTCCCGACAAGCAAGCGCGCGGTGCGCGTCGTGCGAGGTCCGGACGCGACCGGTGGCGCGATGAACTCCCTTTGTGGACGGGCATTCGTCGTCTCTGCGCACACCGACCGCGTGGGTGCGCGGTTGACCGGCGCGACCGTCGATGCCGGCGGCGAGGGAACGACGTCGGGCATGGTCGCGGGCGCGATCCAGGTGCCGCCCGACGGTGCACCGGTGGTGCTGTTGGCTGATCACGCGGTCACCGGGGGCTATCGGGTGATCGCGGTGGTGATCGACGCGGACTTGCCCGTGGTGGCGCAGTCGCGCCCGGGCACGGTGACCGAATTTCGCGAAGTGTCGATTCGACAGGCGCGCGCGGCCTCGATCGCGGCGAGACGACAGGTCGGCGGCTAGCTAGCGGAAGTGATCGCGGCTAGGTGGCGTCGGAGTCGAACGGCGCCGGACCGTTCAGGTGCGCTGGGACTGGTTGCGGAGGAACCTGCGGCAGCGTCTGCAGGGGCGGGATCGTCTGCACCGTCGTGCGGCCCGGCTCCTCGTCGTCGAGCAAGTGCTTGCGCACGAACGTGCGGGGATTGAGGTCGGTGATGTCGAAGTCGCCGACGGTGTCGCCGAGCTCGGCCTTCAAGTCGGTGCGGGCCTGCTGGGCCAGCGATCGCAACTGCCGGAGCATGCGGCCAGCGTCGCGGGCGACTTGGGGAAGCTTGTCAGGGCCGAAGACCAGCATGGCGATGACACCCAACACCAACAGTTTCGTGATGCTGAGGTCGAACGGCATGGCGCCTCCAACCACCTCGGGACGTGCGGTTCCAGGCTAGGCCATCGGCGGCGTTCTCGCGTCGCGGCCGGTTCGACGCGGTCGTATGATTAGTTAGTTGATGCTAACGAACTAACTGGATCATCGAGGCAAGCGCATGGTGCGGCTATCCGCGTTGCGGTGGGACCGCGGCGACTTCACCGCTGAACACCCCCATTACCGCTGGGTGGCGTTGTCGAACACGACGCTCGGCGTGCTGATGGCGACGATCAACTCATCGATCGTCATCATCTCGTTGCCCGCGATCTTCCGTGGGATACATCTCGACCCGCTGGCGCCGGGCAACGTCAGCTACCTGCTGTGGGTGCTGATGGGCTTCTTGCTTGTCACCGCCGTGCTCGTCGTGAGCTTGGGCCGGCTTGGCGACATCTACGGCCGGGTGAAGATCTACAACCTCGGCTTCGCCATCTTCACGGCCGGCTCGATCGCGCTCGCCCTCGACCCGTTTCAGGCCGGGGCGGGAGCGCTGTGGCTGATCTTGTGGCGGTTGGTGCAAGGCGTTGGCGCGGCGATGCTGTTCGCGAACTCGACGGCGATCCTCACCGACGCGTTCCCCGCCGAGCGACGAGGCATGGCGATGGGCATCAACCAGGTGGCGGCCATCGCCGGTTCGTTCATCGGCCTTATCGCGGGCGGCCTGCTTTCCGAGATCGACTGGCGGCTGGTGTTCTTCGTGTCGGTGCCGATCGGCTTGTTCGGCACGATCTGGTCGTACAAGAGCCTGCGGGAGACGAGCCAGCGCCGGCCGGCGCGCATCGACTGGTGGGGGAACGGGCTGTTCGCGGTCGGTCTCACCGCGGTGCTCGCGGCCATCACATACGGCATTCAGCCTTATGGACACAGCGACATGGGTTGGCTCAATCCATGGGTGCTGGCCGGGCTCATCGGCGGCGCCGCTCTGCTCGGGGCGTTCATCGTCGTCGAGACCCGGGTCGCCGAACCTGATGTTCGCGATGGGCCTGTTTCGCATCAAGGCGTTCAGCGCGGGAAATCTCGCCGGCCTGCTCGCCTCCGTCGCGCGCGGCGGTTTGCAGTTCATGCTCATCATCTGGTTGCAGGGCATCTGGTTGCCCCTGCACGGCTACAGCTTCCAGGACACTCCGCTGTGGGCTGGCATCTACCTGCTGCCGTTGACGATGGCGTTCTTGCTTGCCGGGCCCTTCTCCGGCTACCTGTCCGACCGCTTCGGGGCTCGAACGTTCGCCACCGGGGGACTAATCGTGGTGGCGATCAGCTTCGCCGGACTCGCGCTATTGCCGACGAACTTCCCGTACTGGCTGTTCGCGACGCTGCTCGTCGTGAACGGCATCGGCTCGGGCTTGTTCTCCGCGCCAAACACGACCGGGATCATGAACAGCGTTCCTGCGCATCAGCGCGGGGCGGCGTCCGGAATGCGCGCCACGTTCTTCAACTCGGGAACGTCGCTGTCGATCGGAATCTTCTTCTCGCTGATGATCGTGGGGCTGGCCGCGACGCTGCCGCACACCCTGACGTCCGGGTTGGAAAGTCATGGCGTTTCCGCCGATGTGGCAACGAGGATCGGCAACGCACCGCCGGTGGGCAGCTTGTTCGCGGCGTTCCTCGGTTACAACCCGGTGCAGAGCTTGCTCGGGGCGCACACGCTGTCGACGTTGCCGCCGGCTGACGCGCAGACCCTCACCGGCAAGGCGTTCTTCCCGTCCCTCATCTCCGGGCCGTTTCACCATGGGCTGGTCATCGTGTTCGGCATGGCGATCGCGATGTCGCTCGTCGGCGCCGTCGCGTCATTGCTGCGCGGCGGTCGCTACGTGCACGAGGAGGAGGCGGCGTGACCGCTCACCGCGCCGACGATCTGCTCGCGTTGGTGACCGAACTTCGCGTCACGATGAGCCGCCTTGGCAGGCAAACCCGGGCCAGCAGCACCGGTCTCACGCCGTCGCAACTGTCGGCGCTGACCAACATCGAGGAGAGCGGACCGCTGCGGCTCAACGAACTCGCCGCTCGTGAGGGGGTTGCCCCGCCGACGATGTCGCGCGGGGTCGACATTCTCGAGCAGGCGCAGTTCGTGCGCAGACGTCGCGATCCGGACGACGCGAGGTCGTCGTTCATCGAGCTCACGGAGCGCGGCCGAGCGGTGCTCACAACGGCGATCGACCAACGGACGACGCTGCTGGCGCAACGACTTGCCGAGCTTGAACCGGCCCAGCTGGCGACCATCAGGGCGGCGTTGCCGGCGTTGCGGCAACTCGTCGCAAAACCTGCGGGCGGGCCGGCTAGTGCCCCGCGGCGCGGTACTGCTCAATGACCGAGGCGGGGATGCGACCGCGCTCGGGAACGCTGATGCGGTTCGACCGAGCCCAGGCGCGCACCGCGCGCGGATCCGCGGCGACGTCGACCCGGCGTTGCACGACGAGCTTCGGGCGACCGCGGCCGCGGGTGCGGACCATCGGTCGCCCCGCCTCGACGTATGGCGCGAGCACCGCGCGCAACCGATCGGCGTTTCGCTTTCCGAGATCGATCTCGTAGTTGTGGTCGTCGATGCTGAAGGTCAGGGTCTCGACCGCCTTCCCGCCGTCGAGATCGTCGACCAAGTCGTACGTGATCTTCTGCGCCATGGCGTCGTCCCTCAATGTGAAGCCCCCGACCGTGATCGTCGACCATGATGGCAGGCCGCCGCGGGCGAGCTCGCGCAGGCGCACCGCTCGGCAGTCTCCCGGTTGGGCCGAGCGCACGCCCGAACCGTCCCATTAGTTAACACTTCCTGGACATTCGGATGATGCGAGTGGATTTGACTCATAGGCAGACTTGCTGACAAGCAAGTGGGAGGTGTCGGCTAAGTGTCAGCACGGCCAGTAGGGCCAGCACGGCCAGCGGGGTCAGCGCCAGATCAGCAGGTGCCGGATCAGCCCGTGCCGGATGAGCCCGTGTCGGATGAGCCCGTGTCGGATGAGCCCGTGTCGGATGAGCCAGGGTCCGGCGAAGCGGCGACCGGCTCGGGTGACGCTGAACTCGCGGGCCAGCGTTGGCGGGACGCCGCCGCTCGACTCGAGTACGCGGAGCGTCACGGCACGCCACCGGAGGAGGTCGAGCGGCTCGCGGACGAGGTGATCGAAGCGCGGGTCGCGATGTTCCAAGCGGGGGTGAGCAGCGGCTGGCAGTTGCCGGAGTTCCTGCAAGCGGCGCTCGAGCGGGACCGTCAGCTCCTGCAAGCCTGGCCGGGCGGGTGGGACGACGCGCTGCTCGGAACGCCTCCGGCCTGAGGCAGCTGTCCGGGCGCTGTCTGGGCGAGCTGTCCGGGCGAGCCGGCCGGAGCGAGTCGCGCGCGGCGCGGCTGGGAAGATGCCCTGTCGTGGCGTTCCAACTGATCAAGCCGATGCTCGCGGTGGCCGGTGCGCTGCCCACCAAGCGGGTCGATGAGTGGGCTGCCGAGATGAAGTGGGACGGCGTCCGCGCCGTTTCCTACGTCGCCGGCTCGCAGGTGCGGCTGTTTAGCCGCAACGACCGCGATGTGAGCGTGTCGTATCCCGAGCTGTCGGTGCTCGCTAGCGCGAACCTGGACGTCGTGCTCGACGGTGAGATCGTGGCGTTCGACGACGAGGGCCGCCCGAACTTTGGCTTATTGCAGTCGCGAATGCACGTCGCCGACCCCGCCAAGGCGCGCAAACTCAGCGAGCAGACGCGCGTCGACTATCTGCTCTTCGATGTGTTGCGCGTCGACGGTCGTGAGACCTTGCAACTGCCGTACTCGACCCGTCGCGAGCTACTAGAGCAGCTTGGCCTCGACGAATGCGAGAAGATCGCCGTGCCGCCGGCATTTCAGGGCGACCCAGCGCACGCCCTTCAGGCGAGTCGGCAATCCGGGCTTGAGGGCGTGGTGTGCAAGCGGCTGGATTCCGTGTACCTGCCTGGCCGGCGGTCATCGACCTGGGTGAAAGTCAAACACCAGCGGATGCAGGAGGTCGTGATCATCGGCTGGGAGCCAGGCGAGGGCAGGCGCGCCGGCGAGATCGGGGCGTTGCTGCTCGGCGTCAAGGTCGACGGCGAGCTGTGCTACGCGGGCCAAGTCGGCACCGGCTTCACCGACCGCGCGCTTCGCGATTTGAAGGCGAAGCTGACGGCGCTCTCAGCCAAAACCGCCGCGGTGGACGACGTCCCCGCCGAGCACGCGCGTGTCGCGCAGTGGGTCCGGCCCGAGTTGGTCGGCGAGGTCGTGTACGGCGAGTGGACGCGCGACAACCGGCTGCGCCATCCGTCGTGGCGAGGGCTCCGGCCAGACAAGGATCCGCGCGACGTCGTCCGCGAGGAGCCGCGAGAGTCGCCAGAGTCGCCGGCGAGGACGGCGCCTGACCCGCCTCGCCGGCGCGATTGTTCAACTGCCGCTCAGCTACCGCAGACCGAGGTCGACGGCGGCGCCTAGCGACCCGGCGGTGTCGTCACCGTCGAGCGACCAGTAGAAAGCGCCGCCGAGCCCGCGCTGCTTGACGTAGTGCATCTTTTGCACGATCTCGATCGGGTCGTCGACGACGTAGAGGTTCGTCGACGTCGGGTCGTACACCCAGTACCCGCCGGTGACCGGGTCACGGTGAGGCTGGTAACCCAACTTGGAGATGACGTTCCAGTTCGCGGTGCCGCCGTCCGCGGTCGGACCGGTAGCCGGCTGGTGGAGGCCGAACGTCCCACCGTCCTGGACGCCGGTCCAGCCGTGACCGTAGAACGGCACGCCCACCAGTAGCTTTCGGCGGTCGGCGCCCGCCTTGAGGAACGTGTCGATCGACTGATCGACGCTGAACTGGTTGGCCGGAGTCTCCTTAGGCGACGGGAAAAGCTCCGACTGGAAGTCGGTGGGACCGGTCGCCTCCCATGGTCCGTGGAAGTCGTAGTCCATCACATCGAGCTGGTCGAGCAGCCGCGAAACCGGCCGCACCTGCAGCAGCGCCACCTTGCTCGGGTTCGCCGACAATGCCGCGGTCAACAAGTAGTGCGGCGTCTTTTCGTGCGTGCGGTTCCCGTGTGCCGTCGCATCGAGTTGGTCGCGGAATTCCTTGAGCAGCGAGGTGAAGTTGGCGGTGTCTTGAGGTCGTGCCGTCGGATTGCCCGCCGCGTTGGTGGTGTGGTTGCCCGCCGCGCCGGGGTACTCCCAGTCGATGTCGATCCCGTCGAACACGCCCTTCGCGGCCCCAGCGGGCAGTCCGGGCAGGTCACCCTTGATGAGCATGTCGACGCACGAGGCGACGAGGTGCTCCCGCGACTGCTTGGTGAGCGAGGCGTCGGAGAACCAGTCCGACAGCGTGAACCCGCCGAGCGACGCGACGACCTTGATGTTCGGGAACTTCTGCTTCAGCTCAAGCAACTGGTTGAAGTTCCCGTGCAGGGCGCCGGCGTCGTCCTTGCCGCTCACGCTGTTCGACGCGTTGTAGTAGGGCGTTTGCCAATCGGCCCACGGGTCGGCGCTCTGGCACTCGATCGGGTTGCCCGGCTTGCTGGTGTTGGGCGCGACGTTGATGAACGCGTACTGGATTTGATTGAGGTGCGCCGCGTCGCCGTCGTCGATGACGCTCTTCGGCGTGAAGCCGCTGTAGACGGACCACTGCGTGTAATAGCCGGAGCGCACAAGCGCGTCGTCGCCGTAGCCGCCGTGCGCCGACGCCCCCGTGGCGAAACCAACAGGGACGACCACGGCCGCCGCCACGATGGCGGCCAGTCCGGTCCGACGCGTCCTTGATCGCGCGCGGACCCTGATGCCGGAAAAATCGATGCGTGTCACGAGGCTGCATCTCCTTCGATGGGCGCGGCGGCACCGAGCGGCGCGCGTCGCGAGTGCGATGGCGGAGACGGTAAATGGGCTAGACCAATCGGTCAAGAGGACTAGACCAGTTGCGACACGCCCGTCGCCCCGCTGAGCCGCCGCGCCACCGGGTGCGCCAGCATGGCGTGCGTGACGACAGCCGAACAGTTCACCGAACCGGTCGCCTTCCACGCCGAGGGTCCGGTGTGGTCACCCTCATGGGGCGGATTGCGTTACGTCGACATGTTCGCGGGTGATGTGCTCTCCGTGGGTAACGACGACGCGGTGAGTCGCCGTCACGTGGGCAAGATCGCCGCCGCGCTGCGCCCGCGCGCGCAGGGTGGCGCGGTGATCGCGGTCGAGCGCGGCTTCGTCCTCGAGGATCCCGACGGAAGCCTTCGCGAACTCCCCGAGGTCTGGGATGACGCGACAGTGCGCATGAACGACGGCGGATGCGATCCGCACGGCCGCTTCTATTGCGGTTCCATGGCCTACGACCAAGCGCCGGGGCGCGGCTCGATGTACCGGCTGGACCCCGACGGCTCGGCGCGGCTCATGTTCGAAGGCGCGACGATTTCAAATGGCCTCGACTGGAGTCCGGACGGGCGGCTCGCCTACTACAACGACACCCCGACCCGTCGCGTCGACGTGTTCGACTACGACCCGGAGGACGGCTTCTCCAACCGCCGCACACTCGTCGAGATCCCTGAGGGCAGCGGCTCTCCGGACGGCCTCACCGTCGACGCGGAGGGCTGCGTGTGGGTGGCGCTCTACGCCGGCTCGGCCGTCCACCGATATCGGCCCGACGGCGCGCTCGACGGCGTCGTCGAACTGCCGGTGACGCAGGTCACGGCGTGCGCGTTCGGTGGCGAGGACCTCGCCACACTGTTCATCACCACCACGCGCGAGAACCTGCCGAGTGACACGCAGCCGCAGGCCGGCGCCGTCTTTTGCCACCGTCCTGGCGTTCGCGGCCGACCGGTCAACGTCTTCGCCGGTTGATCGATGCCGCGCCGGGAGTCCTACACCCAGGGCACGCCTAACTGGGTCGAGTTGCGAACCGCGGATGTCGCCGCGGCGAAGGGCTTCTACGGCGAGCTTTTCGGCTGGACGTACGCGGACGAACCCACCGCGGACGGCCCGCCGCTCGCGATCGCCCGCAAGGGCGACGGGATCGTGGCGGGGATCGGCCCGTTGCGGCCGCACGCTCAAGAGCGGCCGCACGCTCAAGAGCGGCCGCACGCTCAAGAGCGGCCGCACGCCGCGGCGCGGCCGTCGTCGGCGACGTGGATCACCTACCTGGCCGTCGACGACGCGCACACCGCCGTGGCGCGCGCTGTCACCGGCGGGGGTTGCGTCGTCCTGCCCCCAATCGAGATCGGGGACGCTGGCGTGGTTGCGATGGTTGAGGACTCGAACCGCGCGGCCGTCGGTCTCTGGCAGGCGCGGACGCGAATCGGCGCGACCCTCGTCAACGAGCCCGGCGCGGTGATCTGGAACGAGCTGTCCGTCGACGACCTCGACTCGGCGCTGAGGTTCTACCACCACGTGTTCGGCTTGACCGGAGAACTCAGCGATTCCGGCGGCGGCCCTTACGCCACCCTCAAGGCCAACGGCGATCCGGTGGCGGGCGCGTGCTCGCGCGACGGGTCAGGAGCGCCGAGCCACTGGCACGTCTACTTCGCGGTCGACGACGCGGCCGACGCCGCCGCACGGGCGGTCGATCTGGGCGGTCAGGTGTTGGCGGGTCCTCTCGAGACCGCGATCGGGCCGATGGCGGCGCTGCGCGACTCGGTCGGCGCCATGTTCAGCGTGTTCGAAATTCCCGCCGATTCGCAGTGATCACGTCCGCGCGATCGGTCCGTAGTGCGCGAGGAACATCGACGTGAGTGCCGGCAGCAGGCCGGTGAATTGGCCGCGTTCGAAGGTCTGGGTCGGCTCGTTCGACAGGTGCTGGCTGATGACGCCGCGAGATCACGACGGTCCACGCCGTCGAGACCTCGCCCGGGTCGACGTCGGCGCGGATGACGCCGCGACGCTGCAGCTCGGCGAAGAGCCGCATCGTGCGGCGAGACGATCTCGATGGCTGGAGCGAACGCTGATTCCGACGGCTGGTAGCCGGGCACGGGCGCCAGAACATCAGTTGCGCGTAGGAACGGTTCTCCACCGCCCAACGCGTGAAGTGCTGCGCGACGATGAGCAGCAGCGCAGGCGCGTCGTCACCGTCATTGGTGTCGTCGAGCCGCTGGCCAAGCGGCGCCATCGAGTCGAGCAGCGCGGCCCAGCCGCGGGCGAAAATCGCGTCGTAGATCGCGTTCTTCGAGTCGAAGTAGACGTAGAGCGACGGTGGTTGAATCCCCATCCGGCGCGCGATCTCGCCAAGCGCGAGGCCGCCCGCGCCGTTCTCCGCCATCACCTCGACCGCGAGATCGAGGATCTCCTCGATGGTCTCCCGCCTGCGCCGCTGTCGTCGGCCCATTTGCTCTGTCGTCGCCATCGATTGCCTCCTGCTTGCAGCAGGTTTGCCTAACGACGTTAGGATGTCAAACGAAGGCCGCAGTCGTGAAGACCGCACGGCACAGACCGCGGGTCCAAGGGTGGCGGCTCGCGCGGTGGCGTGCCGGAGGGCCAGCGCCCGCAGCATCCGGCGTGATCGGCTCGCCGCAGCCCTAGAGTGGTCGACTGTGCACGACCAGATTTGGGGCCGGTTCGAGCGGCCAACGCCCGAGTGGTTCACCGCCGCGAAGCTCGGCATTTTCGTGCACTGGGCGCCTACTCGGTGCCGGGGTGGGCCGAGCCGACGGGGGAGTTGGGCGCGCTCGACGACGAGACCTGGTTTCGCCACAATCCCCACGCTGAGTGGTACTTCAACACGATCCGCGTGGACGGAAGCCCGGCGCAAGCTTCGGCGTCTATTACTCGGGGGGGCTTGACTGGCATGTGACGGAATTGCCGGCGCTCGACACCCACCACGGCGTCCACGCCGTCCGACCCCACGACGAGGCGTATGCGACGTACGCCTACCTGCATGCGAAGGATCTGATCGATCGGTACCAGCCCGACATCTTGTGGAACGACATCGAGTGGCCCGATCGTGGCAAGCACGACGGCAGCTGTGGCTTGGCGCGGCTGTTTTCCTATTTCTACGAGAAGAACCCGGACGGCGTCGTCAACGACCGTTGGGGCGACACACATTGGGACTTTCGCTGCAGCGAGTACCAGGCGTATCGCGAGAGCGAGGCCGGCGGTGCGTGGGAGAACACCCGAGGGCTCGGCCTCTCCTTTGGTTACAACCAAAATGAGGACGAGTCGGTGACGCTCGACGCGCGCGGCACGCTAAGACATCTCGTCGATGTCGTCTCGCGCGGCGGCAATCTCTTGCTGAACGTCGGCCCGAGGGCTGACGGCACCCTCTCCGACCTGCAGCGCGCGACCCTTGAGGGCATGGCGAACTGGATGAGTGACAACGCCGGCGCGGTGCACGACACCGCCGCCGTGCCGGCGTCGATCGCCTCGCCAGCCGACGATCCGTGGCTGCGCTGGACCAGGGATTCGACTGGCTGCAACGCGGTGATCGACGCCGACGGCGCGGTTGTGCTGCCGCTGGCGGCCGATGCCGTCAACGTGTCGAGCGCGCGAACGTCGTCGGGGCGCTCGGTCGAGGCGGAGCGCTGCGACGGCGGCGTGCGCGTCGTCATCCCCGCTGGTGGGCCGCTGCCGCACGTCGTCCACTTCTCGTTTCGGTAGCGCGAGCGTGCAACGAATTGACGGGCGAAGGCGTCACAACAGTCGTGCGTAACCGATGGCTCGGCGTTGCGTCGCTGTGCGCGGCGGCGCTTGCGGTCGCGGGTTGCACCGGGTCGCGCGCGGTCGGCTCAAGCGCCAGTCAAACCGACCCTGCGGCGAGGGTTTACGCTCCCGCTTCGGCGCCCGTCGTCGCGCCCGCGGCAGGGCGCTCGGCGGTCGTCTCGGCGCCGGCGGTCGCGTCCGCGTCGGTGGTCGCGCCATCGCCGTCCGTGGTCGCCTCGGATGCGCTTCCGACGCCGCTGACGGTGGTCGAAATCGGTGATTCGCTTGGCGAGGACCTGGGTTACGGCCTGCACGACGTGCTCGGCCATGTCACCGGTGTCGATCTCGTGCAGGCGGCGAAGGGCAACAGCGGTTTGGTGCAGCCGCAGTACTACGACTGGCCGAAACACCTGGCGCAACTGGTAACGCGGGATCAGCCGGACGTCGTCGTGGTGTTCCTCGGCGCCAACGACGTCCAGGACTTCTACGCCGACGGGCTTTTGCGGCAATTCGGCACGACCGGTTGGACCCAGGCGTACGCGCAGCGAGTGGCGACGATGATGCAAGCGGCCACCGACGGGGGCGCGAAGGTGCTGTGGGTCGGCATGCCGGTCATGAAAAGCGGCACGTTCTCGTCGTCCATGAAGAAGCTGAACGCGATTTACGAGGCGCAGGCGGCGACGCATCCCGACGTCACCTACTTCCCGTCCTGGGATTTGTTCACGGACGACGCGGGCGACTACGCGAGGACGTCGAGCGTCGGCGGGAAGTCCGTCACGCTGCGCACGCCCGACGGCGTGCACATCACGTTCGGAAACGGCGGGGGCGGCGCCGACCTGCTGGCGTCGGCCGTCGTGAGCGCGATCCCCGGATTGCTCGCGAGCTGAGCGCTCGCACCGGCCGTCCGCGCACCGGGCGCAGGTGAACAAGACGGGGGATATTCGGTGAACAAACGTTGAACCTCCTTGTCACGAACGGGGCTAGCTGGCGACACTTCCAGCAGCCGCGTTCAGCCCTGGCGAAAGGGACCCGTGTTCCACATCTCGTTTCTGCAAGCGACCGTGCTTGGTGTGGTGCAGGGCGTCACCGAGCTGTTTCCCGTGTCCAGCTTGGGGCACAGCGTGCTCATTCCCGCTTTGCTGGGCGGCTCGTGGAAGCAACTCGTCACGGACCAGTCCGCGACCGAGTCTCCCTACCTCGCCTTCATCGTCGCCTTGCACGTCGCGACCGCGCTGGCCCTGCTGTGCTTCTTCTGGCGCGACTGGGTGAAGCTCATCGCCGGATTGTTCAGCTCGATCGGGAAACGACGGGCCGAGACGGTCCACGAGAAGATGGCGTGGCTCATCGTGGTCGCCACCATTCCGGCGGGCGTCCTCGGGCTGACGCTCGAGCGCACCTTTCGCACCATCTTCGCCAAGCCGGAAGCGGCCGCCGCGTTCCTGGCGCTCAACGGTGTGGTGTTGGCGCTGGGTGAGCGGCTCCGTCGGCGGCCTGCCACGTCAGAGGATGCTGATTCTCGCGACGAAGTCCTCGCCGCCGTCGTCGCGGCAGGGCGGACGAGTGAGTCGTCGACAGTAGCGCCTGCGCCTGCGCCACGTGTCGACACCGAGCACGACGCGAACCAAGACCAAGCGGTGGTCGCCAAGGTCAGGGCGCGCGACGCTGCTGTCATCGGCGTTTTCCAAAGCTTCGCTTTACTCGCGGGCATCTCCCGGTCGGGGATCACCATGCTCGGCGGACTGCTGCGAGGACTAACGCACGAGCAAGCCGTGCGGTTTGGCTTCTTGCTCGCCACCCCCGTCATCCTCGGCGCCGGCGTGTACAAGCTGCCCGACCTCGCCGGTCCGCTCGGCGACGGCATCCGCGGCCAGGCGCTGGCCGGCGCCGCAGCGGCGTTCGTCGCGGCCATCGTCTCGACGAAGTTCTTGGTCCGCTGGTTTCAGACTCGCACGCTGACGCCGTTCGCTGTTTACTGCGTGCTCTTCGGCGGTTTCTGCGCGGCGTGGTTCGCCTAAGGCGCCCGCACTGGACGACGGCCAATGCGTGCTGTTCACCAGAAGTTGGGCGGCGATCTCCTTGGCCGGTACTTTCTGCTCACGCGGCGGCGCGAGGGTGATGCCATGGCGCTGCCGTTACTTCACCGGGTCGTGCTCACTGTCGTGGCGGTGCTCGCCGCGGCGCTGACGTGCCTGCTGCTGCGTGTCGCGACAAGCGACGTCGCCCAATGTCTGTGGGCACTGGTCGCCGGCGTCTGCGCCGGCATCGTCGTCGCCACCTGGTGGCCGACGCGCGTCGTCGCCGTCCCGCGCCCGCCATTGGTCGAAGACGCGACCCCGCACGTCGAGACCGGCGACGACAGGGTCTTGGACGTCGCGCGCGCCGCCTGACGTCCACCGGCCGAGACCCGACCTGCCGCCGATCATGCAAGCCTCGATGTCGAGAAGACCATAGAACTCCGCCGCCGCCGATCCGGTTGTCAGAGCCGGCGGGACGGACGCCGGTCGCGGCGGGGCGTTTGGCACACTTGCTGCGGCAAGAGTCCGCGAGGTTCTCGACTCGGCGTGGGAGTGAGCGAGTGGCACGGTCGAACCGCACTGCCGACAACTCCGGGGAAGGGCTGACCGGGCCGGACGCGGCGCCGGAAACCACCCTGCTCTATCTGATGAAACAGGTCGAGTCTGCGGTGCGCGTTCACCTGGACGAGCTGCTTCGGCCGGCCGGCGTGACGGCGTTGCAGTACACCGCGCTCACCGTCCTGGAACGCCATCCGGACTTCACGTCCGCGCAGCTGGCCAGGCACTCGTTCGTGACCGCGCAGACGATGGCAGACATGGTGACCACGCTGGAGGGCCGCGCCCTTGTCGAACGCCATCGTGACCCGGCCGACCGGCGACGCCTCGTGCTGTCGCTCACCAAGGACGGCAGGGCGCTGTTGCGTCGATACCGCGGTGAGGTGGCGGCGTTGGAGAAACAGATGCTGGTGGGCGTCTCGCCGTCGGCGATCCGGTCGCTTCGGCAGGCCTTGATTGCCTGCCGAGGGAATCTGTCCGAGCGTCCGGGGCGCTGATCCGCTGCGAGGGCGCGCTGCGGGAGCGATGTCCAAATCCATCAGGAATCCTGTACAGTGTCGTACCCGGTTCGCTGAGACAGCGGTCCGTTGAGGATGAAGGGGTCGCCGGTGAGTAGTCCTGAAATCGCGCAGACGGCGTCGCTCGCGGGCAAGGTGGCCGTTGTCAGCGGCGCGGGCCGCGGCTTGGGTCTGGCGTACGCGCGTGCGCTCGCGCGCGCCGGCGCCGCGGTTGTGGTCAACGACGTCGACGAGGTGGCGGCTCGTGCCGCGGTCGAGGCGATCGAGGCTGACGCGGGCAAGGCGGTGGCGCAGGTCGGTCCGGTTGGCACGTCCGAGGTGGCCGACGCGCTGGTCCGTCGCGCGGTCGACGAGTTCGGCCGGCTGGACATTTTGGTGACCAACGCCGGGATATTGCGCGACTCCGTGCTGTGGAAGATGACCGACGAGGACTTCGACGCGGTCATCGGCGTGCATCTGCGCGGCACCTTCACCTGCGTGCGGGCCGCGGCGATCCGCATGCGGGAGCAGGGCGAGGGCGGCCGGATCATCTGCGTCGGGTCACCGACCGGCCAGGTCGGCAACTTCGGTCAGACCAACTACGCCGCTGCCAAGGCCGGCATCGTCGGCATGGTGCGCACCTGGGCGCTGGAGTTGGCCAGGGCGGGTATCACGGTGAACGCGGTGATCCCGGTCGCGGCCACCGGGATGACCGAGACCGCCCCGTTCCTCAAGCCGTACGTCGACGCCCTGCAGGCCAGCGAGCCGCTCCCCGCTTACGCGCGCCGAGAGCTCAGCTTCGGGCCTCCCGAGGATGTCGCGGGGCTCGTCGTGTTCCTCAGCTCCTCGGCGGCTGACGAGGTCACCGGCCAGGCGATCGGGTTGGGCGGCGACCGGTTGGCGCTGTGGACGCATCCGAGCGAGGTGGCGGTCGCGTTCGCCGACGGCGGCTGGACCGCCGACTCGATCGCCGCGGCCTGGCCCGAGCAGTTCGCGCCGCGCGTCCAGCCCGTCGGGCAGCAATTTCCCGATCAGTACTGAAAAAGTGGCTCCTACTGAGAGACGGGTGTGAGGTTGGCCATCGACCTTGCTCGTGTCGCGGCGATCGACACACACGTGCACATCGAGTCCGACGGGCACGGCCACTTTTCCTTGGACGCCGAGCTGCTGGAGGCTTCTGCGGCGTACTTCAAGGCCGGCCCGAACCGCGCGCCGAGCTTGCACGAGGTCGCCGCTTACTACCGTGAGCGCGACCTCGCCGCCGTCGTGTTCACGGTTGACGCGCACACCGCCACCGGGCACCCGCCGCTGTCGAACGAGGCGATCCTCGCCGACGCGGCACAGCACGCCGATGTGCTGATCCCGTTCGCGTCGGTGGATCCGCACGACGGCGCGTCGGCTGTCGCCCGGCTGCGAGATCTCGCCGCGGCCGGAGCTCGCGGAGTGAAACTGCATCCTTCACTTCAGGGATTCTCACCGAATGAGCGAGCGCACTACCCGCTGTACGAGGCGGCGTCCGAACTCGGGCTGCCGATCGTGTTCCACACCGGCCAAACAGGCATCGGCGCCGGGCTTCCCGGCGGTCGCGGGATAAGGCTTCGCCACTCCGACCCCATGCTCATCGACGACGTCGCGGCCGACCACCCGCAGCTGACGATCGTGCTCGCCCATCCGTCGGTGCCGTGGCAGGACGCCGCGATTTCCATCGCCACGCATAAGGCGAACGTCTACATCGACCTCTCCGGCTGGTCGCCGAAGTATTTCCCGCCGCAGCTGGTGCGCGCGGCCAACGGCTTGCTCAAGCGCAAGGTGCTGTTCGGCTCGGACTTCCCGGTGCTCACGCCCGACCGCTGGCTGGCCGACTTCGGCGAGCTGGAGATCAAACCTGAGGTTCGACCGCTCATCCTCAAGGACAACGCGGTCGCGATGCTTCGCCTCGACGTGGCGGGCTGACGATGGCTGATTTCGGCGTCGGAAGTTGGCCGCGGCGCAGGGCTCGCATCGATCCGCGGCGAACGGCGCTGGTGCAGGGCGAACGGTCGCGCACGTATCGCGAGTTGGCCGATCGCGTCGACGCTCTCGCGACGGGACTCGCGGACGCCGGAGTGAGTCGAGGCGACCGGGTCGCGTACCTGGGCGCGAACGACATCGCCGAGTGGGAGGTGCTGTTCGCCGCCTGGCGGTTGGGTGCGATCTTCGTGCCGTTGAACTTCCGGCTGGCCCAGCCGGAGTTGGCGCTCTTGGTCGCCGATTGCGCGCCCGTCGTGTTGTTCTTCGACTCCGACCAGGCCGCGGTCGCCCACGCGCTGCGCGAAAACGCGCCGCAGGTCCGAGCCTGGCTCCCGGTGGCCGACGGCGCGGTGGATCGGCTGATCGAGATCGGCCAAGGCGCGCCGCTGCCCGACGTCGACGTGGGTTTGCCGGACGACGCGGTGATCCTCTACACCAGCGGCACCACCGGCCGAGCCAAGGGCGCGGTGCTCACGCACGCGAACCTGACCTTCAACACGATGAATCAGCTGGCGCACGCCGACGTGCTGGGCGATGACACCGCCCTTTGCATGTCGCCGCTGTTTCACGCCACCGGCCTGGGGCAGGTCAGCCTGCCAACGTTGTTCAAGGGCGGCCGGGTGATTGTCGCGCCGCGGTTCGATCCCGGCGCTGCTCTCGCCGCGATCGGCGAGTTTCGCATCGCGTCGTTCTCCGCGGTGCCGACCATGCTGCAGATGTTGTGCGACCATCCTGACTTCGCGGCGGCGGACCTCTCGTCGTTGCGTTACGTCATCTACGGCGGGTCGAGCGTCGCCGAGCGGGTGGCGGTCGCCTGGCAGCGGCGCGGTGTGGTGCTGCTGCAGGGCTACGGGATGACCGAAGCCTCGCCCGGCGTGACGCTGGCGGTCGCCGACGGCGCCGTCGAGCGTCCGGTGTCGATCGGCATGCCGCACTTCTTCACCGATGTGGCGCTGGCGCCGCTGCCCGGAAGCGACACCGCCGATTGCGGCGAGTTGTTGGCCCGCGGGTTGAACGTCTTCCGCGGTTATTGGAACCGCCCCGATGAGACCGCGCGGGCCCTGGCCGACGGCTGGTTCCACTCCGGCGACGTGGTGCGCATCGGCGGCGACGGCTGGGCGTATGTCATCGACCGAATCAAGGACGTCATCATCTCGGGCGGGGAGAACGTCTACCCGGCCGAGGTCGAGGCCCAGCTCAACGCTTTGCCCGGCGTTGCCGAAAGCGCCGTCATCGCCGCCGCCGACGAGCGGTGGGGCGAGGTCGGCATCGCTTACGTCGTCCGATTCGGCGGGTCGCAGTGGACCGAGCAAGGCATTCGAGAAGCACTGGCCGGAAAGCTGGCCGGCTTCAAGATCCCCAAGCATGTGCGGTTCGTCGAGCAGTTGCCGAAGACCGCCACCGGCAAGATCCGCAAAGAAGAACTGCGGTCAGCACACACTCGCGAAGGAGATCGACATGAGCACGGTGGTTGACACGCTTGAGGAGCTCGAGCCGCTGGTGGGCGCGAGCCTCGGCGTCAGCTCGTGGGTGGAGGTGAGCCAGGAGCGGATCGACACCTTCGCCGACGCCACGGACGACCACCAGTGGATCCACGTCGACCCGGTGCGTGCGGCGGCTGGTCCGTTCGGCGCGCCGATCGCGCACGGTTACCTGACGCTGTCGTTGCTGATTCCGATGTGGAGCGAGTTGCTCGACGTCCGGCAGGTCAGCACGAAGGTCAACTACGGCTTGAACAAGGTGCGCTTTCCGGCGCCGGTTCTCGTCGGGTCGAAGGTGCGCACGGCCGCGACCTTGGCCGCCGTCGAGCCGGTGGCCGGGGGAGCGCAGCTGACGATCGACGCGGTGGTCGAGGTCGACGGCGGCGGCAAGCCGGCCTGCGTCGCGCAGATGGTGGTCCGCTTCTTGCGTTGACCGCTCGGACCAACGACGCACGACGGACGACGAACGACCAGCGACGGACGCCGCGAGTGAGCGCCGCACACGCCTGCGCGGGGCGCATGAGTGAACTCTCATCAGCAACTTACTGACCTGCCTGGCTGCCTCGCCGATGCTGCGTTATGTCGAGCTTCATCCCAAGCGGGCAGCTCGTGTCGGGCGTGCCAGAAGGAGGTCCCCAGTGAGCGGCATTCACAGTGCTCGTTCTGCACTCGCCGGTCTGGCGGTGACGGGTATGGTCGCCGGCGGAGCGGTGGCCTTGCGGTCCACGTCCAATCCGCCGCCTCCAGCTCCGGTGGCGGACACGTCGGCGGCGTCACCCGACCCGGCGGGGCAGGTCGTGCAAGACCTGATCGACCGGAGCAACGCCGTGCACGCGGCGCTGGGTCAAGCGCAGGCCGAACTTCGGGAGCGGAACTCGGCCAGCGCGGCGTCGCCGACTGCGGCGGCCGCGAGCCCGTCGTCCCCGGACGGCCCGGCCGCCGGCGCAGGCCCGGCCGCGCCGCCTCCCGCCGCACCCGCGGCGGCGCCCGCGCCCGCCTCCCAACCAAGCGCCCAGCCGACGCAGGGCGGCGAGCACGAGGACCACCAGTCGGGGGAGCATCGGCACGGTCCCGACGAGGGCTCCGATGACTGACCGCGGCGGCGAGCGGTCGCGAGCGAGCGGCGCGGAGGCGTTGTTCGCGGAGCAGGCGAGGGTGCGGCGATCCCGAGCGGGTGCCGGCCGGGTCCTGGCGGCACGTCGTGCCCGGCGGCGGCTGATGCCGCCGCTCGCCGCGGGATCTGTGGTGCTGCTCGGCACCGGCGCTTTCACCGCGTGGATCCACGCCATCGCAGACGCGAGCGCCGCGTCGAGCAACGCCGCGGTGAGCTCGTCCGCTCCCCCTTCTGCGCCGTCGACGTCGAGCGTCGACCAAGCGACACTCGACCAACTTCGCCACCAGATCTCCGCCGACGAGTCGGCGCTCGCCGCGATCCATGGGCAGCTCGCGGCACTCGACGCGCACCCGGCGCAACCCGGCAAGCCGTCGCCCGCGAATGTCGCCCGGACGACTGCCGCGGCGCCGCCAAAGGCGGCGGCGCCCGCCAAGCAGGCGGTGGCGCCCGCGCCGCCGCCGAAGCCCGCGGCCACGAAGGCGGCGCCCGCGCCCCCGCCGGCGCCCGCGCCGAAGACGCATGCGACGACCGGGGCGTCGGGTGCCCGGCCCTGAGGCGCTCGTGGTGGACGAGGGAACGTCGACTCCGGCGGGTGGCTCGGTGTCGCTGCTTGCGAGCGGCGCCGTGCACGGCCGGACGCGCGCGATGGCGACCGACATCACGGTCGTCGCGCACGGGGCGGCCGCGCCCTCGCTGCTGCGCGCGGTCAACGCGGCGCTCGAGGTCTTCCACCAGGTGCACGCGCAGTGCACCCGCTTCGACGCGAGCAGCCCGCTGATGCGCGCGAACGCGGCTAGCACGACCGGCGCGTTCGTGCCTGCGCTGTGCTGGCGGGCGATCGCCGCGGCCGCGCAGGCGTACCGGCGGACGGAGGGGTCCTTCGATCCGCGGGTGCACGACGATCTGGTGCGGCTCGGCTACGGCACGTCCCGCGCGTTCGACGCCGGTGATGAGTCGAAGCCGACAGCCGCTCGCGCCGCCGACGGCCGCGCCGCCTTGCCGCCGTGGCAGCCGGAATTCGGCGCTGACGGACGCCGCGTCCGGATCGGACCGTGGCCAATCGACTTGGGCGGCATCGGGAAAGGCCTCGCCGTCAGCTGGGCGGCCGAGCGGCTGGCGGCCGAGCTCGGGGACCGGTTTCCGGCGCACGGCCACCTCATCGAGGCCGGCGGGGATTGCGCGGCGCACGGCGAGGCGCCAGAAGGCGGTGGGTGGCTGATCGGCGTCGAGGATCCCTTCGCCACGGACGACGGCGACGACGGCGAGCCGGCCCGCCCGTTGCTTGTGTTGGGGGTGCGCGATCGCGCGGTGGCGACCTCGTCGACGAGAGTCAGGAACTGGCGGGTCGGCGGCCGCGCCGTCCATCACCTGATCGATCCACGCACCGGGCTGCCGGGCGGCGCATGGTCTGGTCGCCGTCACCGTCGTCCAGGGGGACGGCGCGAGCACCGCTGACGCCGAGGTCGACGCGAAGTGTTTGTTCCTCAAGGGCCGAGACGGCATCGCCGCCGAGGCGGCTCGCACCGGCGCCGCCGCCTGCTGGGTGCGCGATGACGGCAGCCTTGACATGACCGACGCCTTTCACGAGCACGTCGTGTGGCGGCGCGGGTGACCGCCTCGCCAGTGTCGAGCGTCCCGAGCCCGTCGCGACGTCGCCTCGCCGTCCCGACTCTCGCGGTCAGTGTGGGGGGCGGGTACCTGCTCGCGCGGCTCGCGCTTCCGGTCGTTCATGACCGGAACTTCCCGTGGATCGTCGCCCGAGCCTGCGGCCTTTCCGCCTACGTCGCACTGCTTTTGCTGGTGGCGCTGGGAATTTGGTTGCACCATCCGTGGCGGCTGCGACTTTCGTGGCCGCACGCGGAGACTCAGTTGCGGTTGCACGCCGCGGTCGGGACGGCGTCCGTCGCCCTCATCGCCGGCCACGTGGTGGCCCTCGCGCTCGACAAGTGGGCGGGCGTCGGCTGGCTCGGCGTAGTGGTCCCGTTGAAGGCGACGTACCGCCCGAGAGCGGTGGCGATCGGCGTCCTTGCCTTCTACGCGCTGCTGGCAATCACCCTCACCGCTCGCGCCGGCGGGCGCGCCGTCGGGCGGCACTGGCTCACCGTGCATCGGCTCGCGCTGCCGACGATGGCGCTGGTCTGGTTTCACGGTGTGCTCGCCGGCACCGACACGCCGCGGTTGCGCCTCTTCTACGCCGTCTCTGGGCTGCTGGTCATCGGGCTTGCCATGAGCCGCCGAATCGCACGACCCGCGCTTGCTCAGGACGGCGCGCCGTGACGGTCTCTGTGCTGCGCGCGCACGCCGCTGACGTCGTGGCGGCCTGCACGTTCGCCGACCCGGCGGCGCGGCTGCTGGCCGGGCCCGGGGACTCGAGGCCCGAGCCCTGGATCTCCCATCGTCATCGACTCGGTCCACTGCCCGACGTCGACGCGATCGCTCTCGCGGAGGCCGCGCGGCTCGTCGGTCGCGGCGGCGGAGAGTTCCCGTTGGCCCGCAAGCTGCGGGCGGCGTTGGAACACGCCGCGAGCGGCGAGCCGGTCGTCGTGGTCAACGGCTCCGAGAGCGAACCGGCGAGCCGCAAAGACCGGCTGTTGCTGGAGTTGCGGCCCCATCTCGTCCTCGACGGCGCGCTACTCGCCGCGGCCGCCGTCGGCGCCCGGCGGATCGTCGTCTACACCCACGGCGAGCACCGTTCGGCGCTCGCCGCGGTCAAGGACGCCGTGGCGGAGCGTCGGCGCGTCGAGCTGTTCGACATTCGGGTGGTCGCTGGACCGGCCGGCTTCGTCACGGGTGAGTCGAGCGCCGTCGTGTCGGCGCTCAGCGGAGGTCGAGCGGCGCCGCGCCCCCGCGCCGTGCCGGCCGCCGTGAGCGGCATCGGCGGCCAGCCAACGGTGGTGAGCAACGTCGAGACGCTCGCGCATCTCGCGCTGCTCGCCCGGTTCGGTGTCGGGTGGTTCGCGTCGGCCGGGTCGCCCGGCGCTCCCGGCTCGACCTTGCTCACGCTCGCGGGTGGCGTCGCGCGTCCCGGCCTGGTCGTGGAGTCCCTCGTGCCGGCGACGGTCGGTGAGTTGCTCGCGACCTTCGCCGGCTGGCATCGGCCGCCGCCGGCCGTGCTCGTCGGCGGCTATGGCGGGCGCTGGGTGAGTGGCGCGGCGTTGTGGGAGGCGCCTCTCGACCGTGCCGTGTTGCGGCGCGCCGGGGCGCCGCTCGGGTGCGGACTGCTCGCGCCGCTGCCCGAGGCGGCGTGCGGCCTGGCGGTCACGGCGAGGCTCCTCGATTACCTCGCGGGGCAGAGCGCCGGCCAGTGCGGGTCATGCGTGTTCGGGTTGCCGACGCTCGCCGGAGCGCTGCGGCTGGTGGTCGACGGCGAGGCGTCGCGGTCCGACGTCCGAAAGCTTCGAGAATCGGCGCTCACGATCGCGGGCCGTGGCGGCTGCGCGCATCCCGACGGCGCGGTCACGCTCCTGGAAACCGCGCTGGAGGTCTTCGCCGACGACCTGCGGGCGCACCTGCGGGGGCGGCCGTGCGGCCGAGGCGTCACGGGTGATTGGCCGACGCGATGACGTGGGCCGGTATTCGTCGTCCTCGCGATCGCCCGCCGCTGCGGCTCGTCGTCGACGCGGTCAAGTGCGACGGGCACGGTATTTGCGTCCTGCGCTGCCCCGAGCGCCTGTCGCTTGACCGCTTCGGCTTCGCCGGCGTCGACGTCGAGGATCTGCCGCTGTCAGGTCGCGAACTTCGACACGCCCGCAGCGCCGTCGCGGCGTGTCCGGAAAAGGCGCTGACCTTGCGCCCCGCGCCTTCGGGCGATCGTCAGCTTCGCGAGGCACACTCGACGTCGTGGGTGTGCGACGAGGAGACCGGCGGGGACACCATCGTGCCGCGGCGACGTCGGCCGTGAGCGCGCGTCCGCGCGGGTCCGGAACGTGGTGGCTCGCGCCGATCGGCGCCACGGCCGGCCTGCTGGTCGTGGTCGGCGGGATCGGCTACCTCGCGACGCCCGCGGTGCGCGTGGCCATTCCGGCCGCCGCCACCGTCAGCGCCCCGACCGGGTCCGGCGCCGCTGCGCCGACGTCGTCGTCCCCAGGCTCTTTCACCGTCGTGGTGCCGCAGCGCAGCGTTCTTTCCCTGGACGACGACAAGCACGACAACGCGAAGGGCCAGGACGACGGCGCGAGCGGCGGCCAGCCGACCGGCGCCGCCACCGCGTCGGTCCGACCCGGCGAGCGCGGTGACGACGGTGAGACGCCGATCGGCTCGACGCCCAAGGTCACGCTCGCCCCGACCCCGACCCCGACCCCGACCCGGTCGCGATCGGATCAGGGCGACGACTCCGGGGGTTCGGTTCACGAGCACGACCGGAGTTCGACTTCACCGTCGCCCACGGCGAGCAGGTCGGACGACTGCAGGTGCTAGCCCGGTCGTCCGCCCCGCAGGTGGAGGGGTGGCAGCGCCGGTCCGGGCGCCGTTGGGGCACCGCCGCCCGGCTCGCCGCCTTCCACGCGCTCGTGCTCGTGCTGGTGCTGGGAGCGGTTGTGGTGCTGCTGGTCCGCCAGCTCACCAGCGGGTACAGGGCGGTGGCGCAGCGGTCGCTGGCCAGCGAGATGAAGGCGTACACGGCGGCTGCCTCCGCGCGGCCGGCCGGCCAGGACTTGTCCGCGTTCACTGTGTCGTATTTGCAGGGACGCGCGCTGCCGGCTGGCACCGTGTTGGCCGTGTCGTTTTCCGGCTCCACGTTCGCGACCGTCGGCGCCGACGTGATGGTGGGGGATCCCTCGCGTGTCAGGGTGGCTCGCCACGCCGCCGGCTCGCACGGTGTCGAAGGAGATCGACGTCACGGGCACGCCGAACGAAATAGTCGTCGCGCCGCTGGTGATCGGCGGTCAGACGGTCGGCGCGTTCTTCGCCGCGATGGACCTTTCCAGCCAGGAAACCCAGCGGGTCAAGGTGTTTCGCTGGTCGCTCGCCGAGGCCGCGATAGCGCTGCTCGCCGGCGTCGCGAGCGCGTACCTGTTGTTGCGTCGATTGCTGCGCACGGTCGGCCGGATCACCGTGGCAGCTGAGGAGATCGGCAGCGGCTCACTCGACCGCAGGCTCGGCGACCAGGGCAGCGACGACGAGGTCGGCGCCCTTGCGCAGACGTTCGACGCGATGCTCGACCGCATCGACGCCGCGATGACAGCTCAGCGGCGGCTGCTCTCCGACGTCTCCCACCAGTTGCGGACGCCGTTGACGGTGGCCCGCGGGCATCTCGAGGTGTTGCAGCGCACCGGCGAGGTCGCCGATCCGGCCGCGGTCGACGAGACGGTCTCACTGGTCGTCGACGAGCTCGAGCACATGCGTTCGCTCGTCGAGAGGCTGCTGCTGCTCGGTCACGCTCTCGAGCCCGACTTCCTCGCGCCGGATCTGATCGACGCGCGATCCTTCTTCGCCGACCTTTTCGCCGGCTGCCAGGTGCTCGCCTCTCGGGAGTGGTCGCTGCTGCCCGTGCCCGACGTCGTCGTGCGCGCGGACGAGGCGAAGTTGCGCGGCGCCGTGTCTCAACCTCGTCGACAACGCGGTGAAGGTCACCGTTGAAGGCGATCGCGTCGAACTCAGCGCGCGGGTCGACGACGACTCGGGGGACCTCACGATCTCGGTCGAGGATTCAGGGCCGGGAATCCCGCCGGCGCAACGGGTGGCGGTGCTCGCGCGCTTCGCCCGGCCAGGTGCGCGCGACGAAGACGGCAGCGGACTCGGGCTCGCGATCGTGCGGGCCGTGGCACAAGCGCACGGCGGTCACGTGTTCGTCGGTGACGTCACGTCATGGCGGCGCCCGGGTCGACATCGTCTTGCCCGCCGCGGTCGGGCGAGTCGTCGCGGAGGTGTGAGACGTGCATGTGTTGATCGTCGAGGACGATCCGCGGATCGCGTCGTTCCTGGAAAGGGACTGCGCGCCGAGGGTTACGTCACCACGGTCGCCGCCAACGTGTTCGAGGCCTCCGCGTTCGCCGACGCGATCGGCCCGGACCTGGGGCTGCTGCTGCTCGACCTCGGGTTGCCCGACGGTTCTGGCGAGGACGTGCTCCGGCGGGTTCGGCAGAAGCGGCCCGAGCTGTCCGTGATCATCTTGACCGCGCGGGCGGACGTCAGCGACAAGGTGCGCGGGCTTGACCTCGGCGCGAACGACTACGTGACCAAGCCATTCGCGTTCGAGGAGTTGCTGGCCCGCATCCGCGCGGCGTTTCGCACCTCCGGGCAGCCGGCCGCCACCGAGCTGGTGATCGACGACCTGCGACTCGACCTGCTCACCAAGGTGGCGTGGCGCGGCGGCCAGCGCATCGACCTGGCGCCGCGCGAGTGGGCGTTGCTGGAGCTCTTCATGCGAAATCCCACGCATGTGCTGACGCGGCAGCGAATTCTCAACCAGGTCTGGGATTACGGCTTCGACGCCGGCAGCAACGTGGTCGACGTCTACGTCGGGTACCTGCGGCGCAAGATCAATCGGGCCGGAGCGCGGCCGTTGATCCAGACCGTGCGGGGCGCGGGATACCGCCTGCTCGGGCCTGACTGAACGCCCTCGGCCGGATCCTCGACGCGCCGGCGTGGGGTTTGTCGGCGACGTCGCCTTTGCCGCGGCCCGACCGGGGTAGGTGCTGGACGAACCCAGATCAGGTGTGGTCGTTCGCACGGGCGGGCGGCGCGGACGCGGTGGACCGGAAGGAGAGCTCACATGGCGGCAGGGCGACGGGTTGCGGTGGTGACGGGCGGCACGGCAGGCGTGGGACGCGCCACCGTGCGCGAGTTGGCGCAGCGCGGCTGGGACGTGGCGATATTGGCCCGTGGCCACGCCGGGTTGGACGGCGCCGCCGCCGACGTCCGGGCAGCGGGGGGCCAGCCGTTGTCGATTTCGGTCGACGTCGCCGACCACGACGCGGTGGAGGCCGCCGCGACTCAAGTGGAGGCGGAGCTGGGGGAGATCGACCTGTGGGTGAACGTCGCGTTCGTGGGGTCGCTGGCCTTCTCCTGGGACACCTCCCCCGAGGAGTGGAGGCGGATGACCGACGTGACGTACTTCGGGCAGGTGTGGGGGACGCTCGCGGCACTGCGCCGGATGCGATCGCGCGACCGCGGCGTCATCGTCAACGTCGGTTCGGCGATGGCCTTCCGCTCGATTCCGTTGCAGGCGCCGTACTGCGGGTCCAAGCACGCGGTGAAGGGGTTCACCGAGTCGGTGATGACCGAACTGGCGCATGAGAAGAGCAACGTCAAACTCTGCATGGTGCAGCTGCCGGGCCTGAACACTCCCCAGTTCGACTGGAACCTCAACAAGATGAGCAAGCACCCGATGCCGGTGCCGCCGATCTTCCAGCCGGAGCTGCCGGCGAGGGCGATCGCTTTCCTCGCCGAACATCCGCGCCGCAACATGTGGGTCGGCCTGTCCACGGCGTACACGGTGCTTGGTGAACGGCTGGCGCCGAAGCTGCTCGACCTCTACCTCGGCCGCAAAGGCGTGAAGTCGCAGCAGACGAGCAAGGACGCTCCTCAGTTTCGGTTCGAACGTCTTCGAGCCGAAAGACGAGCAGGAGGACCAGGGCGCGCGCGGAGCGTTCGACGGCAAGGCGCACGCCCACGACCCGCAGTTGTGGGCGTCCATGCATCGCGGCGCGATCCTGTCGGGCATCGGCGGCGCCGCGGTCGCCGCCGCGGGGCTTGCGGCGACACTCGTGCGGCGGCGCTGACGGGCCGCGGTTCGACGGTTTCCGTTCCGCGCCGGCCCGGGTCAGCGGCGACTCGGGTCAGCGGCGACTCGGGTCAGCGGCGACTCGGGTCAGCGGCGGCCGGCGGCGCGCTGGTAAGCCGAGGCCGCCGAGATCAGCGCGAGATGCGACAGCGCCTGCGGCATGTTGCCGAGCAGCGCGTGGCCGTCAGGGTCGATCTGCTCGCTGAGCAAGCCGACGTCGTTGCACAGCGCGACCATGTCGTCCATAGTCTGGCGCGCCTCGTCGAGACGGCCGGCCTGCACCAGCGCTTCGACGAGCCAGAACGAGCATGCGATGAACGCGCCTTCTTGCCCGCGCATGCCCGAGTAGCGCAGGAGCAGCGGGCCGCCGGCGGACAGCTCGCGGCGGATCGTGTCGATCGTGCCGTTGAGCCTCGCGTCGTCGCCGCGCACAAAGCCGGTTCGCGCCGCGAGGAGCGTCGCGCAGTCGAGGTCCTCGGTGCCCGCGTAGAACGTGTAGGAGTTTTTGGTGGGTGACCAGCAGGCGTCGTCGACGAAGGCCCGGATCGCGCTCGCGGTGTCTCGCCACCGGGCGGTCTGGGCGTCCGGCACCTGACCGCTTTCGGCGAGTTGGATCGCGCGATCGAGCGCGGCCCAGCACCCGATCTTCGACGACGTGTAGGGGCGGTAGCTGCTCAGCTCCCACAGCCCGGCGTCGTCCTGCGTCCATTGGTCGCACACGCGGTCGGCGACCTGCAACACAATCTGCGCCGTCGCGGCGTCCAGGATGTTGCCTTGCTGGGCGTAGCGCAGCAGCGACTCCATCAGGTCGCCGTACGCGCCGAGCTGTCGCTGCGACGCCGCGCTGTTGCCGACCTGCACGGGAGTGGAGTCGCGGTACCCGCGCCACAGCGTGACTTGCTCCATGTCCGCGCCCGCGACCTCGCCGTCCATCGTGTAGAACACCCGGACGTCGGGGGCGGTCTCGCGCACCGACCGCAGAAGGTACGAGATGACGCCGTGCACCTCGCCGCGCAGGCCGAGCGTCGTCAGCGCGTTGAGGGCGAACGCGGTGTCGCGCACCCAGGAGAACCGGTAGTCGTAGTTCTTGGCGCCGCCGATGTCCTCCGGCAGCGACGTGGTCGCCGCCGCTTGGAGGCCGCCGGACCGGGCCAGCGTCAGTTGCTTGTGCACGAGAGCGGACCGCACCACGGCGTCGCGCCAGGCGCCGTTGTACTCGACGAGATCGACCCACTCGGACCAGTGGGCCGCCGTCTCCGCCACTCGCCGGAGCACGGCGTCCGCCGGAGGCACCGACGTCGGCTCACCGTTTGTCACGGCGACCGCGAGCAACGACGTAGTGCCTTCGGACGCCGTGAAGGTGGCGCTAAACCCGCCGTCGGCCTGCTTCGCGTCGCCCGCCTTGTCGACGACCAGGGCGAGGGTCTGATCGGCGACGGTCACGAGCGGAACGCCGTCGAAGACCCGGGCGTACGGCGCCGCGGTTGAGAATCGGTCGCCGGGAACGATCGTCCATGACATCTCCACCTCGCCCTCGATTCCCTCGACGCGGCGCGCCAGTTCGGTCCAGGGCAGGAGGCTCCCGGCGCCGAGATTGAGCGCGTCGGTGACCCGCACGGCGCCGGTGTCGGTGCGGAACTCGGTCACCAACACCCCGCCGGCTCCTTCGTATTGGCGGCGGGTCCGGTATTCGCCGGCCGGTCGCAAAGTGAGGCGACCACCGCGCTCCGGGTCGAGCAGTGCTCCGAATGTCGGGACGGCGTTCATTGTGGGCAAGGCCCACCAGTCGACGGCGCCGTCAGCGCCGACGAGCGCGCACGTGCGCCCGTCGCCAATCAGCGCGTATCCGCGCAGCGGCAAGAAGCCTCCCTCACGTGGCGGTGGCGCCGAGAACTCGCGTTCGGTCGGCCCGGCCATGGGCACCTCCTCATTTGCGGCGTTTGAATTCGCAGCACGCGAATTGGCGTTGCCCGCCCGATGGTCCTGCCAAGCATTCAATCGAGACGCCGGCGGACGCCGGTCGGCCCTTGATCAACAGGATCCCTGAGGGAAAAGATACGGATCCCTGTACATCAGGCGGGCACCGTGCAAGCATTCGCAGTCATGGGCGTGCTTGCCGACGACGCCGTAGGCAGGGCCGTTCCGCGCCTTGTCCAGTAGTTCGCCGCAGCCGTCGCGTCAGGTCTGACGTTGTGACCCACCAACGGTGGGCCGGTCCCTTAGGAGCGGACATGAAGGCATTCAGAGCAACGTTGAGCATCGGCTTAGTCGCCACCGGAGCGCTGGTGTTCGGCACCGGCGCGTCGGCGGCGCCTCGGCCGGGCTCAGACGTGTCAAGTGCCGTGCGCGGCGCGAGTGACCCAGCGCCGTCCGTCGCGAACGCGACCGGCACGCTGGCCGACGGCGCGACGTGGATCGCCGATGTGCCGAGCAACTGGAACGGAACCTTGCTGCTCTTCAGCCACGGCTACGGCCCGCCGATCGTGGCGGATTCACCGGAGCAGCCCGGCGTGAAGACGGCGTTGCTCGACCGGGGCTATGCCCTGGTCGGCTCGTCGTACGACCCGAATGGGTCGTGGTGGGCGCTGGACAACGCCGTCAGCGACCAGTTCCAGGCGCTCGACGCGGCCGAGTCAGGCGTCCTGCCTCGCAGGCCGCGGCGAGTGCTGGCGGTCGGTGAGTCGATGGGCGGCCTGATCAGCGCCCTCGAAGCCCAAGGCGGCGCTGGCAGGATCGACGGCGCCCTCACCACGTGCGGCATCGTCGCCGGCGGCATCAACTTGAACAACTACCAGCTCGACGGCGAATACACGCTCGCGCAGCTGCTGCTGCCAGGCCAGCCCGTGCAGCTGGTCGGCTTCCAGAAAGCCGGTGACGCGGCGCCGACGGTCGCCACACTGACCGCCGCGGCAGCAGCCGCCCAACAGACGGCCGCCGGCCGGGCCCGGCTCGCGCTCGCGATGGCGTTCATCAACGTGCCGACGTGGTCCTCAGAGCAGAACCCACCGCCGCCGGCGCACGACCCGGTGGCGCAGGAGGCGGGCCAGTACGCCGTCGAGTTCAGTGACTTGTTCTCGATACCCGGGGTGTTTCCCAACACTCTCGGCTTCATCGAGGGCTCCCGTTACTCCCTCAACCACGCGGACGGCGGAGGCATCGCGACGTGGACACGCGGTGTCGACTTCGCCTCGCTCTTGCGCCACTCGCCCTACAAGGACGAGGTCGAGGCGCTGTACCGCGCGGCCGGGCTCAACCTTCACGACGACCTCGCGACACTGACCCAAAAGGCCGACATATCCGCGGACCCCGCGGCCGTCTATTCCCTCAAGGCGACGTCGGTGCCGACCGGTCATCTCGACGTCCCGGAGCTCGACATCCACACGATCGCGGACCAGCTGGTGCCGGTGCAGCAGGAGGACTTCTACGCCCAGCAGGTTCGTCGGGCGGGGAGCGGTGACCTGCTTCGCCAGGCGTACGTCGCCAGCGTCGGGCACTGCAACTTCAGCGCGGCCGAGCTGCTTGCGGGCGTTCAGGCCATCAGCAAGCGGGTCGCGACCGGACATTGGGGTTCGGCCCCAGAGCCAAGGACGTTGGAAGAGGTGGCGAAGCGGCTGGACCTTGGGGCCGCACGATTCGTGCGGTACGACCCGGGTTCGTTGACCGGCGACAACGGGCCCTATAACCCGGCCAAGAACTAGCAGGCTCACCGCAGCCAGGCGGCCACTCGAAGGAGTGGCCGCCAGGCTGCGCGCTTCGCGCTGTTGCGCGCGTTCGTCGCGCAGCGGTAACCCGCCGTTCACGTGCCTCGCTTAGCCTTGCCGGGAAACCGGATGCTCGACGAAAGGCATTCACGTGACCGGTGCGCTGACAGGTGGGCTTGCAGGTCGGCCGCGCCACATCGCGCTTGTGGCGCACGACAACAAGAAGCTCGAGCTGCTCAACTGGGCGGAGTACAACCGCGGCACATTGGCCGAGCATGTCTTGTACGCCACCGGCACCACCGGCACCATGCTCCAGCACGAGCTCGGCTTGCCGGTGCAGCGATTCCTTTCCGGGCCGGTCGGCGGCGACCTCCAGATCGGGGCCAAGCTGGCCGAAGGGCTCATCGACCTGCTGGTCTTCTTCTGGGACCCGCTCGAGCCTCAGCCGCACGATCCCGACGTCAAGGCGTTGCTGCGCATCGCCGTCGTGTGGAACGTGCCGGTGGCATGCAACCTCGCCAGCGCCGACCTGGTCATCTCCTCGCCGCTGCTGAAAGGCTCCTACCAGCCCGTCCGGCCCGACTTCGGCGACGTGGCGCGACCGACCGACTCGGCGCCGGCGGCCTGAGCACCAGCAAGATCTCGCGGAACGTTGCTGAGAGTCCAACGGCTCGGCGACGCCGAGTGACGGCCGAGGACCTGTTCAGGAACAATGCTGAAGTCGCGCTGCCTGGAACCGAGGCCTGCTGTCACCAACCGCCGACGTCGGGTGTGACCCGCAGATCGGTGCCGAGCACCCAACCGTCGTCCGCGGGAAAACGCCGGCGCCAGGCACCGCCGACCCTGGCATTCGACGCGCCTGCGCCCGGTACCGGATCGGTGCGCCTCCCGTGAGCGCGTCGTCGACACCGACCACGACGTAGGGCGGCGCATCGCCGCGCGGCCACGGCAGTCGGGGCTGCCTTCGAACAGTGAGACGTGCGACCGCGCAGCCGTTCGATCGCACACATCTGCTGGTCGGGGTCGACCCGCTCGAAACGCAATCAGCGGAAGTACGGGAAGGGCGGGTAGTTGTACCCGGAACCCCAGAATGGCCCGTATCCCCACCAGTCGTAGACCTCGGCGTAGTAGGTCGGCTCCTCGGCCAACTCGGGATCATAAGCCGGCGCGTCCGACAGGTGACCGCGTTCGCGGTTGATCCGTACGAGGTCGTCCTCGATCGCCACGATCGCGTCGACCGGGATCAGATAGTGCTGCTTTCCGAGGCCGAGGAAACCGCCCTCGCCGATCCGCAGGAAACGGACCTTGATCTCCTGGTCGTCGACCAGGAGATCGTCGACTCGACCGATCTCCTCGTCGTTGCTGTCTACGACCGTACGCCCGCGCACGTCGGCGGCGGGGTCGGCGACTGTCCGGGTCGTCTCGCTCAGCCGGAACAATGTGGGTAGCTCGCTGGTGGCCATGGTGACGCTTCCTTGATTCCCTGTGCTTAGAGCGGCGCCGGGCCGGGACGCGCTGCGTAATCGCGGCAGCGCCCGGGCAGTGGGAGACCGGTCGGCGCGAGCTGGCGTGCGACCAGCCGCTCACCTTCCTTCCTCCTTCCTTCCTTCCTTCCTTGCCAACGTGCCGGGCCTTCACACGTAGCGTTCGCGTCCTGGACTAGCCTCCAACTGGGCGATGTGTTCTCGGTCGGCCGGGTGCGTGGGCAGTGATGAAGAGGCAGCGGCGATCACCGGGCCGGCGGGCTCCGGGGCCGCCGGTTGTCACATTGACGGGAGGGAAGCGTGGCCAGCGGTCCGGAGGCTCGCGGGTGGGACGGGCCGGCTGTGCTGGTCGAGGACGTGCACAAGTCATTCGGCGAGGTGAAGGCACTTCGCGGCATCGACTTCGTCATGGAGCGTGGCAAGGTGCTCGGGATGTTGGGCCCGAACGGCGCCGGCAAGACCACCGCGGTGAAGATTCTCACCACGTTGCTGGCTCCCGAGCGCGGCCGGGCCCTGGTCGAAGGCCGCGACGTCGTGCGGTCCGCCGCCGCGGTCCGTGAGGTCATCGGGCTCGCGGGCCAATCCACGGCGATCCAGGAGGAGCTGACCGGGCGGGAGAACCTTCAGATCATGGGCCGTCTTCACCACCTCGACCCCGCGGTGAGGCGGCAGCGAACCGGCGAGCTTTTGGAGCGTTTCGATCTGATCGAGGCGGCGGATCGGCCCACCAAGGGCTACTCGGGCGGCATGCAGAGGCGGCTCGACCTTGCGCTCAGCTTGGTGGCGCGCCCCGCCGTACTCTTCCTCGACGAGCCGACCTCGGGGCTCGATCCCCGCAGCCGCCTCGGAATGTGGGAGGTGATCCGCGAACTGGTGTCGAGCGGGACCACGCTGCTGCTCACGACCCAATACCTCGACGAGGCCGACGAGCTGGCCGACGAGATCGTGGTGATCGACCATGGCAAGGTGATCGCTGCCGGTACCGCGCAGCAGCTGAAGAACCGGGTTGGCGGGGAAGTTGTCGAGTTCGCGGTGATCGAACGCCAGCGCCTTGCTGAGGCGGCGGAGGCGGTGAGTTCGCTGTCCGAGGCCGAGCCCGTCGTTGACCCGGAACGCGCCCGAGTGGGCCTGCGGGTGGGTGAGCGTGGCTCGCAGTCGATCGTAGAGACGGTGCGGCGCCTCGACGCGCTCGGTATCCAGACCGAGGACCTCGGGGTTCGCCGCCCGTCCTTGGACGACGTGTTCCTGGCTCTTACCGGCCACGGCGCCGACGATGGCGCCGCCGCTGCACCCGGCCGTCGCGGGGCCGGACGGCGAAGCTGATCGGAGATCCCATGAGTGCCACTCCGTCGTTGCCCGTTGCGCTGCATGTCCCGCCGCCGCCGACCGCCAGACGTGTCAGGTTGGCGGTCGCCGACACGCTGACGCTGACTCAGCGGGATCTGCTCATCTGGTTCCGCAATCCGGCGTTCATCTTCTTCACCATCGTGCAGCCGGTCATGTTCGTGCTGCTGTTCCGCTACGTCTTCGGTGGTGCGATTCCGGTTCAGGTGCCGGGGGGTTACGTCAACTTCCTGATGCCGGGCATCATCGCCCAGTCGGCGGCCTTCGCGTCTTTCGGAACGGCGATAGCCCTCGCCAGACAACTACAGAAGGGCGTCATCGACCGGTTCCGTGCCATGCCGATGGCCCGCTCGGCGGTGCTGCTGGGGCGGCTTGCCGCCGATACCGCGCGTCTGGCGGTGACCGTGGTGGTGATCCTCGCGGTCGGCTACGCGGTGGGCTTCCGCTTCCACAACGGCTTCCTCCCGGCGCTGCTCATGGTGGTGCTGGGCATCGTGTTCGGCGTGGTGATCTGTACGGTTAGCGCCTACGTCGGCTTGGCCATCAAGGATGAGGAGTCGGTCGGCTCGTTCGGCCTGGTTTGGTTGTTCCCGCTGACGTTCGTCAGCGCCGCCTTCGTTCCGGTGCCTTCCATGCCCGGCTGGCTGCAGGCCTTCGCGAAGAACCAGCCGGTCACCATCGTGATCGACGAGATGCGGGCGCTTGCCCTGGGTGGTCCGCTCACCCTGCACGCGTGGCAGAGTGCGCTGTGGCTGATCGGCATTGCTGCCGTGTTCGTTCCGCTGGCTGTCCGCGCCTATCGCAAGGCGAGCTGAAACACACCACGCGAAGCAACGCCGACGCAGTGAGACGGAGCCCCGCTGTGGCGGCGACAGTCGGCAACCGGGCGGGAAAACACTCGGCGGCTGGGAGTGGCGGCGCGGCGTTGAGCACCGCGCGTTCAGCGAGGTTTCTTATTCATGGACTGCTAAACGCGCGTCCGTGTCATTAGGGCACTTGTGCAGGCATCGTGTTGCGTGTCGCGCGTGATCGCGGCCGCTTGTAACCGGTGATCGCGACGACGGGAGAGTGGTCGGGAGTAGGCGCCGATCGTCAAGTCGGGCGCATTTGCCCTTCAGGACACATGTCCATTGGCGCTGACGTTCCGCGCGGGTGACGAAGCACTCTCGCAGATTCAGCGCGGGCTACAGCGGGACGTGCATGCCGCTGGCGAAGTTCAACGCCGCGGCCCACACCAGATACATCAGCCATAAGCCGGTCACCAGGTGCCAGAACCCCAGGCTGCGTTCGGCGATCTGCCCGTAACGCTGCGGGATGACACCGTGCGCGCTCGCGGGGCCTTCGCTGATGTAGACCATGGCCAGCAACACGAACAACACCCCGACCGGCCAGTCACTGGCGCGGAAGAACACCACCGCTCCCAGGATGGAGATGCTCAAGAACGCGAACGCCATGCCGACCATTGGGCGCGCGTCGTGACGCTTGTAGCGGTTATAGCCGATCGCGAACCAATGCACCCCGTATGCGGTGAACGCCAGCGCGGCCATGTACAGCGCGGGATCTCGGAACGTGTGGAACCAGGCCAGGCCGACGAACAGGTAGACGCCGGTCACGAACTGCATGAAGCCAGGCATCCACATGCCCCACACGCCGGTGGCCGCGTCCACCTTCTCGTCGCGCTCGGGCCAGCCCAGCAACTCCTGCCCGAAGTAGATGAGGTAGCCAGTGCCTAGGCCCATGAACCCGACCGCAAGCGGCGGATACGCCGACGCTGCCAGCTGCACATCGTTGAGGCTCGCCATCGCGGGACCTCCCTTCATCATGGTGATCTTCCCCGGGGAGTCCCTATCCTTCGAGCACCTACCGAAACGCTCGCGACGGCGGTCCACTCCCCTCCAAGCCGGTGCGCGGCCGTAGGTCGGTGCGGGAATGAAGAGCGAGGTGGCTTTCGCTGCCATCAGCGTTCGGCGATGGTGAAGATGCCTCGTGGTGTGGAGGATCGTGGCTGGAATCGCAGTCGCATGCCTGATTGGTGTGCGATGTAGGCGCCGACGGTTGCCGCGGCCAGGGCGGGGATGAGCCCGCAGGCCAGCATGGCGGCGCGGACGCCGAAGTGTGATGCGGTCAGGCCGACGAGCGGGCTGCCGATCGGGGTTCCTCCGACGAGGACGAGGACGTACAGGCTCATCACGCGGCCGCGGACGTTGTCTTCCGCGGTGGTTTGCACCGTGGCGTTCGCCGATGTGAGGAAGGTGAGCGCGGCGGCGCCGAGGGCGACGAGCAGCGCGGCGAAGATGACGACGTCTGGGGCGAGGGAGGTGACCGCCTCCAGTGTGCCGAACACGCCGGCGGAGACGACGATGGCGCGTAGCCGGCTTGTGGGTCGGCTCGCGGAGCGGAGCGCGCCGACCATCGAGCCGAGCGCGACCATCGAGTTGAGCATGCCGTAGCCGCCGGCGCCGGTGTGGAAGACGTTCTTTGAGTACGCGGACAACAGGATCGGCATGTTCAGGCCGATCGATCCGACGAAACCGGCGAGCACGATCGGCCAGAACAGCCGCGGGTGCGCTCGCACGTGGCGCAGCCCTTCGCGCAGTTGGCGGCGGGATCGTGGCACGACGGGCACGGCGTGCAGCTGGCGGCGGTCGATGCGCAGTAGCGAGGCGAGCACCGGCAGATAGGTGAGGGTGTTCACCGCGAACGCCCAGCCGCCGCCGACCGCGTTGATCAGCACACCCGCCAGGGCCGGGCCGACCAGGCCGCCGAGTTGGAAGATCGAGGAGTTGAGGCTGACCGCGTTGCGCAGGTTGCGCGGGCCGACCATCTCGTTGACGAACAACTGGCGGGTGGGGTTGTCGACGACGGTGTCGAACCCGAGCAGCAGGGCGATGAGCCACACCTGCCAGACCGTCACCACATGGGCGAGGGACAGCGTGGCGAGGGCGGCCGCGAGGAGGCAGGCGAACGATTGGGTGATGAGCAGCAGTCGGCGCTTGGGATAGCGGTCCGCGATGACTCCGCCGTGCAACCCGAAAAGCAGCATCGGCAGGAACTGCATCGCGGTCGTGACGCCGACCGCGGTCGGGCTGTCGGTCAGGGTGAAGACCAGCCAGTCTTGGGCGATCCGCTGCATCCAGGCGCCGGTGTTCGACAGCAGCTGCGAGGCGGCGAACAGCCTAAAGTTGCGGATCTGCAGGGAGGCGAAGGTCCGTCGCCAGCCGGTCTCCTCGGCGGCGGTCGGCGCCGCCGTGCTGTTCTCAGGGTGCGCGTCGGACGCGGCGTCATCGCCTCGCGCCCTGCGCACCGTGTCGTCACCCGCTCGTCGTGCCCGCGTCGTCCGTGGTAGTCACCATCGTTGATCCGGCGCCGATTTTGAAGTCTCATCAGATCTATTAGTCTTATTGCGAGTCGTAATGAGAGGGGAGACGGCGTGCTGGACCCCGTGCTGCTTCGCACGTTCCTCGCGGTGGCGCAGACGCTGAGCTTCACCCAAGCGGCCGAGCGCCTGCAGTTGAGCCAGCCGACGGTCAGTCAGCATGTGAGGCGGCTGGAGGATTCGGTCGGCCGGCAGCTGTTCGAACGCGACACCCGCGCGGTGCTGCTCACCGACGACGGGGAGGCGATGACCGGGTTCGCGCGGACGATCCTGGCCGCGAACGAGCAGGCGACCAGTTACTTCACCGGCTCCGCTTTGCGCGGGCGGCTGCGGTTCGGGGCCTCCGATGACCTCGCGGTCACCCAGTTGCCGCAGATTCTGCGCGAGTTCAGGGAGTTGCACCCGCGCATCGACCTCGAGCTCACCGTCGCGCAAAGCGGCGTCCTCCACCGCCGGTTGAACTCAGGACACCTCGACCTGGTCTTCGTGAAGAACGAACCGGGCGACGCGCGCGGACAACTCGTGCGCCGCGACCGCCTGGTCTGGGTGGGGACGCGTCGCGTGGTGGTCGAACTTGACCGCCCGGTGCCGCTGGTCGCTTACCAAGCGCCAAGCTTCAGCCGGACGGCGGCGCTGCGCGCTCTCGAACGCGCGGGCCGCACCTGGCGGATCACCTGCAACACCAAAGAGGTTAACGGCGTCATCGCCGCAACCCGGGCCGGCTTGGGAATCGCGGTCTTCCCGCAAAGCCTCGTGCCGGCCGACCTCTGGCAACTCTCGCCCCAGTTCGGGCTGCCTGAGCTCGGCGACATCGACATCATGCTGCTCACCAGCCCACGCGCCCCACGCGAGGCAGCCGACGCCCTGACGACGGCCATTTTGAACAACGCGGGACGCACCGTGCCCGCAGCTGGCGCACTCGCCCTTAGCGCAAAGCGGAAAACGTAACGCACCGGTTGGTCTGCACGAACTATGGGAAACTGAAAGGTCACGTGTCGCCGCTTGCCACGACAACGTGAGTCGTTGGGTCGAGGCGGCTACGCTCGTGCGTATTCAGGCAGGCGGCGCCGTGCGAAGGAGTGCGACGCAGCCCATTGGAACGCGAACTCGCACAATCTATGGTTCTCGGTGTGCTTGCCGCCAGAAGCCCATGGCCTTGGGACCGAGACGTGACTTGGGTGTTCACGGGTGACAGCATCACGCAAGGGGCTCATCACACGCGGGGTTATCGCGGCTATGTCGAGCACTTCCACGAGCGGATACGGTGGGAATTGCGCCGGGTCAGCGATTGCGTCATCAACGCCGGGATCAGTGGCCGTACGGCGGGTGATGTGTTGGCCGACTTCGATTCGCGCGTCGCCCGGTTCAGGCCGGACGTTGTCGTCGCGATGCTTGGGACGAACGATGCCGTGGGAGGACCCGGGGGGCGCGAGGATTACCGACGCAATCTCACGGCGTTGACCGCGCGCGTCCGGGCCATAGGCGCCGCACCGCTGCTTCAGACGCCGCCACCGATCGACTCCGTCAATGCTCCCGAGCGCGCCGACGTGCCCGCCTATGCCGACGTGGCCCGGCAGGTGGCCGCCGATCTCGCGATCCAGATTGTGGATCACCATGCGCATTGGTTGAGGTGCGGCTTCGGTCGGCAATTCCGCAACGATGCCCTGCATCCGAACGCGCGGGGTCACCTCGAAATCGCGAAGAAGCTGTTCGCCGACCTCGGAGTTTTCGACCAGGCAAGCCCGACCTGCGCCTTGGATCTCGGGCCGCCCTGCGATTGAGCTTGCCGTTGGTTGCCTTCGGGTAACGACGCGGTATCGGCTCTTGACACTCCGCGTGTGGCGCACGAATACTTCAGCCACTGAAACGAGCTGTTCCAGTATCCGGCGAGGATGGAGGTGCGTCACGGCCGGTCCGTCCTCGGAGTTCGCTGATCGCCGGGTCGTGGTCACCGGCGGCGCCACTGGTATCGGCGCTGCGGTGAGCAGCATGTTGGTCGACCGTGGCGCTCGGGTCGCCGTGGTGCAGCGCACCGAGCAAGAACTCGCTGGTGCCCTCGATCGGTCAGGCCTGGTCGGTGCGGTCACCGGTGTGGTGGCCGACCTTTCGACCGCGGCCGGGTGTCGCGACGCCATCCGGCAATCCATCGCAGAACTCGGTGGTCTCGACGGACTGGTGAACAATGCGGCCGCGACGGGCCCGACGGTCAGGCGCGCGCTGCCCGAGATGGACGACGATTACGTCGACTGGGTCGTCGACCTGAATCTCAAGGGCGTACTCCGTTGTTGTAGGGAGGCGGCGGCCGACATGGCCCCGGGTAGTGCCATCGTGTCAATCGCGTCCGTCCTCTCGCAGGTGCCGCAGCCTCAGGCTGCCCTCTACAGCGCGACCAAGGCGGGCGTCGTCACGTTGATGCGGGCGCTTGCTGTCGAACTCGGGCCGCGTGGTATTCGCACAGCTTCCGTTTCACCGGGCGACATCGACACCGCGGTGTCGGTGCCGCCGGACGACGCGGCCGGCCTCGGTGTGGCGAGGAGCGTTCGGGCGTCGGTGCTGGGCCGTCGCGGCGCCACCAGAGAAGTCGCAGCCACCGTCGCCTTCCTCCTCAGCGCAGACGCTTCCTACATCACCGGGACCGATGTCCTCGTTGACGGCGGCTACCTCCTGACCTGACTCCCAACATCAAGCGACCCGCCGATCCTCGGAGACACACGTGCCAGATCCTGCTCTGCCGAACGGAATCGTGACACCCCTCGTGGCCTTCACGAACGCGTCCAATGAGCCAGACGTTGATGCCATGAACGCGCTCGTCGAGCACCAGATTGCCGGCGGTGTCGCCGGTGTGCTTGTCAACGGGTCGATGGGCGAGTTGGGCAACCTAACGTCCGCTCGCCGCGCCGCGCTCTTGCGCGTCGTCGTGCAAGCGTCGAACGGTCGGCTCCCCGTTTGGTGCGGAGTCGCGGGTCTTGGTACCGATGACACGGTTGCCGGAGCTGTTGAAGCGCAAGCCGCAGGCGCCGACGCACTTCTCGTCTTGCCGCCGCTGTTCTTTGACATGAGCGACACGGAGTTGGAACGCCACTTCGCCGCGGTATCGGCCGCTGTTTCGATCCCGGTGATCGCCTACGACGTTCCGCCGCGCACACCACGCAAGCTGCCGCCGACGCTGATTGCGCGCCTCGCCGAGCGCGGTGTGATTCAGGGCGTGAAGGACTCGTCCGGTTTGCTCACCTCGGGACGTCAGCTGTGCTTGCTCACCGCCGAGATCCCGGGTTTCCGCGCGTACGTCGGCACCGAGATCGCCATTGACGCAGCAGCGACGGTGGGGTTTGCCGGGTCGGTTCCAGGTCTCGGGAACATCTTGCCGGGTGTCGCGGCTGACATTGACCGATACGCCAGGGCGGGTGAGTTCGTCGCGGCGGAGGAGAAGCAACGCATCCTCGCGCAGCTGATGGGGCTCCTTGAGATTCCGTTGGCTGGCGCGAGTCCGGTGGCGGTCGCATTCAATTCGTTCAAAGCTGCCACTGCGCGTGTGCTTGGCGTAGGACGGCCCGCACCGTTGCCGCCGCTGACCGAGCCCGACCAGGGGTTCCTCGACGCGGTTGACTCCGTCGTCGAGGCCGCTACCGCGGTTATGGCCAACCGGAGCTGACCCAGTGGTGTCGATCGTCGACTCAGGGGTTGTCGTCGACCAGTTCCCGGCGATGTTCCCCGGATTGACTCGGGTCGGAGCCGACATTCTGGCTAGCTTCTCAACCGTGCCCGACGGCTGGCCGGGGGGCTGTGTTGGCGTCACCCGATCTAGCGACGAGGGTCGCTCGTGGTCGCACCCTGAGTTGCTCATAAGGCCAGACGGACGCGCAGAGGCTTACCTCAACGCGGTGGGCATGACCACGCTTTCCGACGGCACCGTTCTCTTGCCGATCAACGGAGTTCGTTGGGCACCGGGCGAAGGCGTCGCGGGACGGCGGATCAGTGCGCAGCTGCTCGTGTCCCGAGACGGCGGTTCGGCGTGGTCGAGACGCGACGTAGATCTCGACTTCCACGCGCCTTGCGTGTACGGCGACATTCTGGAGGTCGGGGATGCGTTGCTTTGGCCGGTCTGGGGTCAACGCCGAGTCGGCGAACGATGGCGTTCCGTCCTCCTCAAGTCGGCCGATCACGGCGTGCACTGGACCGTCGGAGCAACGATCGGATACGACCCCAACGCGCGTATCACCAGCAGCTACGCGCGGCCACAATCGAGCGGGTTGGACGACAACGGACGACCACGCGCCGACCTCACCCGCAATCCCGAGTTTCGCCCACACAGCCCGATCGACGGGTTCAGCGAGACGAGCGTCGCCATCTTGGACGACGGTTCGCTGTTTGCGGTTCTGCGTCAGCAAGGTGTCGACGGCGATGACACCACTCGGCTCTATAACGCCCGTTCCCGCGACGGTGGCCTGACGTGGAACACCCCTGAGGCAATGGGCTTTTGCGGAATGAGTCCGCTCCTGCACACGGTCAATGGCGCGGTGCTCTTGGCGACGAGACGTCGATACGCGGCGGGCGCCGGCGCCGAACCAGCTGTCGAAGTTCGCGTCGCGCCTGCGAACGCTGCGGACTGGTCTGCGCCGGTCGCCTTGGTGGATCCGCTCGGAACTCGCTACACGGCCGAGTATCAGTGCGGATATCCCGCGATGGTCACCCTGCGCGACGGTCACGTCCTTGTCGTTTTCTACGGCTTCACCGCAGACGGACGACGTTACGTCGCCTCGAACGTGATACGGATTTGACCTATTCGCAACACGCAACTGTTGACGTGGCCGCGCCGGACCGTCATTCTGCTAGATGAGATTCAAGATCTCACTAGACGGCACACTCTTTCATACGCCGCGACCACGCTCCGGCGCGGCGGCCTCAGCGGAAGGACAAGCGAGTGATGTCACGACGAGCGGGATGGATAGGCGCAATTGCCGGCGTCGCTGTACTGGCGGCCGGCTGCACCTCGTCCTCCACCAAGTCAACGCCAACGCAAAGCGCGGGGGGCACATTGCCGGCGACCAGCGCCGGTTCGCCATCGTCGCCGACGTCGTCTGGGGCGGCGTCTGGCAAACGTGATGTGACGGTTCAGCTCTATCAGTTGCCCAACAGCTTCAGCCCGTTGCAGTTGCAGACCGGCGGTGTCGCGCTCATCAATGAGTTGCACTACGACTCGCTCGTCGGCCTTGACAGCGACAACCAGGTGGCAGGCAGGCTGGCGCAGAGCTGGGACGTCAGCAGCGACGCGAAGACGATTACGTTCCACCTGCGGCAGGGCCTGAAGTGGAGTGACGGCACTCCGTTCACAGCGAAGGACGTCGTATACACCTTCGACCTGTACGCAAACCCAAAGGACGGCAGCTCATACGTCGGCCAGTTCGCCAACGTCGAGGGCGAAACCGCCTACGCCAAGGGCCAGGCGAGCACCGTCACCGGCTTCAGCGCTCCCGACGACAACACGTTCGTCATCAAGCTGACCGCACCGAACTCGGCATTCGTCGCGACACTGGCTGAGCCTGCCATGTACGTGGTGCCAGAGCACGTCATCAGCAAGCTTCCCGTCGATGGACTCGCCAATAACGCCTACTGGCGGACGCCAAGCGTGGGTCTCGGGCCCTACATCTTCACCAAGTGGGTCAACGACAACGAGATCGAGTTCAGCGCGAACCCGAACTATCGCACCAAGTTGGGGCTCGACCACGTCTACGCGGAGTTCTTGTCGAGCGATGCCGCGCTTGCGCAACTCAAGACAGGCGCGTTGGACTTCGCCACAGTCGCGACCGCTGACATGGACACGGTCAAGGCGATGAAGAACGCCAATCTTGTTACGGCTCCTGGCGTGTCGGTCATGGCCCTTCACACCGCCATCGACAACGGCAAGCTCGCCGATCCTCGGATCCGGCAGGCGATCATGTACGCCATCAACCGGCAGGGCATCGTCGATCAGGTGCTGAAGGGCCAAGGCAAGGTCATCAACACGCTTGCGTTCGGGCCCAGCTGGGCGGTCCCGAGTGGGCTGAACAACTACCCGTACGACCCGCAGAAGGCTAAAGACCTGCTGAAGCAGGCTGGCTGGAAGTCTGGTACCGAGGTCGACATCAATGTCGTGCCCGGCCAGAAAGACCGGGACTCGATGGTGACGATTGTCGCCGCCGAACTGCAGGCCGTCGGGATGAATGCGAAGGTTAAGCAGTACACGCCGGCGACGTTGACCGATGCCATCAAGAGCCGCCAGTTCGACCTACTGCCGTCACAGTATGGGATGTTCAACGTCGATCCGGTGCTCATGGACCCACGACTGATGTGCGACCAGAAGTACCCGGGCGGCATCAATATCAGCGACTACTGCAACCCTGCTCTCGACACGCTCCTCAACCAGGGCATAGCGACCGCGGACCAGTCCAAGCGGCAGGCGATCTACGCGCAGGCTCAGCAGATCGTCAACAAGGACGTGCCGATCATGGTCCTCTACGCCCCGAACATCATCGGCGCGACGAGCTCGCGACTGCAGGGGTTAAAGCTCGACGGCGTTCTCACGCAGGCATTCTGGAACGCCGCCGATTGGACAGTCAGCTGATGTTCTGACGTCGGTTCGGTGGGCGATTGGGCGATCGCCCACCGAACCGGCCAGCCCAGGGAAGAAGAGGTCTCTCTCGATATGGTCCGGACGCTCCGGTGATCGCATTCGTGTCACGGCGGGTCATGGTGTCGATCGTGGTGCTGATCGGCATCAGCATGGTGCTCTTTGGGCTGCTGAAGCTGATGCCTGGCGATCCCGCGCAAATGATGCTCGACCCTCTCTCATTTCAGGGCGATCGGGTTGCCGCTCTTGCCCGCTTGCGCGCACAACTCGGTCTGAACAAGCCATTACCCGTGCAATACGTGGTCTGGCTGGGTAATCTCGTGCAGGGTCATCTCGGTTACTCGTATGTCGACGGTCGACCGGTTGCCCAGGTCTTCTTGGGTCGCATCGGCCCCACGCTGCTCCTCATGGGATCCGCGCTGTTCATCGCGATCGCAGTGGGGATCACCGCCGGCGTCGTCGCAGCACTTCGACGCAACACATGGGCCGACTACAGCGTCACCTTTTTGAGTCTGCTTGCGATCTCTGTCCCCAGCTTCTTCCTAGGGCTTGTCGGCGTCTATGTGTTCGGCATGCAACTGCGATGGTTGCCGGTCGGGGGCCTGCACACGACCGGTGTGAACACCTTCCCTGATTTACTGCGGCATCTCATTCTGCCTGGGGCGATACTCGGATTCTCGCTCGCCGGTCCCTACGTCCGGTACGCCAGATCGAGCATGATCGAAGTGCTCGGCCAGGATTACCAGACGACTGCGCTCTCCAAGGGTCTAAGTCGACGGCAGGTTGTTCTGCGCCACGGGCTGCCGAACGCGCTCATCCCACTCATCACGGTGATCGCCATCCAGGTTCCGTTACTGGTCGGCGGAGCGGTTGTGATTGAGCAGATCTTCGCGATTCCTGGCATCGGCCAACTCGTCTTGGACTCTATTCAGGCGCGCAACTACCCCATCGTGCTCACGTTTGTGATGGGGATTTCGATCCTCGTTCTGGCCAGCAATCTGATCGCGGATGTGTTGTACGCAGTCGTCGATCCGCGGATCCGGGTGTAGGGAGGCTTGAGGTGGCGATAGCAAGCTCCGCGGACATCGAGTACGAGACCGTCGAACTCCTGTCACCGGCGCGGCTGGCGGTTCGCAGGTTTCTGCGACACCGCGTCGCCGTGGCCGCGCTCGTCGTGCTCGGCGTGATCATCTTGGCTTCGGTGTGTCTCCCGTGGTTCATTTCTTACAAACCGAACGCTGTCGACCTCCTGGCATTGCAGAAGCCGCCCGGCCACGGGCACCTCCTCGGTACTGACGCGGCTGGCCGCGACGTCTTCGCGCGTCTGCTGGCCGGCGGCCGTGTGTCGCTGCTCGTGGGGTTGACAGTCGCTGTCTCGTCAACGGTCATCGGACTGGTGCTCGGCGCCACTGCTGGCTACTTCGGCGGGTGGGTCGACGCCGTCATCGCCCGCCTCACCGACGTCGTGCTTTCGTTTCCTACGCTGATCGTCGTCATCAGCGTCGTGGCATTCGTCGGACCGAGCTTGCGAACGCTCATCATCGCGATCGCTTTGTGCGAGTGGCCCACACCGTGTCGCATCGTCCGAGGACTGACCTTGTCGCTTCGCCAGCAGGACTCGATCGAGGCCGTGGTCGGTCTCGGTGCGTCAGCGCCGCGCGTCTTACGCAAGCACATCGCTCCGGTCGTCACGGCGCCGTTGACGGTGGTGGCGACCCTGTTGGTGGCCCAGGCAATCATTCTGGAGGCCGCACTGTCGTTCCTGGGCCTGGGGGTGCCACCGCCGACATCAAGCTGGGGAAACATGCTCAACGCCGCATCGTCGCTCACGACGCTGCAATCCATGCCGTGGATGTGGCTGCCGCCGGGAATCGCGATCGCGGTGACGATTCTCGCGGTCAACTTCATCGGAGACGGGTTACGCGATGCCGTTGACCCGAGGCAGACCGCATGACCGAGGAATCGGTCCAGCCCCTTTTGCGGCTGGACGCTCTCGTCACTGAGTTTGCCACGGACCGTGGTCCGCTTCGTGCGGCGAACGGCGTGAGCTACACCGTCATGCCTGGAGAGTCCGTCGGTGTCGTCGGCGAGTCGGGCTCGGGCAAGAGTGCCACCGTAATGTCGGTGTTGCGCCTTCTTCCGCGTACTGCGCGCATCGTCGGCGGTAGCGCGCATTTCGCTGGCCGCGACCTCGTACGCGCCTCCGAAGGGGAGATGGAGGCGATCCGCGGTAAAGAAATCGGCATGATCTTCCAGGATCCGATGACCGCACTGAATCCCGTCATGACGATCGGGCATCAGATTGGCGAGGGGCTGCGCTGTCACGACCCGGGTATGTCGCGCAGGGTTGCCGCGCGTCGCGTCGTCGAACTGCTGGGTGAGGTCGGTATGCCGTCGCCGGACCGGCGCGCCGGGCAGTACCCACACGAGTTCTCCGGAGGTATGAGGCAGCGCGCGATGATCGCGATGGCTCTCGCGAACCGGCCTCGGCTTCTCATCGCCGATGAACCCACCACGGCGCTCGACGTGACGATTCAGGCGCAAATTCTCGACTTGTTGCGCTTCGTCCAGCATGAGACCGGCTCGGCTCTGCTATTCATCACCCACGACCTCGGTGTTATCGCTGAGATGACCGATCGGGTGGTGGTGATGTACGGGGGGCGCGTGGTCGAGACGGCCGATGTCGACACGATCTTCCACTCGCCTAGCCACCCGTATACGCTCGGCCTGCTCGAATCGCTACCCCGCCTAACCGACAACGCGGCCGAGTTGCGGGCGATCCCCGGGCAGCCGCCGAACCCGCAGGCGTTGCCTGTCGGTTGCGCGTTCCGGCCACGGTGCGCCCGGTCGCAAGGTCGAGCCGAATGCCAAACCGTGCCACCGCTGATTGACGTGGGCCGAGGCGAGCGGCCGTTGTCACCCGGCGGCGCGCGCGACGCTCACGTCGCAGCATGCCATTTCGCGTTGGAACTCGACGACTCAAGGGCGGTGTCATGAGCTCGGGTGCGGTGACGGCAGCGAACCAAGCCGAGCTGCTTCGTGTCGAGAATCTCGTCAAGGACTATCCAGTTCGCAGCCGTGTCTTGCGCCGCAAAGCCGGCGCGATCCGCGCGGTAAACGAGGTTTCGTTCGTCATCCCTGAAGGGCGGACGCTAGCGCTTGTCGGGGAATCTGGCAGCGGTAAGTCGACCGTCGGCAAGACCGTGATGCGGCTGCTGGAACCCACCGCCGGCAAGATCATCTTTGACGGTCGTGACCTCGCCGGTTTGTCAGATCGGGCGCTTCGGTCGGTTCGTCGGCAAATGCAGTTCGTTTTTCAGGATCCGTATGCGTCGTTGCCGTCCCGTCACACTGCCGGCGCGATCGTCGCGGAGCCGCTGGAGATTCACGGCATCGGCGACCGACGGACTCGTCAGGAACGGGTGCGTGAGCTATTCCACCTTGTCGGGCTGCGCCCGGAGATGGTGGACCGCTATCCGCACCAGTTCTCGGGCGGCCAGCGCCAGCGGATCGGTATTGCTCGCGCGCTCGCCCTCAGCCCTCGGCTCCTCATCCTTGACGAGCCGGTCTCGGCGCTGGATGTCTCTATCCAAGCCCAGGTCGTGAACCTCCTCAGCCGATTGCAGAAGGACCTCGGACTCTCGTACCTCTTCATCGCGCACGATCTCGCTGTGGTGAGGCACATCGCCCATGCGGTCGCCGTTATGTATCTCGGCGCCATCGTGGAATATGGCGACGCGAACACCGTATTCACTCGGCCGAGCCATCCCTACACGCAAGCGTTGTTGTCCGCAGTCCCGATCCCGGATCCGCGGTTGCGCGACCCGTCTCGTCGGCGGTTGCTCACGGGCGAGATTCCGAACCCGGCTAACCCGCCGTCCGGCTGTCTTTTCCGCACTCGGTGCTGGAAGGCGACGGAACGGTGTGCGTCCGAACGTCCCGACTTGCTCGCTCGCACGGCCGACGCTTCTGTGTCGGCGTGCCATTTCGCCGCGTCAGAGCCGTTGCTCGACCAGATGCGCTCGGCCGACGCGAGTCAGGGGTTGGCATGAGTGTAAGCAGGGGACTTTGGCGGTTTGCCGATCGGCTGCCGACGTGTTCACCGCATAGCGTGGTTACGCTCGGCGAGGGTGACACGCCGCTGCTCGACCTTTCGGCTGCCTTCGCGCGCGAGGCGGGCGTCGCGTCGGTGGTCGCAAAAGCGGAGGATCGCAACCCCACCGGCTCCTTCAAGGCGCGGATCGCGTCGGTGGCCTACACACTGGTCCGTGAGCGAGGGCTGTTAGGCACGGTTGGGACGTCGTCGGGCAATGGTGGCGCCGCCGCCGCGGCGTATGCCGCCGCGGCCGGCTCGCGTGCCGTCCTGTTCACCCTTTCCGACACCGTGCCGGTGAAGATGCGCGAGATAACAGCAGTCGGCGGCATCGTCAACCGCGTTGAAGGAGTAGGCCACGACGCGCGGTCGACGAGGGCGGTGGCGGATCTGCTGGCCCGAGTGTGCCAGGGCCAAGGGTTCTTGCCGATGCTGACGGCGTTCCATTACTCGCCGGAGGCGATGCAGGGGGTCAAGACGATCGCCTACGAGCTCGCCGAGCAAGCACCCGACCTCACTGTGCTCTACGTGCCGGTCGGCGGTGGCGGGTTGCTCACGGGGTTGCATCGCGGTTACGCCGAACTGGCGGCCGAGGGTGTGGCAAACCTGCCGCGGCTCGTAGGTGTCCAACCGGCTGGCGGCGCGGCACTCGTGCGAGCGCTGGACGGCCACCCCGAAGGCCTCGATACGCCATTGACCACGTCGATCTCCGGTTTGCAGATGGCGGTGCTCTACGACACTGACGGCGCCATCGAAGCGGTCCGCGCCAGTGGCGGCCACGTCACCACGGTGACCGACCAAGAAGTCTGGAACGCACAGGCGGAATTGGCTAGTCGGCGCGGGGTTCTGGTCGAACCCGCTGGAGCCACGGCACTCGCCGGGCTGCTTGCGGACGCACGGGCCGGTCGGCTCGCGGCTGGTGAACGAGCAGGCGTCATCTTCACCGGCGCGGGCTACAAAGACGCGAAAGCGCTGGAGCGGTTGTCCGGCGACAACGCAGTTCCGGTGATTCCGGTGACTGCTGTTGCGGATCGACTTGCGTCGGTGATTGGGGTGGCCGGATGAAGGGCAGCGAAGGCATTGGACACTGGGTGGAGGAGCGGATCAGCACATCCGACGGCGAGATCGGAGTGACCGTCCAGGTTTTGCGGTCACCTCGCCCGGGTTTGAAAGTGCTTGTGCTGGGTGGGGTTCACGGCAACGAGGTCGGCGGAACACTGGCGGCCGCACGCCTGACCAGCTCCATCGGTGTGCTGCGCTCGGGTAGCGTAGCCGTCGTGCCAGTCGCGCATGAGGCTGCTCATCACGCCTTCTCGCGGACCGGACCCGCCGATGGCGAAAACCTCGCCAGGTGCTTTCCGGGCCAGCCTGACGGAACGCCCACGCAACGACTCGCAGCGCTTCTCGGTGAGCGCCTGATTCGTAGCGCCGATGTGCTGGTGGATCTGCACACCTCAAGCCCGGACGCGGACATGCCGTTCTTCGCCGGGGGTCTTGACGATGGAAGCGAGATCGCGACGCGTGGAACGGAATTGGCTGTGGCCTTTGGCGCCGGCATCGTCTGGACTCATCCGACCGTTGGCGTCGGCCGGACACTTAGCCTGGCGCAAGAGCTGGGGATTCCGGCGCTATACGTGGAGTCCCCACGCGGTGGGGTGCTCGACCGGCGCTATCTGACTGCGTACGTAGATGGCGTGAAGCGCGTCCTGGCGAAGCTGGGGTTGCTTGACATGGACATGCCCACGGTCGACCCGCCCAGACTCTGGCTGCATGACGACGGGGACACCGATGCTTTCGTTGCGACGCCGGTCGACGGATGGTTCCTCAGCGAGGTCGACCTCCTCGACGCCGTGACTGCGGGACAGACGGTCGGGCGTGTAGTCGACCGACACGGCACATCGCTACACGAAGTAGTCGCATCCTCAGATGGCGTCGTCGTCACGTTGCGGACGACTGCGCCGGTGACCGTGGGAACGCCGTTGATCGGTCTCGCCGCTCCCCGGCCCGCTTCGCTCGGTCTGCCGTCGGACGTGATCGCCCCTAACGAAGGAGCTCGGCCGTGAACGAAGGCTCGTACTCGATTCGCGCCGTTCAGCGCGTATGCGACATCATCGACTTGGTACAGGAGCGGCCGCAGGGGATGACCCTTCAAGAGGTCGCCGAGGCGACCGGGCTGCCGAAGAGCTCCGCCTTCCGTTACCTCTGCACGCTGGAGGAGCGGGGATATGTCGACCGCACTCCAACGGGCGATTTCACGGTCGGTCTCGCTCTTCGCAGTGAGCGGCTTGACGTCTTGGGTCAACGGGTGCAGCCGTATCTGGCGAAACTGCGTGACGATTTGGGCGAGACCATCAACCTCGGCATGCTGGACCGCGGCCGGGTCGTCTACCTTGAGATCGCCGAGAGCCGCAACGCCGTCCGCAACGCACCACATCCTGGCGACCAAACGCCGATCCACTCGACAGCGCTGGGCAAGGTCCTCGTCGCGTGGCGAAGCGAGGAGTTCATCCGAGGGCTGTTGGATCGCTTCGGAATGTCGGCGACCACCCGCAACACAATCACCTCCCCATCGAAGTTCCTCGCCGAACTCGCTCGTGTCCGCAAGCAGGGATACGCGGTCGATGACGGCGAGGACGGGCCTGATGGGCGCTGCGTGGCGGTTCCGCTGAAAGGCACGAGGCTCCCGCTCGCGATCAGTCTGAGCGCCCCGGCATCCCGCCTCGCTCTGAAAGAAATTCCGGTCGTGGCCGAGGCGCTCCTACGCATGGCCGACGAGTACGCAGTAGCTGCAGAGGTCGACGAAATCGGGAGGACGAACGCATGAAAGGCGACCGCTCACGGCGCCGCTCTGAGGAGCTCGACGCGCGCGCACGTCGGCTCACGCCAGGCGGGGTGCACTCGAACGTGCGCCTCGACAGTCCCCACGTGCACTTCGAGCGCGGTGCGGGAGCGTGGTTATGGGACGTTGACGGCAACGACTACGTCGACTATCTCCTCGGACAAGGTCCGAACTTCCTCGGGCACGCCCCTGCTGACGTCACCACCGCGGTCACCGAAGCCGTTCGGCGGGGAATGGTGTTCGGCGGTGAGACGGTGGGTGAGGTTGACGCCGCGGAACTCTTCCTGGAGAACCTGGGCTGGGCCGACATGGTGCGATTTGGCGTCTCCGGTACCGAGGCCGTCCAAATGGCGCTCCGGGTGGCGCGCGCAAACACTGGCCGCAGGTTGTTCGTGAGGTTTGAGGGCCAGTATCACGGCTGGCTCGACAACGTGCTGATTTCGGTCCGGGATCATAAGGCGGCACCCGCGAGCGCAGGCCAGGTGACCAGTCACCTCGACGACTCCGTACTTGTGCCATGGAACGACCTTGACGCGTTGGCGGACGTGATTGCGGACAAGGGCGACGACATTGCGGCCGTACTCATGGAACCCGTGATGTGCAACCAGGGCTCAATCCTGCCGCAGCCCGGCTACCTCGAGGGCGTGCGGCGTTTGTGCGACGCAAATGGCACCCTGCTGATCTTCGACGAGGTCATCACCGGCTTTCGTATCGCGCTAGGCGGCGCGGTGGAGTTGTTTGGCGTGGTTCCTGACCTGGCGGTGTACGGAAAAGCGATGGCAGGAGGGTGGCCGGTCGCCGCACTGGCAGGAGGAGCTGACTTGCTCGCGGGCATTGGAACCGGCCAGATAAATCATTCTGGAACCTTCAACGCGTCTGTCATGTCGATGGCCGCTGTCAGCGCGACGATGCGCCGACTGGCTGCGGATCCCCCGTACAAGCGAATCGAACGGCACGGCGAAGCGTTGATGGCAGGGCTGCGAGAACTCGGTGCCTCACGCGGCCTGCCCCTGTACATACAAGGTCTCCCGGCGGCGTTTCATGCGTCGCTGGGCGGCCCGCCACAACCGTTTGTCGACTACGCGGGACTGCAGGGGCGGGATCTTCCGCGATACGCGCAACTCGCGGAATTGCTGTCGTGGCACGGTGTCTGGGTGGCGCGACGCGGAATCTGGTATGTCTCTGCGGAACACGGTGACCCCGAACTTGAGGCAGTGCTCGAGCGGGCGGATGCGGCATTCGCGGAGCTGGCGTGACCGGCCCGCGTATCGGCATTCTCGGGCTTTGGCATGAGACCAACACATACTCGGCTCGCCGTGCCGCGCTGCGCGATTTCCTCGACTATGAACTGCTCGCGGGCACGGCGATCGTGGATCACCATCGAGGGACCCGCTCGGTCGTCGGAGGCTTTCTTGACGGCGCGAACAGTTGGGCCGACCTCGTCCCAATCTTCAGCGCGGGTGCGTGGCCAGGCGGGCCGGCAGACAAGGAGACCTTTGGCGAGCTTGTCCGGCAGTTGAGGGCCGGATTGAAGCTGGTCGGCCAACTCGACGGGGTCTTACTCAACCTCCACGGAGCGATGGTCGCTGACGGCCAACCTGACGTCGAGTTCGCCGTCGTCTCAGAGCTCCGCGAGCAGATTGGCGACGTCCCTGTCGCGGCCGTGCTCGACTTGCACGGCAACCCATCGGCGCAGTTCGTCGACGCCACAAACATCGTCTTGGGATATAACACCTACCCGCATGTCGATATGTGGGAGTGCGGCGTCGAGGCGGCGTCGTTGTTGCGCGAGTCGCTCGAGCAGCGCGAGCTTGTCACAAGTATCGCGAAGGTTCCAGCACTGACGTGTCCGCTTGCCCAGGGAACTGACGATGAACCGATGCGCGGCCTTCTGTCGTGGGCGCGCGGCCGCGGCATTGAGGCAGGCGCCCGCAGGGTGTCAGTGCTAGCTGGTTTCGCCTACAGCGACGTCAGTCGAGCGGGGATCAGCGTGCTCGTGGTTGACGCCGCGGACAGGCGCCGACTGGCGGAACAGGCGGCCGACGACATTGCCGCCCGTGTTGCATCCGTCGTGGACGCCGGAGGGTTCCACGTCCGTCGTCCGTCGGCAAAGGAGGCAGTTCGCCAAGCGATGGAGCACCTGGATCACCCAGTCGTGCTCGCCGACGTTGCCGACAATATCGGCGGCGGTAGCGCAGGCGATGGCACCGTTCTGTTGGCTGAGTTGCTCGCGGCGCGCGCAACCGGATCGGTCGTGGTCATCGCTGACGCCGAGGCGGCGGGGAGCGCCCACGACGAGGGCGTCGGCGCACGGTTCCGCGCGAAAGTCGGCGGCAAGACCGACAGTCTGCACGGCGCGCCGGTCGAGATTGACGGAACGGTCGTGAGAATTGGCGATGGCACGTACACGTCACGCGGTAGTTGGGGCACGGGTCTGAGCTTCTCCATGGGTCGTACCGCCGTTGTCGACACGGGCACGGTCACGGTCGTTCTCACCGAACGCGCCACACCACCCTTCCATGGCGAGCACCTCACCAGTCTTGGGATCGACCCCGCTGCCGCCTCGGTCCTCGTGGCCAAGGGGGCGATTGCGTGGAAGGCGGCGTACGGAGACGTCGCGAGGCACGTCATCGAGGTGAACACGCCGGGGGCCTGCCCGATTGACCCCTGGCGCCTGCCCCGGACCGCCGAACCGGTCGGTTGGTCGGCTTCCGGTCATTGTCCAGTGCTGGCGGGGGAGACCGTGTGAGGCTCAATCTCCTCGACTTCGAGGCCGACGCGAGAGCGATACTGCCGGCCAGCGCGTTCGATTACATCGCGGGTGGCGCCGCCGACGAGCTGTCGCTCGGGCGGGCGCGCTCTGTGTTTGACCAGTTGGCGTTGCGGCCCCGGGTGCTGGTCGACGTCACGACTTGTGACACGAGCACAACGGTGCTGGGCGAGGCGCTGCGATATCCAATCCTCGTCGCGCCGTCGGGCGACCATGGGATCGCGCACCGGCACGGGGAGCAGGAGACCGCCCGCGGTGTCGCGACGGCCGACACTGTGATGATCGTCAGCTGCGGCTCGACGTTCAGCCTGGAGGAGATTGCAGCGGCAGCGCCGGAGGGTGTGCGCTGGCTCCACCTTCCCCTGTTTCGCGACCGAGGCGTCGCCGCGGAGATCATGCGGCGAGCCGAGGACAGCGGGTATCGCGCGTTCTGCCTGACCGTCGACCACAAGGTGACGGCGCTTAGAGAACGCAACGTCCGGAACGCCTGGGTTTCCCCTCCAACCGCGAATCTACGAGGACTGCTCGACCTTGAGACGGCGAACTGGTCCAATGCGAGCAACGATCGTCGCGCCGCGCAGGTGTTTGACCGTGCCGCGACTTGGTCCTACGTCGAAGACATGGTCGCGGCGACGTCGCTTCCCTTGGTCGTCAAGGGTGTGTTGCGCGGCGACGACGCGCGACGCGCGGCTGAGGTCGGCGCGCGGGCCGTCGTCGTGTCCGACCACGGTGCCCGCCAGCTCGACACCGCACTCGCGCCGATCGAGGTGCTTCCGGAAATCGCCGAAGCCGTGGGCACAGCTGTCGAGGTGTATCTGGACGGCGGCGTGCGCAGGGGCACCGACATCGTGAAGGCGCTGGCGCTGGGGGCCAGGGCGGTGCTCCTGGGTCGACCGATCATCTATGGCCTGGCCGTCAACGGCGCAGACGGGGTGCGCGACGTTCTTCACATCCTGCGTCACGAGCTCACGGTCGCGATGGCCATGTGCGGATTGCCGAACCTCTCCGCGATCGGACCGGACCTCGTGGCGATCGAGTCCCCATTGCTGCGACGGTTGGGAGCCCAGTCGTGAGTGTTGGTGTGGCGGTGGTCGGGTCCGGATTCATGGGCCGGACGTGGTCTGAGGTGGCGGCGCAACATCTCCCGGGCACCCACCTGGTCGGAGTGTGCGGAGGCAAGCGCGCGGACGCGCTCGCGAGCGACTACGGATGTCGTCTCTACCCTGAGTTGGACGCCGTCGCCGAGGATCCGCAGGTCGAGGTTGTCGTGCTAGCGACTCCACCGGCGGTGCACAGGGAGCAGGCCCTTGTGCTAGCCGGCGCCGGCAAGCACCTGCTTGTCGAGAAGCCTATGGCGCAAAGTGTGCAGGAGTGCGCTGAGATGGCGGCCGCTTGCTCAAGTGCGGGTGTGAAGCTGTCAGTGGTTTCCCAACACCGGTTTCGCCTCGTCCCGAAGGCTGCGAAGGACGCGGTCGCCAGCGGTCGGATCGGCGCCATCAGGATGGTTCAGGTGAGGGGGGCGCACGTGGGCTTCTGGGACACCAGCGTCACTGGTGATGCCTGGAAGCTCGATCCGGCCCAACAGACGGCCTACGCGTCCTGGGCGGCGCACGCGTGCGACCTTGTTCGTTGGTACGTCGAATGCGAGGTGGCCGTTGCTTTCGCCACTGCCGCGAGCTACACCGACGAACCGCCGCCAGAACGCAGCGTCATGGCGTCGTATCGCTTCTCCGGGGGACAGCTTGCGCAGCTGTGGATGAGCTACGACATCCCGGCGCCGGGGCTTGGGCATGGCCTCGACCTGCTCTTGGTGGGCGAGGAGGGGATGATCGAGTTCGACTCGTACGGCGAGGCGCGCATCGCGACGCGCGGACATTGGGAATCGCTCGCGACGCAGCCGCCTTTCGACGCCTCAGACCCTCGCGATCCCGTTCGATTGGGAGCCTACATTGCCCAGCTGCAGGATCTCGTCACTGCGGCGAACGCGAACCGAGCGCCGTTGATCGATGGGCGGGAAGGACTCTTCACCACCTCGATGCTGCATGCGGCGGAGCTATCGATTCGTAGCGGCCAGTCGGTGCGAGTCGACCCATCCACCGGCGCCCTGGCGGTGACGGTGTGACGACCGGTGAGCCTCGGGTCGTCATCTACGACCCGATCACAGCGGTCGAGTGGGACTACAGCACGGAGCGGGTGGCCCTGCGGGAACGCGGAATCAGCCTCGTTGTTCCGACCGACCTGGCGGAGGCCAGGGCAGAGCTGCCCGACGCTGACGTCGTTGTCGTCTCGAAAGCGTTGCCGCGAGACGACCTTGCGCTACTACGTCGATGCAAAGGAATTCTTTGCTACAGCGTGGGCATGGACGGTGTCGACGCGAGCGCGGCGGCCGACCTTGGGGTGCCCGTGCACAACGTGCCCGACTACTGCACGGAGGAGGTGTCTGACCACGCGATCGCGATGCTCTTGGCCTTGCAGCGCAACTTGGTGCCGATAGCCTCGGCGACCGCGCGCGGCGATTGGGCGTCGGCATACGCCTCGCTCGAGGCCATGCCCCCGCGGAGGGTGCGTGGGCAGGTCGTCGGTGTCGTTGGCGTCGGTCGGATTGGCGCCCGAGTCGCCGACAAGTGCGACGCACTCGGCATGGCCGTGCTCGGGCACGACCCCTACGCCACGGTCCGGCCACCTGTTCGGCCGACCGAGTTCAAAACTTTGCTTGAGACAGCAGACGCGGTCCTCCTCTGCGCGGCGCTGACTTCCTCGTCCGGCCATCTCATCGACGCCGCGGCGCTTGACCACATGAAGCACGGCAGCGTGCTGGTGAATGTCGCGCGCGGAGGGTTGGTCGACGAGCACGCCCTGGCGACCGCACTTCGCTCCGGCAAGCTGCGCGGCGCCGCTCTGGACGTTCGCGACCAAGAGCCTCCCGATGCCGCCACCGACCCGCTGGCCGGTGTCGAATCGCTGATTCTGACGCCGCACATGGGCGCCACCTCCCTCGATGCCAGACGAGACCTTCATCTGCGTGCGGTCGACGCCGTCTTGCGCATCCTCGACGCCGCTGAGGTTCAAAAATGACGCTACGTCTGGAGACATGGTGACTCTCGAACGGGTGTGCGCCGATCCGCAGCGGCCACTGTCTGCGGCAGTACGCGCGGGTGACTGGTTATACGTGTCGGGGCAGGCGTCGACCGACGCGGCGTCCGGCGCGTTCATCCCGGGCACATTCGAGGAAGAGTTCGAGCGCGCGGCAAGCAACCTGCTGCGCGTGCTCACTGAGGGCGGAGCAGGTTACGAGCAAGTGGTGAAAATTTCTGCCTTCGTCCGGGACGAAGCGGACCTCACCCGCTACAACGAGCTGTACCTGTTGCGGTTTCCCCACCCGAGACCGGCTCGCACGACATCGGCGATGGGCTTCGGCTTCCTGCGCGTCGAGATGGAGGCGATCGCCTACCTAGGCACGTGAGAAGTACCTGCGTCAGCGGAAAAACAATCGAGAGCACGAGCCGGAACCTGGGGTTCACTGGTGGACAGCGCGGCAGGCGGAGCGCCGGGACCGCAGCATTCCTCTCGCCTACCCGGTGGTGGCACGATCGGCCGGGATCGGTGGCGGAACACTTTCGCGTCGCTGAGCGTGCGCAACTTTCGCATTTTTGCGGCGTCGCAGCTGTTTTCGAACACCGGCGCTTGGATGCAGCGCGTCGCGCAAGACTGGCTCGTCTTCACCCTGACCGACAGCCCGACGGATGTCGGTATCACGACGGCGATGCAATTCCTTCCGATGCTGGCGTTCGGTATGTATGGCGGTGTGCTCGCTGACCGCTTTCCAAAGCGCCGGCTGTTGATCGCGACGCAGTCAGTCGCATGTGCACTGGCCGGCATCCTCGCGGTGTTGACCTTGACCCACCGAGTCACGGTTTGGCAGGTGTGGCTGATCGCGTTCGTCCTCGGCATTGACACTGTCGTCGACAACCCCGCGCGCCAGCTCTTCGTGAACGACATGGTCGGGCCGATGCACCTGCGCAACGCCATCAGTCTGAACTCGTCGATTTTCCAGCTCGGCGGCCTTATCGGGCCAGCGATTAGCGGCGTCATGATCACCGCGATTGGCGGCGGCTGGGCCTTCGCCGTCAACACCGTCACGTACCTGCCTGTCATCGCGGCGCTGATGCTCATAGACTCGCGCCAGCTGCGCGACACACCGGGTCCGAAGCAATCGAATCGCCAGTTGCGGGAGGTTGTGCGCTATGTGCGCCGACATCCTGTGCTTATCTGGCCGATTGTTTTGGGTGGCTTCGTAGGCGCCTTCGGGCTGAACATGCCTATCCTGTTGTCGGCGTTCGCGAAGAACGTCTTCCACAGCGGCGCAGGCGGTTACGGCCTCCTCAACTCGATGGTGGCGCTCGGATCTCTCGTGGGATCTCTGCGTTCGGCGGGGAGGCCCGGCAGCCGGCTGCGGTCGATTGTCGGAGCCGCCGCGCTTTTTGGCTTGCTGGAGGCGGCCGCCTCGTTCTCCTTCGGTGTCATCATGTTCTCCGTGCTGCTGGTTGCGGTGGGGGCGGCGGCGGTCACGTTTCTCACCATCGCGAACGCTTGCGTGCAGACGTCCTCGCCGGACGAGGTGCGGGGCAGGGTGATGAGCTTGTACCTGCTCGTCCTGATCGGTGGCACGCCCGTGGGCGGCCCGATGGTCGGGCTGCTGACTTCGCATCTCGGCGTCCGGCTGGCGATGCTCTGTTGCGGCGTCGTGCCGGCCATTGCGGCGCTGGTCGTCGCGGTGGCGATTGCCCGTCGATCAGACATGGCCCTCGATGTCCGGGTTCAGTTGTCCATTCCCCCAACCCGGTTCGGGATCGTCGAACGGGCACGCCGGCGGAGCGGTGACGTGACATGACCTCGCGGATCTACGCCGAGCCAATCGGCGGTTTGCCCCGATGCCAGCTGGCGGAAAGCCCACGCTGGCACGACGGTCGCTGGTGGTGGGTGGACGTCAACGCCGGCTTGGCGTACGCCGCCCGCGTCGACGGCGGCGCATGGCACGCGGAGCTGCGCGTCGCCACTGGTCGCCGCCTGTCCCTTGTCTATCCCGCGGGAGCTGACCGCGTCCTCGTCGCGAACTCGGACCGTATCGAGCTGTGGAGCAGTCGCGATGAGCCGCGCTTCCTGGGCGTCGCAGCGTCGCTGCGGCTGGCCGCCGGATGCGTGTTGAACGACGGTACGGCCGATCCGTGGGGGCGGCTTTGGATCGGCATGGTCGACGTTCTTCACGGCGGCGCCCGCGGCCGGCTGCTGCGGGTGGGTGGTGGCGACGACGACCGGCCCTTCACTCAGCCCTTCCGAATGTCGAACGGCCTAGCTTTCGATGCCGGTGGTCGGCGGCTGTTCCACGCGGACTCCGCCGACCGCGTGGTGTACGAGCACGCGGTCTCGGCGGCTGGCATCGACCACACACGCCGCTATTTGATCTGTGGGGACGGGATTCCCGATGGTCTCGCCTGCGACGCCGCCGGCGGCGTTTGGGTCGCGATGTACGGCACGGGAGAGGTGCGCAGGCACGATGCCTCGGGCAGCGTCGACGCGGTGGTGGTCGTGCCGACGGCGCAGGTCACAAGTGTGGCGATAGGTGGCGCTGACGGGCGCGACATGCTCGTGACCACCGCCCGTGAGGGTTACGACGAGGTTCGGAGCGCGGCTGAACCGCTCGCCGGGCGGATCTTTCACGCGCGGGCGCCCTACCCGGCGGCGCCGGTGTACGCCGCGTCCTTGAGCGCGTCCGAATAGGCGCCCCCCGACGTGCCAGACGCGTGGCACTAGTGGACCGTCCAGCCTCCGTCGACGGTGAGCACAGCTCCGGTGATGTACGCGGCGGCCTCCGACGCCAGGAATACGAGTGCGCCGGTGACATCATCGACAGAGGCCATTCTGCGAAGCGGCGTGCGCGACACATAGGCCCGGACGAAGTCCTCATGTTGACCCTCCGAGCGCAGCCCGCCCGGGCATAGGCAGTTGACCCGCACCCCGTCAGGGCCGAGCGCGGCGGCCAGGTATCGGGTGAGGCCGACCATGCCGGCCTTGTCATAGGAATAGAACGCCGGCGACGTCATGGTCGTACCGTCGTACACCTCGAACGTCGGGCCGACGAGCCCGTAGATGGAACCGATGTTCACCACGGCGCCGGCTCGTCGTTCGACCATCGGGCCCGCTATCGCCTGCGTCAAAAGGAAAAGTCCGCGCGAGTTCACCGCGCTCGTCGCATCCCAGTCGTTCGCGGACGTCGCGAACAAGCCGCGTCCTTGCCGGTGGACCGCGTTGTTCACCAGAATGTCCACCTGCTCGCACCGGTCGATCACGGTCGCCGCGAAACGCTGGATCGAGGACTCGTCGCCCTGATCGAGTTCAATCCCCACGGCGTCCAGTCCGTCTGTAGTCAGCTCGGCCGCGACAGCTTGCGCGGTCGCGTTGGTGCGGGATGTGACGACGACGCGTGCGCCCGCCTCTGCGAGCGCTCGGCTGAAGGGGCGCCCGTACAAACCGGTCCCACCGGTCACGACCGCGGTCTTTCCGTCCAGCCGGAATCGATTCAGCACGCTCAAGACAGCCTCCGCGACTGTGCAGTGCAGTGTGGGCCGTGCCCTTGACGGCGGTCCGCAACGCTACCAAGATAGTTCATCACGCGGAACACGCGGTTCCGTTTTTGCGTCACGAGGAGCTGCATGGGCCTGGTAGGTGGGCAGCCGCTCGTCGGGATCTCGGGGTTCGGTTCTATCGGCCGGCAGCACCTCGCCGCGCTCTCGGCCATTGGTTGTGAACGTGTGGCGGTCTTCGACCCGACTTCGGAGTTCCGCGCTGAGGCTGCCGCCCAATCTGCCGTCGTCAAGGTCGTTGGCCATTTCGAAGAACTGCTCGCCCTCGGCTTAGACGCGCTCGTGATCGCGGCGCCGGACGCGTTCCATGTTCCACAGTTGGATGCCGCGACGGCGGCAGGCGTGCCAACCCTCGTCGAGAAGCCGCTCGCGCCGTCGTTGGCAGAGGCGCGACCCTTGACCCACATCGCAGGGCGTGGCGTACCGGTGCTCGTGGGTTATGTGCTGCGGCACCGGCGCGTGATGCACGCCATTCGCGCCGAGCTCGCGGCCGAGTCGATCGGCGACCCGACGTCATTCCAGGTGATGCTCGGTAGCTACGGAACGATTCGCGCCGCGAAGTCGCGGTTCGACCACGCGGAGCCGGACCGGCTGTACCGCGACTACTCCCACGAGTGGGACTACCTGCGGTGGTTCTTTGGCGAGCCGGTCCGGGTTCTCGCCGTTCCACGCACGACCCATGCGGTGCCGCATGTCGAGCAGCCAAACCTCGTGGACGGTCTGCTTGAGACGAGGGAGGGTGTGCTGGGGTCGTTTCATCTCGACTACGTCGAGCCGCGTGGAACGCGCACGCTGCATGTGGTCGGCACCGGTGGCTCGATGGTGGCCGACATCGCCCGCGGCGCCCTGACCGTGTACGAGGGCAGCCAAGCAGCCGAGCGCACGGTCGTTCACGAGGAGACGGCGGCCGACGTGTTGGCGCGCCAGGCAGCGCATCTGCTTGATGTCGCCTGCGGTTCGGCGACGCCCGCCGCGGGCATCGTCGATGGGTTGGCGGCCCTGCGCGTCACGGACGCAGCCGTCGCCTCTGCTCGCACCGCATCCTGGGTGTCCGTCAGTTCGCTTGGCGAAATCGCATGACGAACGGCCCTCGCGCCAATCCGGCGGGTGAACCGATCGGCGTCGCGATCCTCGGCACCGGCGCTATCGCGAGAGAGCACGTCGTCGCGATCGCGATGACACCAGGATTTCGCGTCGTCGTCGTCGCGGGTTCGGATCTCGGCCCGCGCCAGGGCGGTCGCAGCGCTGGCGCCAGGCGCCAGCGCGAGCACGGACGTGCCGGCCGCGATCGGCGATCCCTCGGTCGCCGCCGTCGACGTCTGCGGACACACGACCGATCACGCGCGATGGACGATCCTCGCCGGCGCGGTTGGCAAGCACGTGTTGGTCGAGAAGCCGGTGGCGCTAAGCCTGGCCGAACTTGACCAGATGATCGCAGCCACTCACACGTCATCGCTGCTGGTCGGCCAGACAGTGCGGTTTCAGCCGGCGGTGGCGGAGTTGCGGGCGCAACTGGCGAGTGCCGCTGTTGGCCGACCACGGCTCATCCACATCCAGTGGTACGCGGGCCATGTGTGGCCGGCCGGATGGCGCGCGTGGCAACTCGACCCGGCAGTCTCGGGCGGCCATCCGGTGCACAACGGCACGCACGCGTTCGATTTGTTGGCCTGGCTCAGCCATGCGCGGCCGGTGCGCGTGTTCGCTCGCGGCTTCTCGGCTGCGGCCGCGCACATGCCGGTTCCCGACAGCTTCCAGGTCACGGTCCGCATGGACGACGACACGCTGGGCTTGGTCGAACTCTCCTACGCGTTGCGTCGACCCGGCGAAGTACTGCGACGAATCAGCGTTGTCGGCGAGCGAGGAACGCTCCTGCATTCCACCGAGGACGACGCGGGCTTGAGTTCGCCGGCCGTCCAAGTCCCCCCGGCATCGGTGGAAGGCGCATTCCAGCGGCAGATGGCGCACTGGCTGGACGTCGTCCGCGGTCATGCCAGGCCGACAACGACGCCGGACGAGATGCGTACCGCGCTCGCCGTCGGTCTCGCGGCACAACAGTCGCTCGTGGGCCGCGACGCCGTCGCTGTTGAGCCAGTCGGGAGACCGAGCCTATGAGCGAGCCTACGAGCGAGCCTTGCGTCAGGGTCGCCATCCTTGGCGGGGTGCGCCATGCCTTGCCGTATGCCCGGCTCTTGATTGCAGACCCTCGGGTGCGTGTCGTCGGAGTGGCGGACGAGCGGTCCGCCCCGGCGTGGATACGGCGAGCCGGAGAAGACCTGGCATACGAGCTCGACGTTCCTTGGACGACGGACCTGGAACGCTTCGTGCGCGCCAACGTGGTTGACCTCGCCGTCATCGGCAGCGAGCCAACGCGCCACGCGGAGCTGGCTTGCCTGGCGCTTGAGGCGGGTGTGCGCACGTGCGTTGACAAGCCGGTGGCGACGAGTGTTGCCGACGCCGAGCGGGTGGCGTCGGCGTCTGCGGGCGTTGCTGGATTCTGTGCCGTGGTGAACAGAACCCTGTCGCCAGCCCTCGGGCGGCTGCGCTCATGGGTGGACGCCGGCCATCTGGGACTTCCGCGTCACGTGGACGTCGAATTTCTGACGAGCAGTGCCACTTTCGCGCTTGACGTGGAAGACCCACGGCTCGTGGTTGACCCGGCATTGTCGGGCGGAGGCGAGTTGCGGAATTTTCTCGGATACGCGGTCGACGCGATCCGGCATGTGACCGGCCTGGAGATCGAGGAGGTCTACGCGGAGACGGCGAATCTCTTCGGTGGCGCTCATGCCAGCCACGGCGTGGAGGACAGCGGGGTCGTGTCCATGCTGCTGCAGCACGGTGTCACTGCGACCGCGACCATCGGGCGGGTACCGGCAGTTCCGGCGATTGGCACCGCGCACTCCACGATCCGGGTGGTTGGCTCGCACGGCTCAGCCGTGGCGTGCGACGAGCGACCGAGGGTGCTGCGGTTCGGCGGCGAAACCGTGTCAAGCGCGCCGGTCGATGGTGGTGGCGGCCGCGTGGCAATCGCGGCCTTTTTCCGCGACGTCATCGACCGGCTGCTCTGGGGCGGTGTTCCGAGCTACACCGTTGCGGACGCGCGCGCGGGGGTGGAGGTGATCGACGCGGCCTACCGTTCGAGGGAGTTGGGACGCAATGTGGCGCTCCCATCCGCGAGCTGAGGCAGGCTCGCGGATGGTCACCGGGGGTCCGTCGCGGGCCGACTCAGCGTGGCCCGAGCACGTGCTGTCGCTGCCGACCGAGGCCCGTGATACCGAGTTCCATGACGTCCCCTGGCTGTAGCCAGACTTGTGGCGTGCAGCCCATTCCCACGCCGGGAGGGGTCCCCGTGTTAATCAGGTCGCCCGGCTCTAGAACTAGAAACTGACTCAGGTAATGCACGAGGAAATATGGATCGAAGACCATCGTCTTCGTGTTGCCGGTCTGTCGCCGTACCCCGTTGACGTCGAGCCACATGTCGAGTGCGAGGACGTCGGCGACCTCATCAGGCGTGGCCAGCCAGGGACCGGCGGGGTTGAAGGTCTCTGCCGATTTGCCTTTGGTCCACTGGCCGCCGCGCTCAATCTGGAAGGAGCGCTCGCTGACGTCGTTGACGACCAGATAGCCGGCGATCGCGTTTCTGGCCTCCTCCACCGAGTCGAGGTAGCTGGTCCTGCGGGCCACCACGATGCCCAGCTCGACCTCCCAGTCCGTCTTCGTGGAACCGCGCGGAATGCGAACGTCGTCGTCCGGCCCGATCAGTGTGTTGGGTGGTTTGGTGAACAGGATGGGCTCGTCAGGCACGGGCTGACCGGTCTCTGCCGCATGGTCGCGATAGTTCAGGCCGATGCACAGGATCTGGTGAGGTCGCGCGATCGGGGCGCCTATGCGCTCGCCGGCGAACCTCGAGAATGTTCCGGTCGATCTCCGCTCCTCGATGATCGGCCGCAACCGTTCGGCGCCGCCTTCGGAGAAGAACGTGGCGTCGAAGTCGTGCGCCACATCGGAAACGTCGATGTAGGTCTCGTCGTCGACGCGGACGACGGGCTTCTCGGCGCCCTGGTCGCCGATACGCATCAGCTGCACGGATGGTCCTCCGGGGAGTGGTTGGGCGCGGCGAGCCTGACAGACGTCGATGCGCTACTTTGAGTTCCGGCGTGTGGAACCCATTGTCCCATAATGCTATTGCCGGACTCTGCTTCACAGCCTGGGAAGGCGGCTCATTTTTCATGTTGCGTTGGTCGCAGGCGCGCGGGCGAGACGAAGGTCTTGTGCCCTCCGACCCGACCCTGCTGGCGCGGTTGGAGACCGCTGTGCCCGGCGGCGTCGCGGCCCGCGCCGCAGACCGGCTGTCCTTCTCACATGACGCGTCTCACTACGTGGTTGTGCCGCAGGCGGTGGTGGCGCCCCGGACTGCGACGGAGGTGGCTGCGCTCTTGCGCGCGAGTGCCGACACCGGCATCCCGCTGACGTTCCGCTCAGCCGGCACCAGCCTCTCCGGGCAGGCGACGAACGACGGCGTGCTGGTCGACACACGCCGTCATTTCCGCGGGATCGAGGTCCTCGACGACGGCGCGGCGGTGCGGGTCCGCCCGGGCGAGACTGTACGTGCGGTCAACGCGCGCCTCGCACGATACAGCCGCAAGCTAGGGCCCGACCCTGCGAGTGAGTCGACGTGCACCATCGGCGGCGTCGTCGCTAACAACTCGAGTGGCATGGCGTGCGGGATCGAATTGAATAGCTACCGAACATTGCGGTCAGCGGTCTTGGTGCTGCCGAGTGGAACGGTGCTGGACACCGGACTGCCTGATGCCGACGAGCGACTGCGAGCGCTCGAGCCGGCGACATATGCGGGTCTTGAGAAACTGCGTGACCGGGTGCGCGACAACCCGGCGGCCGTCGAGACTATCCGGCGGCTGTACGCCATAAAGAACACGATGGGCTACGGTGTCAACTCGTTCGTGGATCACACCCGCCCGATCGACATACTCGCCCACCTTGTCGTCGGCAGCGAGGGCACGCTTGCCTTTGTCGCCGAGGCAACGTTCACCACGGTGCCGGCTCACCGTCATGCAGCGACTGGCCTGCTGCTGTTTCGAAGCCTTGCCGCTGCCACCGCCGCGCTGCCCGCGCTCGTCGACGCACGCTTCGCTGCCATCGAACTGCTCGACGCGACGAGCCTTCGAGTAGCGCAGCGGCAGCCGAACGCGACTCCGGAGTTGTCGGCGCTCCTCGTGGAGCAGCACGCCGCCTTTCTGGTCGAGTACCAGGAGGCGACCGAAGAAGTGCTCGAACAAAGAGTCTCGACGGCAGCTTCGCTGTTGCGTGAGATGCCTGCCGCCGGGCCGGTAACGCTGACGTCCGACGCCAAGGCGCGGGGATCCTTGTGGAGTATCCGCAAGGGCCTGTACGCGGCCGTCGCGGGAGCCCGTCCGCCCGGCACGACGGCGCTGCTCGAGGACATCGCGGTCCCGGTCGAGGCGCTTCTCGACACCTGCAACGACCTGACCACGCTCTTTAAAAAGCACGGCTACGACAGCAGTGTGGTTTTCGGCCACGCGAAGCATGGCAACTTGCACTTCTTGCTGAATGAGGACTTCGACCGGCCTGAACTCGTCCAGCGCTACCTCGCGTTCACCGAAGACATGGTCGAACTCGTGATCGGGCGCGGCGGGACGCTCAAAGCGGAGCACGGCACAGGCAGAATCATGGCCCCGTTCGTCCGGCGCCAATATGGCGACGAGCTATACGCCGTTATGAAAGACGTGAAGGGGCTGCTTGATCCCCGCGGACTGCTGAACCCGGGCGTGCTCATCGCCGACGACCCCGTTGCCCACGTCAGCCATCTGAAGTCGGTCGCAAAGGTGGAGCCCGAGGTCGATCGTTGCGTGGAGTGCGGCTACTGCGAACCGGTTTGTCCAAGCGCCGACCTCACGATGACCCCACGGCAACGCATCGTGGTGCGCCGGGAGATCGGGCGGGCGCGTGCGTCGGGCGACTTCCGGCTCGCACGAACGCTCGAGCGCGAATACCGCTACGACGGTGTCGAGACGTGCGCGGTCGACGGCATGTGCCAAGTTGCCTGCCCCGTGCTCATCGACACAGGGGATCTCACCCGACGACTGCGCGGTAACGATCACGGGCGCTTAGAGCGTGCGGTGTGGCTATTGGCGGCCCGCCACTGGCGCGCCGCCACGACCGCCGCCGCCGCTGCTCTCACCGCCGCTCGCGCCATGCCGAGTTCACTTTCGGTCGCCGTCACGGCCGCCGGTCGGGCGCTATTCGGGACTGAACGCGTGCCGGCCTGGTCGCCTGAGCTGCCCCGAGGCGGACGACGCCGACGTCCGCTAAGGGTGGAAGGCGCTCAAGCGGTCTACTTCCCAGCGTGCATCTCCACAGTTTTCGGAGCCGCGGCTGCCGGAGGCGGGGTGCGAGACGCGTTCCTGCGCCTGTGCGATCGGGCGGGGGTTCCGATCTGCATTCCTGAGCAGATTGCCGCGCTCTGTTGCGGTACGCCGTGGAAGTCCAAAGGACTTGTCGACGGTCACGACGCGATGCGTGACCGGGTGGTACCCATATTGCTGAGGGCAACCGACGGTGGTCGACTCCCCGTGGTCGTCGATGCGACGTCATGCACCGAAGGGCTGATCGACCTGCTGGCGCACAAGGGCGTGGTCGTGGTCGACGCGGTGGAGTTCGTCGCCTCCACCCTCGTTCCGCATTTGCGGGTGCGGCAGCGCGTTCCAGCACTGGCCGTCCACGCGACCTGCTCGTCCACACGGCTCGGTGTCAACGCGGCGGCGCGGGCGCTCGCCGCGTTCGTAGCTGAGCAGGTGATCGAGCCGGAGCAATGGAGTTGCTGTGCATTTGCCGGCGACCGGGGTCTGCTTCACCCGGAGCTCACTGCGGCCGCGACAGCACGCGAGGCGGAGTCGTTTCGGCAGATCGAAGCCACCGCTTACGCATCTGTGAATCGCACATGCGAGCTCGGAATGACCCGAGCGACCGGTCACACCTTCCATCACCTACTTGAGCTCGTGGCGGACGCGACCGTGACGCGTCCCTGCTCTCGCCGGTGATGAACGAGCTCGCGGCCCGCATCGCCGCCTATGGCCCAGTCGGCGATCGCGACGCGTTCCCGTTCTCCATCAGTGCAGGAACGCATCCCACCAGGCAGAACTTCGGTCGGTCCGTCCTCGACGACGCCGTCAACCGCGCCGAACTCCAGGGTCGGGCGATCACCTGGCGGTTGCTGCGGCACACCGCCGTCTCGCTGTTGTTCGATGCAGGGCTGACCATCTTCCACGTCCAACGCAGACTCGGCCATCACTCACCCGTGGTCACCGCCGAGGTGTACTACCACCCCGTGCGCGAACGATAGGAGGAGTGCCGGTGATCTAACTCATGCACAGGTCAGCGTGTTGCCAGGCCGAAGCGGTAATCGGTTCGAGAGGCGAACACCTCGCCTGGCCGGAGCACTGTCGTAGGGAAGGCCGGCCGGTTGGGGGAGTCGGAGAAGTGCTCCGGCTCTAGCGCGAAGCCGTCGCCTTGGCGATAGGTCTGTCCGCTAGGACCGGCGATGCTGCCGTCAAGAAAATTGCCCGTGTAGAAGTCGATTCCCGGCTCCGTCGTCCACACTTCGAGGCTGCGCCGACTTACGGGATCGATCACGCGGGCCGCGAGGGCCAGTCCGTCTGAGCTGTGTCGGTCGAGCACATAGTTGTGGTCGTAGCCTTGTCCGCGCAGGATCTGTTCCGTCGCCACGCGCACGCGCTCCCCGATCGGACGTGGTGTTGTGAAGTCCATCGGGGTGCCTGCGACGGAGGCCAGGGCGCCGGTGGGCAGCAGATTTTCGTCGAGTGGTAGGTAGCGGCTGGCGTTCAGCTGAAGCGTGTGACCCATGATCCACCCTGATCCTTCGCCACCCAAATTGAAGAAAGAGTGGTTCGTCAGGTTGACGATGGTCGAGCGGTCGGTGGTCGCGTGATAGTCGACCCGCAAGATGTTTTGGTCGTGCTTGAGCCGGAACGTCACTGTGACGGCGAGATTTCCCGGAAAACCCTCCGCGCCGTCAGGGCTGACGTGCCGTAGGTAAACGGCTTGGCTGGCTGTGTCTGTGGCGGTGTGAGCCTCCCACAGTTGTTTGTCGAATCCTTGGCGGCCGCCATGCAGAGTGTGAGGTGGCTCGTTCGCCGGTAGCTGGTACTGGATGCCGTCGAGTGTGAACCGACCTCCCGCGATTCGGTTTGCGAACCTTCCTATGGTCGCTCCGAAGTAAGGACTGCGTTCGACGTAGTCGTCGAGGTTGTCGAAGCCGAGGACGACGTTCGCGAGTTTTCCGTCGTGATCCGGCACCGAGATTTGCTTGATGAGCGCCCCGTAGGACACGACCTCAACCGTCATGCCGGTGTTGTTGCGCATGTGGATGAGCTCGACTGGCCTTCTATCCGCGAGGTGGCCGAACGTGGCGACGGTCGGGGCAGGGAGATCAGAGGTCAACGTCACGGGGCCTTCAACTCAGTAGGGGTACGTGAAATCGGATGCGAACGTCGCGGCGTCGCCGTAGGTTCCGTCAGGCAAGGCCTATCGCGTCGAATAGGCTCGTTTCGGCGAAGGTGACGGCGCGCTTGACCGCGCCGACGGCGACGGCGCTGTCCCCGAGGGCGGATAGCTGCACCCTTGGGCCGGCGGGCACCCGGCGAAGGAGTTCTGTCTGCAGGCGTTCGACGTGCGGCGCCAAGGATGGCGCGAGCCCGCCGCCGAGGACAATCAGCTCGGGATTGAGGACAGCTGCCACCGCGGCAAGTCCGGCGGCGAGGTAACTCAGCACGTCGCCGATCGCTTCTTGGGCTGCCCGATCTCCTTCGCTGGCTCGGGCAAACACCTCGGCGGCGCTGACGTCCCGGCGCTGCGCGTTGTGGTCGCCGCCGCGACCGCGCCGTCCGGTGCCCGACGCGGCGCGCGCCATGTGTCGGCTGATCGCAAGCGATCCCACGGTGGTCTCGAACTTTCCGGGACCGTCCTCCGCGGTGGTGACGGCGTCGCCGATCGGCAGGTATCCGATTTCGCCCGCCGCGCCTTTTGCTCCCCGGTATATCTCGCCGCCGATCAGGATCCCCATGCCGACGCCGACCCCAAACTGAATGAGCACGGCGTCGCTGACGTCGGTGGCGATCCCGCGCCAGCTTTCGCCGAGCATGGCGAGGTGCGCCTCGTTCTCCAACAGCACAGGCACGCCGAGCAAATCCTCGAGCGCAGGTTTGACGGCTCGGCCCTGCCAGCCCGGCAACTGCGGTGCGAAGGCGACGGTGCCCGTCTCGCGGTCGACCACGCCCGTCGTGCCTATCGACGCCGCCGCGAGCCGGCCTCGTCCGACAGTTGCGTGAGCGAGGCACTTGTCCAGCAAGGACTTCACCGCCTGGTCGAGGCGCCGGCCGGTGGCGTTCGTGGGTGTGGCAGAACGGGCGACCGCGAGCGTTTGCCCGTCAAGGTCACTCAGGACCGCGAGCATCTTCGCGGCGCCGACATCGAGCCCGACGACAAGGGCGTGGCTGGCGTTGAAGCGCAAGAGCCGCGGGGTCGGGCCGGGCCGCGATCGCGACCCCTCGGGCGGCTCCGCGGACTCGACCACCAGGTCCGCGCGCAGGAGCTCCTCGACACCCGTGCGCACAGTCGGCTTCGAGAGGTCGCTCAACTGCACGAGGTCGCCACGGCTAAGCGGCCCATGCTCGCGGATGACGCGCAACAAATGCGCGACGTTCGACCTCCGCAGCGCCGCGGGGGTGCCAGCCTGCGTCGACTCCATCGCGCGCCTCCCGGCATCAAGATTAGGTAACAAGCTTGTCTAGTGCAAGAGTCGCATCACTTGCAAGCACCGTCTCGGCGAACGCAAAGCCTTGCCATCACAGCCAGTCCTACGCGGTTGCCCGGCAGAGCTCTCGAGATCAGTCGCAAAATGGGCCTTGACTGGGAAAGAAGGTTACCTGTTAACTATGCCCGCACGTCACCCCGACACTCGTGAGGTCCGAATGGTTCTCGATCAATCGCTCACCCGGCGCAAGTTCCTCTCCTTATCCGCGGCGGCAGCGGGCGGCCTTGCGCTCGCTGGTTGCGGGTCGGGGCGACCCTCCTCATCGAGTGCTGCAGCAGCAAGTGACGGCAGCGGAAAGCTGAACGGCAACATCCGCGCCTTGTTCATGAAGCAAGCGTCGTACAGCACCGACAACATCAACGCGATGACAAAGTCGTTCGAGTCCGCACACCCAGGCGTGACAGTCACGGCCGACTTCGTCGGCTACGACGCGCTCCATGACAAGATCGTCACGGCTGCGCCTGCGCACACGTACGACGTGATTCTCATCGACGTCATCTGGCCGGCGGAGTTCGCGTCCAAGCACCTCATCCGCAATGTCACGAAGAGCCTTCCGGCTTCAGAGACGGACGGCATCTTCACGGGTGCGCTGCAGTCGGCGGAGTACAAGGGCGAGTACTACGGGGTGCCGTGGATCTGCGACACCGAGTACCTGTTCTACAACAAGAACATGCTGTCAAAGGCTGGCGTGAACGCGCCGCCGAAGAGCTGGGACGACGTCATCACCGCGGGGAAGGCCATCAAGGCCGCAAACGCGGCCAAATACCCCTTCATCTGGGCCGGCGCGGAGGCCGAGGAGCTCGTCTGCGCGTACGGCGCCGTTTTGGCGGCGTACGACGGCACGTGGCTGGACGCCAACAACAACCCGACGTTCAACACGGGCGGGGGCGTACAGGCGCTGGAGTTCATGCGATCGACGTTCGAACAAGGAATCGCGGACCCGGCGTCTCTCACCGCTAGCGGCGACGACGTGCGGAAGGCGCTGTCGCAAGGCGACGTCGCAATGTGCATCGACTGGACGTACGTCTACGCGCTCGCGAATGACAAGACGCAGAGCAACGTCGCCGGGCAGATCGGCATCGCGCACACGCCCAGCGGGCCCTCGGGCAAGCCAGCTGCTGGAATCAACGGCTCGATGGCGCTGTCGGTGACGAGCACGTCCAAGCACCCCGACGTCGCGCTGGCCTACATCAACCACCTGACCAGCCCAGCCATCCAAAACCAGTACGCCGCGCTGTCGTTACCTATCTGGAAAGCGTCGTACGACGCCGGCGTGCAACTGACGGGCGTTGACCAGAAAATGCTGGCCGTCGCTAAGTCCCAGCTTGGAGACATGTTCTTGCGCCCGCAGGTGCCGCAGTACAACGCCGTGTCGCATGTTCTCCAGGCCGAGCTGCAGAACGGGATGACTGGAAAGAAGACCCCGCAGAAAGCGCTTGACGACGCCGCCGCGCAGGCGAAAGCCCTCATAAAGGCCTGACGGTCGGTGACGTCAACGACCCAAACACGCCCGGCGGTCCACCAGACCGTTCGGCGGCGCCGAAAGCGCAACTCACAGGCGTTACTGGCGGCGGCTCTGCTGTTGCCGAGCCTGTTCGTCGTGTTCGGTGTCGTGCTCTACCCGCTCCTTCGCACCGTTTACACCTCGTTCCACGACGTGCAATCGGCGCTTCCAGGGCCATCACCCTGGGTCGGCGTGCGCAACTACTCCACCATCTTCGGCGACACCGAGTTCTGGTCGACGCTGTGGCGGACCGCGTACTTCACCTTCCTCACCACGGCTTGCGAAATCGCCCTAGGCATCGGGCTCGGCGTGCTGCTCAACGCACGCTTCCGCGGGCGGACGTTCGTCCGGGCCGCGGTGATCGTTCCTTGGGCCGTTCCCACTGTCGTGAGCGGCGCGCTGTGGCGATGGATCTACAACGGCGACTACGGGCCGCTGAACTCGCTCCTCGTCCAGCTGCACCTCATCCACAACTACCGCCAGTGGCTCGGCAGCCCATGGATGGCGCTGAACATGGTCGCCATCGAAGACATCTGGAAGTTCACGCCATTCGTGGCGCTCTTCATCCTCGCCGGCCTTGGCACCATCCCAAACGAGCTATACGAGGCCGCGACGGTCGACGGCGCGTCCGCCTTCAGGAGATTCTGGTCGATCACGCTCCCGCTCCTGACGCCGGTCATTCTCGTCACGCTGGTCCTCCGCACCATCGACGGATTCCGCCTGTTCGACGTCGTCTACGTCATGACGCACGGCGGGCCGGCGAACGGCACGGAGACCCTCGCCTTCTACACCTACGTGAAAGCGTTCTCGGACCAAAGCTTCGGGCTCGGCTCAGCCATCGCCATCGTGATCACCCTCATCATCTTGGTCATCACGATCGCCTACACGCGCATCCTGCGCACCCAGGAGATGAGGTGACGTGAGACGCAGCAAAGCCGCCACATGCGCGGTGTACGCCAGCGCGGCGTTGGCCGTCATCGTCGCGCTCGCGCCGTTCCTCTTCCTCGTCCTCTCAAGCGCCGTGGCGCCAGTCGAGTTGCTCCGCCGACCGCTCCACTGGATACCGCAGCACTGGAGCCTGTCGCGCTACAACGAGATTTTCACAGGCAAGGACGGCGGCTCGACAACCTTTCTGCACGCGATGGTCAACAGCCTGATCGTGGCGGCCATCGCAGTCATCATCTCCCTGGCGGTGGGGATCTTCGGCGCGTACGCGTTCGCCCGGCTGCGATTCCGCTTCCGGCAAAGCCTCCTACTCCTCTTCCTCTTGACGTACATGCTGCCGCCGATCTCGATACTCATCCCGCTCTACCTGATCGAGGCGAACCTGAACCTGCTCGACACGAAAATGGGCCTCGTGTTCGTGTACGTCTCCTTCATCATTCCGTTCGTCTTGTGGGTGATGGGGAACTTCTTCCAGACCATTCCAGTGGAGATCGAGGAGCAGGGCCGCATCGACGGCCTGGGACGAGTCGGCGTGCTCGTCCGGATCGTCTTACCGTTGTCCCGGCCCGGAATTCTTTCGACGGCGCTCCTGGGCTTCTTGCTGTCGTGGGACGAGTTCCTCTACGCGCTCATCTTCACCAGCACCAACAAGTCGAAGACGATCCCGGTCGCGATCGCGGAGTTCACGGGCAGGCACGTTGTCGACTTCGGCCTCATCGCGACGGGTGGCGTTATCGCCTGTGTTCCGCCCGTCGTCATAGCAGTCGTCTTCCAACGGTACATCGTCGGCGGACTCACATCCGGAGCGTTGAAGGGCTGAGCCCTTGCCTCCGTCAACTTGAAAGGTCACACCTTGATCAACCCTGAGGACCTGCTGCGCTGGTGCAGCGTGCCTGCGGACCAGTTGCGCGATCACCCGGAACGCCGCATGCGGGTGGACGTCGTCCCAACCCCCGACGACGTCTACCGGACGATCGCGCGGGAGATGTACGACGAGCTGTCGACGAACGTGGAGGCTGGCCGCGAGACCCGATGGGTTCTTCCGTGCGGCCCGATGGATCAGTACGGCTTCTTTGCGGAGCTAGTCAACTCAAGCTCGCTCACCCTCGACGGGCTGCAGGTGTTTCACATGGACGACTTTCTCGACTGGCAGGCACGCCCGCTGCCGGTCGACCACCCGTTCTCGCTGCGCGGTTCGATGCTTCGAGGTTTCTACGGCCTGCTCGACGCCAAGCACACCGTGCCGGAGGACCAGCGGTATTTTCCGGATCCATATGAGCCTGACGCATTGTCGGAGGCGATCGCGGCCCGTGGGGGGATCGACACCGTATGGGGTGGGATCGGGTATCGCGGCCACGTCGCGTTCAACGAGCCGCCTCGCTCACCGTGGCACGTCGTGAGCGTGCAGCAGCTCGCGGAGTCCAAGACCCGAATCCTGCAGCTGAACGACGACACGCTTATCGCGATGAGCCAGCGGGCCGCAGGCGGTTGCTCTCAGGTCGTGCCGCCAATGGGGATCACGATCGGCATGGCCGACCTACTTGCCGGCCGACGTGCGCGTCTGTTCTCGACGACCGGCGCATGGAAGCAGGCGGTCATCCGGGCCGCCGCGTTCTCGCCGGCGTGCGTCGAGTATCCAGTCACACTTTTCTCCGAGCACTCGGACGCCTCGATACTCGTCGACGCAGCGACCGCACAAGCCCCGCTGGAGGACTTCGGTGTCTAATGACCGAAGCGGTCGAGTCGACATCGTCGTCGTCGGGTCCCACGCTCCCGGGCTTCGGGTCGACGTCGACGTGCTGCCTCAACCTGGCGAGACGGTGATCGGCCGCCGGATGAGCTGGCCGCCCGACGGCGGGAAAGGGAGCAACCAGGCGATAGCCGCGGCGAGGCTCGGCGCCTCTGTGGCATTCGTCGGTTGCGTCGGCGCCGACGACCTCGGCGACGCGGCCGTACGGCTGATGACCGACAGCGGTGTGGATCTACGCCATCTCGTCCGCAGCGAGACGGCCGGGACCGGATGCGGCGTCAACATCGTCGACGCCTACGGTCTGCCCGTGATGGTCACCGTTCCAGGCGCCAACGCGGAATTGACTCAGCAGGACGTTGCAGCGGCATTCGAGAGCTATCGCTTGCCTGCCGTCGTCATGACGCAGTTCGAGATCGATTCCTCGGTCGCGCTGCACGCGCTCAGGCTCGGACGGGCCCATGGCGCACGCACCATTTTGAACGCCGCCCCGGCAGTCACGAACCTCGACGACGGAAGTGGTGAACCGCTTCCCGTCGACGTCCTCGTTGTTAACGAGGGCGAAGCGGCGATGCTCGCCACTGGTTCGCCGGCAGCGGCCGACGTCGACGAATTCGAACTGCTAGCACGCCTGCAACGGAGGACCCGTATCCCAATCGCGATCATGACCGTCGGCGACCGCGGCGTCTTCATCCGTGACGACGAAGACGAACTGCAAATCGCGCGAAGTGAGGTCGTCGCCGTCGACACCAGCGGAGCGGGCGATGTCTTCTGCGCCGCGCTCGCGGTGAAACTCGCTCAAGGCGCCGCGATTCGCGATGCGTGCGCATGGGCGAACGTGGCCGCCGGGGTCTCGGTGACGAGAGAAGGCACTATCCCTGCGTTCCCGAATGTCGGCGAGGTCAACGTCGCCTCGTCAAGCAGCGCTGCCCCTGTCCGCTAAGCCGGGCGTTACGACGTCCACAACGAAAGAGAGATCCTGGTGTCACACATTGAGGGAAAAGTTGTCGTCGTCACCGGCGCGAGTTCCGGCATCGGGGCCGCAACCGCGCGCACCCTGGTGTCCGCCGGGGCCAAGGTGGTGCTCGGCGCGCGCCGTGAAGAACGCCTGAAGGACTTGGCCGCCGAGCTCGGACCGGACTGCGTCGAATCAGTGCAGATCGACGTCCGCGATGCCGCGGATTGCGGGCGACTAGTCGGGGCGGCCTTCGACCGCTTTGGCCGTCTTGACGCCCTCGTCGCCAATGCCGGCGGTGGAATGTACGGTGGCATTCTGGACGGGAGCGACGAAGATGTCGCTGCGATGATGGACACGAATTACCCCGGCACCGTCTGGGCGGTGCGCGCGGCAGTTCGTCGATGGCTGGCCGAGGGCACGCAAGCCGACATTGTCATCATCAGTTCTGTCGCAGGGCTGCGCGGGGACGCAAACGAAGCCGTGTACGCAGGCACGAAGTTCGCCCAACTCGGGCTCGCCGGATCGCTCGACCGAGAGCTACGGGAAAAGGGCATCCGCGTGAGCTCCATTCTCCCCGCGTCGGTTGACACCGAGTTCGCGCTCGGGAATGGCCGCACCGAGGGTGACCCGGCGGCGGGTGGGTGGCTACGCGCCGAGGATGTCGCCGCGTGCGTTCGCACCGTGCTAGAACAGCCGCGAACCATGCGCACGACGATGTGGGCGATCTGGCCCATGACCGAGGACTCCTGAGTCTCGTCATGCTGGACGCAACCGGCGGCGACGCGACCGAGCCCGATGGCAGCCTGGCCCGCAGAGTCGCCCTGGTCACCGGCGCGGCCCGTGGGATCGGCCTCGAGATCGCACGTGCGCTGCTCGCCGCCGGTGCACGCGTGATGATCTGCGACGTTGAGGAGGATCGCCTCGCGGGGGCCGCTGGTCAACTCGCAGAATTCGGAGATGTAGCGGCCTGCCACGCCGACGTTACCTGCGAATCGAGCGCCACGGAGATCGTCGCCACGACCGTCCGCCGATGGGGCACGCTCGACTTCTTGGTGAATAACGCGGGGATCTGCCGCGCGGAGCCGTTCCTCGCAACAACGGCTGCGAACTGGGACGCCACCATGGCGGTGAACGCTCGCGGCCAGTTTCTGGTCGGACAAGCGGCCGCCCGCGTGATGGTCGCGGCGGGCCGCGGCGCGATCGTCAATGTCGCCTCGACCAACGGCATCCTCGGCGAGCCAGGCCTTGCCGCCTACAACGCCTCGAAAGCCGCCGTCATCCTGCTGACAAAGACGATGGCGATCGAGCTCGCCCCGTTGGGAGTCCGGGTCAACTCCGTATGCCCCGGCTTCATCCTCACCGAACTGGCGGCAGAGGCAGGGCTGGACGGCGAAATGATCCGCCGATATGGCGACAAGATTCCGCTCGGCCGAGTGGGAGCACCCGTCGAGGTCGCCCACGCCGTCGTGTTCCTGCTGTCGTCGCGGGCGTCTTTCATCACTGGCGCCGACCTCGTCGTTGACGGCGGCCAAACCTGCCAAGAATGAAGGAGGTGTCGACGAGGAGCTGATGATGCACCGCGCTGCCTTCAACCCAGATGCTGAAGCAGACATGTACACGGACGCGGCGTTCGTCGAACGACGCAGGCGCGCGCTGTACGACCTGCTCGGCGAGTTGCCGCCACGAGATCGTGCCGTGACGGGGCGAACCCTCCACGTCGACGACCGCGACGGCTACCTCGTCGAGCGCCTGGAGTTGGACCTCAACGGCATCGAGCCAGTCCCCGCCGTGCTGGTCAAGCCAGCCGGGCCGCTCAAAACGGCCCTGCCGGTTGTCATCTATCACCACGCGCACTGGGACGACTACGAGACGGGCAAAGAAGAGGCGCTGCGCGGGCGTGCCGCGATGCAGAAGCCTCCGTACGGCTCTGCGCTTGCGGACACGGACCGCGCTGTGCTCGTCATCGACCACTGGTGCTTCGGCGAACGCAGGGGCAACAGTGAAAGCGCGCTGTTCAAGCAGATGCTCTGGCAGGGCCAGGTGCTCTGGGGCGCGATGGTTTACGACGGTTTGAAGGCCGTCGACTACGCGTGCCAGCGGCCGGACCTCGACGCGTCTCGGATCGCCGTCATGGGAATGTCAATGGGCGCGACGATGTCATGGTGGACGGCCGCGCTCGATCGGCGGATCAAAGTCTGCGTCGATCTCTGCTGCATGACGGACTTCGACGAACTGATCGTCGACGACGGACTGGATCGACACGGCATCTACTACTACGTGCCGAACCTTCTCAGCGAGTTCACGACCGCGCACATCAACGCGCTGATCGCGCCGCGGCCCCACCTCACCCTGGTCGGCACCCGAGATCCACTCACACCGCCACGTGGAGTGGACAAAGTCGATGCCGCAATGACGGCAGTTCACACAGCGCACGACTCACCGCCTGCGTGGCAATTGCGTCGATACGACATCGGCCACGAGGAGACACCCGCCATGCGGCACGCCGTCATGCGATTCCTCGACGAGTGGTTGTGACAGTACCGCCAGCACCATGCGGTCGCGGTGTTGGCTTTCTGACAGTCGAGACGAAGCTCGACGTGAGGGTGGGGACCACACGCGTTCGTTAACTAAACCCTTGGCGTCGAAGGGTCCTAAGCAAGTGGCGCCGCCGGTGCTGGCTACGGGCTGGTCGACGATTAGGGCGGCGAGGCGTCGGACAGTTGCTTTGCCGGCGTGAAGACTGCACTGCAGGGGAGGTTATGTGGAGCGTTTCTCCAGTTGTAGAACGTCAGTTCGCCGACGCGACGCGTCACACCAAAATGCGTGGGCCATCATTTCCGGATTGCGGCGTCCGAATCGTGGCTATACCCAGCGGGCAACCGTCGCCGGCTGTCGGGTGGTAGGGCAGTCGGCGCGTACTCCAGGTTCATCGAAGTCGCTTGGCACCGTCATCAACAAGAACGCACGCAGAAAGTCGCGGTGCGCCGAGGGTCAACTGGCGAGCGTTGACCTGTCGGCGGCCCAGGCTTGGTTCGTGAGGGACCCCCGCGCGTGGGTGAGTTGTCCGGGCTGCGCACGACGCGCGGGCCGAAGCGGCGCACGGTCTGCTGCAGTCGCGGGGAGCCGAGTGCGGCGGTGGCGGTTGGTTGTGACCGGTGGACGACGACAAGCGTGGTGTCGTTGTCGTCGGTGAGGTGTTGGCTGGGATCGCACCAGGGCGGGCAGACGGCCTGGTCGGCGCTGCTCGCCGTGTCGTTTCGGGTGATCGTGCGCACTGGTCTGGTCCTCGAGTGTCGCAGTTTCCGGTCCTGGTCTTTAGGACGGCCGCGCGCAAGCGGATCTGAAGCGAAGGGGCGGTTTTGCGGCGGAATCCGTGCGCAAGACTGGCCGTTCGGCCAGACCGCCGTCCGCGGTCGCGCGCAGCCGGGGTGGCGAAGGGACGCACCGCCACGGGTCGTCCTCGCGGCTCGGCGGTCGAAACGCCCGGACCTGGCACGGCGATGGTTATCCGCGCCATGTCGTCAACCTGCGGGGGTTAGGCCGCCATCCGTCTTCGCCATAGTCTGGACATTCGCGGCTACTGCGACTAAAGGCTGTAGTCCGCCTGCCGACGCCTAACTTGCACAACCTGGACATGGACGCCCAGGTTGGAGGGCCGTTCCCGATCTGCCATGCGAAGCCGGCCCTCGCGCGTCATCGGCGAAGGGCGCGCCCGGTGGACCTGCGCCGGGCGCGCCCTGCGCACCGCTGCAGAGACGACCTACGACTGTGGCCGACGGGACCAATGTCGGTGTGCCTGCCACGGATGAGGGCCGATAGGTAACAACGTGGCGGGCACTGATTTGGTCGGACTCGCGCAGTTGTTGTACCGGCTCGACGACGACGACGACGGCTCGGCCGGACGCGACGCGAAATAGCGCGCCATCCGTCGCCGAGGTACCGCCTGCCATCCATGGCTTGGACTCCTCCAAACACGTGAGCCCCCGCCCGTGATGCATCGCCGCGTCGTACCAGCGGCTCGCCACCCGAACAGCCCAACTTCGTCGCGTCGGCTGCCGCTGGCGCGGAGCATTCGGTCGCGTGAGCTCGGTTGAGCGGAACGGGCGGCGCAGGCGGCGTCGTGCTGGAGGTCTGGATCGTTTTCCTCGATCGGCTATTGGCTGCGCTCGGAGCCGATCGCCACTGGTGGATTCATCGCCGCGGCACGCCCACGCGCCGGCCCGCTCGGTGCCGGCTCTCTTGGCGGATCCAGCGGCGGTTCGCCGTGCGGCGTGAGTGGTGCGCGACCCACACGCCGGAAGCGCTGTGGCGTCACGATCTAGTTTGCGAGTCGGGCTTCACGCTCGCGCACACCTCATTGTGCTGCGTGTTCCCGAGGCGAATTCTCGGGGCCGTTCGTCGTGCCGTCTCGTGTCGCTTCGTGTTAGTTGGTGCCGTTTTTCCAGCGAAACCTTGCGGAGCTGGCGGGGTTGCGCGCACCGTCGACGTGTCGGCGGCAAACGCCGAGGCACCGTGACGGAGGGCGGAGTGACGCCGTTCCTGACGGCGCGGCAACGACGTCAGGGATGAGGTGGTGTGGTCACGAAGCCGTGAAGTGTGGTCAAGATCGTGTTTCAGTCGCGGCGCGACATAGTGGCAGGTCTCCGACCTGCGCAAACGCGGTGCCCCCGGCAGGATTCGAACCTGCGCCCCTGCCTCCGGAGGGCATGACGACCACTTGCTTCCTCCCGCTCCCGGAGGCACGATACCCCGTCTGACCTGCGGTTTTACCTGTCAGGTGGTGGTGTCTGATGCCGGCTTGTGACACCCCGTCCGCGCCCCTGCTGTGGTCAAGATCGCCAGCTTCCGGGCTCCTCAAATTCACGTGTCGCCGGCTGCTGTCTGGTGCTGTTTCGTCCGTGGTCAGTTTGTGGTCAAGATCGCGGTTCGCTGTTCGCGTGAGGGGGTGGTGAGGTGGCGTCTTTGCGTTTTCGGGCCGGTGGTTGGGATCTGCGCTTCCGGGATCGGGCGGGGCGGGAGCGCACCGAACGGTTCGCAGGCGGCACCGCCAAACGGCCGCCGGAGGCCGCGCTCGACAGGAAGGCCGCGATCGAGCGGGAGCTGCGGCACGGCACCTACGTCGAACGCGAAGAACGCGAGGCGACGTTCGCCGACTACTACACCCGCTGGCTTTCCGCCCGGCGGATCTCGGCGACGCGGGCCCACACCGACGCCATCCGCGCGAGGTTGCACGTGCTGCCGTATTGGGGTTCGTGGCGGTTGTGCGACATCCGCCCGTCCGACGTCGACGACTGGGTCGCGGCGTTGGCGAAGAAGATGGGCCCGTCCTCGGTGCGGCACTGCTACACCTTGTTGCGCGGGCCCATCCGACGCGCGGTCAAAGACCGCATCGTCACCGACCCGCTGATCGACATCAAACTTCCGGCGAAGACGCCGGTGGCGAAGACGTTCGACGACGTGCTCACCGCCACCGAGGTCGCGAAGCTCGTCGACGCGGCGCGCGACAAGGCGCCGCGGTACGCGGCGTTGAAGACCAACGGCCGCTACCGGGCCCTCGTCCTCATGGGGTGCTGGCTAGGCCCGCGGTGGAACGAGGCGATCGGCCTTCGGGTGTGCGACGTCAACCCCCTCCAGCACGAGGTGACGTTCGGGCGGGTCGTGGTCAACCAAAACGGCGGCCGCACGTTCACGGAGAAGGGAAGCAAAACGGGGGACTGGCGTGTCGTCCCCGTACCCGCCCCGGTGATGAGCGAACTCGCCGACCACATCGCGACCTTCTGCCGCAGCGGCGAGCGGGAGGCGTTCCTCTTCCTCACCGGCGCCGGCACCCACCCCACCAGGCAGAACTTCCGCCGCTCCGTCCTCGACAAAGCCGTCACCCGCGCCGGACTGGACGGGCGCGGGATCAGCTGGCTGACCCTGCGGCACACCGCCGCGTCCCTGATGTTCGACGCCGGGCTGACCATCTTCGACGTCCAACGCCGCCTCGGCCACCACTCACCGGTGGTCACGGCCGAGGTCTATACCCACCTCATGCGCGAACGCTTCGACGAGGGACGGGAGCGGCTCGAGCGCTACATCCACGCCAACAGTTGAGATTCCGGCTGGGGTAGAGCTGTTGACTCGGATGTCGCCGGGCCCGTTCAGGCGCTGTGCCCTTTGCTCTCAGGCCGCGCGGTGTCGTGCTTCAGTGGGCATCCGCACTCGTCGGGCGTCTCTCGCTCGCTAGGTGCGACTTTCAACGACGATTGTTCTTCTCGTGCGTCTGCCGATAAACGATGAGGTCTGCAATGGACACCAGCGCCAGCTCGTGCTCGTCGCAAAATGAGCGGCATGACCGAGCATTCATCATCGAACCGTCGTCGCTGACCAGTTCGCACAGGGCCCCTGCGGGTGGAAGTCCCGCCAAGCGGGCGAGGTCGACTGCTGCTTCCGTATGACCCGGCCGTTCAAGTACGCCACCGGGTCTTGCTCGCAGCGGCATCACGTGGCCGGGTCGGGTTAGGTCTTTCGCAGTCGTGAAGGGATCGGCGAGCGCCCGAATCGTCGTTGCGCGATCGCGCGCCGAGATCCCCGTGCCAAGCACGTCTCTGGCGTCGACCGACACGGCGTAGGCGGTGCCCTTCGGGTCTTCATTCACACCTCGCATCGGCGGGAGGTCCAGCCGATCCAGATCGTCGCCCGTCATGCCGACGCAGATGAAACCTGAAGTATGTCGAACCATGAATGCGATTTGCTCGGTGCTTGCGGTCGCCGCCGACAGGATCAGGTCACCCTCGTTCTCTCGTCGCTCGTCATCCATCACGACGACGGGTTTGCCGTCCGCCAGGGCTGTGAGCGCAAGCTCGATGGCCGCCGCCTGCACTCTCATTGCATCGCCCGCCGGTCGCACGGAGTTTCTCCCTATCCTTCGCGGCAAGCACGCGTGGTGCCTGATTCGAACTCGCACTGTCGGTACGTCGAACTGGCACGGCGGTCCGTGTGGCGGCGGTCACCACAAGATGGCGAGCACCTCATGACGAGGATACATATACGCTCACGATTGGCAATACGCTAGGAGCGGTGCTCGAACTGTCGACGGTTGGGAACGCTCGAAGAGCCTCGCGAGCACCCTTTGCGACGTGGCATTCGCAGGCGAGGCCAGCGCATTCGTCGACAAACCGCGGAAGTCTGCGTGAGAGGAGCGCAAGTGCCGGACGGTAATGTCTGCAAAACGTGGTCTCCCGCGGAGTTCGTATTAGAGGCAGAGCATCTGTATGCCAACCCCTACACGGCAGTCGACGTCTGGGCCGACTTCGAACACGAATTGGGGACGCTGCTTCGTCGTCCGGCGTTCTTTGATGGTGGTGACTGTTGGCGCGTACGCTTCGCTGCTCCCGAGGCCGGCCGTTGGACGTGGCGCACGAGTGCGACCGTGGACGATCCTGGTCTCACCGATCGACGCGGTGTGGCCGTCGCATTTGATGATGACGTCCAGAGCCGTTTCCGCGGGCATGGCTTTTGGCGGATGTCGCCAGGTGGGCGAAGCTTGGTCCATGCAGACGGTTACCCGGCGCTCATCGTGGCGGACACCGCGTGGGCGTTGCCTTGGAGGGCAACCACCGAGCAGGTTCGCGACTACGCCCGTGATCGACACGAAAAGGGCTTCAACGCGGTTCTTCTCATGTCGGTGCAGCCCGACATGCGCGCCGAAGGGCCGCGTGATCGAACCCAGGACGGCGGGTTCGATGTGGCATTCGAAGATCTGCCGCGTGGTCATCTGAACGACATCAATCCGACCTACTTCCAGTATCTCGACGGTCTCGTCGAGGTGCTGTGGGAGCACGAGATCGTGCCCGTCCTTCAGCCTGTCTTCCAGGGATTCGGCTGGAAGGGGCTCGACGTGGCAGGCACCGTCGTCCCACCGGCCGAGTATGCGCGGTATTGCCGTTACCTTGTCGCTCGCTACGGCGCCGGGCCGGTGGTGTACCTCGTGGGTGCCGACGGCATCGGTCTGGAGCCACAGGTCGAAGCGGGGGGCAGAGAAGTGCATGAGTGGGACTGCTACGCGCAACCGACTGGCATCCATTACCGGCCGCATGCGCACAACGACGCGCATCAGGAGGCCGACTGGTTGGACTTCCAATGGTGCCAGACCGGTCATCGCGGGGAGCACGTGCCCGAAAGGGTCTCGGACATGTGGCGGAACACGCCGCCGAAGGCGGTCGCGAACGGCGAACCGAGTTACGAGCACACGAGGAGTGCCCGAACCGCCGCGGGGTGGTGGCAGGGTCACGAAGCCTGGAGCAACCTGTGCGCAGGCGGCACGATGGGCGTCGTCTATGGAGCAGCCAACATCTGGCAGTGGAAGCTTCATCCGGAAGAGCCGGGGCACGCCGCGTACTTCCTAGCGCCGACCGGCGGCTGGCGCGAGTCTTTGCACCTAGAGGGCTCGAGTCACGTTGGCAGAGTCGCCCGGATTCTCGAGGGCGTTCCGACGACGGACATGGCCCCGGACTGGCAGACTTTCGTCGCTGTTCGCGGGTTAAGGGTGCCCGGCGTCCTCAACATCGTCTACCAAGAACACGGCGGCTTGCTCAACCCGCCTGACGACGCCGACGTCCCGCTCCGGTATCGCATCGTCGATCCGGCGACGGGCGCGACGATTGAGACGGGCACGCGCACCCCTGGGACCCCGGTCGGCGACGACCGGGACGAGACCCGCGTGGTGATCTTTTGCGACCAATTGGACTGAGCGACCAGCGTCCCGGCGCTGGCTTGACGCGCGCGCGCTCGCGGACCATGCTGGATGAAGCTCGATTCGAGCATGAATGGCTATGCATTGGGCCCGACGAAAGGTAGGCAATGTCGTACACCTGCGGGATCTGGGCTTTCGGTCAGATCATCGATCGATACGCGACCGACGCATACGGCCCGCCAGTCAGCACTCTTGAGGCGATCGAGATCGCGGCCGGGACGAATCGACTGGCTGGCTTGGACTTGAACTACCCGTGGTCGTCACCGGACATCTCGACCGCGGACGTGCGCGACGCGCTCAAGCGACACAACCTCGAGGCGACCGCCGTCACGCCTGCGATCTACGGCCGCGAGTTTGTCAAGGGAGCGTTCACGAATCCCGACGAACAGGTCCGCGCCCGGGCGTCGGCGGTCGCGCACGAAGCGGTCGAGGTGGCCCTCGAACTTGGCGCGAGGTACGTCAAGTTCTGGCCCGGCCAGGATGGCTACGACTATCCGTTCCAGGTCGATTACCAAGTCCTCCGGCGGCACAGCATCGACGGCATCGGTGCGGTCGCTCGCGCCTATCCCGACATGCAATTTGCCATTGAGTACAAGCTCAAGGAGCCGCGCACCCGCATCTTCTGGAGCACAGCCGCGACCACGTTGCTCGCGCTCGACGAGATGCGCGCTGACAACGTCGGCGTCGTCATGGACTTCGGCCACTCGCTGTTCGCCAAGGAAAACCCGTCGGAGGCGCTCGCGCTGATCCACTCCCGTGGCCGCCTTGTCGACGTCGAGTTGTGCGACAACTACAGGGAGTGGGACGACGACCTCACGGTCGGTGCTCTGCACGTCGTTGAGACATTCGAGTTCTTGGCGGCGCTCGACCAGCTGAAGTGGAGCCTCCCGCTGAAGCTCGATCTCTTTCCTTATCGGGAGGACGCGGCACAGGCCGTGGTCGACAGTCTCGACACCATTGACCTGCTGCGCAGCCGGGTCAGCCGGCTGCCGCTGGACGAGCTCGCGCGCGTGCGTGCGTCGCACGACGCACTAGGCGCGGAGCGTCTGGTGCGCCACGCGCTGTTTGGGTAGGTCGCGCGCCTGCGCTGATCCGTCGTCAGCGATGTGGCAGGACGACGGGAGCCGTTACGGCACCTCGGCGTCCAGTCGCTGCGCCGTCTCGAGATCGGTGATGAGCACGTTGATCCAACCACCGAGCAGCGCCGCCCGGATGGCGGTGAACTTGCGACCTCCGCCCGCGACCCCGACGACACGAGGTCGCGAGCGAAGCGTCTCCGTGTCAATTCCGAGCACGCGGCGATCGAGCGGCGACTTAACGGGCGCGCCCTGTTCGTTGAAGAAGCGCAGGCAGACGTCGCCGACGGCGCCGACGGACCGAAGGGACTCCTGATCTGTCTCCGCGATCGCGTTACCGCTTTGCCGCAGCAGCTGCGAAGGCTCAAGGCTCCCCACCCCGGCGAGGACCATTGTGAGACTTCGATACGAGGCCACCACGTCGCGGATATGAGGGTCGGCCATGAGCGTGGTTCTAGCCGCTGGCGAAGCAGCAAGTCCCGGTGCCGGCAGAAACACCGCGGTCGCCCCCGTCAACATCGCGAGGCGCTCGGCAAGCCGCGTCGCGTAGGCCTGCGCCGTGGCGCTGCCGACTCCGCCGAGCACCTGGACAACCTGGTCGGCGACGCGGGTCGGGCGCGGTCTCATCGAATCGACGGTCGCAAGAAGGGTGGAGCTCCACGACGAGATGCCGATGACGTCGCCGCCGGTCAGAGTCGCCTCCAGATACACCGCGGCCGCGCCGCCGATGGCCGACAGGACGGCCTGCTCGTCGGCGCCAGGACCGCCGACGTCGGCGACGACGACGTCGCGCAAGCCGAACTTGGTCTGGACTCGCTCCTCTAATTCCGCGAAAACCCCCGGCGGGGTCAGCACCGTTGTGCGCACGATGCCGAGTTCGACCGCCTGCCTGAGCAGGCGCGACACGCGCGGTTGGGAAATATGCAGCTGCGCCGCGATCTGGGGTTGATTTACGCCTTGCTCGTGGTAGAGGCGGGCGACTTTGGTCAGCAGTCGTAGCTGACTTCCAGACACGCCGCCAAGCATTGGAGCGCGAGGCAGCACCTGTCCGTCTGCGCGTCCCTCGCCGAGGTTGGCCGCCATAGCCCTCCGTCCCTAGATCGGCTTCCCATCCTAGCTGAATGGACATGCGTTCTTGACTCGACGCATGGGCTCGGCGAAGATGTATGAGATTCGATTCACGAGCGAATAGGTATGCAGATGCTTGAGCCTGACCCCATCCAAGTCGAGTTTTGGCGCGCGAAGCGCGCCCGACTTGAATCACTTGACGAAACCGGCCAGGCGGAGTTGTTGCAGAGGGTCGCCGACGAAAGTCGGCAGCGGTTGCTGCGCATGATCGCCACCGCGGGCATGGGTCACGTCGGCGGCGACCTGTCGGTGATGGACATCCTCACCACGCTGTACTTCGGCGTCCTTCGTGTCGACCCGGAGGATCCATCGTGGCCGGATCGCGACCGTTTCATTTTGAGCAAGGGCCATTGCGCGGGTGCGCTGTATGTGACGCTGGCTCGTTCGGGTTTCTTCGCACCGGCCGAGCTGGACACGTTCATGGCACCCCTGTCCTCGCTCAACGGGCATCCGGATCGCAACAAGACGCCGGGTGTGGAGACCAACACCGGTCCACTGGGTCACGGTCTGCCCGTCGCAGTCGGCGCCGCGCTCGCCGCGCGCCTCGCTGGTTCGGCGCGGCGCGTCTTCGTCGTTCTCGGAGACGGAGAACTCCAGGAAGGCAGCAATTGGGAGGCCGCGATGGCGGCCGGGCATTACGGGCTCGACAACCTGTGCGCCATCGTCGACCGCAACCGGCTCCAGCAGGGCGCCCGCACAGAGGACACGAACAGGCTTGAACCGTTGGCGGACAAGTGGCGCAGCTTCCGGTGGCACGTCGTCGAGGTCGACGGTCACGACCATCTCGCCATACGCTCGGCGTTGGTCGATCGACCCGCGGGCACCCCGACGTGCGTCATCGCGCGAACCGTGAAAGGAAAGGGTGTTTCGTTCATGGAAGACCGAGTCGAGTGGCACCACAAGGTGCCGTCCGACGATCAGGTTGAGGCCGCGCTCCTGGAGTTGACGCGATGACCGCGACCGCCGCAGCCGCTCCGACCTACGACTGCCGGGTCGCCTTCGCCGAGGAGTTGGCGGAGCTGGCTCGGGCTGACGAGCGGGTCGTCGCCGTCTGCAATGACTCCGTCGGCTCGAGCAACCTGGTCAAGTTCGCCGCCGAGTTTCCCGACCGGTTGATCAACGTCGGCATTGCCGAGCAAGACATGGTGGGTATCGCCGCGGGTCTCGCTGGTGGCGGCTATCTGCCTTTTGTGTGCGGTGCGGCGCCGTTTTTGACCGGTCGCGCCCTGGAGCAGATCAAGGTCGACGTCGGGTACAGCAACGTGCACGTGGTCTTGTGCGGGATGAGCCCGGGAATGGCGTACGGCCCGCTCGGTGCGACGCACCACTCCATCGAGGACCTCTCGTGGCTACGCGCCATCGCAAATCTGCGGATCGTCGTCCCCGCAGACCCCAACCAGACGCATGCGGCCGTCCGCTGGGCGGCCGCCGACGCGGGACCGACCTACCTTCGTATCGGTCGGCACAAGGTTCCCGCCGTGACGTCAGACGTCGAGCCCTTCACCTTCGGCCGCGCCTCAGTATTGGCAGGCGGATCTGACTGCACCATCATCGCGACCGGCACGATGGTGTCTCGAGCGTTGGAGGCCGCCACGCTGTTGCGCGCTGTCAACGTCCACGCGCGCGTGCTGAACATGGCGACAATCTGCCCAATCGACGAGCAAGCGATCGTCGAAGCCGCCCGTGAGACGGGCGCCATCGTCACTGCGGAGGAGGCCACGCTGTCAGGCGGTCTTGGCAGCGCCGTGGCCGATGTGGTGGTCCAGCGGCACCCGGTGCCCATGCGGTTGCTGGGCATTCCGGGCGTTTTCGCGCCCACAGGCGACACAGATTTCCTGCTCCAGCATTTCGGCCTCACCGCGGGGGGAATTGCCGACGCGGCGAGAAGTCTGGTTGAGGCGAGGCGTGGGTAAAGCCCCGGGCCTCGTTCTGGCCATCGATCAGGGCACCAGCTCGACAAAGTGCCTTCTTGTTGGCGCGGACGGCCAGGTGGAGGCGCGCGCCGCCGCGGCAGTCGAGATCGCATATCCCCAACCCGGGTGGACAGAACACGACCCCGAAGACATTTGGACCAGCGTCGTGGCCGCGGCGAACCGGTGTCTCGACGGTCATGATCCGAGTCAGGTCGCTGCTGTCGCGCTGAGCGTCCAGCGCGAGTCGATGACTCTGTGGGAGCGATCGACCGGACGCCCCGTGGGTCCCCTCATCGGCTGGCAGGACCAACGCACCGCGCAGGCTGCCGCACGGTTACGGCTTGACGGGGCCGCGAACCAAGTGCGCGGCATCAGCGGTTTGCCCCTCGACCCGATGTTCAGCGCGCTCAAGGCGCAGTGGTTGTTGGACCGCTACGACCCGCAACGCGTTCGGTCGTCGCGTGGGGAACTTTGCCTCGGCACGGTCGATTCGTGGCTGCTGTACCGGCTTACCGGACGGCACCGAATCGAACTGGGGAACGCGAGCCGAACCCAGCTGTTCGACGTGCGCCGACGCAGCTGGAGTGAGGATCTGCTGAAGCTTTTCGATGTCCCGGCGAGCACGCTCCCCGAGCTCACGTCGTCCGCGTGTTCGTTCGGACTCACCGGCGCACGCGGCTTCCCGGTCGTCGGCGCACCGATCGCCGCCGTGCTTGCCGACTCGCATGCCGCGCTTTTTGCGCATTGTGAAGGGAAACCAGGCTCGATTAAGGCGACGCTGGGAACGGGGTCGTCGGTGATGGGCGTCCTGCCGGGCGCGGACGACGTCGGGTCCGCGCTATGCCTGACCCTCGCCTGGGACGACGGTCGACCGACCTACGCGGCGGAGGGCAACATCCGCGCGAGTGGGGCCATCTTGGTTTGGCTCGCCGGCATTCTCGGCACCGATCCGGGGGGCATCCTTGAGCTGGCCGAGAGCGCGAGCAGCGAGGGCGTCGATCTAGTGCCCGCGTTCGGCGGACTGGGAGCGCCCTGGTGGGACGACGGCGCGGTCGCGATGCTGACGGGCCTGACCCTCGGGACCCAAAGGGAGCAACTGGCGCGCGCGGCGGTCGAGGCGCTAGTACTTCAGGTCTCGGATGTAGTGGCGGCTCTCGCGCGAGAGACGGGCACCACCGAACCGCTGTTCGTCGACGGTGGCCTCACGGCGAACGACACGCTGATGCAGCTGTTGGCTGACGTCGTGGCGCGTCCCGTTCATCGCGCGACCACAACCGAACTGTCGGCGCTGGGGGCCGCCTATTTCGCGGCGCGCAGCGCAGGGTTGTGGGATTTCGCACACGCAGGCAAGCCACCTCACGGCTACGACATCTTCCTTCCTCGTCAGGAGATGGCTCAAGAGCGAAGAGAACGGGCCACTCGGTGGCACGCTGCGGTGGCGCGGTCGCGTGCGGTCCTGCCCGAACCGGGTGACCCGCCGTGGGGGACGTCATGCTGAAAGGAATCGACCCGCTGCTGTCCGCCGAGGTGCTCGGGCCGCTTGCCGCGATGGGCCATGGCGACGAACTCGCCCTCGTCGATCGAAACTACCCAGCCGCCGCGACAGCGCGGCGCTTGGTGCGCTGGGACGGCGTCGACACGTTGCGCGCCGCGAAGGCGCTGCTGAGCGTGTTCCCGCTCGACACCTTCATCGCCGAGCCTGTCGCGCGGATGCAGGTGGTCGACGACCCAGATTCCGTGCCCGACGTCCAAGCCGAGTTCCTCGCCTACGTGTCAAAGGTGGAGCAGCGTCAGCCGGGCGTCGCCAGGTTGGACCGCTTCGCCTTCTACGAACGCAGCAGGCACGCGTTCTTGACGGTCCTCACCGGGGAGGCGCGGCCCTATGGCTGCCTGCTGCTGACCAAGGGCGTCATCTTCGGGTAGCGCCGGCCGGCGGCCGAGTCAACGCCCGTCCCACCGTTGCCCCGCGCTGCGCTGCCCGAACCTGCTGAGAATCCCGCTAACGAGGCGGTCACGAAATCAGCGAGCCCGTTGACAAGCCCTGCTGATCCGCGTGAGACTGTCGCATCTTCAGTCGTCTACGAATGGATATTCAATGCGGCACCGAGGACGTCCCCTCCGGGCACGAACCCGAGGCTGGGGGTTCGCACGCTTCGTGAGTGCCGCGGCGGCGGCGCTCGCGTTGACGGCGTGCTCTGTGCCGGGCGTCTTCGTGGCGGAGAAGAAGGGCGCCGCCGGCGCCAACGGGTTCCAGGCGGGCAGCTGGGCCGACACAAGCTGGTCCAAGACGGTTGTGCCGACCGTGACATCCAAGGCGGTCGACCTCGTCAAGGTGCTGGACGCGATCAAGGCGAACCCGGCATCCGCAAGCACCACGTACGGCGTTCGGGTGAGCGACGGCGGCACCTACAGCTTTCCGGTGAAGGGCGCCGGGGAGGTCGTGGGTTTGCAGGAGCCGACCGGGCAGGGGGTTCTCGCGCTGAGGATCGACGGGATCCCGAGCGATGTGCAGGTCGGAATCGCGGTCGGACCCGTGTTCCTGGGCACGGCGCTGCGCGACGCCGCGCACATCGAGTTCGGCCAATTCACCAACCAAACCGACTACCTCACCGCTGCGCTCGAGATCAACAAAGAGGTGCCGAAGCACGTCACAAAGGGCTTGGATCTTGCTGGCATGAAGGGCAAAACCGTGTCCTTCGTCGGCGCCTTCCAGCTGCTCGACCCTAAGAACATCGTGATCACCCCGGTCTCCTTGGAAGCCAAATGACCGAGCAGCCGGCCGGCACATCAGCAGCGGCGTCTGACGTCGTCCTTCTAGCCGACAACGTTGTGAAGACGTACGGCGGTGTGCACGCGCTGAGGGGCGTGACCTACGGCGTCTGGCGTGGCCGGGTGAACGTGTTGGTGGGCGAGAACGGCGCCGGGAAGTCGACGCTGATGAAGGTGCTGGCAGGCATCGAGACTCCGACGTCAGGCCAGATCTCTCTGGAAGGGAACCCGGTCCACCTGCGGTCGCCGCGGGAGGCGTCGGCACATGGGATCGGTATCATCCACCAAGAGCTCAGTCTTTTCCCGAACCTTAGCGTCGCCGAGAATCTCTTCGCCGGAACCGAGATCCGGTCGCGGGCTCACTTGGTGGACTTCGACTCGCAGCGCCGCCACGCGGCGGCGGTCCTCGATCGTCTCGGTCAGCGCATCGACCCCGACACGCTAGTCGGGCAGCTGCCCATCGGTCAGCAGCAGCTCGTCGAAATCGCGCGCGTCCTGACCACTGACGTCCGCATCCTCATCATGGATGAGCCGACATCGGCGCTCAGTAACCAGGAAGTCGACGTCCTCTTCGGCGTGATCCGCGACCTTCGTGGTCAAGGGGTCACCGTCATCTACATCTCGCACAAGCTTGACGAGCTTGCGCGGATAGGAGATCGCATCACCGTCCTGCGTGACGGCCAGCTTGTCGCCGACGCCCCGATCGAGGAGACCGACCTCGGTTGGATCGTTGAAAACATGATCGGCTCGAGCGCCGACCGGATCGCCAAAGCCGAGCCGACGCGGGCCGCGGGAGAGCCGCTTCTGCAGGTCGACGATCTCACCTGTGTCGGGCCAAGCGGAAACCTCGTCGATGGCGTGTCCTTCGTCGTTCGTCAGGGCGAGGTCGTCGGTGTCTACGGCCTCATGGGCGCTGGCCGAACCGAGATGATGGAGTGCCTCATCGGAACGCGCCGGGCCGCAAGCGGCACGGTGACAGTACAAGGCAAGGCGTGCGACAAGGCCGAGGTCGGCGCGCGCATAGCCGCTGGCCTAGCGCTCGTGCCGGAGGACCGGCAGCGAGACGGCCTCGTTCAGACGCTGTCAGTCCAGGCCAACGTCACGCTCGCGAGCCTCACCGGGATAGCGCGACGACTGGTCCTCTCACCCGGACGCGAAAAAACGGCGTCTCAGGAAAAGGTCCGGCAGCTCAACATCCGGATTCCCTCCCTGGATGCTCCCGTGACGGCGCTCAGCGGCGGAAACCAGCAGAAGGTCGTCCTCGGCCGAGCCCTCTTGACTGAGCCGACAGTTCTCCTCCTCGACGAACCCACCAGAGGAATCGACGTCGGAGCGAAAGCCGAGATCGCCAGGATCATGCGCCAGCTGGCAGACGCCGGCATGGCGGTCCTGTTCACCTCGTCCGAGCTCGCCGAAGTGATCAACATGGCGGATCGAATTCTGGTGATGGCACGTGGCCGTGTCACTCGGGAGTTCGACGCCGCGAGCGCAACCGAGAAAGAGCTTGTCGCCGCCTCCGCTTCAGCAAAAGTGATGGGAAGCAAGTCGTGAGTCTTGACACAAAACAGAGCGGCATCTCCAAAGTTAGAGGCACCCGCGTTAGCGACGTCTCGTCGGCCCGCAAGTTGCTGCTTCTGGTCCTGCGCGCACGCACACTGATAGTGCTGCTGATCCTGATGGCGATCTTCAGCCGGCTGTCTCCGGCGTACCTGCACCAAAGCAACCTGATCTTGATGACAAAGCATGTGTCAATCAACGCCATCCTGGCGATCGGCGCCACGTTTGTCATCTTGACCGCCGGCATCGACCTTTCGGTCGGCTCTATCGCCGGCCTCGCCGGAATGGTCACGGGGGCTTTGCTCTATCAAGGCTTCTCCGTGTTCGGCTACACCATCTTCTTCTCCGCTCTCGTCGCCATCCTGATTGGCATCATGGTCGGCGCCGGCGTCGGAGCGGTGAACGGCCTCCTCATCACGAAACTGAGAGTCGCCCCGTTCATCGCGACGCTGGGAATGCTTTACGTCGCCCGTGGCGCCGCGGATCTCATCAGCAACGGAGGAACGTTCCCCGACCTCGCGGGGACGAAGGCGCACGGGAACACCGGGTTCCACATCATCGGCGTCGACAGCTGGGCAGGATTGCCCGTCGCCGTCTGGATAATGATCGGCGTCGCGGCGGCGGCGATCGTCGTCACCGCTCGCACACCCTTTGGCCGGCGCGTCTACGCCGTCGGCGGCAACGAAAAAGCGGCAATCCTCGCCGGCATCCGGGTGAACCGCGTGAAGCTCGGCGCGTACGTCATCTCTGGAATGTGCGCTGCGCTTGCCGGCCTGCTGCTCACCTCGCAGCTCGGCGCCGCGTACCCCGACACCGCGACGTCGTACGAGCTGAACGCGATCGCCGCGGCAGTGCTAGGCGGGACATCACTGTTCGGAGGCAAGGGCACCATCGTCGGCACCATCATGGGCGCTTTTGTCATCGGATTCCTCGCAGACGGGCTGGTTCTCGTCGGCGTCTCGACATTCTGGCAGCTCGTCGTGAAGGGAGGCGTCATAGTCTTCGCCGTCATCATCGAGCAGGCGCAAGCGCGGCTTCAAGCGCGAGTTCTCTCGACTTGACGGAGGCCGCGCGCCAAATCCCACGCACGCGTGGGCTGTCTAACCAAAAACAACCTCTCGTGAAAGGGAAGCACTTCGCCATGCGCTCATTAAGCAGAAAGCTGTCATTGCCGACGACCGCGGCAATCGCTGTGGTCGCACTTTCCATCGCAGGATGCAGCAGCAGTTCGAACAAGGCCGGGTCCGCAAACACGAGCTCGCCCTCAAGCTCGTCGTCCGCGCCAACTTCGACGACGTCCTCGTCAGCCCCGGCCAGCAGCACGTCCTCGACTGCCGCCGCCGGGAACACCGACAACAGCGGCAAGCTCATCGTCATCATCACGCCGTCCCCGGACAACGTCTTCTTCAAGGCGGAGCAAGACGCAGCCAACGCGGAAGCGAAGAAGCTCGGATACCAGACGCTGGTGTTGAGCCACGACGACGATCCGACGAAGCAGAGCCAAGAGATCGACACGGCGATCTCGCGTAAGGCCGCGGCGATCATCCTGGACAACGCGGGAGCCGACTCCTCGATCGCCGCCATCCAGAAGGCCAAGGACGCCGGCATTCCGTCGTTTCTGATTGACCGCGAGATCAACAAGACCGGTGTCGCGGTCTCGCAGATTGTCTCAAACAACGCTCAAGGCGCGGTTCTCGGTGGACAGGAATTCGCCAAGCTCATGAACAACACTGGCGAATACGCCGAGCTCACCGGGCTTGCCACCGACACGAACGCGGGCGTTCGCTCCAAGGGCTACCACAGCGTCCTCGATCAGTTCCCCGGGCTCAAGATGGTTGCGCAACAAGCGGCCGACTGGGACCAGACCAAGGCGCTGAACGACACGCAGACGATTCTGCAGGCGCACCCGAACATCAAGGGCATCATCGCCGGCAACGACACGATGGCGCTTGGCGCTTGGCAAGCGGTGCAAGCAGCGGGCAAGACGAACATCATCGTCACCGGTTTCGACGGTAGCCCTGACGTCATGAAGTCAATCCTCGCCGGCGGCATCAAGGCCGACGTGCTGCAGCCAGCCGCCCAGCTCGCTCAGATGGCGGTCGATCAGGCCGACAAGTACACGCACACCGGGAGCACCGGGCTTCCGGAGAAGCAGTCGGTCGATTGCGTCCTGATCACGCCCGCGAACGCTGCGAAGGTGCAGAACTTCTCGCTGGCCCAGTAGTTCGGGATGAGCGGTGGGCATTCCGGCTCATTGGTCGGTATGCCCACCGCTCGCGGCGGTTCGGCGCCGCTTCACGTCAAGTCGTTCGGGCCACGAGAACACGCACTAGGTTTCATGCCGGGCCCGACTCGACCAGGCGGGTACACAACTCGACGACAGGATCTCCGATGGAGCGGCATGAGAATCGAAGTCGCCCAAGCGGGTGGCCGCCGCGAACCCGGCTGCTCGCGCGTGCGCGTCTTCGGGGTCGGCGCGTCACCCGCGTCTGGTCGGGTCAGCAGTGACTGACGTCGTCGTCGTCGGCAGCGTCAATAGCGACATTTCCGTGACGGTGCCTAGGCTTCCGGAGCCGGGAAGCACCGTTCTGGGGGGTTGCCTGACTGAAAGCGACGGCGGCAAGGGCGGAAACCAAGCCGTCGCCGTCGCGCGGCTCGGCGGTCACGTACGCCTCATCGGCAGAGTCGGCGACGACGAGCGCGGGAGGCGACTGCTCGCAGGCCTGCGGAGCGAATGCGTCGACACCGAGTTCCTCTTGGTCGACGAGCGTGAGCCGACCGGAGCCGCACTCATTCTTGTCGACCCGCATGGGGAGAACGTCATCGCGGTCGCACCTGGTGCGAACGGGCGCGTCAGCGCGGAGCAGGTGGCGGCCGGTATCGACGGCGCCGACGCCGCGGTGTTGCTGGCGCAGCTGGAGCTGCCGCTGGACGTCGTGGTGTTCGCCGCGGCGTCCGCGCGCGAGCATCGCATGAAGGTCGTCTTGAACGCCGCCCCGGCCGTGGCTTTGCCGCAGGACCTGCATGAATTCGTCGATGTCCTTGTGGTCAATCGCGCAGACGCGGAAGCCGCGTTCTCGGCGCGGCTGCCCGACACCGAGACGGTGCTCGCAACCGCCGCGCGTGCGAGTGACCGCGGCATGGACGTCGTCATCACAGTCGGCCCCGCCGGCGTGGTCGCGGCCACCGCAGGCCGCGCCTGGCATCGGCCGGCGGACGTGGTGAACGCCGTCGACACAGTCGGCGCCGGTGACACGCTCGCGGGGGCCGTGGCGCTTCTACTGGCGGAAGGCCGGGACCTACCGGAGGTTGTCGACGTCGCCGCGTCGGCAGGGGCGCTGGCGGTCTGCCGCCGCGGCGCTCGCACCGGCATGCCTGATCGTGCGGAGGTTGACCACTTCCGCCAAGAGCGGGTCCGAATCGGTGATGCTCGTTAGCCGCGACCGCATCCGTCCAACTCTCCGTTCAGTTGCGGAAGTCGCCATCGACAGCGCCGGTAGGCGTCAACTTCGCGATCGCCGATTTTCGATTTCGGGTCCGGTCTGCGGGCGTCGGGTAGGACCTCGACGCCCGCAGACCGTTAGATATTCAGTGCCGCTTGAACATTAACCTTCGCTTGCCGAAACCGATAACTTACGACATGAGGGATCGAGCTCCAGTGCGAGCGGCTCGCGCCGATGCGGCCCGGCAGCCGATTACACCCTGGCGGCGGCGCGGGCAGCGACGCGCCGTCGTCCATGCCCTTGAGCGGATTGCCGCTGGAGACCTGACGGTTCGACTCGACACGATCGGGCGCGGCGAGGCCGCGAGAGTCGCCGTCGCGATCAACACGGTGGTCGGTCGGTTGGAGACGACCGCGGTGACCGTCAGGCGCGCGTCCGCGGAGCTGAACAAGCGATGGCAGGCGATTCACCAGTTGAGCGACGCGCTGCAAAGCACGGCTGAGCAGACCTCAACGCAGGCTGCGGCCGTCACGGAGTCCTCGCGACTCATCGCGGAAAACGCGCAAGCGGTCGCTGCGGCCACGGAGGAACTCGCCTTGACAATCCGCGAGATCGCGCAGAATGCGGCGGTCACCTCCGACAGCGCCCAGCAAGGCACCCGCGAGGCCGTAGCCTCGAGTGAGACCGTCGGCGAGCTGGCGCGCGCGTCACGCGAGGTGGGCGAACTTGTCAAGGTGATTGCCGGGATCGCGTCTCAGACCCGGCTGCTGGCGCTGAACGCGCGGATCGAGGCGGCGAGCGTTGGCGAGGCGGGCAAGGGATTCGCGGTGGTCGCCAGCGAAGTGAAGACACTTGCCGCCGAGGCGACGGCCGCGGCGGATTCGGCAAGCCGCGTGTCCGCGGGAATCGACCAAGGCGCGAACAGCGTGGCCACGGCGATTGCCGGCATCACGTCCACCATGACGAACGTCTCGACGAACCAAGCTTCAATCGTCGCCATGGTTGAGCAGCAATCCAGCTCGGCACAGGAGATCGGCCATCGCGCTGCGGAGACCGCGAGTGGCTCGGAGGAGATAGTCTCCAACATTGAGTCCATCTCGCGTATTAGCCGTCGGCTTGCCTATGGCGGTTCTGATGGTCTGAACGTGGCGTCCGCGCTCGCTGAGCTCGAACACATGCTTTCGGCTGCCACCGCCGACCTCATCGTGAGCGACGTCGAGGTGGCCCAAGTATTCGAGCGGGTCGCGCGGCGCAGGGCCGTGGTGACGGGTTCCGCCACCACCGTGAAGGACTCCGTGCAGGGCGAAGGCCTCCACGAGTTCCGGTACGTCGGCACGTGGTTGCATTCGGAGGCGAACGAGCTGTCGGGTGACAGCGACTCCTACAGCTGCGTGCCCGGCGACACGGCCGTGCTGCGATTCCGAGGGCGGAAAGTGCGCTTCTACGGGGTGACTGACGCGAGACACGGCAAAGTCGGCCTCAGCATCGACGGCGTCCCGGACGTCGTTGTCGACGAGTACAGCCCCAACCGCGCCCACGGCGTGCTGCTGTGGACGAGCCCTGATCTGCCCAGTGGTGAGCACGTGCTCACCGTCCGCGTCCTCAGCGAGACGAATCCGCTTGCTCGCTACAACTGGGCGACGGTCGATCGCGTTGAGGTCGAAAGTTAAGAAATCGTGGGCGGAGTAGCCGCTCTCGGCGACCGGCAAAGCGATGGCGCTCGGTATCCGACGGCGAGCGTGGCTCGGGGGAGTGCGGCTCTATTCGGCCTCGGAGTGTTCGGCAAGGTAAGCGCCGCGTAGCCGGCCGGTCGCGCTCACCATGTGACTGCGCATCGCCGCACCCGCAGCTTCGGGATCATGCGCGCGGATTGCTTTGAGGACCGCGCCATGTTCGGCGACAGTGACGTCCGCGAGCCCTGGGTCGTGGATCGCCCGCTCCGTCCAGATCCGCAGCAGGGACCGCACGGATCGCAGCAGATCACCGAGCACCGGGTTCCCCGACGCGATCGCGACCTCCCGGTGGAAGCGCATGTCGGCGTCGACGAAACCGTCCAGGCTCTTCACGGTCGCCTTCATCGTCTTGAGACAGTTGCTCAGCTCGGCGATGTTCTCTTTGGTGGCGCGCTCGGCAGCGAGTTCGGCGGCGTAGACCTCCAGGCCGTAGCGGACCTCGAGCAGATGCATCGTGCTTTGCCCGTTGAGCATGAGGCCCCAGGTCAACGTCTGGGGGAGGAGTTCCGATGCGCTGCCGCGCACGTAACTACCCGACCCGGGGCGGATGTCGACGATGCCGAGGATGTGAAGGGCCGCCAGCGCTTCGCGGACGGCGGATCGGCCCACGCCGAGCGACGCGGCCAATTGGCGCTCGGGCGGCAGTCGCGATCCGGGAAGCAGCTGCCCGCTCGTCAGGTACTCAAGCATCCGCGCAGCGACCTCGGCGACGACCGTGTTCGCCGAGACGCCGCCGAGGGCGGCGGCGATCTCGTCGACCGTTGGATTGCTGGCAGGAGGCATGTGATCAGGGTAGCGGGTGCCCAGCCATTGGCTGACCGGTTGCCCAATCACCGCGTTTTGGTAACGATCCTGAATCCAGAGCGGACAACCGGTTGACCAATCTGCCCAGCGCGGCATACGGTCGCCGTCAATACGTGAAGCGGCCTGCGGACCCGTCGTCCGAGTGAGGCGGGCCCCAGCTGTCTCCCATTTGGAGGACTTCGTGGAGTGGTTCGGAATCAATCCACGCCGGCACCGCAAGCGGTTGCTCGGTGCTCTGTTGCTGAGCACCAGCGCTGTAGTGCTCGCGGCGTGCTCATCCTCGGGGTCACCCGGCTCAAGCGCGGGAGCTAACGCGGCGTCCGGCACGGCAACTGCCGGTGCCTCCGCGTCGGGGAGCGGAAATGGCAATACGGGCTCCAGCGCACCGGCCGGCAAAGGCAAGTACACAATCGCGCTGAGCAATTCCTACATCGGCAACGGTTGGCGCAAGTCGATGGTCAGCGCTTGGACCGCCGCCGCCGAGGCGGACAAGAAAGCCGGACTCATCAAGGACTACCGTGTCGAGAACACCGCGCAAAACACGGCGACGGCGCAGATCGCGCAAATCCAGAGCCTCATCCTCGCGCACGTGGACGCCATCACGATCGACTCGGCGTCGCCCACCGCTCTCAACCCGGTGATCGAGAAGGCCTGCGCGGCCGGTATCAAGGTCGTGGTCTTCGACTCACTGGCCTCCGCGCCGTGCGAATACAACTTGGCGGATCCCTTCGAGCAATGGGGCCTTGCCCAGGTCCAGCTCGTCATCAATCAGATGAATGGCAAGGGCAATCTCATTGTGGTGCAGGGTGTTGTCGGATCGGCGCCCAACGACACCGTCATGAAAGTCTGGAAGCAGGAACTCGCCAAGTACCCCGACATCAAGGTCGTGGCGACGGTCGACGGTGAAAACGCCTCGTCCACCACACAGAACGCAATCGCCGCCGTGCTGCCGAGCTTGCCCAAGGTCGACGGTGTTCTCGTGCAAGTCGGCGCGGACGGCGTCATCCAGGCGTTCAAGGCCGCAAACCGCCCGCTGCCTGCCGTCGACTTCGACACCTCAGGCGCGTCTTTGAAGCTCTGGAGCGACCTGCACCAGCAGAGCGGCTTCACAACCTCGGCGGTGCTCACCGACCCCGGTCAGGGCTCGGCAGCCCTGCAGGAGGCAATCATGCTGCTTGAGGGCGGCAAGGTGAACGGCCAGCCCATCCCGAAGAACCTCGAGTGGCCGCTCGTCATCATCAAGCAGGCTGACTTCGACCCCTGGTTCAAAGCCACACCGACAACGGCAGTCGCGGGCTGGACATGGACCTACGACCAAGTAAAGGCCGGCATCGAAGCGCAGCAAAACAAGAAGCCCGTAGATCCGCTGCCACCGCCATCTTCCTGACAGCTACCGGGAACCGACATGAGCTTTGACGCTCGATCTCAGCAGCTGGGTCTCTTAGTGGGCGCGACGCAGATGGGAGCTGGCGCGGCGGGGGCCGCGCCAGCTCCCAAGAAGGCGCAGGATCCGACTCTGAGCCTTCGCGGCGTGACCAAGACGTACGGCCGGACCACCGCCGTGTCCGAGATGTGCCTGGACATCCAGCCCGGTGAAATGGTGGGAATCGCCGGGCACAACGGCGCCGGCAAGACGACCCTCATGAAGATAATCGGCGGAATCGCCACGCGCGACCGCGGAGACGTCAGAGTCGGCGGGGAAAACCTGCCCCTCCATTACTCGCCGGGTTTCGCACGGGAGCGCGGCATCGGCCTCGCCCTGCAGGAGATCAGCCTCTTCCCCGAGTTGCGAGTGCTAGAGCACCACGGCGCAAAGGACGCCCGCCGGGTGCGGCCGGGATGGCGAACCCGATCTGCCGCCGCAGTACAGCGCCAGCTCGACGCCATGTTCCCCAGTCACGGAATCTCGCCGTACGCGCTGGTCCAGCAACTTTCCCTCGCGCAGCGGCAAATGCTGCAGATCGCGCTCGCTGCCATGCACGAGGAACCGCTTCGCCTGCTGATCCTCGACGAACCAACGTCTTCACTGACCGAGGATCTCTCGAGGCAACTGTTCGAATACCTGCATCGAGCGCGAAACGACGAAGGTCTCGCCATCATCTTGGTCTCGCACAAGATGGGCGACATCTTGACCCACACCGACCGCACCGTCGTGATGCGAGACGGCCGGCTTGTCTCAGACTCGCCGTCACAGTCGTTAAGCCTTCAGCAGGTCATGAAGGACATGGGCGCCAGTACCGAGGTTGCCGCCGCGACTTTACGCCCGCACGAGGTGCACGCCACGGCGTCGTCCGATCCCGACACGGTCGAGATATCAGGGCTGGCCTGGCGCGGCCTGCAGCATGTCAGCCTGCGAGTCGGCAAAGGCGAAATCGTCGGACTCGCCGGGCTCGAAGCCAACGGGCAGAGGGAAATCCTCGAGGCGGTCTGGGCGGGTCGCCGTTGGACGGCGCCGCAGCGGGTGCGTCGCGCCGTTCATGTCAGAGGCCATGCCACCTACGTGAGCGGCGACCGGCAGGACCAGGGCATCTTCCCGCTGTGGGATGTCGAAGAAAACCTCTTCGTCGGCAGCCTCAGCCAGGTCAGCCGGTTCGGATTGGTGCATCGCGCGACAGCCAGGCAGTACTGCGCCGACTGGATTGACCGCCTCGCCATCAAGGCAAATCCGTCCACTCCCATTACCGCTTTGAGCGGAGGCAACCAGCAGAAGGTGCTACTCGCCCGCGGCCTCGGCCCTGCGCCGGACTTGCTCATCCTCGACGACCCGTTCCGTGGTGTCGACGTGACGACCAAGACGGACGCCTACCAAAGGCTGCGGGAGTTCGCAGCCACAGGGGCAAGTGTCCTGTGGTACACCTCCGAGAACGCCGAGCTGCTTGAGTGCGATCGCGTGTACGTGATGCGTGGCCACGCCGTATCGGCCGAACTCACCCGCGAAGAGCTGACGGCCGAAGCCCTCATCTTGAAGTCGTTTGACGACGTGGCGGAGGAGGCGTGATGGTGTCAGTCAGCCTCCGTGGAACGGCGCGGACCTCAAGCATGCGGCGGTTCGTCGTGGGCACGGATATTCCGTCGCTCAGCCTTCCGCTCGCCGCGCTCGTGGCGATGTTCGCCTACACCTGGCATCTCAACCACTCGGTGCTCGGATACGTGGGAAGCGACCTGCTGCTCAGCAGCGCCGTGCCGCTCATCCTCGCCGCCATGGCTCAGGCGTGCATCATTAGCCTTGGCGACATCGACCTCGGGCTCGGCTACTTCGTCGGTCTCGCCAACTGCGTCATCGCGGTAATCATGCAGAAGAGCATCTTTGCCGGACTCGGGCTCTTGCTCCTGCTCGTCATCGCCTACGGAATCCAAGGCTTGATCGTCACGCTGAGGCGAGTCCCGTCCATCACATTTACCTTGGGCGCCTCGTTCGTCTGGCTTGGACTCGGGCATGTGATAGCGCCGACTCCATCCGGTCAGGCTCCCGGCTGGCTTAGTCGGTTCTTTCTGCTCCATCCGCCGCTGATGCCTTTGTCGGCTTGGCTGATTCTCGGCACAGGCGCGGTGGGATACTTGGTGTTCTTCCGCACGCGTATCGGCCTGCAGATGCGAGCGGCCGGCTCGAACGAGGACGCGTTCACAACCTCAGGCTCCAGCTTGGTCCGCACACGAGTCCTGGCCTACATGTTGGCCGGGTTGTTCGCCGTTGGCGCCGGGCTGGCCGTGACGGGCATCACCGGATCTGGCGATGCAACCGCGTCGGCGGACTACACCCTGCTCGCCATCGCCGCGGTCATACTCGGTGGTGCGTCCTTCAGCGGCGGGAAAGTGTCGGCTCCTGGTGTGGTCGCCGGCGCTCTCGTTCTTTCGCTCGCCGGCTCGGTCATGGCCCAACTCAACGTCTCTTCCAGCCTGCAGACCGGTGTGGAAGGCCTCATCCTTCTCGCCGCTATCGCGGGACGGCGATTCTTGAGAAGGAGGACGACGTGACGACGATAGCCGCGTGGCGTGGGCGGGTCCGGCGCGCTCCCGAACTTTCCCGCGTGCCGTGGATCTGGTCTGCGTTGGGCGCGTTCGCGCTCTGGATCATCGCTGGCGCCATCGCGCGACGCGGGATGGTGGCCACACTTCAGGGCAACACGCAGATCGGCGCCTTCCTGGTGTTGGCCGGCATCGGACAGATGTTGGTCATCGCGGCAGGCAACGGCAACATCGACCTGTCGATCCCGAACGTGATGACACTGTCAAGCCTCGTGGCGCTCGCAGTCATCAACGGCCAGAACGGACGCATCGCCGTCGGGATCCTGGCCGGAGTGGGTGTGGGCCTCCTCGTCGGGTTGGTGAACGTCGTCACCATCTTCGGCCTGAGAGTTCCGCCTATCGTCGCGACATTGGCGTCAGGGCTGTTGGCGCAGAGCGCCGTCCTAATACGCGCCACCTCCTTCAACACCAGCGCACCAAGTGCCTTGCGCAACTTGACGAATGACCGCGTCGTCGGTATCCCTGTCATCGCCGCGATCGTCGCTGCGATCTCCCTCATCGTCGCAGTCGTGTTGCACCGCAGCCGGTTCGGGCGCAGTCTGTTCGCCGTCGGGCAGAGCCTGCGCGCCGCAGACCGCACCGGAATACACAGCACGCGCACCACCGCGACTTGCTATCTGCTGTCTAGCCTCTTCGCTGGCTTGGCCGGCATTCTGCTGGCGTCGTTCACCGGCCCGTCGATCAGCCTTGGCACGCCGTACCTCCTCACCACGGTCGCGGTTGTGGTGCTCGGCGGCTCTCCGATCGCGGGCGGCCGGGCCACCGTAAGCGGCCTGTGGACCGCGATGCTGATGCTGAATCTCATCATCACGCTGGTGTACGTCGCGCACTGGAGCGTCGCGGTGCAGGACGTTTTCGAAGGCCTTGTCATCATCGGCGTGCTGTCGCTGGCCGGAACGGGGCGGCGACGTGCCTGAGCAGTCGTCGACGACCGGCAATGCCATTCTTGATGCTCTACGTCTTGTGCGGCGCGGCGAAGCCATCGATCTAGACAGCGGTCGATGGCCTGGCATGCCCCTGTGGAGTGGACATCCGCCGTTTCAGGTTTTGACGTATCGCTCCCCGCTCGGAATTCGTAGCCAGGGCGATCAGGGTTGGCTTGCGCCCGACCGCAACGCGGTGAATCTTGGGCTCATCTCAGAAATGATCATCGGCACGTCGCACTCGGGCACCCACATCGACGCCTTGGCGCACGTCACCACCGGCGCGGAGGATCGCTGGCACGGTGGCGTCCGGTCACTCGACAGCTTGGGAGACTTCGGGCCGTTGCGTGATGACGCGTCGGCGTTGCCGACGCTGCTGTGCCGCGGGGTCATGCTCGACGTCGCGAAGGCGCTCGGTTACGACCGGCTGCCCAAGAGTTTCCCAATAGGCGCGGACCATCTGAGGGAGACCGCGGCGGCTCACGACGTCGAACTGGCGCGGGGTGACGTCGTGCTTGTCCGTACCGGGCAAATGAGTGTCTGGCCCGACGCGGGCGCCATGGCGGAGACGGCAGGAGCCGGCATCGATCGAGACGCCGCGGAGTACCTCGTCGCGGGTGGCGCGCGTGCGGTCGGCGCTGACACCGAATCGTGCGAAGTTGTGCCGAGCACCGTGCCAGGACACCCGCATCCGGTGCACGACCTGCTGCTCGTTCAATCGGGCGTCTACATCATCGAGAACATCCTGCTGGAGGAACTGTCGCGTCGAGACATCCATCAGTTCTTGTTCGTCGCCCTCCCACTGAAGATCACTGGAGCGACAGCCTCGATGCTGCGCCCGGTTGCGGTGATCTGACGACGTCCCTAGGCACACCATCTAAGAGGAGTCATTGCATGTCAGCAGATCCAGTCACCGTCACAGTCGTCGGCGCGGGCGGCAAGATGGGTATGCGCATATCGAACAACCTTCAGCGCAGTTCGTGGACCGTCTACTACGCCGAGAACTACCCGCCCGCGCAAGAGCGCGTCGCGGCCGCTGGACGCTCACTCACGGACGCGCGGACGGTCGTGGGCAAGTCCGATGTCGTCATCCTCGCGGTTCCTGACGTCGCTCTGGGAGACGTTTCGGCGGAACTGGTGCCCCTTATGCGATCCGGCGCCATTTTGCTCACGCTCGACCCAGCCGCGGCGTACGCCAATCTGATTGCCCGGCGCGCGGACGTGCATCTCGCTTGCGCGCACCCGTGTCACCCCTCGGTTTTCCTGCAGCGGTCGACACCGGAGGAACACGCCGACACTTTCGGTGGCATCGCAGCCCCTCAAGACTCCGTCGCGGCGTTGGAGTCGGGTGACGGCACAGTGCAAAACCTCGCCGAGGACGTGATTCGGGTGATGTACGCGCCTGTGCTCAAGGTGCATTGGGTGACCGTCAAGCAGCTGGCGGTGCTCGAGCCCACGCTGGTCGAGACGGTGGCGTGCATGATCAGCGGACTGCTGAAGGATGCGCTCTGGGAAACCGTCAACACGGTAGGCGTCCCGGAAGAGGCCGCGAAAGCGATGCTGTTCGGCCACACACAGGTCGCGCTCGCCAATTCACTGCAGAGCTCGAACCCGTTTTCCGAGGCGTGCCTTATCGCGATGGATTACGGCCGCAACACCATCATTCGGGATGACTGGAAGAAAATCTTCGACGACTCGGAACTCGACTCGGTCATCGCCCGGATGCTCCGCATCAACGCCGTTCGCAGCAAGGACGAGGCGCTGCTCGCGGCCGCCGGCGACTGAGCTTCGACAGTAACGGGACGACGATAGTCATGACGCGGCTTTACAACGATCCCGCGCGCTTCGCGGACGAGGCTCTCGAGGGTTTCGTCGCCGCGCACGCGGATGTGGTGCGCGCCGTGAGTGGGGGAGTGGTGCGCGCGGACGTGACACGTGACGGCAGAGCCGTCGTCGTCGTCGGCGGCGGGTCAGGGCACTACCCCGCTTTTGCCGGCTACGTTGGTGGGGGCGTGGCGGACGGCGCCGTGGTGGGCAACGTCTTCGCTTCGCCGTCCACCCGGCAAGTCGTGTCAGTGGCCGCCGCGTGCGACCGCGGCGGCGGGGTTCTGCTGATGTTCGGCAACTACGCCGGCGACGTCCTGAACTTCACCGCCGCTGAGGCGGAACTTGAGTCTCGCGGCATTCCGTGCCGTCATCTCGCCGTCACCGACGACATCTCCAGCGCTCCAGCCGGTGAGCGGAATCGACGACGCGGTGTCGCGGGCGATCTGATCGTGTTCAAGATTGCGGGCGCAGCGGCTCTCGCCGGCCACCCGTTGGAGCGAGTGCACACGCTCGCAATCGCCGCCAACGATGCCACACGGTCCTATGGCGTCGCGTTTTCAGGTTGCACTCTTCCGGGCGCCAGCACACCACTATTCGATGTGCCACCCGGCGTGATGGCGCTCGGACTCGGTGTGCACGGGGAGCCGGGCACGGGGGACGCGTCGATGCCGACGGCCGACGAACTTGCCGAACTGTTGGTCCGTTCGCTGCTGTCGGAGATGCCTGACGGCGTCGTCGCTGCGAACGGGTCCAGAGCGGCTGTCGTGCTCAACGGTCTCGGCGCCGTCAAGTACGAGGAGCTGTTTGTCGTATACCGCGCTGTGTGCCAGCGACTCAACGACGCCGGCGTCACCATCGTCGCGCCGCTCGTCGGAGAGTTCATCACCAGTTTCGACATGGCCGGTCTTTCACTCTCCGTTTGCTGGCTCAACCCCGAACTCGAAGAACTGTGGCTGGCGCCCGCGCGCTGCCCGGGCGTGTTCCGTTCTGGAGCTCTGACAGCACCAGCGATCCCGGCTCCCGCGCCGCCGCCGCAGCCACCGAACCCCAATTCTCGCCTGAGCGCCCACCGCGTGCCGCCGTCGAGCGACGACTCACGAGCCTGCGCACGCAGGGCTCTCGCAGCGCTGCGGGCGGTGCGCGACGCACTCGGCGAAGCCGCTGACGAACTTGGGCGAATCGACGCCGTCGCAGGCGACGGCGACCACGGCATTGGCATGCTGCGTGGCGCAAGTGCGGCGTTGGAAGCCGCGGAGGAAGCGGTGGGGCTATCCAGCGCCGGCCTCGGCACCACCGTTGCCGTCGCGGCCGACGCGTGGGCGGACAGCGCCGGCGGGACTTCGGGCGCACTTTGGGGCGCGGGCCTTCGCGCGGCAGCAGAGGTGCTCGGCGACCTCGACGCACCCGACTTTGCCACGGTGTCGCACGCCGTGCACGCCGCGATGACGACGATTGCAGAACGCGGTGGTGCGCGCGTGGGTGACAAGACCATGCTCGACGCACTCGTCCCATTCGACGACGAGCTCTCACGTGCCGCGACAACCGGCGTGCCGCTTGGGGAAGCGTGGCGCCACGCCGCGCGGACGGCACGCGAGGCGGCGGCCGCCACAGCGGCGCTAGCGGCCCGCACCGGCCGGGCCCGCACCCACGGCGAGCGCAGCGTCGGCACTCCCGACGCGGGCGCGATCTCACTTGGTCTGGTCGTTGAAGTTATCGGTGACTCCGCGGCCATGGCCGCGGACGGTCAAGGGCGGTAGTCGCAGATGAGTGACAAGTTCATCGTCGTGGTTGGGTCAGACGACGCCGGCTTCACCTACAAGGAAGTGCTGAAGGCTGACCTCGAGGCGCACCCGCGGGTGGCGGCAGTGATCGACGTCGGTGTCGACGCCCAAGGTCATACGGCATATCCGAAGGTCGCGATCGCCGCCGCGGAACTCATCGCGAGCGGGCAAGCGGACCGTGGGCTGCTGGTGTGTGGAACCGGGCTCGGTGTGGCCATCGCCGCCAACAAGGTTCCTGGAGTTCGAGCCGCGACGGCACACGACAGCTACTCGGTCGAGCGCTCTGTGCGGAGTAACAACGCCCAGATTCTCACCTTCGGCCAACGGGTCATTGGATTGGAGCTGGCCCGGCGGCTCGCAGGTGAATGGCTCGAATATGACTTCGACGAGTCCTCGCCGTCCGGCGCGAAGGTGCGCCTGGTCGACGAGTACGAGCAGACGGGCTCGTGCTGAATGCGCGCACGGCCGACGCTCACGATCGGCGTGAGTTTGAAGATGTACATGGGCGCGGCGGAAACGGTCCGTTGGACGCGGCGCCTGGTGGAACTAGCCAGCGGTCGGCCCGCCGTAAGCAGCGGCATCGTTGAGATCTTCGTGCTGCCCACCATGCCGCTTGTCATTCCCGTGGCGCACCTTCTCGCAAGAAGTGGCATCGGTTTCGGCGCGCAGGATCTAAGCAGCGAGGACAGCGGCGCCTTCACCGGCGATGTCAGCGGGGCAGTTCTCCGCGAGATTGGTTGCACATACGCCGAGGTGGGTCACGCCGAACGACGACGACACCACGGCGAGGACCTTGCGATCGTCGCAGCCAAGGCCGCCGCCGCGTTTCGCAACGGCCTCACACCCGTTCTCTGCGTCGGCGAGCATGATCGCAGCGACATCGGCAGCGCCGCAGCCGCGACCGTCATCGAACTGGCAAGCATCGTTGACGCGATTCCACCCGATCTGCTTTCGCCGCTCGTCGTCGCCTATGAGCCGCACTGGGCGATCGGAGCTGTCGAACCCGCGCCCCCCGAACATGTCGTCGGCGTTGTCGAGGCCATCAACAGCTGGATCGCCGGTGTCGACCCGCTACACGGCAGTGCCGTCATCTATGGCGGAAGCGCGGGGCCTGGAACGCTGTCTCAACTCGTTCCCGCGGTTCGCGGGCTCTTCTTGGGACGGTTCGCCCACGACCCACTTGCGTTTGCCGCGGTGCTGCAAGAAGCATCCGCTCTCGCAGAGGCGGAGGCGGCGAATGCGTGACCGCAGCCAAGCTGGCGCGGGCAGGCTCGGGAGAAGCCAATGCGAATCGGCCTAGGCACCTACGCGTACTACTGGCGCTGGTCAAGCGGCGGAGCAGCGGCGTCGACTCTCGATGAGATGCTGTTGGACTCTGCCCGGCTCGGCGCGGAGGTCTTCCAGATCTGCGACTATCCGCCGCTGGACGACTTCGACGACAGGCGATTAAGCGACATACGTTCGCTCGCCGACGGTCTGGGCATCACCCTGGAGGTTGGCACCCGCGGTATCCGGCCGAGCCACCTGCGCCGCTATCTCGACGTGGCGACGAAACTCGGCGCGTGCACCGTTCGCAGCATGCTTCACACCGCGGACCACAAGCCCACCGTTGCCGAATCCATCGCCTTGTTGGCGGAGACAGCAGCAGAGTTCGCACAAGCAGGTGTCGAACTCGCACTCGAAACCTATGAGCAGGTTGCGACCGACGATCTGATCGAGGTCGTCAACAAGGTCGGCGAGCCGCACGTCGGCATCTGCCTCGACCCGGCGAACTGCGTGGCTCGGCTTGAGCATCCCCTGAGCGTCATAGGTGCGGCGGCGCCCCATGTGAAGAACCTTCACGTCAAGGATTTCACTTTCGCGCGACAGCAAGGATGGGTCGGTTTCACGCTGATCGGTTGCCGGCTTGGCGACGGCATGTTGCCACTCGGCGAGATGCTCCACGCGATCGCGCCCTATGCCACGAAGGCCAGTTGGATCGTCGAGCACTGGGTGCCGCCTGGCGACACATCCGAGGCGACGCGGGCCGTTGAGCAGGAGTGGACGCGACATAGCCTCACGGTGTTGCGTGGCTACCGTGGGCACTGAAATCGCAGATCGCCGTGCAGACGAGACGATCAGGCACGGCCTCTGGACGTTCCAGATCCTTGACGACGAACTTGTCGACCTGACCTACGGCGGTGTCGTCTTGGTGAGCGGCGTGCGAGCCGTCGTGCGCGACCGGGACTGGGGCACCGCCGATCTCGCCATCGCAGACCGCAGCAATTCAACTGACGGCCAGCACGCCGTCGTGACACTGCGCGGAGTGGCCCGGCGCGAGGAAATCGACTGCGCCGCCGAACTGACCGTCGAGCTTGGCCCGCGCGCGGCGCGGATTCGACTCCTTTTGACGCCCGCGTGCGAGTTCGAGACCAACCGGTTGGGGCTCGTGGTGCTGCATCCGCATACAGAAGTCGGGCGACTATTGCGTGTGACGCACGGCGACGGCACTGTGGAGAGCGTCACGCTGCCAGAGCACGTCAGCCCACATCAACCCGTCCGGGACATTCGCAAACTGCAGTGGGACCGGGACGGCCTGCGCGTTCAGGCATCCCTTCATGGCTGCTGGTTCGAGATGGAAGATCAGCGCAACTGGACCGACGCGTCGTTCAAGACCTACTCACACTCGCTGGACGATCCCTTCCCATTCAGCGTCTCGGCTGGGAAGGCGATCGAACAGGAAGTGATCGTCGAGGTCGAGAAGCTTGTCAGTCGTGTGCCGATTCCCGGCGTCGCTGCCGCTAATGAACAGCCCTGGGCAGGTACCTTCCCCGCTCTGTCCACCAGTGCGTCAGGTCGAGAAGAGCGTCACCCCACGTCGGGACTCCCGCGTGACCTGGAGTCACTTCTCGTTGAATGCGACACGACTGACGGAAGCTGGCGGGAGTCTCTCGCAAACGACATTCGGGCGGCGTCCGACGCGCTCCTGCCGGTCGATCTGCGCGTGATTGCCGAGGATCCGCAACTCGTATTGGAAGCATTGGAGGCGGTACCGGCAGGCGCGCTGTTGCGAGCTGGTGCCTACGATGCGGCTACACACGTGACGGAACGTGCGCTCTGGCGGGCATTGCTATCGGCCGCGCCGGAAGGTTGCGCTCGAGTTGCGGGCAGTCGCGCTCACTACGCTGAACTCAACCGGACTTGTGAACGCACGGCAGATGTCGTCGCACACAGCGACGGCGTGACTTTTTCGGTCACACCGCAAATGCACGCTCGCGAAACGCGTCACATCCTTTCGTCGATGCAAGGCCAGGACGCCGTCGCTCGCGACGCTCGTCAGTTGCACCCTCGCGTGATCGTCGGGCCTATCACGCTGCGTCCCCGCTTCAACGCTGTCGCGACCGATGCGCGGCGGCGATACGTACCCGCTGACCAGCGGCGCGATCCTCGCCACGGCACGCCATTCGCTGCTGCCTGGGCCGCTGCGTCGGTCATAACACTCGCGGCGAGCGGTGTCTCGCTGGTCAGTCTCTTCACCGCGTCGGAACTCGTCGACGCCGATGGGCGGCTCACCGCGGAGGGTGACGTCATTTCGAGGTTGACCGCATGGTCCGGCGCGCCGATCCTGCCGATGCCGGTACATCGAGATCGTGGTGTGGCCGCAGTTGTCATTGGCGCTGCCAATCGTCCCGTTCTTCTCGCTGCGAACCCGACGGATCGACGGCTGAAACTAACCTCAATGCACGCGGGGCGGGAACGTGTGTTTCAGCTCGAGCCCCATGATGTGTGCTCAGCGGCACTCGACGGATAGGTCAAAGCAAAGGTCAGTTTGCTTGGGTCGGGCGCTTTCATGGGTGACGGATTATCTGGGCCCCTGCAGGCGTTCCATGCGCGCTGACAGCCGCCATGCTCCACGACGTTCCGTTGCTGCGAGCACACTGAGCTCTCGAGGTCACGGCACGCCGCCAATACGTCGGCCACGCGGCAGCTCGGGGCGCGCCCGCGATTTATCCTCGCTGCGCTCGTTTGTGCCGGCCCGTTACGACATCGTCGCTCGGGGTGGCCACTCCGAGACCGCTCGGGAGATCTTGCGAGGAGCTGGGTTCTCCCTCGGAGGGACACCGCGTGCGACGCCCTAGCCCTTGAGGTGCGGGCCCAGCACGCTGAGGTCGGCGGGGCTGAGCCGGTCGCCAGACGTCCTCGCCTGGTGCCAGTGCGGGTAGAGCAGTCGCTGCGCGCTGATCTGGTCGAGGCGTGACCTCTCGTCGTTCGACAAAACGAGATCCGCGGCCTTGAGGTTGTCGGCGAGTTGTTCCTCGGTGCGCGCGCCGACGATCACCGTGGTGACGCCGGGCCGGCCGAGCAACCAGGCAAGCGCGACTTGCGCAGCCGAGACGCCGTGCGCGTCGGCGATCTGGACCAGCGCCTCGATGGTGTCGTAGAGCTGGTCTTCGTCGTGCACCGGCGGTTCGTCCCAGTCGCCGAGGTGTCGGCTGCCCGCTGGGGCCTCGACGCCACGGCGGTACTTGCCCGACAGCAAGCCGCCGGCGAGCGGACTCCAGACGAGGATGCCGAGGCCCTGGTCGATGGTCAGCGGCACGAGGTCGTACTCGGCGTCGCGGGACTGCAGCGAGTAGTAAATCTGTTGGCTGACAAACCGAGGAAGGCCTTTACGCTCAGCGATTCCGAGCGCCTTCATCAGCTGCCAGCCGGTGTAGTTCGACGCACCAACGTATCGGACCTTGCCCGACGTCACCAGGTGGTCGAGCGCGCCGAGCGTCTCGTCAAGCGGCGTCTGGCCGTCCCACTCGTGCACCTGGTACAGGTCGATGTAGTCGGTCTGCAGCCGCTGGAGGCTGGCCTCGGCGGCGCGGATGATGTGGTGGCGGGACAGGCCCGCGTCGTTGGGTCCGTCGCCCATCGGCATGCGTGCCTTGGTTGCGATAAGCACGTCTTCGCGCGCGACCGGAAGTGCCTTTGCGACGATTTCCTCGGAAAGGCCGGCAGAGTAGACGTCGGCGGTGTCGATGAGATTCACGCCCGCGTCGAGGGCCATCGAGATTTGTCGTCGGGCGCCGTCGACGTCGATCGAACCGACACTGGCGGCCCAGCCACGACCGCCGAATCCCATCGTGCCAAGTGTCAGGGTTGAGACCCGAAGCCCGCAGTTGCCGAATTGGCGATATTCCATGATTAAGCTCCCGTTCGTCGTCCCTAGGATAGCGCAGTGCTTCGAATCGAAACACGCGGCCACGGGAGCTGTCGGGCGAGGAGCGTGGAGCACCCGGCCACCGTCCATGCCGGTGATGTCGGCGCGCCGTTGCAGCCTGCTGCCACGTGCTTCCCCCAGGCGCCGAAGACCAGGCGCAAGCGCGAGGTTTCCCACCGCGGGAAACGGTCCTCACTGAGATGAACACTCCCCAAGGCCGCCGAGACGAGCCGACGTGAGTGACAGCCCCCCAGCGGCGCCCGCGATGACGGCGACCGTGAGACTCGAGCGGTCGGGAGAGTAGATGAACGAGGTCCACGCACGCTGACCGACGATGTCAGCGCGGTGAAATCCATCCGATGCCCCGCGCCAGCAGTGACAGACCTGATGTGACGAGAATTGCGCAGCCGAACCCGAGCAGCGCATCTGCCTTGATACGGACAGATGGGTTCCCCTCTAGTACCGGCAAACCCCAATAGGTAGGAAATCTTAAATATAGGCCTCGAGGCTGGCTCGGGATCCGAAATGACCACGGCGAAATCGAATGCACTTACATCGCTCTAGAACGTCGCACGTTCGGTCTCGTCCCCGTACACCGGGTCGAAATCCAGAGAAAGAAGTCTCACAAATACCGAGCGTACCTGACACGACTGTAGATGTGGCTTGCGAAACGACTCATGGCACATCCCGTCTCGGGACGCCAACACGAAGCGCTATGTGCCACGGGGGGGAAGTCGGCTGATGGGCTCTCACCCCCTGGGACGAAGTTGATGCCTCGGTGTGCACCAGCATCACACCGACGCCGAGCACCCGTGAATCAGGTTGGTGGGCCACCAAGGACTTGCACCGGCTAGCTGCGCGACGGGCGAGTGGCGCCGATGTAGTCGGGCCAGTTGTACGACTCGATGCGAACAACGGCGCCGGTGTGTGGCGCGTCGATCATTTGCCCGTTGCCGATGTAGATCCCGACGTGGTGGATGGTGTTTGGGTCGTTGAGGTTAGTGGCGAAGAAGACGAGGTCGCCCGGCTGCAATTGGTCGACGGGAATGTGGGTTCCGCTGTACCACTGCGCTGCGGCGTTGTGCGGAAGCGCGATGCCGCTGATGGCGTAGGCGGCTTGGGTGAGTCCTGAGCAGTCGAACTCGCCGTTGGCTTCTGCACCTCCGTTTCCGCCCCACTGGTAAGGGATTCCAACCGCGGCCTGCGCGAACGCCACAGCTGCTGCAGCGGCCGACGACGCAGGCACCGTTCCGGTCACCGCCGCGAACGAAGGCTCCAACGCGAGGATCCGTGACACGTATGACTCGGTCTGCGGATACGGCGGCACGCCGTTGCTCTGTAGGACGGCGTAAACCCCGGCGTTGTAGGCGGCGAGCATGTTCGAGGTCGGATCACCTGGAACAGAAGACAGTTCCGCCGCGAGCTCGCAGTCATACGCCGCGGCTGATGGGATCGCGTCGGCCGGGTCCCACACGTCAGCGACGCCGTCGCCGTTGGCGTCGGCCCCATGCGCGGCCCAGGTCGCCGGCATGAACTGCGCGATCCCCTCCGCACCCGCTGAGCTCACTGCGTCCGGGTTGAACCCAGACTCGACGTACAGCTGCGCCGCCAGCAACGCCGGCGACAGCTCCACGCATCCGTCGCCGTAAACGCTGACCAGTCCGGTGAACGACGCCGGCACGGTCGACGGCGCCAACGCACCAGGGCGCGGACCCAAAGCGCTGGCGCCGGCTAGCCCAAACCGAGGACGGGCAGCGCGAGCGCACCCGCTCCGCCGCCGAGCCACCCGCGCACGCATCGCGCGCCGCAAGCCCTAGATGCCGACCGGTCGTCGCTTCGGGTAGTTCTTTCGCTCGCCGGGCTCGCTCAGCCACTGGATGAGCGCGGCGCGCGACAGCCGCCATTCCTTGCCGATGCGCTTGCCGGGCATGCGTTGCTCGGCGAGCATCGCCCGCACCGTGATGGGGGAGACCCGCAGGAAATCGGCTGCTTCTTGCACGTTCATGATCTCTGGTCCTTCGCGCGCGAGGTCGACGTCGGCGAGGTCTCGGCGTGCCGCGCGCCAGGCGGGCTGAGTCGTGTCATTTCGTGTTACCCGGTGTCATCTCATGCCGTTTTTCCGGTGAAAGCTTGCGCTCCGGGCGGGCTGCGCGCACCGTCGACCTATCAGAAGTCACCGTCAGAGATGTTGTGACGAAGGAGAAGGAGCGCGCTGATCTAAGCGACCGGCGCGACACGGCTCCGAAGGGCTTGGTGGTGTGGTCAGGAAGTCGTGAAAATGTGGTCAAGATCGCGAGTCGGTCGTGGCACGACACAGCGGCAGGTGTTCTGACCTGCGCAAACGCGGTGCCCCCGGCAGGATTCGAACCTGCGCCCCTGCCTCCGGAGGGCATGACGACCACGTGCTTACTCCCGCTCGGGAAGGCACGATGCCCCGTCTGAACTGCGGTTTTGCCTGTCAGGTGGTGGTGTCCGATGCCGGGTCGTGACACCTCGTCCGCGCCCCTTCTGTGGTCAAGATCGCCGATGGTCGGGCGCCCGGAATCGAATGTCGTCAGGTGCTGTCTGGTGCCAGTTCGTCCGTGGTCACTTCGTGGTCAAGATCGCCGATGGTCGGGCGCCCGGAATCGAATGTCGTCAGGTGCTTGTCGCTCGCCACGGTCATGGGACCGGGTTGAGCCGGTTTTTGCCACGGTCATGGGACCACCGGGATTGCCAGTCATGGGACCACCTTCGGCGTTTCTGCCCGGATGGTCGGGGTTGGCTGTCTGTGATCACTTCAGGTCGTTCGATCTGGAGGTCGCTGATGTCATTCCGGGAGGTTCGTGTGCAAGAAGTGCGAGAGGTGCTCAGGCAGTGGGTCGGTAGCGAGCTCGGTCTGCGGCCGATCGCGGAGCGGGCCGGCGTGGACCGCAAGACGGCGCGTCGTTACATCGACTCGGCGGTCGAGCTTGGCGTGTCGCGCGAGTGCGGGCACCAGCAGCTGACCGATGAGCTGATCGGGGCGGTGATCAACGCGGTCCGCCCGGAGCGCTCGACCGGTCACGGGCCGGCGTGGGACCGGCTGGTTGGCGTCGAGGCCGACATCCGTCAGTGGGTCGAGGACGGCGTGCAGCTGACCAACGTGCACGGCAAGCTCGAACGGCAAGGGGTGCTGGTGCCGTATCGAACGTTGCACCGCTTCGCTGTGCAGCGGTGCGGCTTCGGCCGCTCGCGCGCGACGGTCCGTGTCGCTGACGGTGAGCCGGGGATGGAGTGCCAGATCGACTTCGGCCGTCTCGGCATGATGCACGACCCGCAGGCCGGGCGGCGGCGGGCGGTGCACGCGTTGCTGTTCACCGCGGTCCACTCCAGGCACATGTTCGTGTGGCTGAGCTTCACGCAGACGCTCGCCGACGTGATCGCCGGCTGCGAAGCAGCGTGGGCCTGGTTCGACGGGATCTTCAGGGTGCTGGTGCCGGACAACATGAAGCCGGTCGTGATCGACGCCGACCCGGTGAACCCGACGTTCAGCGACGGGTGGCTGGACTACGCCCAGGCCCGTGGCTTCGGCACCGACCCTGCCCGGGTCCGCTCGCCGAAGGACAAGCCCCGTGTCGAACGGGCTGTGCAGTACGTGCGCGAGTCGTGGTGGCGCGGGGAGAAGTTCATCGACCTTGCCGACGCGCAGCGCCGGGTCGAGCGGTGGTGCGCCACGACCGCGGGACTGCGGGTGCACGGCAGCACCGCGCGGCGGCCGGTCGAGCACTTCGCCGAGGCCGAGCAGGCGCTGCTGCTCCCGGCGCCGGTGGAGGTCTATGACGTGCCGATCTTCGCCAAGCCGAAGGTCGCCCCGGACCGGCATTGCGAGGTCGCCAAGGCGCTCTACTCGATCCCGGGCGAGCTGATCGGGCAGCACCTCACGGCGCGGGCCGACTCGCGGCTGGTGCGGTTCTATCACCGCGGGCAGCTGGTCAAGACCCATCCGCGCAAGCCGCCGGGCGGCCGCTCCACCCACGCCGGCGACCTGCCCGAAGGGACGTCGGACTACGCGCTGCGCGACGTCGAATCCCTGCAGCGCAAGGCCGCCGCGGCCGGGCACTCGACCGGCGTCTACGCGCAGCGGATCCTCGACGTCCCACTGCCCTGGACGAGCATGCGGGCCGTTTACCGGCTGCTCGGACTGACCCGCACCTACGGCCCAGCCGCGGTCGACACAGCCTGCGCCCGGGCGCTGGAGTTCGACGTCGTCGACGTGCGCAAGATCGCCGGGATGCTCGAGCAAGCCCTCGAACGCGAGCCGGCCCTGTTCCCGGCCAAGGTCATCGCCGGCCCGGCCAGGTTCGCCCGCGACAACACCGAATTCCGCGCCGGCAGCACACCGGCAGCGGCGTCGGGAGGGGCGTCGTGAGCCGGGCCGGCACCGTCACACCCATCCCGCCGCCAGCCGTGCTGGATGCGGACTTGAAGAAGCTGATGCGCGCGTTGAAGCTCGGCCGGATGCTTGACTCCCTCCCGGAGCGGCTCGCGCTGGCCAAGCAGCAGTCGCTGCCCTACGCCGACTTCCTCTCGCTCGTGTTCGCCGACGAGGTCGAACGTCGCGACCGCACCTCGGCCGACCTACGGTCGAGGACGGCGAAGCTCGACCCGGCCATGCGGCTCGACACGTTCAGCAGCGACAGCCCGGTCCGCTACGACAAACAACTCTGGAACGAACTGTGCTCGCTGCGGTTCCTCGACGACGCACGCGGTGCTCTCATCCTTGGCCCGGTCGGTGTCGGCAAGACGCATCTGGCAACATCGCTCGGCCACATCGCCGTCCGGCGCCGGCACAGCGTGAAGTTCCTCCGCGCCGACCAGATGTTCCGCACCCTCAAGGCCGCCCGGCTCGACAACAGCGTCGAGGTCGAGATGCGTGCCCTGGCCCGCGTCGACGTCCTGATCATCGACGACTTCGCCCTGCAAGCCATGGACGCCATGCAGACCAGCGACTTCTACGAACTTGTGGTCGAGAGGCATCAGCGTGCGAGCACGATCTTGACCTCGAACCGGGACGCCAGCGAATGGATCGGCGCCATGAGCGACCCGCTGCTCGCCCAGTCCGCCGTCGACCGACTCGTGTCCACCAGCTACGAACTCGTCATCGAAGGAGAGTCCTACCGCCGCCGCCAACGACCACAACCAGCCACCACCAACAGCGCGTCGCGTTGACCTACAAGGAGAAGCAAGTGACCATCAGCCTGCTCGTCTGGTGGTCCCTAGCCGCTGACAATCCGGTGGTCCCATCACGGTGGCAAGCGACAGGTGCTGTCTGGTGCCAGTTCGTCCGTGGTCACTTCGTGGTCAAGATCGTCGGAACTGGCTTGCTCGCACGGTGGTGGTGAGCGGTGGCGAGTCTGCGCTTCTGGCCGGGGTTGAAAGCTACATGCGAACGAACTCCTAGCGCGGCCGTTGCATCACCGCCAGAAGGGTGCGCCTCAAGGAGGTTGGTCGGGGCCTGCGATCGACGAATGCTGCGATCTCAGCGGGCAGGGAGGCGGTCAGCGACCAGGTCAAGGGCAAGGCCATACCCGCGAACGCCGCATCCGACGATGACGCCGGATGCCAATGGTGACAAGTATGAGTGGTGGCGGAACTCGTCGCGGGCGTAGACGTTGCTGATGTGAACCTCGACGAATGGGATTTCGACCGCTTCCAACGCGTCACGGATGGCGATGCTCGTGTGAGTGAGGGCGCCGGCGTTGATGATTATGTAGCGGCAACCGTCCGTTTTGGCTTGGTAGATGCGATCGAGGATGGCCCCTTCATGATTGCTTTGAAAGCACGAGAGGATCAGCCCAAGCCGCGTTGCCTGTCCGTGGAGGCCCGCCTCGACGTCTGCGAGCGTTGTACTTCCGTATACCGTCGGATTCCTTGTGCCCAGGCTGTTTAGGTTCGGGCCGTTGACGCACAAGACGTCAAAGCCGTTCGCGGCTCCTCCTGCTGTCGTTCGGCGACCATATCGGCGCGGCGCGCGAGCTGGCGTTCAGGAACGTCCTCTCAGATGTCGATGTGTCGCGCCCGCGAGAAACCAGGCCATCGATCCCGGGGTCCGCGGATCGAACAGCGCAAGGCCCGTCTCCGTCGTCTGGAGCGTCGCCCGTGGCAGAGCTGCGATCAGTTGCCTGGCGTCGTGGCGGTGATTGGCACCGGTAAGCACCAGGGTTGGCGCAAGGGCCCAGTCCAAGTGCAGCAGCACATCCGGGGCCGGTTCGACCGGCTCGAATTCACGGTGCTCGCACGGCAGCCCGAGGTCTAGCTCGGCGATAGTCGGACCAGGAGGCTCGCCCGTGTGGAGCAATCCGCTGTGCACGGTGGCGTTGTCGAGCAATGGATCGAGCAGGACGAGGCGGCGCAGTCGGCTGTCGTTCATGGCGAAGATCAACGCGGGAACGGTTCCGTCCGCCGTGGCGACAACGTCGACTTCTTGCTCCCCGCTCTGGTCGACGACCAGGGCCAGCATCTCGGCTAGGAGCAGCGCTGTGTCGTGGCCGAGCGCGTGCGCGCGGCTGACCTTGTGAAGTGCGTGGCTACGGATGAGCAGCGCTTGCCGACCGCTCGCGCGCAACGCGTCAGCGATGCCCCACTTGAACCACACCGAGTTGCATTCGACGAGAAAGCCTTGATGGAGCAGCACAGGGGGAGCGTCCGACCGGAGACCATGGCGGTACCAACGAGGCGGTTCGAGGGCGGTGCCCACTGTCCAAGGGCGTGACGTGCTCACTTCATCCCCTCGGGGGACTTCGCAGGTCTTCGAAGACCTGCGCGAGGGTCTCCGGGTCGGCCGGCACGGTGCCTTCTGGTTCGCCGAGACCATTGAGGACGACGAATCGCACGCCACGGCGGTACTTCTTGTCGCGGGCCCACGCATGTGTCATTTCTTCAACGGCCACCGATCCCGCGGTCTGCAGCCCAAGCGCATCCAGAAGTTGTCTGTGCGCCTCAACCACTTCGATGCCGATGCGCCCTTGCCGGAACGCCAGCCATGCAGCGGCCATCAAGCCGAGAGGCAGAGCGACATCGTCCGAGTCGGAGTCGGCGCCGCCTAGGAGTTCGAGAGCGTTAGCGAACGTGTGCCCGTAGTTGAGGAACACGCGGTCGCCTTGTTCTCGCTCATCGCGGCTAACGATGTCCGCCTTTACCTCGACGCTTCGGGCGACGGCTGCCCGCACCGCGGTGGCGTCGCCGGCTCTGAGAACATCGGCCAGGTCGAGTACGAACTCATACATGTCTCGGCCGCTGATCAGCGCGTGTTTTGCGATCTCCGCCAAGCCTGGCAAGAAGCCGCGCTTTAGGTTCGCGCATGCCAGCTTGACGTCGCTAATCACGACGGTCGGCTGATGAATGGTGCCGATGAGATTGTGGCCCTGGCTCAAGTTCAAGCTGGTCTTGCCCCCGACCGCCGAGTCGGCCTGGGCAACCAGCGTCGTAGGCACCAACGCGAGCCGCATCCCGCGATTGAACGTCCCCGCTGCGAAACCGGCGAGCTCAATGAGTGGCTCACCGCCGACGGCGACGACGAGGTCTCCCTTGTGGAAGGCATGCTCCGCGAGAGACTCAACGATTTCGCCGTACGCCTGGAGTGTCTTGGCGCCGGCGCGATCCTCCGCCGTCACGCGCAGCGTGTGAAGGCCGCGGTTGATGAGTTGGTCGGCGACTATCGCACCGATCGCGTCGTCCGCGGGCGCCTGAATGACAACCGCTTGCTCGGCGTCGGGCAGATCAGGGAGCAGTTCACCGAGATGGTTGACCAGCCCTGGGCCGACGTGCGCGTAGTACACGCCGCCGATCGGTGTGACAAACACGCTCGCGCTGTCCGGTGGGACCCGCGGAAGCTCTGTCAACTTCGTGAGGATGTCCATGGCCACCGCGTCCGGCCGGCGACCGTCCGTGTCGATGGTCAGCGCGGCGATGTCCTCGTAGACCGGTAGGCGGGTCTGGTAGACGTCCCTGAGGTCGCGCCGGTGAAGCATCGGCCGGAACTCGTCGGTCTCGACCCGGCTCATCGCTTCGGTGAATCCAACATGGAGATACACCACCCTGGTGTGCCGCAGCACGGCACGCGTGCGGCTGTCACCCAACGCGCCGCCTCCTAAGGCGATCACGGCATCCTGCCCCCTGGCGAGCCCGACCACGGTCTGATGCTCGAGCTCGCGGAAGTAGCCCTCGCCCTCACTGGCGAAGATGTCACGAATGGCTCGGCCGAGCCGCTGCTCGATGAGCAGGTCGGAGTCCACGAATGGCAGGCCGAGTCGTTCGGCGACGATGTGACCCACCGTGGTCTTGCCTGCGCCCATGAAGCCGACGAGCACGACGATGATGGCGATCAGCTCCTGTCACGAAACGTCACGTGGCGTCCATTCGGTACGCGCCTAAGCTGGCCGTGCTTGGCGATGCGCAAAGTACGCCTTGGCCGTCGACAGGCAGCGGCGGGCGTATTCAAGAGGGCCAGCCTCCTCGAGTCGCGCCAGGTTGGGAATCTCGAGCGCGTACGTCACGTCGGGCAGCCGCGCGAGGATTCCCGCGACGTCGATGCGACCTTCACCGAGGAAGAGGCGGTGCTCTCGCACTTCCTCCCGGATCGCGTCGGCCGACGCCGGGATCGCTGCTGGCGCGTCGCACAGCTGGCAATAGTGGAACCACTCGCTCGGCAGGCCATCGAGTTCTGCGACGTCCGTCCGGGCTCTGTGCACGTGATATGTGTCGAGCAGTAGTCCGATGTTGGTTGCATCGACGGACCGCAGGAGGTCGACCGCCTGTGCGAGTGTCCTGACCTCGGCGATCGCGACGAATTCGACGTTGAGCCGTAACCCGTAGGGCTTCGCCACGGCGCAGGTTGCGTCGAAGGCGTCCCGCGCGTACGCCGTGTCCGACGTCCAGATGCTCGTCGTGACATCGGTCGCGCCGAGCTCCGCCGCCGCGGCGAAGCCGCGTTCGTAGGCACGCGGATCAACTCCGGACGCGATCCGCACAACCTCCACGTCGCTGACGGTCAAACCGGTTGCTGCAAGGGCGTTCTGCGTTTCCCGCAACAGCGCGGGATTCGCCGCGACGTCGCAATCCGGCTCGCCCGGTACGCCGAGCGGCATGGTTCGCAGCCCGACGTGGTCGTAGCCGGCGTCCGCCGCGATGTGAACGAGCTTCGGCGGCGTGCAACCCAGGAGGGTGAGGTGTTCAAGCGAGTACATCACCACCGTCGGTCACCGGATCTCGGTCGCCACGTGGTGCAACCGCCGCTCGGGTGTGTAGATGTCCATGATGTTCCAGTGACCCGCGGTCGGCGTCGGGACGTTCCGCATGAGGACGTCGATGACGGCCGGCCGACCGGAGGAGAGGGCCTTCTCGAGAGCGGGCTTGAAGTCTGCGGCGTTTGCGACGCGGATGCCCTCGATGCCGTAGCCGCGCGCGATGGCGGCGAAGTCTGTCACGGCCGGCTCGCCAGCGGTGTCTTCGAACACCGTGCCGTAGGTGGTGTCGAAGTGGGCGAGCTCCAGGCCGGCGATGGTGCCGAATGCGTTGTTGTTCATGACGACCCACACGACTGCGATGTTGCGTTCGCGGGCCGTGCTGAGCAGCGCCGGGTTCTGGCCGAAACCGCCGTCGCCGACAAGCGAGATCACGGCGCGGTCGGGGTGTGCGATCTTCGCGCCTAGTGCGGCTGGAGCGCCGAAACCCATCGTGGCGTAGCCGCCCGGTGTGAGGATCGAGCCTGGCGTCAGCACGTCGAATTGCTGGCCGACGCCGTTCTTGTTCCAGCCGACGTCCGTCGTGATGATGGCGTCCCGTGGCAGCACATCCCGAACGTCGGCGAGGATTCGCTCCGGGCGCATTGGCCACGCGTCGCTCTTCTGCGCCTCGGCGTTAGAAGCCTTGAAGGACGCCCGCTCGGCGCGAACTGAGTCGATCAACTCGGGTCGATCGACCCCGTCGGGCGAGAGCCTTCGTGCGACGCGCAACAGCACCGTGAGCGCCTCCTTGAGGTCGGCGACGGCGCCGATCTCAAAGGGGTAGTTGCGACCCAGCTCGGCAGGGTCGATGTCGACGTGCATAAGCTTCGCGGGGGGAAACGAGAATGTGTAGGCGTCGTCCCATGATGAGGAGTCCGCCTCCGCGAAGCGTGTGCCCAAAGCCAGCACCCAGTCGGCATTGCGGCACGTGTCGTTGATGAACTTCGTGCCCCAGAAGCCGGTCATCCCCAGCACGAGCGGGTGGTCGTCAGGGACCGCGCCCTTGCCCATCAAAGAGTGGGCCACCGGCAACGACAGCAGCTCGGCGAGTTGCCGCAGTTCGTCAGTAGCGCCCGCGAGTATCACGCCGCCGCCGACGTAGAGCACCGGCGACTCGGCTTCGACGAGGTTGCGCACGATTCGCTCGGCGACCCTCTCGTCCAACGTCGGGTCGTGCGAGCTGAGCGGTGTTTCGCATGACGCGGTCGAAGCGGGCGACGTCGACCTGCGCCGAGAACACGTCCATCGGGACGTCGACCAGCACCGGTCCGGGTCTGGCCGTTCTCGGCAGGTGGCAAAGGCCTTGTCGAGGATCTCGGGCATCAGGTGCGGCGAATCGACACGCCATGCCCGCTTCACGAACGGGCGGTAGATCTCCCACTGCGACGCGTCGGCGTGGAGATTGACCTCTTGGTGTGGGTGCTTGCCGTAGAAGTGCGACGGGACGTCTCCCGCGATGACGACCATCGGAAATTTCAGTCGAGAGCGGCGTTCGCCACTCCCGTGGCTGCGTTCGTCAGACCCGGGCCGAGATGCGTGAGAAGCACCGAAGCCCGCCGGGTCGCGCGGGCGTAGCCGTCGGCCGCGTGTGCGGCGATCTGCTCATGTCGCGTGTTGACGAAGTCGATCTGCTTGCTCCGCGACAGCGCCGCGAGCACCGCGATGTTCGTGTGGCCGCAAA
>CAVVEX010000013.1:0-48154 GCA_963747395.1 uncultured Actinomycetes bacterium | reverse complement strand
TCTTTCCACGCGACAGCGCTCACCGGTCGTCGTACCGTTGGAGCCGGGGGTTACCTGCCCGACCGGGCGGGCAAGCGCCAGCTAGGCCCGTAGGTTAAGGCACGCGCGGTTTCGACAACTCAATGCGGAGGGACCGATGACCGTCACGACAGACAAGATCGCCGACACTGTGGGTGCGCGTGCCGACGCCATCCGGCATCAGGCGAAGGGGAGCATCGCGAAAGCCGTTGCGCAGGCGGAGAAGGCCCGCGAGCACGCCGACAAGGCACGGATGCGAGCCGACAAGGCGCAAGCGAAGGTCGCCGGGAAGCTGGCTGGCAAGTCCATGATCGACAAGGCCGCCCTCAAGACGGCCCTCAAGGCGCGGATGGGAACCAAGACCGCGCTCAAAGCCGGCATGGCGACCGAAATCTCGAAGGGCGCCGGCAAGCTGGCGATGAAGAGCAGCACCGCGCGCTCAGCCGCCAGCACGGCGGCGAAGGCCGCCGTGATGAACCTGCCGGCCGCGTGGATGATGCGCCGGAGGATGCAGCAACGAGCGAGTGAGGCGGCCCGAATGGCTTCCATGGAAGCGTCCAAGCAGCTGAAGCAGGCGCGTGCGGTCATGCAGGACCGCGTCATCCCAACGGTGGTGCCGATGGCGACGTCGATGGTCGACCAGGCTTCGCACAAGTTCGACGAGTTCATGGTCACGTCCGAGCCCGCCCGCAAGGAGGCCATCCGCCGGGGAATGCTCGCGGCCGCGGTGCTACGGGGCGCCGAGCCGCTGGCTAAGAAGCGCCGCCGCTGGCCGATCGCCCTTCTGTTCATGGCGATCGGCAGCGCGATCGGCGCCGCCGTGGCGTGGCTGTCGCAGGCCGGCAAGCCGGTGCAGCTCACGCCCTACCCGATCCCGGCTGAGGGCGAGAACGGTGACTCGACAGCCGACCTGACGTCTCCTGAGGACGCCGCCCACCACGAGTCCTGACCCCCCGTCAGGTTGTCGCCGTCCGCGCTCGTCGGGTTGACGGCCATGCCGAGTTCGGCGCCGACCACCGTCAGCAAGAGGTACGGGTTGCCGCCCGGCCTTCGCCGTCGCACCGCTGGCCTTCGTCGCGAGGAGGTCGCGCAACTCGCCCGCGTTGGCGTCACCTGGTACACCTGGCTCGAGCAGGGCCGACCGATCATCTGCTCCGGCTGGCGGGCGTTCACGTTGCGGTTCGTGTCGACCAACCTCGCAGTTTCCGGACTGCCCGAGCATCGCATCGTTGTCTGCACTCCGGCCGACGATGACACGCGCGCACGGTTGCCGCTCATTCACCAAGGCAGCGGATCGGCCTGAATTTCCCTTGCCCATAAGGCTTCGATCGCGCGCGCGGTTTCGTCGGGCAACGCCGCGTCGGCCGCAGCCACATTGTCGTTCAACTGGTCGAGCGACTTCGCGCCGGGAATGATCGACGAGACGCAGCTCTGGGCAAGAAGCCAGCGTAATGCGGCGTGCGGCATGCCCACGTCGTCGGGCAACAAAGCTTTGAACTGCTCGACGAGTGCCGCACGCCGTTCGATGTCAGCGGGCGTCCAACGAGAACGGACGTCGGAAAAGCGCGAATCCTTGCCGTACCGTCCGCTCAGCCACCCGGAGTCAAGGGGGACCTTGACGATGGCGCCGACGCCTTTCGCGCTGGCGTTCTTCAGCGCGGCCAACGGTTCTTGGTGGAATGCGTGCAGCAGCACCTCGAGGACTTGGCTGTCGGTGGTGTTCACGACGGTGTCAATGTCGGCGCCCCAGTCGACAGAAGCGCCGTAGGCTCGGACGACGCCCGCGCTGCGCAGCCGCTCGAATTCCTTGTAGTGCTCGGCGGTCGTGCCGTCGAGCAACTCGCTCGGCGGACTGTGCATCAGGATCACGTCGAGGTGGTCGGTGCGCAACGCGTTGAGGCTGCGCTCGACGGCTGGCTCGATGTGGGCGGCGTCCCAGTCGCTGGTGCCATCGGCTTTGTGACCGAACTTGGTGACCAGCACGACGTCCGGACGCCGACCTTCGAGCGCCTCGCCGAGCAACTGCTCGCTGCGGCCTCCCGCGTAGCCCGGTGCGGTGTCGAACAGGTTCACGCCGAGCGCGAGTGCCGCCTCCACGATCCGCAGGGACGCGTCATGGTCTGGGCCGACCCACTGGTCGGTGTTGCCGAGCTGCCAAGCGCCGAGCCCGACCTCGCTGACCTCAATGCCGGTCGACCCGAGCGGACGTCGATTCATGGCGGTCCCTCCTCACCCGTTGGACATGGCGACCTGCCCACGCTAGCGCCCGGCGAGCAGCGAGGCCGCGCGGACGGCTGGGCGAAGGGGCCGCCCGGCCCCGGGGGTCGGGACCGGGCGCGCCGCAGCGAATCCTGTGCGAGCACCGACGCCGACGGGTAGGTCCCCCCGAGCGCCTGCTGCGCGCCCGCCGTCGACGCGAGGTCGATGGCCGAGTAGCCGAGGCCCAGCTTCTCGACCTCTGCCACTGTCGGCTGCGAGGTCATGCCACAAACGATCTTGCCGTGCTGCAGTGCGGCGATGAAGGTGCTTCCGGCGCCGACGCCGACGCGAGTGAAGTCCTTGCTGGTGAGGCCGCCCTTGGACGCCATGTACAACGTGAGGTCGTCGGTGCCCGAACCAAGGTCCGTGACGCCGACCGCCTTGCTCTTCCAGTCGGCCGCCGACTTGACGCTAGATCCGTTCTTGCACATCTCGCGTTCGCCCGGCGCGCCGCTGAGCTGCACGACGTCGATGACATCCTTGCCCGCCTGCTGGAAGTCGATGGTGTGCACGTACCAGGCGCCCGCCATGTCTACCTGGCCGGAAGCCACCGCGTCCTCCGCGCCGACGCCCCTGCTGCTCCGTGCTGAGCTGCACCTTGACGCCGTACTTCTGGTAGTAGCCGAGCCCCTGCGCGAGCTTGCGTTGGCCGTCGCGGGCACGGATCTTGTGATCCGCGTGCACGACTCCGGCGCCGGCATCGATTCCTCGCTTGCCGAAGAAATCTTCCGCGACGGATTCACCACCAAGGTCGCCCGCGACGCGAGTCGTCGTCGCGGCCTCGGCTTGGCGCTGGTGAGCCGCGAGGTCCGGTGTCGCGGCGGCCGAATCTCGGTCGCGAACGTCGACGGCGCCGTCTTCACCGTCGTGATACCGCTCACGTCGCCCAGCACGTCGCTGGAAGCGGCGGCGACGTGATCCGCACCCTCGTCGTCGACGACGATTTCATGGCGGTGTCGGTGCACCGTCAGTTCGTCGAGCGGGTGCCCGGCTTCGAGGTTGTCGGCGCAGCCGCGACCGGCGCCGAGACGTTCTCTCTGGTCGAACGCTTGGCGCCCGATCTCGTGCTTCTCGACATCTACCTGCCCGACATGGACGGCGTCAACGTGCTGCGCCGACTCCGCGCGTTCCCCGGCCTGCACGTCGACGTCATAGCCATCACCTCCGCGAAGGACGTCGACACGCTACGCGGCGCCATGCAGCTCGGCGTCGTCCATTACATCGTCAAGCCGTTCACCTTTCGCACCTTCCGCGACCGGTTCGAAAGCTACGCCGCCGCACGGGATCGGTTGCAGGCCATGCAGCACGCCGAGCAGCGCGACATCGACCGCCTGTACGGGTTGCTCCGGACCAGCGGCGCGGAGTCCCTGCCGAAGAACATCTCGGGTCCGACGCTCGCTCGGGTGGCCGAGACGCTTCGCGAGTCGGACGGCGGCATCTCGGCCGGGGAGCTCGCAAACCGAGCCGGCATCAGCCAGGGGATCGCCCGGCGATACCTCAAGTTCCTCTCTGACTCAGGCGTCGTCGACTTCGGACTCCGGTACGGCGCTGCCGGTCGCCCCGAGCACCTGTACCGGTGGTCGGGACCCGTCAACCGCTGAACCGGCAAGCGGGGGGCTGGGTGGAGCTTGAGGTGGAGACGAGGGGAATCGAACCCCTAACCCCCGCCTTGCAAAGGCGGTGCTCTGCCAATTGAGCTACGTCCCCGAGAGGTGGCTGCGGGTCAGTTACTGGCGGCGCTCGACACGGGTTCGGCGCTTGTCGCCTCGATCCACAGGTCTTCTTCGGCCTGCGCCGCCTGCCAGCGACGGTAGGCGAAGAACCCGCCAACCGCGGCGAGCCTGCGAGCATGAGGAACTTCTTCACCGATGTTCACCTACCTCGACCGCGTCGATGTCGGGGGTGGGCCTGGGAGGACTTGAACCTCCGGCCTCATCCTTATCAGGGATGCGCTCTAACCGACTGAGCTACAGGCCCAAGCGTGCCTAGCGAGGGTATCCGATGGGGGGGCCACCGCCCAATTCGGCCGCCGGTGCAACGGCCCGGTGCAACGGCCCGGTGCAACGGCCCGGTGCAGCGGCCCGACCTCGCGAGACCTCGGGAGACCTCACGGGTCGGCGAGGGTCACCTCGATGCCCCCGACGAGGTCGGAGATCAGGTTGTAGATCGCCGCCGCAAGGGTGGCGAGCGCGGTCATCAGCACCACGTTGATCGCGCCGACGATCGCGACAATGCCAATGATCCGGCTGCCGGTGAGCGGGTTGCGCAACGACTGGCTGGCCGTCGTCGGCGCCACCTCGTTGACCAGGTTGTTGATCTGATCCCAGACGCCCATCTGGCCGAGTACCGCGTAGATGATCGCTGTCGCGACGACCAGTACGACCAGGATCACCAACGTCACGACGAAGGTGACCTTCATGACGGTCCACGGATCGACGTGCTTGACCACGAGCCGGGCCCGCCGAGGGCCGCGACGGGCCAACGCCACCCGCACTGGCGACCGGTCTTCATCGAGCGCCATCCCGGTGGCCAGCGAGCCAGCCGCGGCGGGGTTTGGCGAATCGGTTGCCGGATGCGGGTCCGCGGTGGTCGCCGGACGGCGAGCGCCTGGCCGGGTGGGATCGCTCACGAGTCTCCCTGTTCCGGGTCGGCGGCAGAATCGGTGGCCGGATCGGCAGGGGAGTCGCCCTGCGCTCCCGCGACTTTACCGCCGTCACGCTGCCGCGTGTCGGCAGCCGAGCCGTCGGCGAGGTCCGCGTCGATCAAGCCCGCCCCCGCGCCGTCGATGTTGTCGACGTTGTCGATGCCGGCGAGGTCGCCAAGATCCGCGTCGCCGATTCCACCGATCTCGTCGACGACGGCCGCGGACTCCGCGTTGCGCGTCACGCCGACCACCGAGTCGCCCGTCGGCGAGGTCGATCAAGCGGACCCCCATCGTCGCCCGCGACGTCGGACGCACCTCGTCGACGCGGGTGCGGATCACCCCACCGCCCGACGTGATCGCGAACACCTCGTCGAGCCCATCGACCATCAGCGCGCCGACCAGCCCACCGCGGTCATCGGTGAGCTTCGCGGTCAGCACGCCCTGCCCGCCTCGGCCTGCAGCGGATACTCGTCGACCGAGCGTGCGCTTCGCGTAGCCGCCATCGGTGGCGGTGAAAACGAAGCCGTCCGGCCGGGCGACCATCATCGCCAGCAGACTCGTCGCCGGCCTTGAAGCGCATGCCGATGACACCGGGTCGCTCGGCCCATCGGGCGCAAGGCCTCGTCGTCGGCCTGGAATCGCATGCGACTGACCTTTCGCGACACCAGCAGCAGGTCGTCGTCGGCGCAGCACGAGGCGGCGCCGCGATCACCTCGTCGCCCTCGCGCAGGTTGATCGCGATGACGCCGCCGGTGCGGTTGGAGTCGTACTCGCGCGAGGCGGGTCTTCTTGACCATTCCGGCGCGCGTCGCCAGCACCAGGTACGGCGCGACGCTCGTAGTCCTTCGAGCGTCGAGCACCTGGGCGATCTGCTCGTCCGGCTGGAACGCGAGCAGGTTCGCGACGTGCTGGCCGCGCGCGCATCGCGCCGGCCTCGGGAAGCTCGTATGCCTTGGCGCGGTACACCCGACCCTTGTTGGTGAAGAACAGCAGCCAGTGGTGGGTGGTGGTGACGAAGAAGTGCTCGACGATGTCGTCCTGGCGAGAGCTGCGCCGCGAGACCCCCTTGCCGCCACGGCGCTGCGCGCGATAGAGATCGGTCTTCGTGCGCTTGGCGTAGCCGCCGCGGGTGATGGTGACGACGACGTCCTCCTCGGCGATCAGGTCCTCCGATCGACATCTCGCCGTCGAACGGGACGATCTCGGTGCGCCGCTCGTCGCCGTACTTGTCGACGATCTCCGCGAGCTCGTCGCTGACGATCGTGCCGCTGCCGCGCCTCGTCCGCCAGGATGTTGGTGTAGTCGGCGATCCGCGACTCGAGCTTCGTCGTACTCGTCGATGATCTTCTGCGCGTTCCAGCGCAGCCAGTCGGCGCAGCTGCATGTCGAGGATCGCGGTGGCCTGCACCTCGTCAATCTCGAGCAGCGCCATCAGGCCGGCGCGCGCGTCGTCGACGGTCGCGACGGCGCGGATCAGACGCGATCACCTCGTCCAGTGCGTCCAGCGCCTTGAGGAGGCCACGCAGGATGTGCGCGCGCTCTTCGGCCTTGCGCAGCCGGTATCGGGTGCGCCGTGGATGACCTCGATCTGGTGCGCGATCCAGTACCGGACGAACTCGTCGAGGGTCAGCGTGCGCGGCACACCGTCGACGAGCGCGAGCATGTTGGCGCCGAACGTGTCTTGCAGCTGCGTGTGCTTGTAGAGGTTGTTCAGCACGACCTTCGCGACCGCGTCGCGCTTGAGGACGATGACGAGCGCATGCCCGGTGTCGTGACTGACGAGTCGTCGCGAATGTCGGCGATGCCGCCGAGCTTTCCGCTCGTTGACGAGGTCGGCGATGCTTCAACGCGAGGTTGTCGGGGTTGACCTGGTACGGCAGTTGCGTGATGACCAGACAGTCGCCGGCGCTTCTGGCTCTCTTCGACCTCGACGACCGCGCGCATCGTGATCGGAGCCGCGACCGGTGCGGTACGCCGTCTCGATGCCGCTGCGTGCCGACGATCGTAGCGCGCCGGTCGGGAAGTCGGGGCCCTTGATCCGTCGATCACCGCCTCAAGCAGCTCTTCGCGAGTGGCGTCGGGGTCGCTCAATGCCCACTGGACGCCCGCGGCGACCTCGCGCAGGTTGTGCGGCGGGATGTTGGTGGCCATCCCGACCGCGATGCCGGCCCAGCCGTTGACCAGCAGGTTGGGGAACCGACTCGGCAGGATCGGCGGGCTCGTTGGTCGCGCCCGTCGTAGTTGGGCGCGAAGTCGACGGTGTCCTCGTCGATGTCGCGCACCATCTCCATGGCCAGCGGCGCCATGCGGCACTCGGTGTACCGCATGGCGGCCGCGGCGTCGTTGCCCGGCGACCCGAAGTTGCCATGGCCGTCGACCAGCGGGTAGCGCAACGCCCACGGCTGCGCGAGGCGGACGAGGGCGTCATAGATCGCGCTGTCACCGTGCGGGTGGTAGTTGCCCATGACGTCGCCGACGACGCGCGCGCACTTGCTGTAGCCGCGGTCTGGCCGGTACCCGCCGTCGTACATCGCGTAGAGGACGCGACGGTGCACCGGCTTCAAGCCATCCCGAACGTCGGGCAGCGCGCGCCCGACGATGACGCTCATCGCGTAGTCGAGGTAGCTGCGCTGCATCTCGACCTTGCAGGTCGACCGGCTCGACGCGACCGCCCTCGGGCCTGGCAGGTCGGTGGTCTCGGTCACCTGCGGATCCCTCTTCATGTCAAGCGGTGCCGCTGCCGACAGTAGGCGATCTAGATGTCGAGGAAGCGAACGTCCTTGGCGTTGCGTTGGATGAACTTGCGGCGCTGCCTCGACGTCCTCGCCCATCAGGATGGCTGAAGGTCTCGTCGGCCTGGAGCAGCGTCCTCGAGGGTGACCTGCAGCAGACGCCGGTGCGGCGGATCCATCGTCGTCTGCCCACAGCTCGTCGGCGTTCATCTCGCCCAGGCCCTTGTATCGCTGGATGCTCCTCCTTGGGGATCTTGCGGCCCGCCTCGCGACGCCGCGCCTGCAGCAGCGCCGTCGCGCTCGCGATCGGTGTAGGCGTAGTCGAGCGTCGTCCGCTGCGTCCACTTCAACTTGTACAGCGGCGGCTGCGCGAGATAGACGTAGCCCGGCTTCGATCAGCGGCTTCATGAACCGGAACAGCAAGGTGAGCAGCAGCGTTCGAATGTGCTGGCCGTCGACGTCGGCGTCGGCCATCAGCACGATCTTGTGGTAGCGCAGCTTGTCGAGGTCGAAGTCTTCGTGAACGCCGGTACCCAGCGCGGAGATCATCGCCTGCACCTCGTTGTTCTTGCAGGACCCGGTCGATCCGAGCCTTCTCGACGTTCAGGATCTTGCCGCGGATCGGCAGGATCGCCTGCGTACGCGGGTCCCGGCCGTTGCGCGCGCCGACCCCCCGGCGGAGTCGCCCTCGACGATGAACAGCTCGCACTCCTCCGGGATGTGCGACTCTGGCAGTCGATCAGCTTGCCGGGCAGCCCGCCGCCACCGAGCAGCCCCTTGCGGTTACGGGCGAGGTCGCGTGCCTTGCGTGCCGCCATCCGCGCCGCTGCGGCCTGGATGGCCTTCCGGACGATCGTCTTTGCCCTCGCCGGGGTTCTTCTCGAGCCAGCCGCCGAGCTGGTCGTTGCACACCTTCTGCACGAACGTCTTGGCCTCGGTGTTGCCGAGCTTGGTCTTCGTCTGTCCCTCGAACTGCGGCTCGGCGCAGCTTGACCGAGACGATGGCGATCAGGCCTTCGCGAATGTCTTCGCCGGAGAGCTTCGGTCGTCCTTCTCTCTTGATGAGGTTCCAGTCGCTCCCGCGCGTACTCGTTCATCGAGCGTAGGTCAGCGCCGCCCGGAAGCCCTCTTCGTGGGTGCCGCCCTCATGGGTGTTGATGGTGTTCGCGAAGGTGTGCACGGACTCGCTGTAGCCGTTGTTCCACTGCATCGCGACCTCGAGCGCTCATGCCGCGATCGGTGTCTTCGGCCTCGATACTAGATGACGTCTGGGATGCACCGGCTCGGCTTGGTACGGCGTTGATGTGGCGCGACGAAGTCGACGATGCCGCCGTCGTAGCGGTAGATGACCTGTACGCTCGACTGCCTGCCGTCGGCTTCGCGTCGTCCGCCTGCGATCGTCGTCGGCGGCCGCTCGTCGATCAGCGTCAATGGTCAGGCCCTTGTTGAGGAACGCCATCTCCTGGAAGCGGCGCGACAGCGTCTCGAAGGTGTACGTCGGTGGTCTCGAAGATCTCTGCGTCGGCCCAGAAGGTGATGCGTGGTGCCGGTCTCGTCGGTCGCTGCGCCCCGTTGGCGAGGGGCGCGGTGGGCACGCCGAGCTCGTAGCTCTGGCGCCAGACGTAACCGTCGCGGTGATCTCGACCTCGAGCCGGCTCGACAACGCGTTGACGACGGAGACGCCGACGCCGTGCAGGCCGCCGGAGACCGCGTAGCCGCCGCCGCCGAACTTGCCGCCGGCGTGTAGCACGGTGAGCACGACCTCGACCGCCGGCCGCTTCTCGACCGGGTGCATCGTCGACCGGGATGCCGCGGCCGTTGTCGACGACCCGCACCCCGCCGTCCGCGCAGCAGCGTCGACCTCGATGTGTCGCAGTAGCCGGCCAGCGCCTCGTCGACGGAGTTGTCGACCACCTCGTAGACCAGGTGGTGCAGGCCCCGCTCACCGGTGGAGCCGATGTACATGCCCGGGCGCTTGCGAACCGCCTCCAGGCCCTCGAGGACCTGGATGACTCGGCGTTGTAGCTGTCAGGCGCCGATCCGTTCGTTGAGCCGTCAGGGGTCGGGACGAGATCTTCGGTCGCGGTCGCGACGGACTCGTTGCTCACGGGTGCGGTTGCCTCCTGCCCCTCTCCACCGCACCCGGTGTGGGCACATGTGGTTTTGCCGCTGCATTCGCTTACGCTCGCGCACAGCGCCGCTGGTGTCTGAGGATTGGGTTCCAGTGTACCTGGGTCACGGCCACAACCGGGCCGCCACGGGCCCTAGCTGTGGATTTGCGCGCCTATCGCGGAGGCTTGTGAACCCCCGTACCTTGACACGCCGAGAAGCCGTCACCCGTAAGTGTCACGCGGGCCGGGTCCGCGGACCCGAAGCCGGGCCGCGCCGCCAATCCGGCCCGGCTGGCCCGCGCACCTCGACGCGGCGGACGATCCCCTGGCCCACGACCTCGTCGAGCCGGCGGTGCAGCTGCGGCAGCAGCAGTCGGATCTGCGTCGCCCACGCGGTGGACTCAGCGACCAGGGTGAGCACACCGTCGTCGAACTTGTCGGGGCGGCAGTGCGCGGAAAGCTCGGCGCCGGCGATCTCCGGCCAGCGTTGCGTCACGCCGGCGACTGCCGCTGGCACGTCCCAACCTCGCTCGGCCAGCAGCCGGCCGAGCGTCTCGCCCAGCGGCTCGGGGTCGCCCGGGTCGCGGCGGCGACCACTCGAACGGGCCTTCGATCCCGACCGAGCGCCGTCCGCCCTGCCGCGGCGGTTCGGCGCGGCGCCGCGAGCGCGCGCCTCCTCCCGGGCCCGGGCGAGCGCGGCCCGAGCCAAGTCGACGCCGGACAACGGCCGGGTCGGCGACGCCGCGTCGGCCCCGGTCAAGATCGTCGGCCCTGCCGCCGGTCGCGCCGTCAGGCACGCCGTCATCGGACACGCCGCACCTGCCCGTCCATGACGTCCACCCTCGCGCCCGCGAGTTCCTCGGGCACGTCGGCCGCGACGGCCGCGGTGATCAGCACCTGCTCGGCCGGCGCGACCAGCGCCGCGAGCCGCTCCCGGCGGTCGGCGTCGAGCTCGGCGAACACGTCGTCCAGGATCAGCACCGGCTCGCCACCGTCGGCGCGCAGCAGGTCGTAGGAGGCGAGCCGCAGCGCGAGCGCGAGCGACCACGACTCACCGTGGCTCGCGTACCCGCGCGCGGGAGCCCGTCGACACCTACCGCCAGCTCGTCGCGGTGCGGGCCGACCAGGCGTGACTCCGCGCTCGAGCTCGTCGCCGCGGGCGGCGGCAAGCGCCGCCTGCAACGCGGCCGCCAGCACGTCTGCGTCGGGCTCGAGCATGACGTCGGGCCCGAGCGAGCTGACGTAGTCGAGTGCTCGCGGGCTTGGCCCGCTCAGCACCGCGGGCGACCGCCGCGTACGCCTTCTCAACCAGGGGCCGCAGCGCGTCGACCAGCTCCAGCGCGGGCGGCCAGCGACTGCGGCGCCGCGCGGTGACAGATGCACGTCCCAGACGTCGAGCGTGCGCAGGTCGGCCGCCGCCGCCGCGGCGAGCCGGCCGGCCGTCTTCAGCAGCGCGTTGCGCTGCTTGAGCACCCGGTCGTAGTCGGATCGCGCGGCCCGGCCAGCCGGGGGCGCGCGCGACCAACAGCTCGTCGAGAAACCGCCGGCGCTCGCTGGGATCGCCCTTCACCAGCGCGAGGTCCTCCGGAGCGAACAGCACGGTACGAAAAATCGCCGAGCATCTCCCGCGGGCGCGCACCGGCGAGCTTGTTGACCCGCGCGCGGTTCGCCCTGCCGGGGTTGATCTCGATCTCGAGCAGCATCGACCGAGTCGTCGCGGATGACGCCGACCGCGCACGACCGCCTGCCCGGCGCCCACGCCGGACCAACGCGGCGTCGCTCGACGACCCGGTGGCTGTCCAGCGTGGCGAGGTACCCGACCGCCTCGACGAGGTTGGTCTTGCCCTGCCCGTTGGGTCCGACCAGCGCGCGTGACGCCGGGCTCGAGCGCCAGTTCGACCGACGCGTAGGAACGGAAGTCGGTCAGCGAGAGGTGGGCGATGTGCACGGCGTCAGTGCGGGCGACGCCGGCGGTGCCGGCTGTGCTCGGTCGCGCCGGTCGTCGCGCCGGTGCCTCGCCGGTCTGCGCGCCGGCCGCCTCGGGGTGACCGCGTGGCCGCCGAACTGGTTGCGCAGCGCGGCCACGACCTTCATCGCCGGCGAGTCGTCCTGCCGGGAGGCGAAGCGGGCGAAGAGCGCCGCGGTGATCACCGGCATCGGTACGGCGTGGTCGATCGCGGCCTGCACCGTCCACCGGCCCTCGCCGGAGTCCTCGGCCCAGCCGCGCGAGCTGCTCGAGCTCGGGGTCGCCGTCCAGCGCGGCATCGAGCAAGTCGAGCAGCCAGGACCGGATGACCGTGCCCTCGCGCCAGACTGCTGAAGACGCCGGGGACGTCGGTGACGACGTCGGTCGCCACCAGCAGCTCCTAGCCCTCGGCGTAGGCCTGCATCATGCCGTACTCGATGCCGTTGTGCACCATCTTGGCGAAGTGGCCGGCGCCGACCGGGCCGGCGTGCACGAAACCGGAGTCACCCGGCGGCTTCAGCGCGTCGAAGGCGGGCTGCGCCTGCCGCGACGTGGTCGGGCGTCGCCGCCGACCATCAGCGCGTAGCCGTTCTTCAACCCCCACACCCCGCCGGACACACCGCAGTCCACGAAGCCGATGCCGCTGCTTCGCCGAGCTTGGCGGCGTGCCCCTGATCATCGGTGTAGCTGCGAGTTGCCGCCGTCGATGACCAGGTCCCCGGCGATCGAGCAGCTCACCGAGCTGCTAGATCGTCTCGTGCGTCGGCGCACCGGCCGGGACCATCACCCAGATCGCCCGCGGCGCGGCCAGCCGGTCGACGAGTTCCTGCAGGACTCGACGTCCCGCTGCTCGGAGTTGCTGTCGTAGCCGACGACGGTGTGCCCCGCCCGGCGCAGCCGCTCGGCCATGTTGCCGCCCATGCGGCCGAGCCCGACCATCCCGATCTCGCACGAGTTCCTCCTCTCGTGCGCCGCCGCCTGCTCCCGCCGTCGCAGACTGCCCGTGGGCCGAGCCCGCGCCGGGCTGCGCGAGTCAGCCGGACAGCCGGACCGGCATCAGCAGGTAGCGGAAGTCGTCGGCGGTCGCCGTCGGTGGCCGGCTCTCCGACTCCTTGCCGCCGGGCAGGCTCGCCGGCTTCTTCGGCGTGGTGAACCCAACCGCGGTGGTCTCCGCGTCGACCGCGCCCAGGCCGTCGAGCAGGTAGCGCCGGGTTGAACGCGATCGAGAGTCCTCGGCCGGGGCGTCGGTGCTCGCGCGTCGAGCCACTCGGACGCCTGGGCCTCGTCGCCGGTGCCCGCGTCGAGCAGCACCTGGTCGGCGGTGAAGGTCAGCCGCACCGGGGTGTTGCGCGGCGCGACCAGGGCAACCCGCTTGACCGCCTCGACGAACGAGCCAGTCTCGACTGGCCGCAGAGCGGCGCACGAGTCGGGCAGCAGCGAGCGGTACTTGGCGTACTCCCCGTCGAGCAGCCGCGTGGTGGTGCGGCGCTCGCCGTGTTGGCCAGCCGCGCCCTTGCCCGCGAAGCCGATCAGCGCCTTGGCCGGCGCCGGCGCCGTCACCGGTCGAGAGCGCGACGCTCACCTGAGCGCCGCCGGTCAGCGACTTGGCGGTCTCGGCCAGCGTGCGCGCCGGGACGCAGCGCGACGGCGGACAGCCGGGCCGCTCCGGGCGCCAACGCAGCTCGCGCACCGCCAGCCGGTAGCGGTCGGTGGCGGCCAGGGTCAGCCGGTCGCCGTCGATCTCGATGCGCACGCCGGTCAGCACCGGCAGCGTGTCGTCGCGACCGGCCGCGATCACGACCTGCGACGACCGCGGCCGCGAAAGGTCGGCGCCGATCGTGCCGGCCGTCGACGGCATCTCGGGCAGGTCGGGTAGTCCTCCACCGGCAGGGTCGGCAGCGTGAACCGCGCGCTGCCGCACGAATGACCACGCCGGGCGCCGTCGATGGTGACCTCGACCGGCGCGGCCGGCAGGCTGCGGGTGATCTCGGCGAGCAGCCGGCCGGAGACCAGCGCCCGGCCGGGCTCGGCGACCGTGGCCGTCGATCTCGGCGTTGGCCGCCACCTCGTAGTCGAAACCGACAGCGCAAGCGGCCCTGGCCGGAAGCGCTCCTCGAGAAGAGACCGGCCAGCACCGGGCACCGGCGGCCGCTGCGGCAGGGTGCGCGCCGTCCACGCGACCGCCTCGGCGAACACGTCTCGCTCGACCTGGAACTTCATGCGTAACCACCCGCCTGCTGGGAATTGCGTTCGAGCTCCGGATCGTCAGACCGCCGGAGTCGCCCGGTGCACGTCCTGGTCGGTGTCGTGTTCCATGATGACAAGACCGACGTCGTCATAAGGGCGGTGGACTGTGTGGACAACGCGCGTTCGCGCAGGTCAGGCGGCATAATGTGGGTTGGCGCCAACTGTGGATGACGGCGTCGCGACTCGGATTCGGTGGGGACGGCGCTCATGCTAGCGACGGCCGACCACAGTTCATCCCAGGTTGTGCAGGGTGGTTCCCACCGGTTTACCAAGGCGGTCCACAAGGTTGTCCCCAACCTGTGCACAGTGGCCAGCACGGACTAGTGCGCCGGTCTCTTTTGTCACATCTGACACTGCAGTGACACCTAACACGACGGCGACAGATGACACCGCGATTACCTGGCCTGCGACTTGATGCGGTTGGTCAGCTCGGTCACCTGGTTGTAGACCGCGCGTCGTCCGGCCATCAGCGAGCGGATCTTGCGATCGGCGTGCATGACGGTGGTGTGGTCGCGGCCGCCGAAGTGCTGGCCGATCTTCGGCAGCGACAAGTCGGTGAGTTCCCGGCACAGGTACATCGCGACCTGGCGGGCGGTGACCAGCGCGCGGCTGCGCGAGGAGCCGCACAGGTCCTCCAGCGAGATGCCGAAGTACGACGCCGTCGCGGCCATGATCGTCGGCCGCGGTGATCTCCGGGCCCTGGCTGTCGGGGATGAGGTCTTTGAGCACCACCTCGGCGAGCGACAGGTCGACGTCTTGCCGGTTGAGGCTGGCGAACGCGGTGACCCGGATCAGCGCGCCTTCGAGCTCGCGGATGTTGCTCGCGATCTTGCTCGCGATGTACTCCATGACGTCGTTGGGCACATTGAGCCGCTCTTGCGCCGCTTTCTTGCGCAAGATCGCGATACGCGTCTCGAGCTCGGGCGGCTGTACGTCGGTGAGCAATCCCCACTCGAACCGGTTGCGCAGCCGGTCCTCCAAGCGTGATGAGCTGCTTGGGCGGACGGTCGCTGGAGATGACGATCTGCTTGTTCGCGTTGTGCAGCGTGTTGAACGTGTGGAAGAACTCTTCTTGCGTCTGCTCCTTGTTCTCCAAGAACTGGATGTCGTCGACCAGCAGCACGTCGACGTCGCGGTAGCGCCGGCGGAAGCCCTCGGCCTTGCCGTCGCGAATCGAGTTGATGAAGTCGTTGGTGAACTCCTCGGAGCTGACGTACCGCACGCGCGCGCCGGGGAACAGGCTCATCGCGTAGTGGCCGATGGCGTGCAGCAGGTGTGTCTTGCCAAGACCCGACTCGCCGTAGATGAACAGCGGGTTGTACGCCTTCGCCGGCGCCTCCGCGACCGCGACGGCCGCCGCGTGGGCGAACCGGTTGCTCGCGCCGATGACGAAGGTCTCGAAGGTGTACTTCGGGTTGAGCCTCGCCGGCTCGAGGTCACGTCGTCCGCCGACTTCGCGACCGGTGCCCAGATGGGCGTTGGCTCGCTCGGTTGGCCGGGCCGGTGTGCTGTCGCGCTCGTCGCGAAGGTCGCGCACGTCAGGGGTGTGATCGGTGGCGTCGGCGTCGTCAGCGTCGCGCTCGTACTCGGGGGTTTGGCCGGCGGGCGGCTCGATCGGCGGTTCGACCGTGACGGCGACGCGGGTCTCGCGGCCGAGCTCGGCGGCGAGCGCGGCCGCCAGCGCGGGGCGCAGCCGGGTCTCGAGCACGTCCTTGGCGAAATCGTGCGGAGCGGCGAGGAGCACGGTGTCCTCGACGACGGCGAGCGGACGGATGAGCGCGATCCAGGCCTGGAACTGGGCGGACAACTCACCTTGGTCGGCCAGCCGGCGCGCGGTGCGCTCCCACAGCTTGGCGAGGTCAGCGCCGTCGCGGCCGGGGGTGTCTAACGGGGCAGACACGCGGCACCTCTTTCACTCGTCCACACCGTCGTCCACAACCTGTGTACGCAGCGTGGCGGGAATCGCCGCGTGCGTGACGTCGGCCTGCAAAACGTCCGGCCGTGGGACGCTAACAGCGGCAGCCCCGCGCTTCAAGGAGTTCTCCACAAGCGGTCCATCCTCGCCGAATTTAGACTCGCCGCGATGAGCGGTCACGTCGAGGCGCCTGCCGAGCGGCCGGTTTGACCGTGCGTCGGTCGCACACGTACCGTGGTAGGTCCTTATGACCTACGTCGGCGTCTGATTTCGCCGCCGCCGTTAGCCCGCCGAACTTCGTCGAGCCCGATCTTTCCTGGAGCCCTCCCGTGAGCAAGCGCACGTTCCAGCCGAACAACCGCCGCCGCGCGAAAACGCATGGTTTCCGGCTGCGCATGCGCACCCGCGCCGGGCGGGCCATCCTCGCGGCTCGCCGCCGCAAGGGTCGCCAGGCTTTGTCAGCCTGATCCGATCGCGGATTCACTCGTGTTGCCCGCGCCATCCCGGCTGCGGCGGCGCCCGGATTTCGCCGCGGCGGTCCGGTACGGCCGTCGAGCCGGTCGCGCGCGTCTCGTCGTCCACCTCGACCTCTCCGCCGACGGTGCAGCCGCCGCCGCCCCGCCTCGCGCCGGGTTCGTCGTGAGTCGGTCCATCGGTGACGCGGTGAGCCGCAATCGGGTGCAGCGCCAACTGCGCCACGTCGTCCGCGATCGCCTGGCGAAGTTGCCGACCGGCGCCCGCCTGGTCGTGCGCGCACTGCCCGCGGCGGCTGGCGCGACGTCCGCCGAGCTCGCCCGCGACCTTGACTCCGCGATCGAGCGCGTCACCCGGCCCGAGTCGCGACCCGAGTCACGAGGCACGTCATGAGCGGCGCGGCCAGCGACCGGCCGGGTCAGGGTTCGACCGGCTTCGCCGCACGGGTGCTTTTGGTGCTGATCACCGGATATCGGCGATTCGTCAGCCCACTGCTCGGACCGCGCTGCCGGTTCTATCCCAGCTGTAGCGAGTACACCGCCGTCGCGATCGGCCGGCACGGCGCACCGCGCGGGTTGTGGCTCGGTGTCCGACGGATCAGCCGCTGCCACCCGTGGAACCCCGGCGGCGTCGACCCCGTTCCGCCGGCGTTGGGCCGCGACTCGACCGAGGCTTCGTCCGCGAATCCAGGAGTGACCCAGTGCCGCACATCCTGAACTGGCTCTACACGATCATCACGAAGGTCGTGCTGGCGATCCACGCCCTGTTCGCGCCGGTGTTCGGGACGAGTAGCGGTGTGAGCTGGGGGTTGTCGGTCTTCTTCTTGACCATCCTGGTCCGGATCTTGCTGTTCCCGCTGTTTGTGAAGCAGATCAAGTCACAGCGCGCGATGTCGGAACTCGCGCCGAAGATCAAAGAGCTGCAAACCAAGTACAAGAACGACCGCGAGCGGCTTGGCAGCGAGACGATGGCGCTGTACAAGGAGCACGGCGTCAACCCGTTGATGGGCTGTCTGCCGTTGGTCTTGCAGGCGCCGGTGTTTTACGCGCTGTTCCACGTGTTGCGCTACATCTCCGAGTACGGCGGCACTAACCAGCACGTGCCGACCCAGGGTTTCCAGTACGGCTGGACCGCTGCCCAACTGCAAAGCGCCGGGCACGCGCACGTCTTCGGCGTCCCGCTCGCTCTCGGTTTCCGCACCGCGTCGAAAGCGGTGGCGTTCGATGCCAGCGCGACCACGGTGAAGGTGGTCACCGTCGTCGCCATCATCGTGATGGCCTCGACCACGTTCCTGACTCAGCGCCAGCTGATGGCCCGTAACGCGAAGTCGGGCACTCCGATGCAGTCGCAGCAGAAGATGTTGCTCTACGTGCTGCCGCCGCTGTTCGCGCTGTTCGGTCTGAACTTCCAGATGGGCGTACTCATCTACTGGGTCACCAGCAACGTGTGGTCGCTTGGCCAGCAACACTTCGTGATCAAGGCGATGCCGATCGTCCAAGGCGGTTCTGCCGCGGGTGGCGCGCACCGGCGGCGGAGGAACTGGCGGGACAGGCGGGACCGGCGGCACCGGCGGCACCGGCGGTGGCGGTGGTGGCGGCGGCGTGCTCGGCGGCCTCGGCAAGCGGGGGAAGAAGGAGGCGCCGCCCCCGCAACCTCCCCCGGTCGTAATCCGACGTCAGCAAACCGCGCGGCCCTCGAAGAGCAAGCGCGACGGACGTCGACCGCAACGGCCCGGCAGTCCGCGCTGACCGACCGATCGCCGCGGCCGGCGACATCTGCGCAGCGCACGGTGGCCTGAATGCCGCACATCGCACAAGTTTCCAGATCCACTTCTTCTGACGGGAGGCGCACGGTGCCAAACGCGACCGATGACCCGATCGACTCCGATACCGAATCCGGCGCGGTCGACACCGCGACGAGCGAGGCCAACGGTGACGCGAGCCACGCGGACCACGAGGGTGATGTCGATTCCGCGGCCGCCACCGCTGAGGCAGCCCAATCCGCCCAGGAGGCTCAGGCGGCTCAGGCGGCTCAGGCGGACGGCGGCGACGACGACGCGCTGAGCGGCCCGGATTTGCTCGAGCGCGAGGGCGAGGCGGCCGCGGACTACCTTGAGGCGCTGCTCGACATCATCGACGTCGACGGCGACATCGACATGGACGTCGACGGCGACCGCGCGGTCGTCGCCGTCATCGGCGAGCATCTGCGCCATCTCGTCGGGCAGGGTGGCGCCGTGCTCGACGCGCTGCAGGAGTTGACCAGGCTCGCCGTCGCGCGCGAGACCGGTGCGCGCAGCCGGTTGATGCTCGACATCGCCGGCTACCGGGCGCGGCGGCGCGCCGAGCTGTCGAAGATCGGCGCCCAGGCCGCGGACAAGGCGCTGTCGACCGGCGAGTCGGTGGCGCTCAATCCGATGTCCGCCTTTGAGCGCAAGGTCGTCCACGACGCGGTGGCGGCGGCCGGGCTGCGCAGCGAGTCCGAAGGCGTCGAACCCGAGCGTTACGTGGTGGTTCTGCCCACGCGGCGCGCCGCTGGCGACGCGGTACAGCACACCGACACGTCCCCAGACTCGAACGACGCCGAGACGGCCGACGCCGCCGGGTCTGAGGAGTCGGACGGGTCGACGGGCCAAGAGCACGAGGAGTAGCGGCATCGCGGCGCCCTCCGACCCGCCGGCGCCGGAGGTCGCGCTGCCCACGGCACCGCCGTTGGCCTCGTCGGTCTTCGGTGATCGCCTGCCGCTGGCGACGCGCTACGCCTCGTGGCTTGCCGGAGCGGGCGTTGATCGTGGCTTGGTGGGCCCACGCGAGACGGCTCGGTTGTGGGATCGCCACCTGCTGAACTGCGCTGCCATTGGCGTGCTCATCCCCCGCGGCGCGACTGTCGTTGACATCGGTTCGGGCGCCGGCCTGCCGGGCGTGCCACTCGCCATCGCCCGCCCGGACCTCACCGTGGTGCTTGTCGAGAGCATGCTGCGGCGCACCACATTCTTATCGGAGGTCGTCGCTGACCTCGGGCTTGACTCCGTCTTGGTACGGAGGGCGCGCGCCGAGGAGTTGGCCACCCAGTTGTCGAGCAGCGAGTTGGCCGATGTGGTCACCGCGCGGGCGGTCGCCCCGATCGACAAACTCGCGCGATGGGCGCTGCCACTCGCCAAGGATCGCGGCGTCGTGCTGGCGTTGAAGGGCGCCGGCGCGGCCGAGGAGGTCACCGCGGCGTGGCGATCACTACAGCGCCATGGCGTCGCGGAGGCCCAGCTGGTCTCGCTGACGGCGAGCGCTTCCGCCCCGTCGGGGACGCTCGAAATCGACGTCGAGGAGTTGGCCGGCTGGCCCACCTCCACGCCGCCGAGGTTGGCGCCTGGCGGGGAGTCGGTGGCGATCGTGTTGGCGCTCTCGCGCTTCCCCTGGCCCTCTCCACAAGCACCGGGTTTGGTCTAGGCTGACGTGCTCGCACGGCGGACGTGGGACGACGGAAGGCGGCGCGACGATGCCAGGGACGGGAGGAGTGGCCGTGGAGGACCCGATCACCGACGCCCATGTTTCACGTGAAACATCCCAGGGCCCGTCGACGGAGGACGATGTTTCACGTGAAACCGGCGCCGTGAGCCCAGACGACGAGACGCCGATCGCGACCGCTGCCGCGACCGCGGTTCGCGTGCTTGGCCGTTTCGGCGAGGCGCTCCCCCGCCCGGCTCGCCGTCGATTCATCACCGTGGCGAACCAAAAAGGGGGCGTCGGGAAGACCACGACCGCCGTCAACATCGCAGCCGCGATGGCGATGCACGGCCTGCGAGTGCTGGTGGTCGACCTCGATCCGCAAGGAAACGCGTCGACGGCACTTGGCATCGACCACCATTCCGAGATCCCTTCGGTCTACGACCTGCTCGTCGAAGGCAAGACGCTTGGCGACGTCGCGGTGCCGGTGTCCGACGTCGCCGGGCTGTGGTGTGTGCCCGCCACCATCGATCTGGCCGGGGCGGAGATCGAACTGGTGTCCTTGGTCGCCCGCGAGTCGCGGCTACAGCGAGCGCTCGCCGACGCCGGCAGCATCGCCGACGGCGGCATCGACTACGTGCTCATCGACTGCCCGCCGTCACTTGGACTGCTCACCGTGAACGCCCTCGTCGCGGCGGAGGAAGTGCTCATCCCGATCCAATGCGAGTACTACGCGCTCGAAGGACTCGGCCAACTGCTGCGCAACATCGAACTGGTGAAGTCCCACTTGAATCCCGGATTGCATGTCTCGACGATCCTGCTCACGATGTACGACGCGCGGACGCGGCTCGCTTCGCAAGTCGCGGACGACGTGCGCACGCACTTCGGCGACACCGTGCTGCGCACGGTGATTCCGCGCAGTGTGCGGGTGTCGGAGGCGCCAAGTTACGGACAGACCGTGATGACCTACGACCCCGCGTCGCCTGGCGCGCTTTGCTATCTCGACGCGGCGAGGGAGATCGCGGCGCGCGGCGCAGGGGACCGAACCGGCGACCACACTGCGCCCGGCAACACAGCCGCCAACACTGGCGAGCAAGCACAGGAGGGCAAGTCGTGGTGAACACTAGGCGCGGCGGTTTAGGCCGCGGCCTCGGCGCGCTGATCCCGACGGCGCCGGTCACCGCGCCATCCCCGACCACACAAGAGGCGGCGCCCGGCGGCGGAGGCTCCGGCGCGGGCGCGGCCGACGCCCCGACCGCGTCGTCCGGCGCCGAGTTCAGCGGTGGAGGCGGCCACGAGGGCGGAGGTGAAAGCGGCCGCGGCGGGTCGCTGGCCGCCGACATGGTGCCGGTGCCCGGCGCCCGGTTCGCCGAGCTGGCCGTCGGAGATATCCGGCCGAATCCCAAGCAGCCCCGGCAAGTCTTCGACGAAGCGGCCCTGACCGAACTGGCGCATTCGCTGCGCGAGGTCGGGTTCCTCCAGCCCGTCGTCGTCCGCGAGGTGCGGCGGCACGGTGAGCCGGCCTACGAGCTGGTCATGGGAGAACGCCGTTGGCGGGCCGCGCAGCAAGCCGGACTCGAGCGGATTCCGGCGATCGTCCGCGAAACCGGTGACGAGGCGTTGCTGCGCGACGCGTTGCTGGAGAACCTGCACCGCGAGCAATTGAACCCCCTCGAAGAGGGGGCGGCGTACGCGCAGCTCCTCGAGGAGTTCGGCGCGACGCACGACGAGTTGGCCAAGCGCATCGGGCGCTCGCGCTCGCAGGTCACCAACACCATCCGGCTGCTGAACTTGCCGGCGGCTGTGCAGCGGAAGGTCGCGGCGGGCGTGCTGTCGGCCGGGCACGCCCGCGCGCTGCTGGGCCTGGACGACGCGGACGCGCAAGAGCGGCTGTCGCAGCGCATCGTCGCCGAGGGGCTGTCGGTGCGCGCGGTGGAGGAATTGGTCGCGGTCGGCGACGATGGCGCGCCGCGCAAGCGGGCCGCTCGGCCGTCGCGACATCGCGCTCCCGCGCTCGACGACCTCGCCGCCGGACTCTCGGAGCAGTTCGAGACGCGGGTCAAAGTCGAGCTTGGCCGCACCAAAGGCAAAATCACCATCGAGTTCGCGTCGATCGACGACTTGGAGCGGATCGTGGCGTCGATGGCCCCTGAACTTTCGCCGCACGCGCGGGCCGCGTCAGGAAGCTAGCGCGTCGCGTCGGGAAGCTTCGGCGCGCCCGGCAGGTTCAGCCCAGCTCAGCCCCAGGCTCAAACCGGCGCGCCCGGCGCCGAAGTGCCGCGGCTCGCTGCATGTTGCAGCAGGTCGCGGCACAGCGCGCCGAGGTCGATGTCGGCCGCCGCGGCGGCCATCGGCAGCAAACTGGTGGCGGTCATGCCTGGTGAGACGTTGGTCTCCAGATACTCGACCGCGCCGTCCGCCGTCACGATGACGTCGGTCCGCGAGAGGTCGCGCAAGCCGAGCGCGCGATGGGCGGCCACCGCGATGTCGGCCACGGCGGCCGCGACGGTCGCGTCGAGCCGCGCGGGGGTGTGGTACTCGGTCATGCCAGCTGTGTAGCGAGCGGCGTAGTCAAAAGCACCGCTGACCGCGGCGATCTCGACCGCGGGTAGCGCCACCGGGCCATCGCCGGTGTCGACGACGCTGACCGCGAGTTCGACGCCGGCGACGTACCGCTCCAACAAGGCGACGCTGTCGTAGGAATAGCAACCGACCATCGCCTGCGGCAGGTCGCCCGCATCGCGGACGACCGCGACGCCGAGCGCGGATCCGCCACGGACCGGTTTCACGACGAGGGGCAAGCCGAGCCGGCCGACCACGCGGTCGAGCAGCACCGGACCGCCGAGGTCGCGGAAGGCCGCGTGCTGCAGGGCGACCGACGCGGGTGTGTGGATGCCGGCGCGCGAGACGATCGCTTTGGCGACCGCCTTGTCGAACGCCAACCGGGCGGCCGCGCCGGTGGCGCCGACGTAGGGCACGCCGCTGAGGTCGAGCGCGTCGCGGAGCGCGCCGTCCTCGCCCTCGACGCCGTGCACGGCGACGAAGACCGCGGACGGCGGCTCGCTCACCAGCCGCGGCAACAGGTGCGGGTCGACATCCACCAACTCGACGTCGACTCCGAGGTGGCGCAGTGCCTCGGCGACCCGGCGGCCCGAGGCGAGCGACACCTCCCGCTCAAAGGAGACGCCCCCGGCGAGGACGAGCACGTGGCCCAAATCGCTCATGACTCGATTGCTCCGGCGCCGAAGGTGGAGACGATCTCGAGCTCTTCGTCGAGCACCGCGGCAAGCCGCCGGACCCCCTCGCGGACTCGCTCAGGATCGGGCAGGCTGTACGAAAGTCGGAGGTTTCGCCTACCTTGACCGTCTGCGTAGAAGCCGGTGCCAGGCACGTAAGCGACCCGGCCCTGGATCGCGCGCGGCAGCAACGCCTTCGCGTCGACGCCCTCGGGCAGCGTCACCCACACGTAGAAGCCGCCCGCCGGATGGGTCCACGACGAGCCGGCCGGGAACGAGCCGGCGAGCGCGTCGAGGCAGGCGTCGCGGCGGGCCCGGTACAGCTCGCGGTAGACCTTCACCTGCTCCTGCCACGGATGATGCGCGAGGAACTCGGCGACGACGTGCTGGGAGAGCGCCACGGGGCACAGCGTGGTGGCCTCGCTGGCCATGACCAACTTCTCCTTGACGCCGGGCGGCGCCACCGCCCACCCGACGCGCACCCCGGAGGCGAAGGTCTTCGAGAACGACCCAAGGTAGATCACGCCTTCGCTGGCGCGAGCGCGCAGCGCCGGCAGCGGCGGGCCGTCGAAGCCGAGCAGGCCGTAGGGGTTGTCTTCCAAAATCAGCAGATCGGCCTCGGCGCAGATCGCGAGGATCTCGTCGCGGCGCTCCTCGACCAGGGTGATTCCTGCCGGGTTGTGGTAGTTCGGCACGGTGTAGAGGAACTTGGCCCGTCGGCCCGACGACGCGACGCGCGCGATCATCTCGCGCAACGCCTCGGGCACCAATCCCGCGTCGTCCATCGTGACGTGGACGACGTCGGCCTGGTACTGGGTGAACGTGCCGAGGGCGCCCACGTACGACGGCGCCTCCGCGATCACGACGTCGCCCGGGTCGAGGAAGACGCGCGACACGACGTCGAGCGCTTGCTGCGACCCGACAGTCACGACGATGTCGTCGGGCGAGGCGGAGATGCCCTCGAGCGCCATCACGCCGCAGATCAGCTCGCGCAACCGCGGATCGCCCTGGCCGCCCATGTACTGCAGCGCTTGCGCGCCACGCTCGGCGATGAGCTTGGCGGTCATCTCGGCGATGGCGTCGAGCGGCAATGCGCTGACGAACGGGGATCCGCCGCCCATGCTGATGATCTCGGGCCGGTTTGCCACGGCGAAGAGTGCTCGAATCTCGGACGTCGTCATGCCGTGCGTGCGCTCGGCGTAGCGGTCGACGTAAGGATCGAGGCGCGATCCACCCGAGATTTCCACCGTGACTACCTCCTGGTCGCCAGCCGTGCTGGAGCCGACCGGCAACGGCTCGATGAGGCCATCAGGCTACCGGCAGTGCCCGGTGCGGGCCTCCCGTTAGGGTTCGGCCGCTCACCGAGGGGTTATCGGCGTCCGCCGAAGAAATTACGATGGACTCGCGAAAGTCCCAGCTGCGCTCATTCGAGCTCCGCGGTGCTTGATGGAGGCGACCATGTCGCGTCGTGTCGTGAGCTTCACTCTCGACAATCTCGACGAGCTGCCCGGCCGTTGCCGCAGGTGCGTGTTCTGGGAGCTCGACCCGGTCAGCGGCGAACGCGCCCACGAGGCGGGCGATCCGGCGCTGGAGAAGGAGGCCTGGGTCTCCGCGATGCTGCTGGAGTGGGGCAGCTGCGGCAAGTTGATTCACGTCGACGGAATCCCGGCCGGCTACGTCCTGTACGCCCCGCCGGCATACGTGCCGCGATCCGTGGCGTTCCCGACCAGCCCCGCGAGTCCGGACGCCGCGCTGTTGATGACGGCCCACGTGCTGCCGGAATTCACCGGCGCCGGCTTGGGCCGGATGCTGCTGCAGGCAGCGGCCAAGGACTTGACCCGTCGCGGGGTGAAGGCGATTGAGGCGTTCGGTGACAGCAAATGGACGGCGCCGGCGTGCATGTTGCCGACGGATTTCCTTCTGTCGCTGGGATTTAAGACGGTGCGGCCGCATCCGCGGCACCCTCGGCTGCGGCTCGACCTGAAGACCGCGTTGTCGTGGAAGGAGGACGTCGAGGGCGCGATCGAGCGGCTGCTCGGATCAGTCACGCCAGAAGGCGCGCTCAGGCCGGTCTGACCGCTGCGGGGTACGTTCGCGTTGCCGCCGGCGCCTGCACGTCAACCGGGTAAACATGCCCCGCCGCGAGCAATTCCCCGAGCTCAGCGGCAGGCATCGGCCGCGCGAGCGCGAATCCCGGGCCATGGCGGCATCCGTATGACCGCAGGCGGGCCAGCTGTTCAAGCGTCTCGATGCCTTCGGCGAGGCAGATCAGGTCGAGCGCCGCGGCCATCGAGACCACCGACCGCACCAGGGCGTCGGTGCGGGGCTCGGTCTCGCAGGCTTGCACGAACTCACGATCGATCTTCAACACGTTGGCGTCGAAGCGGCGCAGGTAGCTCAGTGATGAGTAGCCGGTGCCGAAGTCATCGACCGCCACCCAAACGCCCGCCGCTCGCAGCGCGGCGATCGTGTCGACGACCGCCTCAACGTCGTCCGCGAACGCTTCCTCGGTCAGTTCAAAGGAAAGTTGGCGAGGACTGAGTCCGCGCTCCTGAACCATCGCGAGCGCGGTTGTCACGAGTCGCGGGTCGGCCAGTTGCCGAGGCGACACGTTGACGCCGACGCTGAAGCCGGATGGCGGCCGCCCCGTCGTCCACTTGACCAGGTCGTCGAGGGCGACCTCCAGCACGAACTCGCCGAGTGCGCCGACGCTTCCGACCCGCTCGGCGAGCGGGATGAAGGTGGTCGGGCTGATCTCACCGAACTCGGGATGGCGCCACCGCAGCAATGCCTCGGCCGCGACGATCGCGCCGGTCTCGAGGTCGACGACCGGTTGGTACACGACGCGGAACTGCGACAGGTCGGGGGTGGCCGATCTCCTCGCGGATGCGTCCCTGACCGCGGTCGGTCGTGTTGCAGACGAAAACCGCGAACTCGTCGCCTCCGAATCGAGCAACGCACGCCCCGGCCTCCGCCGCGACCGCTCGGCGCAAGAAACCGCCCACCTGGCAAAGAACCGCGTCGCCGGCGCACGCCAATTCATCGGCAAGATCAGCGAATAATCAACGGCGAACCGTTCCTAACGACTGCCTGGCGCCAGCCACCGCTGCGCAGCGGTGACCCGCCAGCCACCGGCCGATGTCGGCGAGGCGGCGCGCAGGCCATGCGTGGCGAGTGTTTCCCGCATCGCGGCGGGCGGATGCGCGAAGACCCGGAATTCGCTGCCCCGCAGGAGGAGCCAGCAGTTCCCCAATCCGATGATCGCGCGCGACCACAGGTTGCGGGGCGGGTGGCTGAAGACGACGAGATGGCGAGCGTGCGTCGCGGCGGCGCTGAGGAGTGCGGCGTAGTCGGGGTAACAGCAGACGACCCGATGCATTACCACGACGTCGGCTAGATCCACATCGTCCGGCTCACTTGCGATGTCGACGATCCGGCGCTGAACGCGGTCGGCCATCCCGTTGTCGACGAGCAATCGTCGCGCTTGCGATTCGTACGCTGCCGACAATTCGAGATTCGTCGCGCTCTTCGCCCCGAGCTTCAGCAGCTCCAGCTGGATGCCCCCCACGCCTCCGCCGATCTCAAGGATCGTCGCGCCCGCAAGGTCGCGCTCCGCGACGGCGTCGACGATTTGGCGCGCGGCCTTGTCGAGACCGCGCTTGCGATATCGGTTTGCCGTGTGACGCGCGAACCGGTCGTTGAACGTCCGGTCATAGCCCTTTCGACTGCAGCAGCTCGCCACAACATCCGCCGCTCTGTTGGAAAACCTGCGCGCTTGGGAAACGTGCGCGCTGGGAAACCTACGCGAAGACGGCGGCTCTGGCGAGCTCGATCGCCTGCCCGACGGGCAACTCGGTGGGCGCGTACAGCCGTTGGACCGCGACCACGATCGCCTCGGCGAGGGTGTCGCGGAACTCCTGCTGCGCCAGGCGCGTGGCGTCGCAGGCGTTGGTCAGATATCCCATCTCGACACGGACTGCGGGCATCCGCGTGCTGCGCAGCAGCTCCCAGCTCTTGGGGTGGCTGCGACAGTCGAGCAGGTCCGTGCTGGCGAGGATCTCGCTCTGCAGTAACTCGGCGAGGCGCGCGCCGACCAGCGACCGATCCTTCGTCGTGCCGTAGTAGTACGTGGAAAGTCCTTGGCAGTAAGGGTTTTCGTCACCGTCGACATGCAAGGAGATCAGGAGGTCCGCCTCCGCCGCGTTCGCGAACGCGGCGCGCTCGGCGTCGGTGGGCGGCTGCTCGGAACGGTCGAGCACGCCCTCGCCACCCCGGGTGCGAAACGCCTGCGCGCCGGCGGCGGCGAGACGGCCCTCGATGCGGTTGGCGATGTCGTCGACGACCCCCGCCTCGTCGAGGGCGCCGTTCGTGGAGCCGCGGTCTGACGCGCCGTGCCCGGGGTCGATGACGACGAACTTGCCGGCGAGTGTGGGACCGCCGTGATGAAGTCGCTCGTACTCGCGCAACTCGTTGGCCTTGCCACCGACGACCGTGCGGGCGAGCTGGCGCAGCGCTCGCAGCGTGGCCGGACCGCAGGTGCCATCGGCGGGCAGGCCGACGTTGCGTTGGAACTCGCGCAGCGCCGACTCCGTGCTCGCGCCGAAGACACCGTCGGCCCGACCGCAGTCGAAGCCCATGTCGAGCAGCCGATGCTGGAGCGCGGCGACGTCGTCTCCGACGTAGGGATGCCGGACGGCGTAGGACAGGACGCGGTCGCCCAGGCGCCACCGGGCTTCGTCGAGCGCCCGGTAGGTCTCCCGGTCGACGACGCCGTCGACGCGCAATCCGCGCTGTTGCTGGAAACTTCGCACCGCGCGGTCGACGGTGTCGTCGAAGACGTCGAGGCTGACCCCGCCGTCGACGCCGAGCTCGGCCGCCGGGGCTGCGGCGAGGAAGGCGAGCTGCACCAGCCGGTGCCGCAACTCGAGCACGGCAGCGCTACGCGAGCCGAGCCGAAGGGGTGGCTCGGCTCGTGGCGCTAGCTGCGCGTGTGGTTCCTGCATGGGCGAGATCCTCGCGATGGGCCGGTGGCGCGGGGCTCGCCCATGTTATCGGTCTAGAGGAAAGCTTCCAGGTCCTTCAACAGGGCGGACTTCGACTTCGCGCCGATGATCTGCTTCACCACTTGGCCGCCCTTGTAGACGTTCAAGGTCGGGATCGACAAGATCGAGTACGCCCGGGCCGTCTCCGGGTTCTCATCGATGTTGAGCTTGACGACGCGAACCTTGTCGGCGTGCTCGTTCGCGATCTCCTCTAGCACCGGCGAGACCATGCGGCATGGCCCGCACCATTCGGCCCAGAAGTCGACGAGCACCGGCGTGTCGCTGGTCAGAACCTCGCTGGCGAAGGTGGCGTCGGTGACGGATGCGGTGGATCCCACGGTCGGCTCCTGCCTCTGTAGTGTCTGTTGATGTCTCTCGGGTGACTTTCAGTGTCTGTCAGCGCTTCATGCCGGTTGCCTCGCGGGTGGTCTCGAGGCTTGCCGACGCCTCAGGAAGCCGCGGCGACGACCGCGTTGTGCTCCGCATGGCGGGCGGCCAGCCATCGTTCGGCGTCGAGGGCGGCGGAGCAGCCGCTGCCGGCGGCGGTGATCGCTTGCCGGTAGGTGTGGTCGACCACGTCGCCGCAGGCGAACACGCCGTCGAGGTTGGTGCGGGTCGACGGTGAATCGACCTTCACGTAGCCGGCCGCGTCGAGGTCGATCTGGCCGCGAAACAGCTCGCTGCGTGGGTCGTGACCGATCGCGAGGAACAACCCCGTGACCGGCAGCTCGCTCGTCTCGCCGGTCAGCGTGTCGCGCAGCCGCACCCCGGTGACCTTGTCCTCGCCAAGGACGTCGGCGACCTCGGAATTCCAGGCGAATCGGATCTTGTCGCTCGCGAAGGCGCGGTCTTGCATGATCTTGCTGGCCCGCAGCGCGTCGCGGCGGTGGACGATCGTGACATTGCTCGCGAACTTCGTCAAGAAGGTCGCCTCCTCGATCGCGGAGTCACCGCCGCCGACGACGACGATGTCCTGGTCGCGGAAGAAGAAGCCGTCGCAGGTCGCGCACGCCGACACTCCGTGGCCGAGCAGCCGCGCCTCGTTCTCCAAACCGAGGAAGCGGTACTTCGAGCCGGTGGCGATGATCACGGCGCGCGCCTGGTAGACGTCGCCACCCACTCGCACGGTCTTCACCGGACCGGTGAGGTCGACCTCGGTCACGTCGTCCGTGATGAACTCGGCGCCGAAGCGGGCCGCCTGCTTGCGCATGTTGTCCATGAGGTCCGGACCCATGATCCCCTCGGCGAAACCAGGGAAGTTCTCGACCTCGGTGGTGGTCATCAGCGCGCCGCCCGCGCCGATGGCGCCCTCGAAGACGAGCGGACGCAGGTCGGCGCGCGCCGTGTAGAGCGCGGCGGTGTAACCAGCGGGGCCGGAACCGACGATGATGACGTCGCGCAGTTCGGTCGACGTCGATGCTGTGCTCACGAAAGACCCACCTCGGATGCGTAGACCGAAGCGCTGCTGACGCGCCTCGACTGACCGGTGAACAGATCCTAGGTGTCGGGGATTCCCACTTCACCGCCCGTGGCGGCGTGGCGTCACGAAGCGTTGCGCAAGAACGCGACGAAGGTCACGTCGCCGGCTTTCACACAGTCCGCGCTGTCGGCCTCAACGTAGACGTCGAGCGTCGAGGGATCTGTCGGGTCCTTGAGCACGATGATCGTGGCCGGCTTGCCCGCGTAATAGGCGTAGTCGACCAGCACCGGCGTGGCGGGCTGATCAAGCAGCGCCTGGACACACGCCTGCAGCTGAGCAGGATCGCCCAGCGGTCCGGTGTACGGGCTGCGGCGCTGCAGCGACGGCTGGTTCGCGCCGGCCGCGCTTGGCGCGCTCGCGACGGTGGACGACGCCGTCGGCTTCGCCGTCGCGGTGCCCGCGGCGGAGCTGAAGGCTGGCGCGGAGCCGGCTGGCCCGACAGGGGCGGCGCTTGCGCCCGCGGTCGCGGCGAGCGCCGTCAGACCCTTGTATTGGACGGGGCCCTGCGGAACCGCCGTCAACACCAGGCTCGCGACCTGGTTTTGGATGTTCGCTTGCGTGTAGTCAGTGCCTGACGCCGTGACGATCGCGCCGGCGGAACCCGCTGCGGCGCTCGTGCTGCTGCCTTTGTTCGCGTTGCCGCCACGGCTCAACCCGACGCCGAGTCCGACGCCGAGCGCGATCACCAAGAACACGGTCACGGCGGCGGCGACGGAGAAGTTGGGCAACCCGCTGGAGCTGCCGCGACGGTTGCTTCGCCGGCCGGACCCGCCGGGGGGCAGCACCGAGATCGTCGCCGCCGCCGCCACCTGCGCGGCCACCTCGCCGTCGCCGGCGGTCAGTGCGTCCGCAGCGGCGGCGCGCAGCGCGGACTCAAGGCGTCGCGCCACGTCGTCCGGCATCGGAACGGGCGGCAACGCGCGCAACGTGGCGCGCACTCCGCGTAGCGCGGCGACGTCGGCGGTGCACTTGGCGCAGCCCGCGACATGCGCCGCGACGTCGCTCTCGACGTCGGCGCTCGGGTCGGCGCTCGGGTCGGCGCTCGGGTCGGCGTCCGCTAGGGCGGCAAGCTCTTCAAGCTCCGGGTGTGGGGTGTTCACCGGAGGTCCTCTCGTGGTGCGGTCGTCGGAGGTTGGACGCCGCCGACGGGTGGCGGGTTCCCCGACTCTTCGCCGCGCAAGTGCGCGAGCAGCGGCAGCAGCCTCGCCCGACCGCGAGCGCAGCGGCTTTTTACCGTGCCCGACGGCACCTCCAAGATCGCGGCGACCTCGTCGACCGGGTAACCCTCGATGTCCACGAGGACGATCGCCGCCCGCTGCTCCGCCGACAGGGTGGCAAGCGCGGCGCGGACGTCGGCGGCGGTGTCGCGCGCCTCGAACTCGTCGCGGCCGACGGGAGTCGCCGGGCCACCCCGATGATCGTCGTCCGGCAACGACGTCGTGGGATGCGCGGCGCGGCGGCGCAGCCGATCGAGACAGGCGTTGACGACGATGCGGTGCAACCAGGTGCCGAGCTGGGCGTCGCCCCGAAAGGACGCGGCGTTGCGCATCGCCGAGATCAACGCGTCCTGGACGGCGTCCGCGGCGTCGTCTGGATTGCCGACGGTGCGCAACGCCACCGCCCACAGGTGGTCGCGATGGCGTTGGACGAGCTGCGCGAATGCGTCAGGATCGCCGTCGAGATGGCGGCGCAGCAACTCGGCGTCCGGCTCCCCTGTCACGGCGGGAGCCTATCGGTCGAACACTTCGGCGCCGCGGACTTCGCGGCGGCCGACTCAGCTTCCGGGTTCGAAGGTGATCTCCGCGACGCCACCGTGAAAGCCGCCATTTCCAGCGGGAGCTTGGTCAACCAGACCAGCCAGTAGCGCGCCTTGTGCGGTTGCGCAGGGCGCAGCGTCACGTGACTTTGAGCGTTGACCGCCTGCGCTGCTCGCGTCATGGCCTTGTCGGACGTCGGCGGCTCGCCCCCGTCGCTGGTCAGCAGCGAGACCGAGGTGCCGTCGCCGAGCAGCACCAGTTGGACGGCGGAAACCGTGCGGGGCGTGCCGAGGTCGACGAGCAGCCCTACCCCGGGCTTCAGGTTGCCGAGCGTCGCGCTGCCGAATGTCTGCGTGTGCCAGGCCGTGGCGGGGTTGCCGTCAATCGCTAGGGGCGCCTCGTCGACATGTGGATCGGTGTGGTCGCCGTAGGGGTCGAACTCGACGGCGGATCGTGGGGTGATCGGATGACCGGTCGTCGCGTCGCCGGTTTGAGTGGGGGTGGGCGTCGACCCGCCGGAATGGGTGATGAAGTGCGGGTAGATCGTCGGCCCGCGCCAGAACAACCCCGCGACGACGACGCCGAGCAGCGCCACGCCGACCGCGGCGCCGATGCGATTCCTGCGCCGCCGCGCCAGCAACGGCGCCGTCTGCCGGGTCCGCATCGGCGTCCTGCCACGGCCGTCGACCACCGGGATGATCGCGGTGTCGGCGCCGTAGGGGTGTCCGGCTTCCGGCAGGCTGTGCAGCGGCGACAGGGCGGCGACGAACGCGGCGGGGGATGCGATTTCCGACAGACCGCGGCGGATGCCATCGTCGCCGAGAGCGCGCGCGACGACGACGTCCAGCTCGCGCGGCACGCCGCCGCGCACTTGGCGCGGCGTGCACAGGTGCCCCTCGGTGTAGGGCGCGGCGCCGAGCGCGCTGATCTGCGCATCCCCTGGCCAGCGTGCCGTGAGCGCGGCGTACAACAGCTGGGCGAGCGCCACCGTGTCGGCGCGGGCGTCGGCGACCCGCTCCGGATCGTCCGGCCCGCGCGACTCGTCGGCCAGCGCGACGCTCGCCAGCCGCGGCAGGCCCGAGGCGGTGAACAAGATCCGACTCGGCGCCGGAGTGAGCCCGTATACCCCGATCGCGTGGGTGGCCGTGAGCGCTCTGGCGACGTCGGTGACCAGGTCGACCGCTTCTGCCGGCTCGAGCGGACCGTTGCTTAACTGGTGGTCGAGCGACTCGCCGGCGAAGTACTCGGTGACCACGAACGCCAAGCCGGGCGCGCGCGCGGCGTCGTAGACGTTCGCCAGCGCCGGATGCCCGAGACCGGCGACCGCCCGCGCGCCCGCCAGCACGTGGTCGACCAGCGGGTCGTCCTCCGGAACCAACAGCACCGCGACCGATCTGGCGAGCAACTCGTCGTGGGCGTGCCACAACTGCCCGACCTTGGACGCGCTTCGGCCGGGGATCGCGGCGGCGGAACGGTCCGGGATCGGGGCGTCGAGGCGGTAACGCTCGGCGACGAGGAGGCCGGGCGCGACAGCGGGTGCGCCGCTCACGATGTGCCCTTCACGGACCTTTCAGCTGTTGCGGTTGCGGTTCCTGGTGCGGTCACCGGTGCGGTTCGGGCTTGCCGTTGCCGGCAGGCGACTTCGGTCGCCCGCTGCTCCACGGACGCCGTTGTCATGCTATTCCCGCGAATCGGCGGAACCTCGCCTACAAAGTCCTCTTAGCTCGGGCGCGCGGCGGCGTTAACCGGGCCGCACGGCGGCCGGCGTTAAGCCGGGCCGCACCGGCGCCGTAGTACCCGTCCAGGTACACCGGTTGAACTTGGACCACGGTTCCGGTGTGCGGCGCGGCGAGCATCTGGCCGTTGCCGAGGTAGATCGCGACGTGATGAATCGTCGCCGGGTTTGACAGGTCCGTCGCCCAGAACAGCAGGTCGCCGGCCTCCAGCTGGCCGAGCGGCACCTTGGTCGCGACCGCCAGGTACTGCTCGGCGGCGGTGCGAGGCAGGTTGACGCCGACCTGTCGATACGCCCACTGCGTGAGTCCCGAGCAGTCCCAGACGTCGGGTCCGGAACCGCCGTAGACGTAAGGCTTTCCGAGCTGGGTGCTGGCCGCGGTGATCGCGGCCTGCGCGACCGCGCTCCCGGTTCCGTCGACGAAGCCGGCCGCAAGCGCGGCCTGCCGGGCGGCCGCCAGCTGGGCGGCGGCGCGGGCGGCGTTGTCGGCCTCGATCTGAGCCTCGATCTGAGCCTCGATCGTGCGGACCTGATCGTTAGCCGCGTCGAGCGCCGCTTGCGATTGGGCCAGCGCGGTCGAGACGTCGTTCGACGCCGCGGCGGCTTGCGCCATCAAGTCGTTTTGCCGTTGCAGCAACTCGTCGACGCGGGCTTGGGCGGCGGCGGCCTGCTTGCTCGCCGCGTCGACGCTCGCGAGCGCCACCTTGTCGACGTTGAGCTGCGACTGCACGTCGTGCAAGGCGGCCATCACCTTCGTGGGGTCGCTGCCTTGCAGAACGCTTGTGTACAGGCCGAAGCTGCCACCTGACATGTAGAGCGCGCGTGCCCGCTCGTCAATCACCGCGCGGTTCGTGGCGACGAGGGATTGCGCGGCCGCGAGTTGTTCTTGGGCTGACCGCTGCTCGCCCACCAGAGTCCCCAGGGCCGCCTCCGACGCGTCGTACCGCTCGGAGGCTCGCTCCGCCTGCACCTGCAACTGCGCGACCTGATGCTGCAATGTCGAGGCCTGCGTCTTCGCGTCGCTGAGCGGGTCGGCGGCGGCAGGCGTCCTGGCGCCTGTCGACGCCAGCAGCGCGCTGACGACCAGCGCCATCGCCGCGACCGCCCCGAGCGCGCGCCGTGTCATTCGGTGACCGATCGTCCCGAACCGCTGGCAGTGATCTCCAACCACGATCGGAGCGCGTGGATGTGATGCACGATGAGGGTGGTGGCCTCGCGCCGGACGTCGACGTGCGCGGTGCCGTCGCTGTCGAAGCGCAGGCTGTTCTCCACGACGGTCTCGCCATGTTCGGCGGCCGTTTGCTCGGCGGCTTGCAGCGCGCGGTTCGCGTCGTGGCTCGTCTGCCACGCTCGGCTGGCGGCGAGCGCCGCGGAGTTCGCGTCGTCGACGGCGCTCACGTGTGCCACGCCGATCGACACGCCGTCGAACGCGACGATGCCGGTGAACGAGATGCCGATCACCAACTTCGTCAGCCAACCGAGGATGATGTCGCCGCCGTCGCGCGCGCCGGGCCCGGCTGCGTTCGCCACCCAGGCGCTGGGCCCGCAAACTCGCCGCACTCGACCTACCAACCCGTCGCCATGGGGGCGCGATTCACCCTGGGGGTTAGGTCGGCCGTTCAAGGCGCGGTCTTGAGCGCCGTTGACGCGGATGGCGGAGTCTGACTAACCCGGGCAGCCGATCGGTCAGTCGGCGCGCAGGGCCGTTCGGAGTAACGACGGGCGGCGGCTAGCGCAGCCGCGAGCGGATCGCCTGCACCAGCGCGGTCGCCTCGCTGATCCGCATCCGCGTCGTCAACGTGAGGAGCAGAGCGCCGCCGATGCCCGCGCCGGCCACCAGGCCGACCACCGCGCCGGCCAACCCGGAACCAAGCAGCGCCGTCGACACCTCCGCCAGCACGAACGCCACCACCGCGGCCAGCACCGAGGCCACACCGAGCCGGATGTAGGTGCGCAACACCCGCCGTCCGTCGATGCCGCGCAACCGACGTCCAACGGATCGCACGGTGAGCACCGCCGCGATCCAATACGACGCCGAGAAGCCCAACGCGAGGCCGAACGCCCGCCAGCCGGTCGGCAGCGCGACGTAGAGGACGACGTCGAGGGCGATGTTCGCGGCGGTCGCGACGATGTTGATCAGGGCCGGTGTGCGGGTGTCGTGCAGCGCGTAGAACGCGCGCAGCAGCAGTTGGAAGACGCAAAACGGGATCAGGCCGACCGCGAATCCGACGATGACCCAGCCGATGTACCGGGCGTCGGCGTGCGACACGCTGTGGTGGCGGAACACGAGCTCCGACAGCTGAGGGGCCAACGCCAGCAGCCCCGCGGTCGCGGGCACCACGGCGACCGCGGTCGTCCGCAACCCGGTCGACAAATCCGCGCGGACCGCGGAAATGCTGCCCTCGACCGCGTGCCCGCTCATGCGCGGCAGCAACGCGGTGATGACTGACACCGCGACGATCGCGTACGGCAGTTGGAACAGCTGGTAGGCGTAGTTGTACGCCGAGAACGTGTCACCGTGGCCGATGTGCGCGGCGCGCGCCGCGGTCCCCGCGGCCCGACCGAGATGGGTCACGACCGCGAAGCCCATCTGGTTGACGACCACGTAGACCAGCACCCAGCCGGCCAGCTTTCCGGCCGCGCCCAGCCCAGACCCGCGCCAGTCGAACCGCGGCCGGAATCGAAAACCTGAGGCGCGCAGCGACGGCCACAATGCCAAGGTCTGCACGACGACACCGGCCGTCGTCCCGATTCCGAGCAGCGCCGTCTCGCCGGACGTCAGGGTCACCGCATGCTTGTGCGTGGTGATGGCGATGAACAACCCGCCGGTGACGATCAACACCACGTTGTTGAGCACCGGGGTCCACATCGGCGCGGCGAATCTGCCACGGGTGTTGAGGATCGCGCCGATGGTCGCACTCATGCCGTAGAAGAAGATTTGTGGCAAGAAGTAGCGCGCGAACGTGATCGCCAGGGTCCGTTGTTGCCCGGTGAAGCCCCCGTAGACGTCGACCACGACGGGCGCGAACAGCACGGTGAGCGCCGTGCACGCGCCGAGCGCGATCGCGACCAGCGTCAGCAGTCGTTGCGCGTAAAGCTCGCCCGCGTGCGCGTCGTCCTTGACGGCTTTCACCAGCAGCGGCACCACGACGCTGGTCAAGATCCCGCCAAGCAGCAGGTCGTAGACGGCGTTCGGCGCGGCGTTGGGAATGTTGTACGCGTCGGCCAGTTGGCCGGCCGAGCCCACCGCCGCCGCGATGACGATCGTGCGCAGCACGCCCGTGCCGCGCGAGGCGATCGTCCCCACTGCCATGACGGCGCTGTTGCGCGCGAGCGTGGCGTCGTCCGATCCGCTGGGCCGCGCCGATGCGGGTGGCGGTCCGTCGACGCCGTTCGTGTCCACCGTCGTCATGGCACCGGTTGAGTTGGCTGGCTGGACTGGCTGGGCTCGCTGGGCTGGTGTGGCGACGCGGGCGCGGGCGTGGGCGGCGTGTCGGGCGCGTCCACGCCCGCGCCGCCGGCGCCCGGAGGTCCGTTACGGCGGTGCCGCACCCGGCGGTAGATGCGCACGCCGGACAGCAGGAACAGCAGGCCCGCCGCGCCGCCGGCGATTGCCAGCGCGACCGCGCCGTAGGCCGTCGAGTTCATCTCGAAGCTCACCGGCTGGCCGATCGGTCGGTCGTCGGTGGTGGTGAGTTGCGCCTGCACCTCGAAGCGGCCGCCGGTCGTCGCCTCGACTTCGACGACGACCTCGTGTCGGCTGCCGCCACCGTCGACCGTGATCGGCTGGATCGGTGTCACGGTCAGCCGCGCCACGTTGACCGCCCGCACCCTGACCTGGACGGTGACCGGTTCGGGCAACTCGTTCACCACGGTGAGCGGGATCTTCTGCTTGCGACTCGTCAACGTGATGAGACCGGGTTTGCTGATGAACACCTTGTTCGTGTGCGCCTGCAGTTGTGCGCGCACGGCGTCGATGATCGCCGTCGCGCGTTGCGGTTGATCACGCCACGAGCTCGACTCCGCGCGCAGGATCGCCTCGTTCGCCTCCGAGATGAAGGGATCGTTCGTCGTCTGTCCGAGGATCGAGTTGAACGCGGCCAGCTCTTCGCGCAGCGGCGTGATGGCGCTCAGCACGCGCGCGGGCAGCTCCGCGTTCCTCGCGGACGACGGATAGGTCAGTTGCTGGCGTGCGACGTCGTCGGCTGGCTGCTGCGCGATCGCGCCGGCGTTGACCGCGTCGAGCCAGGGCACCTCGCTGCTGTCGGCCAGCAGCGCGGCCAGGTAGCTGTTGACGTCGAGGTGGCGCGAGGGCGCGATGACGAGCGAGCTGCCCGAACCTGGCCGCTGCTCGGTGACAAGCATGGTCTCGGCCAGGAAACGCTGCTCGGCCGCGCGCGCCCCCCCGGTCACCGAGGCGGGACTGGCGACCAGATCGTTGATCGTCGGATCGGTCAGCAGCGCGCGCACCGCGCCCGACGGCGTTTGCAGATCGGCCCGGGGCCCCGCCACCGCGTTCGGATCCTGCGGCTGAAGCGCCCGGCCGTCGAGCACGACGGTCGTCACCAGGTCGGAGGCCAGGTCGTCGAGCGTGGCCTCATCGATTTGGCCGTTGACCGGCCAGACCAAGTCCGGCGACGTTGGCGGCGCGAGCTCGCTGCGCAGCATCGACAGCCCGGTCGAGCGCGCGATCGCCATCTCCTTGTCGAGACCGGCGCGGTCGAGTGCCACCAAGTCGGCGTCGCCGTACGGGGTCGCGACCAGGCCCGAACCGGGTGCGGTCACCGCGGCGCGCAGCTGGCCAAGCCAGGCGGCCGCGATTGACGCGCCGGCGCCGTCCTTCGTCGTCTTCGCGCCGGCGCCGTTGGCGACTTGATACGGACTCGGCTCAGGACTCGCGCTGGTGGCCGGTTTGGTCGGTGTGGCTGTCTTGGTGGCGCTGGCTTTCGACCCTCCCGGGCTTGCCGGTGGCGCCCCCGCGCCGGTCGACGTCCCGGGTGTGGGTGCGGTGTCTGCCGTGCCTGCCGTCCCGGTGGCTGTGCCGGTAGCCGGGCCGGTGCCGGGCCGGTGGCAGTGGCGCCCGTCGCCGCCGTCGCTGCCATTGCGGTCGCGGCGTCGACGAGGGCCGGGTCGACGACGTACGTCACCGGCGTTTTCGACGTCGCCGCGGTGCTGACCAGCTTTCCCAGTCGACCGTCCGGGGCCAGTTCGGTCGCCAGCTTGTCGTCGGTGAAGGTGTCGCCGAGCCCGCGATGGATCCCGTCGATCACCGGCCACAGCCAGCCGATCTTCGTTGGCGTGAAGTGCGCGCCCTTCGGCATCCACATCATGGTGGTCGACAGCCGGCCGTGATCGGTGCCGGACTCGCCGTGCGACGTGACCTCTATCGCGATCGGGAAGGCGCCGAACTGGTCCGGCGAGGTCGGCATCGAAACTCGCTCGATCGGTAGCGACAGCTGCCACGAGACGCGCTGTCCGGGCGCCACCTTCCCGTCGTCGCCGGCCGCCTGCCGAGTCGACGAGAGGACAATGCCGAAGGTCGCGCTCGGGTCGGCGTCTTGCGCCAGCTGGTAGCGAGTGGTGATCCGCTGCGTCGAGATCCGCAACGCGTACGACACCGCCGTCAGCGTCTCGCCGGAGGTGTTCACCATCGTTCCGCCGAGCGTCAACGTGTCACCGGGCCGCACGACTTTTGGCGACAGCTCGTCGAGCGTGATGGCGAACCGTTGCGGTGAAGCGGACGAAGTGGGCGTCGCCGCGCTCGCCGCTGGCGCGAGCCCGCCTAGCGTCGTCCGGTCGATCGCGCTGAGCATGCCGCTCGCCCCGAACCCGACCGAGCCGACGGCGACCGCGAACGCCGCCAGTCGACGTCGCCAGCTGGTCACGCGATGTCCGCCAGCAACCGAGGGACCTGATCGACCAACCGGCGCTCATCGTCGTACTCGAGCCGTTGTGCCAGCTCGCCGAGCGGCACCCAGGCGACCTCGACCACCTCGATGTCCTCGTCGGACAGCTCCCCGCCCTCGGCGATCAACAGGTAGTGATGGACGGTCTTGTGAATGCGCTTGTTCTCGGCCACGAACCAGAAGTCGATCACCCCGAGCGGTGCGACGACCCGGCCGGCGATGCCGGTCTCCTCAGCGATCTCTCGAACGGCCGCCGCCTCCGGGGTCTCACCGTCCTCGAGGTGGCCCTTCGGCAAGGACCAGACCAGCCGGCCACGTCGGTCGTGCCGGGCTATCAGCGCGGCGCAAGGCTCATACTGACCGCCACCCCGCACGGCGTCGATGACCAGCCCGCCCGCCGAGGTCTCCTCGACCCGTCGCATCCGCGCCGCGCCACGGGCGGTGGGGGACTTCCCACGCGTGGCCCGCTTTGCCGGCGTTCCGGGCGTTGCGGGCGTTCCGGGCGTCGCCGGGGTTGAGGGGGTTGCGCGTTTGCGTCCGGCGGCCACCGTTCGATCGTAATGGCCGCCCGCCGCGTGGCCGGTCAGCTCGCGACGGGCGTCACGCTCGCCGCGCGTCGTGGCATCGGCGCGCGCCGCGCGGAAACGGCCGGCGTGACCGGGTCGCCGCCGGCGTCGAGCATCGCGTGCGCTGGGTCCAAGTCGATGCGCACCGGACGGCGCCGGGCGCCGCGATCGCCCGACGGCAACACGGTTGCGCGCGACAGCACAAGCAGGTCGAGCGCGCGCAAACCGAGCGCGGTGCCGACGTCGCCCGTGGGCGTGTAAACGACCGTGGCGGCGAGGTCGGCGAGTGACTGAAGGGCAACCACTTCGACGTCGGGCGGCAGCAAGAGCGGCGCCACATGGCCGGCGAGGTAGTCGGTGCGGCGACTTACCAGTTCCGCGCCGGCGCGGACGAAGACCGCTCGCTCGTCGCGCAACTCGCCGCGACGTTCCGGCATCGCTTCGGCGAGGCATCTCGCCAGTCGCTGCCCGATCACGACGTCGTCGATCACCGTGTCGGACGGCGCGATGAGCAGTGCCAACGTGTCGGCGGATTTCGTCGACGCGTGAAACGGGTGCACGGCGACGCAGCGGCGTTCGGGCAGACCGAGTGCCTGCGCGAGGCTTGGCGCCCGGCGGCGCCGGCGGCGCTTCGTGGCAGCCGGACGATCTCGTGGTGCACGTCATGCGCTAGTAGGAACTGGTGGATATCGAGTGGACCTCTCATGCCGAGCTCACCTCGCTCACCCGGCCGACCACTGCGCGATGCTCCCGACCGAAGGCCGAACAACGCAGGAGTCCGCCCTCGCAATCCGATACTCGTGTCCCCCACAGACTGTTGCCGAACGCGCTGCTTGTGTGGATATGACCCTAGGCGCGGCATCTCGCGATGAGAACCCCCTGCTCCGAAAATTCCGCTGAACTTCGGGTGACGAAACGGCGCTGCCGTCGTCCGGCTTCTTCGTGACAACGGCGCTCGGGTGGGCACGGGTGGGCTCGGCTCGGCGGGGTGCCAGGCGAGGTGATCGACCCGGTGATCGACCCGGTGATCGACCCGGTGATCGGCGCGGTGATCGGCGACGGCGCGGTGATCGGCGCGGTGATCGGCGCGGTGATCGGCGCTGCCGTCGTCCGCGTGCGCTCGCCGTACTCTTGTGTCCCGTGCCCGCGACTCCTTCCGCGCCAGACGGCGACGCCATCGGTGAGTCCACCGGTGGCCGCACCGGCGGCTTGAGCGACGTTCAGCGCAAGGCGATCGCCGAGCTGATGCGGGTGTCGCCCGTGGCCGACGAGCTCGGTCGGTTGTTCGCCCACGCGGGGCACGAGCTCGCGTTGGTAGGCGGGTCGGTTCGCGACGCCTTGCTCGGCCGGCTCGGTAACGATCTCGACTTCGCGACCAGCGCGCGTCCCGACGAGGTGTTGAAGATCGCCCGCAAGTGGGCGGACAGCCAGTGGGACACCGGGATCGCGTTCGGCACGGTCGGGTTGCTGAAGGACGGCCACCGACTGGAGATCACCACCTATCGCTTTGAGACCTACGAGGCTGACTCACGAAAGCCGGAGGTCGTGTACGGCGAGTCCCTCATGGAAGACCTGCGGCGTCGCGACTTCACGGTCAACGCCATGGCGGTCAGCGTGCCGGACCACGGGTTCAGCGACCCGTTCGGCGGCGTCAGGGACTTGCTGGCGAAGGTGCTCCGCACTCCCGGCACGCCCGAGGCCTCGTTCAACGACGATCCGCTGCGGATGATGCGCGCCGCCCGGTTCTCCGCGCAGCTGGGATTCGACGTCGATCCGTCGGTCGCCGCCGCGATGGCCGCGCTCGCCGATCGCATCTTGAAGATTTCCGCGGAGCGGGTGCGCGACGAGTTCGCGAAGCTGCTGTGCTCGCCGGATCCGCGGCGCGGACTGGCCTTGTTGGTGTCGACAGGCTTGGCCGACCGGGTGTTGCCAGAACTGCCAAAGCTGCGACTTGAGCGGGACGAGCATTTTCGGCACAAGGACGTCTACGAGCACACCCTCACCGTGCTCGAGCAGGCGATGGCGCTCGAGACTTCCGGACCCGATCTGGTGTTGCGGCTGGCGGCCTTGCTGCATGACGTCGGCAAGCCCGCTACTCGACGCAAAGAACCGGGCGGCCGGGTTTCGTTCCACCACCACGAGGTGGTCGGCGCGAAGTTGACGAAGGCGCGGCTGGCCGCGCTGAAGTTCCCAAAGGACGTCGTGTCGGACGTGTCGCGGCTGGTTGAGTTGCACCTGCGCTTCCACGGCTACGGCACCGCCGAATGGACCGATTCTGCGGTGCGCCGCTACGTGCGCGACGCGGGGCCGTTGCTCGAGCGGCTGCACAAGTTGACTCGGTCGGACTGCACAACGCGCAACAAGAAGCGGGCGGCAGCGTTATGGGCGGCTTACGACTCGCTGGAGGAGCGGATCGAGCAGTTGCGGCAGCAAGAAGAGGTCGACGCCATCCGCCCGGAGCTCAACGGCGACGAGATCGGCTCGATCCTCGGACTGCCCCCGGGGCCGGAACTGGGCCGGGCCTGGCGGTTCTTGCTCGAGCTTCGGTTGGAACAGGGACCGATGGGCAAGGACGCCGCGGCCGCCGCGCTGCGGGACTGGGCCGCTCAGCATGGCGTCGGCGGGTAAGCGGCCCCGCCCGCTGACCGCCTGGGCAGAGCAATCCCCTGACCGCCTGGGCAGAGCAATCCCCTGACCGCCTGGGCAGAGCAATCCCCTGACCGCCTGAGCAGCAAATGGTCAGGGGGTCCTGTAACAGGTGCTGGCACCTGCGACAGGACCCCCTCACCCACTTAACGTGGTCAGCGGGCCACCGGGTTAGCGGTCGACCTTGCCGGCGATGAAGTCCTCGACCGCCTGGCGGGCGTCGTCGTCGCTGTACTGCACCGGCGGGCTCTTCATGAAGTAGCTCGCGGCCGACAGCAGCGGGCCGCCGATGCCGCGGTCTTTCGCGATCTTCGCCGCGCGCACCGCGTCGATGATGACGCCCGCGGAGTTCGGGGAGTCCCAGACTTCGAGCTTGTACTCGAGGTTGAGCGGGGTGTCACCGAACGAGCGGCCCTCGAGCCGGACGTACGCCCACTTGCGGTCGTCGAGCCACGGCACGTAGTCGCTCGGGCCGATGTGGACGTCGGCCTTGGCCATCTCGTGCGGGATCTGCGAGGTGACCGACTGGGTCTTGGAGATCTTCTTGGACTGGAGGCGCTTGCGCTCCAGCATGTTCATGAAGTCCATGTTGCCGCCGAAGTTCAGCTGGTAGGTGCGCAGCAACTCGACGCCGCGGTCTTCGAACAGCTTGGCCATCACGCGGTGGGTGATGGTGGCGCCAACCTGCGACTTGATGTCGTCACCGACGATCGGCAGGCCGGCGTCCTCGAACTTCTTGGCCCACACCGGGTCGGAGGCGATGAACACCGGGAGCGCGTTGACGAAGGCCACGCCGGCGTCGATCGCGCACTGGGCGTAGAACTTGTCCGCCTCTTCCGAGCCGACCGGCAGGTACGAGACCAGCACGTCGGCGCCGGACTCCTTGAGCACCTTCACCACGTCGACCGGCTCTTCGTCGGACTCGTGGATGATGTCGAGGTAGTAGTCGCCGAGCCCGTCGTGGGTGTGGCCGCGCTGCACGGTGACGCCGGTCGGCGGGACGTCGCAAAACTTGATCGTGTTGTTCTCGCTCGCGCCGATCGCGTCGGCGAGGTCTTGTCCGACCTTCTTGCCGTCGACGTCGAACGCGGCCACGAACTTCACATCACCGACGTGGTACGGACCGAACTGCACATGCATCAGGCCCGGGACCCGCTCTTCAGGGTCGGCGTTCTTGTAGTACTCCACCCCCTGGACCAGGGACGCGGCGCAGTTGCCAACGCCGACGATCGCCACCCGAACCGAACCCATGGCAAGTGCTCCTTCGTTGTTTTCGTGAACCGGTGAGGGTTTACGCAGTCACGCCGGACGACGTGACGCCGTCCGCCTTGTTGTTTGTCTCGTTGCTTGTCGAGCGACCTGTCGTGCGGTCTGTCGTGCGGCCTGTCGTGTTGCCGGTCTCGGTGCCCGCGGCCCGCTCGGTTTCGATGAGCTCGGTCAGCCAGCGCACCTCGCGCTCGACCGACTCCAGGCCGTGCTTTTGCAGCTCACTGGTGTAGCTGTCGACCCGCTCGCGGGTGCGTGACAGCGACGTCTTGACGTGGTCAAGCCGCTCTTCGAGCCGGCTGCGGCGACCCTCCAGGATGCGCATCCGGACGGCGGCGTCGGTCTGGGAGAAGAACGCGAAGTGGACTCCGAAGTTCTCGTCCTCCCAGGAGGACGGCCCGGCCTCGGCGAGCAGGTTTTGCAGGTGTTCCTTGCCGTCGGCCGTGAGCTTGTAGACGATGCGGCTGCGGGCGCCGCTCGGCTCGCCGTCCGCGCTCACGTGGCCGGCCGCGAGCATGTCCTTGAGGCAGGGGTACAGCGAGCCGTAGGAAAATGCCCGGAAGGTTCCGAGCATGGCGTTGAGCCGCTTGCGCAACTCATAGCCGTGCATCGGCGACTCGTGGAGCAGGCCGAGCACGGCAAGCTCGAGGACGCCCGCGCGCCCCGACCGCTTGACTGCCTCTGCCATGGATTGCTCCGTCGTCCGAGATGATGTTCCGAACCGATGTATCGGTTCGATACATCCGAACGATACGACGCCTTGGGGGGACGCGCAAACCCCGGCCGCGTGTCGCGCGTCACAGGCGGTCGGGTCGCCGGCGGGGCGGCAGCGCGTCGTAGACGCGGGCGTCCCGCTCCAGCAGCTTCATCTCGGTCTCCCGTTCGCGCGTGAATGACGACGGCTCAGCCGCGGACGTCGACCGGCGCCCCGGTGGGCGCCTCAGGGGCGCCTGCGCGCAGGTGGGCGGGTCTTGCGAAGAACAAGGCCGCGAACAGCCCCAGCACGGCGACCGCGGCGGGCAGCAGCATGGCCTGCGCCATGGCGTCGCTGAAGCCAGGATGCAGCGTCGGAGGCAGCGCTCCCGTCGTCCCTGCCCCGGCGGCGCCGGCCGATCGCGGCAAGTTGGCGGCCAGCCGGTTTTCCATCAGGACGCCGATCGCCGCGCTGCCGAGCACCGCACCGACCTGACGGGTGGTGTTGTAGACGCCCGACCCGGCGCCGGCCTGGTGCATCGGCAGGTTTCGGGTCGCCGTCGTGCTCAGTGGCGACCACATGAAGCCGTTGCCCACGCCGAGCAAAGACAGCGGCAGCAGCAACTTCCAGATGGCCTCCTGCGGATGCATGACGCCGCTCAGCCACACCAGCGACGCGGGCACACAGATCAGCCCGACGCCGGCGACGTAGCGCGGGTGCATCCGATCGGCGAGCCGTCCGACGAACGGCGCGAGCGCTCCGGACAGCACCGCGAGCGGCACGAAGAGCAACGCGGACCGGGTCGGGCTCAGCCCTTGCACGTTCTGCGCGTACAGCATCAGCGGAAACGCCATGGCGGTGACGGTGAACCCGACGGCCGTGATGGCGACGTTCGCCAACGAGAAGTTGCGATCGCGGAACAGCGCGAGCGGCAGTAGCGGCTCACCGGAGTTTCGGCGCTGCCAATACACAAACATGGCGAGCACGACGAGCCCGGCGACGATCAAGCCCCAGATCACGGCGTCCCAGTTGTGGTTTTGACCCTCCTGGATGCCAAAGACGATCAGGAACATGCCGAGCGCGCTCAGCGCCACACCGAGCAGGTCGAACCGATGCGGGTGGGTCTGCAGGGCCGGCACCAGCCGCCAGGCGAGAGCGACACCGACCACGCCGATCGGCACGTTGATGAAGAAGATCCACTCCCAGCCGAGCGCGTCGATCAGCACGCCGCCCAGCAGCGGCCCGACCAAGATCGCGACCCCGGCCACCGCGCCCCACATGCCCATCGCCTGGCCGCGCTTCGTCGGCGGGAAGATGCGGGTGATCACCGCCATGGTCTGCGGCGTCATCATCGCCGCGCCAAGTCCCTGGACCGCGCGGGCGATGATCAGCTCCTCGACGGTGCTGGTGAGCCCGCACCAGGCCGACGCGGCGGTGAAGACGACGAGCCCGGTCAAGTAGAGGTTCTTCGGGCCGTACCGGTCGCCGAGCCGGCCGGTGATGAGCAGCGGCACCGCGTAGGAGAGCAGGTACGCGCTGGTCACCCAGATCACCGTGTTGACGTCGGAGTGCAGGCCTTTCATGATCGCCGGCGTCGCGACCGACACGATCGTCGTGTCGACCAAGATCATGAAAAAGCCGAGGCACAACGCCCACAACGCCGGCCATGCTCGGTAGTCGGGCCGCTGGCCCCGGTCGCTGCTCACTTCGACCACGTTAGGCGGTTGCAGTGAAGGTTCGACAGTCGTCGCCCGACCGGGTGAGCCAGGCTCGCGGCCGGGCGACGGCGGCCTCGCGCGCGTAACCTGTTTTGCGTGGAAACCGTCCGGTCGAAGATCGACTACTCGCTTGCCAAGCGGGCGACGCTGGCTTCGCTTTTCCGCGGCCAGGCGACCACGACCGACGTGTGCGACGCCCACCCTTACCTGCTGCGGGCGGCCAAGCACCACGGCGAGATCACCGACGTCCAGTGCCCGGTGTGCCGGCGCGAGGTGCTCACCCACGTGACGTACACCTACGGTGACGCGCTCGGGCAATACAGCGGCCGGATCAAGGCGACCCGCGAGCTGGCCAAGATGGAGACCGAGGTCCACGAGTTCACCGTGTACGTCGTCGAGGTCTGCCAGAACTGCGGCTGGAACCACCTCGCCGAGTCATACGTCCTTGGTCATGGGCGCGCGCCCGAGGTCGGTCCGCGGCAGCGTAGGCGCGCGCTCCCCGACTAGGCGGCCGGTCGCGGTGCGTTAACCGCCGGATGCCGGGTACAAGATCAGGCGGACGACGTGAGAGCCGCCCCGAGCTGAGGTTTCCCCTGAAGATCGACTATCCGCGCGCCGGGAAGTCCGGCGTCCGACGGTTCGTCCCGTCGTGGAAGCTGACGCTGGGCATCGGCGGCGGCTTCCTCTTGCTGATCGTCGGTTTGTTCGCGCTCGGCTACGCCCTGGTGAAGGTGCCCTCGCCGAACAGCATCTCGCTGGCCCAGTCGGCGTCGGTCTTCTACTCCGACGGCAAGACTCAGCTCGGCACGGTCGGCGCCCGCAACCGCGAGTCGGTGCCGCTGAAGCAGGTGCCGGTCCCCGTGCAGCGCGCGGTGCTCGCCGCCGAGGATCGCAGCTTCTACTCCGAGCCGGCGGTCTCCCCGCTCGGCATCATCCGGGCCGGGCTGGTCGACCTGCGCCACGGCGACTTCGTCGAGGGCGGCTCGACCATCACCCAGCAGTACGTGAAGAACGCCTACCTGACCCAGCAGCGCACGCTGACCCGCAAGGTCAAGGAGTTCTTCATCTCGATCAAGATCGGCCAGACGCACTCGAAGGACCAGATCCTCGAGGACTACCTCAACACCATCTACTTCGGCCGCGGCGCTTACGGCATCGAGACCGCGGCGAAGGCCTACTTCGGCAAGGACGTCTCGCAGCTCACGCCCGACGAGAAGGCGCCGTGCTCGCGTCGTCCATTCAAGCGCCGTCGTATCTCGACCCGGCGCTGCACAAGTCAAGGGCCGTCGCCGCGGTGGAACTACGTGCTCGACGGCATGGTGAAGAAGGGCTGGATGAGCCAGGCCGATCGCGCGGCCGCCGACCTATCCCGACCGACCTGCAGCCCATCAACGCGTCGAGTTCGCTGAGCGGACCTAACGGCTACCTCGTCGCGACCGTGCAATCAGAACTCGAGGCCCACGGCATCACCGAGAACCAGGTCAACCGCGGCGGGCTGCGCATCGTCACCACCTTCGACGCGGGCACGCAGAACGCCGCGCTGCAGGCGGTCGACTCCGTCGTGGGCAACGGCAAGGTCCCGGCCGACGTGCGCACCGCGCTGGTCGCCGTCGAGCCCGGCTCCGGCAAGGTCCTCGCCCTGTACGGCGGCCCCGACTACGTCACCCGCCCGTTCAACGACGCGACCCAGGCCATCCCACCGATGGGGTCGACCTTCAAGCCGTTCGTCCTGGCCGCCGGCCTCAAAGCGGGGCTGCCCCTGACGACCCGGTTCAACGGCCGTTCTCCGCAGACCATCGCAGGCCAGAAGTACGTCAACGACTCGGGCGAGCAGTTCGGCAACATCGACCTCGTCACCGCCACCGCGCACTCGGTCAACACCGTCTACGTGCAACTCGGCGAGAAGGTCGGCGTGCAAAAGGTCATCGACGCCGCGCACGCCGCGGGGCTGCCGTCGTCCACCAAGCTCTCGGCCAACGGCGTCGATGCTGCTGGGTAGCGACTCGACGCACCCGATCGACGAGGCCGCCGCATACGCGACGTTCGCGGCGAAGGGCGTGTACGCCAAGCCCTACGTCGTCCAGCGCGTGACCGACTCTGGCGGCAAGGTGCTGTACCAGGCGAAATCTCAGACCCGGCAGGCCTTCTCGGCTGGCGTCGCGGCGGACGTCAGCTACGCGATGCAGCAGGTCATCAACTCCGGAACCGGCACTTCGGCGAAGATCGGGCGACCGGCGGCGGGCAAGACGGGGACGACGTCCGGCAACATCTGAGCATATGCAACCGACGAATACATAAACATAGC
>CAVVEX010000012.1:0-272366 GCA_963747395.1 uncultured Actinomycetes bacterium | reverse complement strand
CCCGTGCCGGCAAGCAAGAGATTGCCCGCGACAAGCAGGTCGCCCTCGCCCTCGTTGACCTGCGCCGCCTCGTGCGTGACGCGATATCCGGCGCCCCTGAACCAATCGAGGTAGGCCGGACCCTCGGGCCCCCGCTCGGCGTACTTGAACTTCGCGCCGTACACCCGCCCGCGCGCGACGGTGGCGCCGTTCGCGGCGAACACCATGTCGGGCAGGCCGCCGACCGGCTCGATCTCCTCGACGCGGTGGCCCAGCCGGCGATAGGTGTCGGCGAGCGCCCGCCACTGACGGACAGCCAGCTCGCGGTCGACGGGCACGGTCGGGTCCATCCACGGGTTGATCGCGTACTCGACGGCGAAGTGCCGCGGCTCGCACATCAGGTAGCGGCGGCGGGTCGCGACGCGCTCGGCGGGCGCCGCCTGGGCCTGGGGCCGGTCCTCAATGAGAGTCATGCCTCTACGATCGGCCAGCGCCCACTTTCGGACAAGCCATTCTCTTGCGCTTTGCCGTCGATTCGTTGCGTTGATCAGGCCACGTATGGCGAATCGTTGCGCACAGGCTCAGCGGCGGAGCAACCGGGAGAGCACCAGCACGCTTTTGGTCCGGACGACGAACTTCTCCGCCCCGATGCGCTCCAGCACCTCCTCGAAGTGCCGCATGTCGGCGGCCATCACGTGCACCAGCGCGTCGGCGTCGCCGGAGACGGTGCACGCGTCGACCACCTCAGGGTGGCGGGTCACCGCGGCCGCGATCATCCCGGGCGTGGTCTTCCCCTGGCAGTAGACCTCGACGTACGCCTCCGTCGTCCAGCCCAGCGCCGACGGGTCGACGACGGCGGCGAACGCGGTGATCACACCGGACGAGCGAAGCCGGTCGACCCGCCGCTTGACCGCCGGGGCGCTCAGACCCACCGCGGCGCCGATCTCGGCGAAACTGGCCCGCGCGTCGTCGCGCAGCACGGCGACGATTCGCGTGTCGATGTCGTCGAGGCTCATCGCACCTCCCGGGTCAGCTGCGACGGTAGTCGCGAAGGGGCATCCGCGGCCCGAAGCGCGGCGCGCGTCTTCCGCTTGCCTCAAGAAGCCGGACGACGCGCTGCCGGTGCCCCGCGTACGGCGCGAGCAACGCGAGCATCCCGGCGTCGTCGGTGCGCGGCTTCCCGGTCAACGCGAACCCCACCAGGTTGGGGATGTGGTAGTCGCCCACCGACACGAGGTCGGGTGCCCCGTGGCTGCGCTGCAACGTCTCCGCGACCGTCCACACACCAACGCCGGACAACGAGCGCAACCGCTTCGCTGATGTCTCGACATCGAGATACGCGCATTCGTCTATGCGGTTCGCAGCATGCGCGGCGGCGATGATGGTTCGCCGCCGGCGCCCGTCGAGGCCGAGCCGATGCCACTCCCAGTCAGGGATCTCGCGCAGCACACCCGGCGTCGGAAACACCTTCAGCGCGACAGGTGCCGGCCCGGGGGCGGGCTCACCGTACCGCGTCAGCAGCTGCCGCCAGCTGCGATGCGCCTCGACCCCGGTGACCAGCTGCTCGAGAATCGCAGGCACCAGCGCCTCGAACACCCGATGGCCACGGCTCAACCGCAGGCCCGGATTCCGCCGCTGGGTGTCGCGCAGGATCGCGTGGTCGAGCGGCAGGCCGCTCCAGTCGTCGTCCGCGCCAAGCAGTGACGGCGCGACATCGAGCGCCCAGCCGGCGCCGCTGCCCCAGGCGGCGACCGTGATCTCGCCGTTGCCGGCGGCGAATCTCACGGTGGCCGGGCCGTCGGGCGTGCGCCAGGTGCGCCAATGCGCGCCGGCGGCGTCGATGTGATGGCAGGGGTCGTGCGGCCCGCGCTTGTGCGTCCCGAGGGTCGCGTGCAGGTCGACGGGCTGGTGCGAGCGGTGAACGCGCTGGCGCGGCAGCGCGAGTTCGGCGGTCACCGCGTCCTCGGCGTCACGCGTCGCTCGAGAAGCGCACCGCTCCGGGCGACAGCACGACATCCGGCCAGATTCGCGCACCAGAAAGCAATTCGTTGTGCTCCCCGATGTCAGCGCCGTCGCCCACCACAACGCCGTCGAGCACCACGCCCGCGCCGATCCGCGTGCCACGGCCGACGATGCTCGCGCGCACGCGCGCGTCGTCCTCGATGATCGCGCCCTCGAAGACAACGCTGCCGTCGACCACGGCCCGCTCCCCGATCTCGGCGCCGGCGCTCACGCACGAGCCGCCCAGGACCCTCGCCGACGCCGCGACCCGCGCGCCAGGCAGGACGAGCGCCTCGCCGGTCGGGCCAGGCACCGCGGGCGATGGCGCGACACCGCGCACCAGATCGGCGGAGCCCTGCACGAACGCGGCGGGCGTGCCGAGGTCGAGCCAGTACGACGTGTCGACGTAGCCGAGCACCAACGCGCCCGACTCAAGCAGTTGCGGGAAGGTCTCGCGCTCGACAGAAACCTTTGTGCCGTAAGGGATCGTCTCGATGACCTCCCGCCGAAACACGTAACACCCGGCGTTGATGAGATTGGTCACCGGGTCGGGCGTCTTCTCGAGGAACGCGGTGACCCGGCCTTCGTCATCGACCGGAACGCAGCCGAACGCCCGCGGGTCGTCGACGGTCGTCAGGTACAACGTGGCCGCCGCGTCGCGCTCCTCGTGCAACGCGATCTGCGCGGCGATGTCGTGGCCGGACAGCACATCGCCGTTGAAGATGACAACGGGCTCGTCGGGCTTCGCGCGCAACCGTTCCGCGACGTTGCGAATGCCGCCGCCGGTGCCGAGCGGCTCCGTCTCCGTGACGTACTCCAACTCAAGGCCGAGCGAGGCGCCGTCGCCGAAATACTCCTCGAAAGTCTCGGCGCGATACGACGTCGCGAGCACGACGTGGTCGACACCGGCTGCTCGCGCGCGGGCCAACAGGTGAGTCAGGAAAGGCACGCCCGCCGTCGGCAGCATCGGCTTCGGCGCGGTGACCGTGAGCGGTCGGAGCCGGGTGCCCTTGCCTCCGACCAACAAGATCGCGTCGATGATCAGACCCCTTCCCGCTGGCCCGCCGCCATGTACCAGTCGTAGACGCTCGCGATGCCGTCGGCCAGGTTTATCCGCGGCGCGAAGCCCAGCGCGTTCACCCGGCTCACATCGAGCAGCTTGCGCGGCGTGCCGTCGGGCTTGCTCGGATCGAAGTCGATCCGCCCTGCGTAGCCGACGATTTTCGCGATGAGCTCCGCGAGTTCGGCGATCGTGACGTCCTCGCCGACGCCGATGTTGATCGGCGCAGGGTCGTCATAGCTCTCGAGCAGCAACTCGCACGCGCGGGCGACGTCGTCGACGTGGAGGAACTCGCGCCGGGGAGTGCCGGTTCCCCAGAGCGTCACAGCGCTCGCGTCGTCCAGCTTCGCCTCGTGCAGCCGACGGATGAGCGCCGGCAGCACGTGCGACGTCTGAAGGTCGAAGTTGTCGCCAGGGCCGTAAAGGTTCGTGGGCATCGCCGATATCCAGCGCGACGCCGTGCTGGCGGCGCATCGCCTGAACATGCAGCACGCCAGCGATTTTGGCTATCGCGTAAGCGTCGTTCGTGGGCTCCAGCGGGCCGGTGAGGAGCGAGTCCTCGCGGATCGGTTGCGGCGCGTGCTTGGGGTAGATGCAGCTCGAGCCAAGAAACAGCAGCCGCTGCACGCCCGCCGAAAGCGCGGCGTCGAAGACGTTCAACTGGATGCGCAGGTTGTCGGACAGGAAGTCGGCCGGGTAGGTGGCGTTGGCCATGATGCCGCCCACCTTCGCGGCGGCCAGCACGACCGTTGCCGGCCGCGTCTCCGTGAAGAACGCGAACGTCGCGTCGCGGTCGCGCAGGTCGAGCTCGCGCGACGTCCGCCCAACCAGGTTGTCGAAGCCGGACGACGCGAAGTGCCGCCACAGCGCGGACCCGACGAGACCGCGGTGACCGGCGATGTACGTCGGCGCGCGCCTGTCCAGAGCTGGCATGCGGTTAAGGCTAGCCTTGGGCCCGTGACGAACGAATCACCGGCGGCATCGGTGGGCGGGGCGCGCCGCAAGGCGTTGATCACCGGCATCACCGGGCAGGACGGCTCGTACCTGGCTGAGCTTCTGCTGGCCAGGGGTTACGACGTGCACGGGCTGATTCGGCGGGCGTCGACGTTCAACACCGAGCGGCTCGACCCGATCTATCAAGATCCGCACGACAGCGACGTCCGGCTGCGACTGCATTACGGCGACCTGCACGACGGCGTCGGCCTGGTCAACCTGCTGCACGCTGTGCAGCCCGACGAGGTCTACCACCTCGGCGCGCAAAGCCACGTCAAGGTCAGCTTCGAGATGCCGGACTACACCGGCGACGTCACCGGCCTGGCCACCATCCGGCTGCTGGAGGCGATTCGCGCGTCGGGGGTCTCGACCCGGTTCTACCAGGCGTCGAGCTCGGAGATGTTCGGCTCGGCGCCGCCGCCGCAAAACGAGCAGACGCCGTTCCACCCGCGGTCGCCTTACGGCGCGGCGAAGGTTTACGCGTATTGGGCGACGGTCAACTACCGCGAGTCGTACGACATGTTCGCGGTGAACGGAATCCTCTTCAACCACGAGAGCCCGCGGCGCGGCGAGACGTTTGTGACCCGCAAGGTGACCCGCGCGGTGGCCCGAATTCAGGCTGGCCTGCAAGACAAGCTCTACCTTGGCAATCTCGAAGCGCGGCGCGACTGGGGTTACGCGCCGGAGTACGTCGAGGCGATGTGGCGCATGCTGCAGGCCAGCTCTCCCGACGACTTCGTCATCGCCACCGGCATCGTCGTACTCGATTCGCGACTTCGTCGAGTTCGCCTTCGAGCCAGGCCGGCCTCGACTGGGAGAAGCACGTCGAGATCGACGACGCGTACAAGCGTCCGGCCGAGGTCGACTACCTGCTCGGCGACGCGTCGAAGGCGCAAAGCGTGCTCGGCTGGGAGGCGAAAGTGCGCACGCCGGAACTCGCGAGGCTCATGGTCGACGCCGACATCGCGCTGCTCGCCGACGAACTCGCCGGCCGGACCGTCCGCGTCGATCGCGGTTAGCGCGATGCGGGTCGCCATCACCCTTGAGCAGTGCTGGCATTCGGTGCCGGGAGGCACCGCGTCGTCCGCGTTGTCGTTGGTCTCGGCGATGCGAGAGCGCTCGGACGTCGAGCTGCTCGGCGTGGCCGCACGGCACGACCGGTTGCCTCCCGCGCCGTGGACGCCGACGATCCGGATGCATCAACTGCCGCTGCCCCGCGTCGCGCTGTACGAGAGCTGGCACGGGTTGCGGTGGCCGCGGGTGCAGCGGGCGACCGGGCCGGTTGACGTCATTCACGCGACCACGATGGCGATCCCGCCGAAGAGCGCGCCGCTCGTGGTCACCGTGCACGACCTCGCTTTTCTGCAAGAGCCGGCGCATTTCACCAAGCACGGGCTGCGGTTCTTCAACCGCGGCCTGCAATTGGCGATCCGCGACGCCGACGTCGTCACCGTTCCCTCGCGCGCGACGTGGCAAGAGTGCGTCGACGCCGGGTTCGACGAGCGGAAGCTGCGGATGGCGCCGCACGGCGTCTCGGTTCCTGGCGTATCGCCGACGGAAGTACGGGAATTCGCGGCGGCGCAGGACCTTCCCGAGCGATACGTGATGTGGTGCGGCACGCTGGAGCCGCGCAAGAACGTGACAACGCTGTTGCGCGCGTTCGAGATCGCGCGCACGTCCGCACCGGATCTGGGATTGGTGTTGGTCGGCCCCACCGGCTGGGGCGATGTCGCCGTGCCCACGACGCCCGGTGTGCGGTTGCTCGGTTTCCTAAGCGGGCGCGACCTCCATCTGGCCTATGCGGGCGCTCGCGCGTTTTGCTATCCGAGCCTGCGAGAAGGGTTCGGGTTGCCGGTGCTGGAGGCGATGGCGCACGGCATCCCGGTGGTCACGTCGGCGGGCACGTCGATGGCTGAATTCACCGAAGGCGCAGGAATATCTGGTCGACCCGCTCGACACCGAGGCGATGGCCGCGGCACTCGTCACCGCCGTGGGCGACGAGCACGACGCGCTGGCCCGGGCCGCCGCCAAGCGCGCCAACGAGTACTCGTGGGACGCCGCCGCGACCGCGACGATCGGCGCTTACCACGAGGCAGCGAGCGCATGACTCGCAAGCTGCGGGTCGGCGTCAACCTGTTGTGGCTGGTACCGGGCGTCGTCGGCGGCAGCGAGGGCTACGCCGTCAACCTGCTGTCGAAGCTCGTCGACCGCGACGACCTCGAGGTCAGCGCGTTCGCGCTGCCGTCGTTCGCGGCGGCCTATCCCGAGCTGGCCGCGGCGGCGCACACTGTCGTCGCGCCACTGCCCGGCGGTCGCCACGTCGTTCGGCGCGTTCTCAGCGAGAACGCTTGGCTGCCAAGGCAAATCCGCGAGCATCGGATCGACGTCGCGCACCATCTCGGTGGGCTGTTGCCGCGTTGCCCGGCGCCTGCGGTCGTCACCTTGCACGACCTGCAATACCTGGCGTATCCCGAGTACTTCAGCGCGCCGAAGCGACGTTACCTGCAACTCTCGCAGGGCCGTTCACTTCGACGCGCGGCGTTCGTCGCCGCCATCAGCGAGTTCACCCGCGCCGACGCGATCCGCGCGTTCGGCCTGGATTCGGCGAAGGTGGTCGTCGTCCCGCCCGTCGTGTCACCGGTTCAAATCCCGGACGACGCGGCGCGCGTGCGCGCCGACCTCGGCCTCACCCGCGACTTCGTGCTTTACCCGGCGGCCGCCTACCCGCACAAGAACCACGAGACGTTGCTCCGCGCGTTCGCATCGGTTCTGCAGAGCGGCCGAGCTGTCGACCTCGTCCTGACCGGCGCCATCGGCGCCGGCGCGTGGGGCTCCGCGCGCTCGACGGCGCCGCGCATCATGGAGGTCGCCGCCGAACTGGCCATCGGCGACCACGTCCGAATGCTCGGCTACGTCGCGCCGAATCAACTCGCCGCCTTGTACAGCCAGGCGGCTGCGCTGGCTTTCCCCTCCCGATTCGAGGGTTTCGGGCTGCCGGTCGTCGAGGCGATGTCGGCCGGTTGTCCGGTGATCGCGGCTGACGCGACCGCGCTGCCCGCGCTGGTCGGCGACGCGGGCGTGCTCGTCAGACCGGACGACGTCGACGGATGGGCGCGGGAGATCGCGCGGGTGATCGACGACCACGGCGTCCGGGAAAAGCTCGCTGACGCCGGGCGGGCGCGCTTCGCCGAGCTCGCCGCCGCCGATACGGTGGAGCGGCTTGTTGACGTCTACCGGAAAGCTGTCGCGTGAAGATCCTCGCTGTGTTGCCGCATTACACGCCGGACGTCGCGCCGACGGGTGTGATCGGCTCACGGCTCGTCGAGGAGCTCGGCGCGCTCGGCCACCAGATCGAGGTGGTCACGTCCTTGCCGTGGTACGAAAGCCACGCGGTCGAGCCCGAATGGCGCGGCAAGGTGGTTCGACGCGAGCGCACCCGCTGGGGAAGCGTCACGCGGGTGCATCCGTTTCCCACCGGTGACAAGAAGAACATCCCCAAGCGCGCTATCGGATTCGCCGGCTTCTGCGCGCTGAGCTCCGCTATCGCGGCGGCGGGCCGGCGGGTTGACATCGCGTTTGCGATGACCCCGCCGCTGCCGATGGCCGCCACCGGCTGGCTCGCCTCGCTCCCCCGGCGGGCCCCGCTCGTGCTCAACGTGCAAGACGTCTTTCCCGATGTGGCAGTCGAATTGGGCGTGCTGCGCGGTCAGCGGGTGATCGCCGCGGCGTCCGCGCTCGAGCGCTGGTCGTACGCGCGCAGCGCCGCCGTCACGGTGCTGTCGGAAGACATGCGGGCGAACCTGGCGGCGAAGATGCGGCACCCGTCGCGGCTGCACGTGATCCCGAACTTCGTCGACGTCGAGACGATTCGTCCGATGGAGAAGGAGAATTCGTACCGCGCCGAGTACGGGCTGTCGGGCAAGACTGTCGTCATGTACGCGGGCAACGTGGGGATGTCGCAGTCGCTTGACTTGCTCGTGGCCGCGGCGCGCGAGACCCGCGATCGCGACGACATCGCGTACGTCGTCAATGGCGGTGGCTCCACGCTGACCGACCTTCAGGCGTCAGCGAGCGACCTGCCGAACGTCAGATTCGTGCCGATGCAGCCTTACGAGCGGCTACCTGAGGTGTTGGCGGCGGCCGACCTCCACGTGGTGCCGCTGAAGCGGGAGCTGTCGCGATCGAGCGTGCCGTCGAAGACCTACTCGATCCTCGCCGCGGGTCGGCCGGTGCTGGCGAGCGTCGACGATGGCAGCGAGGTGCAGCGGGTCGTCGAAGCGGCCGGCGCTGGTGTCGCGGTGCCGCCGGAAGACGAAGGCGCGTTCGTCACGGCGCTGCTCGACCTGGTCGACGACGTCGGGCGGCGGGAGCAGATGGAAAAGGCCGCACGCGCGTACGTCGAGGGCGCGGCCTCGCCGCACGGTGTCGCCGAAGCCTACGAGGCGCTGTTCAACTCCATGATCACGAGAACTCGTCCGACCCGATGACCTAGACGTTTTCACGATCATGAGGCGAGGTCGAGTGACTCCACTGCCTCGCCCTTGGCCGAGGCCAGCTCGGCCAGGTCAGCGACACCGGCGGACGACGCCGCGCGTGCCGCCTTCAGGTGGTCACCGAAGCGCGCGCCGGCGACGATCACCAGCAAGACGCTGACGACGACGTACCAGCGGCTCGCCCAGTCGTAGAACCACATGACGGCGGCCGCCGCGGCGACCCAGGTCACCATGGCGACGAACGCGTCAGCAAGCCGACGGACGACGGGGCGCTTGCTCATCGAACTCCTTGGACACCGTGGGTCCGCGACGCGGGTGACCGCACCATAACGAGGAGTCGGGTTCGTGTGGCCCAAACCACAGGGCCGAACGCCACATTGCCCACAACGGACCAGACGCCGGGCGGGTCGCCGCCCAACAGGACTAGTCATTGGCCCGACGGTCCTCGCCGAGAGCGCACTTGCGGTCGGGTTTGCTGCCTCGCGTTGACCCAACGCTTACAAATCCCTCACGGTCGATTGATCGAGCCGGCCGTCAATAGCGACATCACCCGAAGCTCGACCCAAAGCTCAAAGGAGCCCTCTGATGTTGACTGTTCGCTCGCGGCGCCTCGTCGCCCGCGCTGCCGCCGGCGCCGTCGCCGGTGTCGCGGCAACGGCGTTGCTCGCCGGGACCGCGTTGGCCAGTACCCCGCAAAAGCCCGTCACCCGACTGGCCGGGGGCGACCGGATCACGACAGCGGTCGCCATCTCGAAGCAGGCGTTTCCGACCGACCACACCGCCCACAACGTCATCTTGACGGCGGCATACCGGTTCCCGGACGCGATGAGCGCCGCGCCGCTCGGCAAGGACCTGTCGGCGCCGCTGCTGCTCACCACGCCCGGCGTACTCGCGCCCGCGACGCTGACCGAGATCCAGCGGGTGCTGCCGGTTCCGCCGTCCAGCACGACCGGGACGACGACGGACGGCTGCGCGACGACGCCGCCCGCCAACGCCGTCTACGTCATCGGCGGTGACGCGGCGATCGCCGAGCAGATCGACACGCAGCTGAATCAGGCCGGCTTCGACGTCGTCCGCGTCGCGGGCGCCGACCGGTTCGCGACCTCGGTCGCGATCGCGCAATGCGAGGGCTCGCCGTCGACCGTGTTCCTGGCCAGAGGGGACAACTTCGCCGACGCGCTGTCCGCCGGCCCAGCGGCCGCCTCGACCAACGGCACGGTTTTGCTGACGGCGGGCGACACGCTGCCACCGGCCGTGTCGGCCTATCTGGACGGCCTTTCCGGCCCGACCGTGTACGCCGTGGGCCAGGCGGCGCACAAGGCCGACCCGTCCGCGCAGGCGATCGTCGGCGGCGACCGGTTTGCCACCGCGGCGCTGGTCGCGGCCGAGTTCTTCCCGAACCCGACGGTCGTGGGAGTGGCCACCGGTTGGAACTTCCCCGACGCCCTCGCCGGTGGCGCGTTCATGGGCCTCGAGGGTGGACCGGTGTTGATGACCGGGCCGGCGACCCTGCAATCCGCTGACGGCCTCTACATCGGCGAGCACAGCTCGACGCTGCAGCAGGCTTACCTGTTCGGCGGCCCGGCCAGCCTAAGCCCGATCCTCGACCAGCAGGTCTCCGTCGCGCTCAACCAGAACTAGCAGCAAGACCAGGGGTGCCCGTCAATGGCGGGCACCCCTTTTCGCGCGCCATACCCCGCCACACGCAAGATCTTTGCACTATGCAATAGTATGCCAGTGCCAGTAGCTGCCCCGACCGCGACGAGCGACGACCTTGTCGACGCCGTGCTCGGCGCAAGCCGCGTTTTGGTGGCCGTGGCGGCTCGGTCGCTGGCCGGCACCGACGCCGACGTGACGCTTCCGCAATACCGCGCGCTCGTTGTGCTCGCGGCGCGCGGTCCGCAGAAGTTGGTCGAGCTCGCGAGCGCCCTGGCGGTGAACCCGTCGACCGCGAGCCGGATGTGTGAGCGGCTGGTGCGCAAGAAGCTGGTGCGCCGCCACCGGCTGACCGCCGATCGGCGCACGGTGCGGATCGCGTTGTCCGACAGCGGAGGCGCGCTGGTCCGCACGGTCACCGACCGCCGCCGGGCAGAGATCGCGAACATCGTCGACCGGCTGCCGGAATCTCGACGTCGAAGCACGTTGCGCGCCCTGCTGGTGTTAAACGACGCAGCAGGAGAAACACCTGAACAGGACTGGTGGCTGAGCTGGCATGCCTGACGAATCCGTCGGCGAGTCTACGAGCAATCGACAAGACGAATCTGTGGCATCCGAAGACGTGACCGAACGGCGACGACTTCGCAACCTGGTGAGGGGTCGCCGCTCCGCGTCGAGTCCGGGCACGCTCAGCTTTCCGCAGGCGCGCGAGCGCTTCTACGACTGGCTGCGCGGCTCGACGACCGGGCTGGTGCCGCTGGCACTGCTGGTCGGCGCTGGCGCGGGCGGCGGAGCGATCGTCTTTCGCGACCTCATCTCAGCGTTCACCCGGCTGTTCACCGGTCGCGGTGATTTCAGCATCGCCGGGCACGTCGGCAGCCCGCACTTTCCCGGCCTCGGGATGTTCTTCGTCGTCTTGACACCGGTCATCGCCGGCCTCGTCTACGGCCCTGTCGTCGAGCGGTTCGCGAAGGAGGCGCGCGGTCACGGCGTCCCGGAAGTGATGCTCGCGGTGGCCGAACGAGGGGGTCGGATCTCGCCGGCGGTGGCGGTGGTCAAGTCCCTCGCTTCAGCGCTGTGCATCGGTGGCGGTGGTTCGGTGGGCCGTGAGGGCCCCATCGTGCAAATCGGCTCGGCGCTCGGCTCCACCGCCGGCCAGGCGTTGCGGCTGTCGGAAAGCCGCATGCGGCTACTCGTCGCGTGTGGCGCCGCGGGCGGCATCTCGGCCACGTTCAACGCTCCCATCGCGGGCGTCTTCTTTGCTCTCGAGCTCATCTTGCGCGACTTCCAGACCGAGTCGTTCGGCGTCGTCGTGCTCGCCTCCGTGATGGCGTCGGTGATCGGTCGCGCCGCCTTTGGCGACCACCCGTTCCTCGCGCTGCCCACCTTCACCCTCACCTCGCCGGTCGAGCTGCTGCTCTACGCCGCCCTCGGCGTCATCGCGGCGGTCGCCGGCGTGATGTTCGTCCGGGTGCTCTACGGTTTCGAAGACCTCGCCGACAAGCTGTGGCGGTGGCCCGAATCGTGGCGGCCGGCGTTCGGCGGGCTCCTGCTCGGGCTGCTGCTGCTGGCGCTTCCGCAGATGTACGGCGTCGGCTACCCGGTGCTGCAAAACGGCGTGGCCGGCAAGTATGCCGTCGGTCTGCTCATCATCTTGCTCGTCGGCAAGATAGCCGCCACCTCGCTCACCATCGCGATCGGCGGCTCTGGTGGCGTTTTTGCCCCCTCGCTATTCATGGGCGCGATGCTAGGCACCGCCTACGGGATCGGGGTGCACCATCTCTTCCCCGGCACCACAGCGCAAGCGGGCGCCTACGGACTCGTCGGTATGGGCGCGGTTTTCGCCGGCGCCGCGCGGGCGCCGATCACCGCGGTGCTCATCATCTTCGAACTCACCGGCGACTACCGCATCATCTTGCCGCTGATGTTCGCGATCTCGCTGGCCACCGGCGTGAGCGCGCTGATGAGCGGCGACACCATCTACACCCTGAAGCTGCGGCGGCGCGGCATCAACATCATGCGAGGCCGGCAAGCCAACCTCATGGAGCTCATCTCGGTGGGCGAGGCGATGGAGACGGTGCCGCGCGCCCTCGCCGCCAACGAGTCGCTCAACGAGATTATTGAGCGGATGTCCGCTGCGCGATTGGACGCGCTGCCGGTCGTCGACAAGGCGGGAAACTACCGCGGCACAGTGCGCTCGCGCGAAGTGGAAGAGGCGGTGAAAGACAACAGCATCGACATCACCGCGGGCGCGCTCGCGCAAGACATTCCGCGGTTGCGCAACAGCCTTTCGCTGCACGACGCATTGAGCTCGTTGGTGCAGCACGAGCGCAGCGGCCTGCCGGTCGTCGCCGACGACGGCTCACAGCTGATTGGCTGGCTCACCCATCAAGACGTGCTTCGCGCCTATAGCCGGCGGCTCGGCTCCACGGTGCAGGCTGGGCAACCGTCCGCTCCCACCGCTGTCGGCGCGCCCCAGCGCGCGCCGGCCCCAGCCCGGCCCACGCGCGCCGAACGAAGCGCGGCGAGCCGGCTCGCCGGCATGCGGCTGGTCGACTTGGAGATCGCGTCGGGAGCGGCAGTCGGCCGGCGCATCGCCGACCTCGGGCTGCCAGACTCGGTCATTCCCGTCGCCGTGCGCCGAGAAGGCAAGAGCATCGAGTTCGACGATGGGCTCACCATTGAGAAGGGCGACCGGCTCAGCGTGCTGGTCCCCGCGGGGCGCGGCCAGGAACTGGCCGAGCGCGTGCGGGCGCTGTCGGCCACTGGGCCGAAGGCGTCAAAGGAGCCGAAGGCCCCGCCGAGCTGACGCCGCCGGCTTGTCCTCGCGACGCGCGCCGCAGGCGGGGCTGGTCAGGGCGCGACGCGGGGAGCGCGCCCGGGCTCCTCAAGCGCCTCATGCGGCGCCTGGGTCGGGTGCAAGCCTCGGTGCCGCGCCAGCGCGAATCCCACGAACGCCCACACGCCGTCGCCCACCGTCGCCACCAATCGCGAGACCACGGCGATCACCAGCGCCGGGCCGGATTTCAACACCGGCGCCAAGACGGCCACCAAGACCGCCTCGCGCACGATCGCCCCGGCCGGCACGAAGATGGCCACGAAGCCGGCGGCGAAGGCCAGTGCGGTGCCGCCGAGCGAAATCGCCAGCGCCCGACCGCTCGGCGCGTGCAACACCACCGCAAGCACGTACACCTGCAGCCCGACGCACACCCAGCTCACCGTGTACCAGCCCAGCGAGCGCAGCACGCCGCGCCAGGTGAACTCGTGGTCGGGCGGCTCGCGCCGCAACACCCGAAGCAGGAGGTGCGTCAGCCGGTCGACCATGCTCGGCATCAGTCCGATGACGAGCAGCGGCAACAGCAGCATCACCCACCAGTAGTTCTCGAGCGCGTCGGGGGATGCCAGTGGCAACGTCAACGCCGCGAGGCCGAGCGCTGAACTCAGCGAAACACCCATCGCCACAACAGAAACCGCCACGATGCGTCGCGGCGGGATCGCGTGGTCGCGGCCGAGGTCGGCTTGCGCGACCACGGTCCAAACCGAGCCAGGCAGGTATTTTCCGAGCTGGCCGACGAAGAAGATGCGCATCCCGACCGGCAGCGACAACGGCGAGCCGATGTCGCGCAGCAAGGTGCGCCAGCCGAGCATCGCGGTGAAGATGTTGCCGAATCCGAACGCGGTCGCCACGACGATGTCGAACGGCGACAGCTTGTCGAGACTGCCCTGGACGTCGCGCCAGCGGCTGTGCAGCGCCAGCACGAAGACCAGGACGACGAGCACGAAAAACGCGATCCGACCCCACAGCCGGATCCGCGCCGAAAGGTGCGGCCGACTCAACGGCTCGCCCGCGTGCCGGCCACCGGGACGCCGGCCAGCGTTGCGGCGAGCACATCGACGTACCCGGTCCAGCTCGACTCGATGTCGACCGCCGGCACGCCAGCCCGCAACCGCGCCGGGATGCCCGGCGCGTAGAAGCGGTTCAGCGCGGCCGTGAGATCGGCGACGTCGTCCGGCTCGGCCAACACCCCGTCGACTCCTTCGTGCACCTGCGCGCCCAGCGTGCCGGCGCGGGTGGCGATCACCGGCGCGCCCATCGCGTGCGCCAAAATCACGTTCTGCGAGGCGGTTCCGGACCGATACGGCAAGACCAGCGCGTCGACGTCGCGGAAAAGCGCGGGGATCGACGGGCCAGGGACGTAGCCCGGTTTCACGATCACCCGGTCGCTGAGGCCGAGCGAGCCGATCTGCTCGCGCAGCGCGGCCGCGCCCGACCACACGTCACCCGCCACCAGCAGCCGCACCGAGGGCACGTTGGCGAGCGCGCGCAGCAGCACGTCGAGGCCCTTGTACGGGCGCACCGTGCCGAAGAACAGCAACTGGTTGTGCGGCGGCTCGTCGAGATCGATCGCGCGGCGCGGTTGCGGCAGCACCGGCAGGTGCGGCGGGATGTCGGCGACCACGATCTCGACCTGGGAACCGGCCCCGACCGTGGAGCGGGCCAGCGCCGCGAGCTCCTCGGAGTGCACCAGCACGCCGTCGACCCGCTTGAACAGCGACCGCACGAGTGCCGCATCGCCGCGATGCCGCTCGTGCGGGAGCACGTTGTGCGCCAACACGACGACGCGCGGCCGGCCCGCGGCGGCGCCGCGACGTCCGCGGAAAGCTTTGAGCATGGCGAGGTAGGTGGGCACCTGCACGGTCGCCGCGTGCACCAGGACGACGGCCTCGTAGCGGCGAAGCCGAAGGCCCGTGCGCCACCAGGAGATCGGGTTCCACCAGGCCAGCGACGCGCGGGTGCGGTGGAAGATCCGCACTTCCGGCTCGCCGGTCGGGATGCGCATCGTGCCGGGATGCAGAAAGCTCGGGTATTGCGCGGACCACGAGAGCAGCTCGACCGAATGGCCGGCGTCGGCGAGGTGGTGGGCCAGCTCGGTGGTGTGGTGGACGATCCCGCCCGTGTTGGGATGCGTCGGCCCGACGACCGCGATGCGCATGCCCTCACTCCCCCCGCGAGCGAACGATGAGGTCGGCCAGCAGCGCCACCGCGCCGATGAGCAGACCCGTGACGAACAGCAGGATCGTGTTCGTCGTGAGGTGGAAGTGATAGCGGACGACGTCGGTGACGCCCTTCACGAAGCCGATGCCGGAAAGCCACAGCGCCGCCGGCATCAACACCTTGAGCGGGTTGAAGTACATCACCATGCGCAGCACTTGAAGGATGTAGCGGTAGGCGTCCTTCAGCGGGTGGAACTTCGACCGGCCGGCGCGCTGGGCGTAGCTGATCGGCAGGTAGTCGATGGTGTGCTGGTTGGACAGGAAGCTCAGCGTGATGGTGGTGACGCAGGAGAACCCGGGCGGCAGCAGCCGCAGGTAGGGCAGCGAGACCTCGCGTCGGAACGCGCGCAGGCCGGAGTTGAGGTCGGGGATCTTGCTGCCCGAAAGCCACTCGGCGAACTTGCGGATCGTCCACTTCGCCGGCACTCGCAGCAGCTTGTGGGTGCCCTGCTCGCTGGTGCGCGCGCCGACGACCTGGTCGACGCCGGGGTTGTCGTCGAGGTAGCGGACCAGCTCGGGGATGCGCTCGTTCGGGTAGGTCATGTCGGCGTCGGTCCAGACGACGATCTCGCCGTTGGCGTCGTTGGTTCCGATGCGCCGCGCGGTGCCGGACCCGCCGTTGCGGCGGAACGCGACCACCCGCAGGTGCGCGAACTTCGACTCGGCCTCGCGCAGCCGGGCCAGCGTCTGATCGGTCGACTTGTCGTCGATCGCCATCAATTCGTAGGTGTAGCCGCTCGCGTCCATGGCCGCGCTGATGCGCTCGATCTCGGCCAACACGTGATCTTGCTCGTTGTAGCACGGGAGCACGATCGTGACGTAAGGGCGCGGTCGGACGACGTGGGGCTGGCGGTCGTCGGCCAGCTCCCTAGCGGTGATCGGGGTGGTTGGATCGCCCGCCTGCTCTGGCGCAACGCTCAAGGGCTGGGCGGCCACGAACCTGTCCTCCGAGGTGCGAGCGCAATGACACTTTGCGGTGAGTTTACCTTGGCATGCCCCGGCCGAGGCTGAGCGCAACCTGTGAGGCGAGCCGCATCCCCGCTTGCCGTGGTGACCTGTGGATAACCGCGTTCACCGAACGTCCGCCGAGGCGACGAGCCGCAGCGCGTCAACCGAGCCGCTTCACGTCATCGACAAACGAACTCCGGGTCGGATCGAGGTGGACAACACCGTCGAGTTTGCGAAATCCGGAGTCCGCCGACGCCAATGGCCATCCCCTCCGACGAGCGATGGCCGCGAGCATCGCGTCAAACGCTCCGATCCGAGGCACGCTCTCGAAGAGATCCAGGGCCTCGGCAAGATCGTCGTCGTCGGGCGTCACTAGTGGACCAAGGCCCACGGCAAACTGCCGGCCTCGTGCCACGGCCTCGGCTCGCGGACGACGACGGGCTCGCACATGAACGAACTCTTGGATGGCTTCGACCGTCGTCGTCGCTCGGACGATCCCGTCGAGCACCGACGTGACCAGCGAACGGCACGCCACTCGCAGAGCGTGATCGTCGCCGACCGCGTAAACAAGAATGCTGGTGTCGAGCAGGATCATCCAAGCCGCCGCGCGCGAGCAGTTTCCAGCTCACGACGCAGCCCGGCCGGCGGCGGCACCTTCATCGGTTCAGCGTCGAGGACGGCTCTCAACGCGACGCGACGACGCTCGGTGTCGCTGGGGTAGCGCTCATCGATGGCCTCGCGCACCAACACACTGACGGACACGTGCCTACGCGCCGCCTCGCGCTCAAGTCGGGACCAGCGCTCCTCGTCGATCAGCACTTGGAGTCGACGATCCAACATGCTCATACCGTAGCAGGTCATCATGATGTCCAGCTTGGCAAAGAATGCCGAGCGAAGCGACGCACCGCACTCGGGCTTGTGGACGACTCGGCGCACAGACAGCCGATCCACCAGCTACGGCGCAGGTGTGACGACGGCGAGATCAGTCGCGGCGAAGTCGTCGCCGGTGCACAGAATCGGCAACCCCGTCATCGCAGCGAGCGCGTAGGAGAAGCAGTCTCCATAGTTCAGCCCAGCTGGATGCCTGCCTTTCCCGAAGCGGCGCCACGCGGCTATCGCGAGCTCGGCCAGCGAGATGTCAACCGGTTCGATGCCGATTTCGGCATCGGAGACGAAGCGGCGCGCCACGGCGGAGGGCCCGTCTCCGAGCCGCGCCGCAACGACGATGCCCAGTTCGACGAAGTTCGCCGAGGTCATCAAGCGTGGCCCTGGGCCGGATAGGCGCGAAAGCAAGGAGGCCGCGCCGGCCTCGTCGAAGATGACGGCCACGGCGGCAGAGGTGTCAACGACCAGGCCGGCTGAAGCCTCAGCCGGCGGCGCCTCGGCCGTCACCGCGGGAGGCCGTGAGCGTCGTACCCCAGCAGCTCGTCAGCCGGCCGGTCGTCACGGATCGGCATCGCGGCCACCTCGGCCTGCAACCGTCGCAGTCTCGACTCGATCGGCACCCGGTGGGCGTTTTCTCTCGCGAGTCTCTCACGCAACGCGACAACCACCGCCTGGGTCAGGCTCTCCCCGGTGCGGGCGGCGAGTTCGCGTGCCAGCCGGTCGGCTTCGTCGCTCTTGATGCTCAACGCCATGCCTTCGATTCTAGAACCTGGGGACAGTTTCTATACCCGCACGATAGCGACGCCGCGCCAGGCGGAACCCCGTCCGCACGACGAGTTGTGGATGACTGCGCATGCGAAGTGGCCCCAAGGCGAAAGGCTGCGATCAGGGAAGGGAGCCGAGTGGGACCACCGACTCCTCGCTGATGCCACAGAGCCGGCCCAGGGTCTGGAAGTCCCGGTCGTAGTGCAGAACCGTGAGACCGTGCTGTTCAGCGGTCGCCGCGATGAGCAAATCGGATACACCTGCGGCCCGCAAGTGACCTTTCGCGGCGAGTTCGCCTTGTAGTCGGGCCGCGCGCGCCCAGGTTTCGGCGTCCATCTCGACCCACTCGTAGGCCTGGCCGCGTTCGCGTGCCAGTGACGCGTGTTCCGCCGGATTGCGGGCGCTGTACAGGACCTCGAGGTCGATGACCGCGCAGGTGAACAGCCGCATCTCACGCGCCCGCGGTTCGAGCCTTGCGGCCACCGCAGGCTGCTGCCACCGCGCGAGCGCGCTCTTGTCAAGCAGCCAGCCGCGGTTCACCGCCAAGCGGAGTCGTTGTCGACGTTGGCGTAATACCCGGAGCGGGCTCGGGCGATCTCGCGTTCGACAGCGTCCGCCCGCTCGCGGTGCGTCACCACCTCGTTCAGGGCGGTGTTGATCGTGTCCTTCTTCGTGGTCGTGCCCAAGATTTCGCTGGCGCGCCGCAGCGCCGTCTCATCGACGTCGACGAGGGTCTTCGCCATGCCGCCACCTCCACGGTCGCGTATATCTTGCATCACCAAATCGAATATACAGACGTCGGAGGCGGCCGAGTGCCCGCTCAACGACGCTGTGGAGATCACGGCCCCTGTGGATAACCGCGTTCAGTGAACGCGCGCCGTGACACGATGGACGCCGACGTGAGGAGAACCGCCATGAGCGTCCTTCCCCAGCCGCCGGACCGGTTGCTGACCATCCGCGAGTACGCGGATCTCGGCGAGATCGAGCACGGCCGATACGAGCTGCAGGAGGGGCGCCTGGCGACGTCACCGAGCCCGACGCCCGATCACATGATTGCGATCGCACGGCTGTACGCCGCGCTAGACCGGCAACTCCCACAGGACCTTGCGGCCGTACCGGACGTCGACGTTGACCTGCAGCTTGCGCCCGCTACCCAACCAGGCTGGTCGCGCCGGCCAGATCTGCTCATCGTCCACCGCGAGGCGCTCCAACGAGTGCGCACCGAACGAGGCATGCTCCGAGCCGACGAGGTGCTCGTCGTGATCGAGGTCGTCTCCCCTGGATCAGAGCGCACCGACTACGTGACGAAGCGCGGCGAGTACGCCGACGCCGGCATTGCGCACTACTGGGTGATCGATATCAAGCCGAGCGTGTCGCTGACGGCTTTTCAACTGGCTGGCGGCTTCGGCTACCAGGACACCGGCGAGTTCACCGGCACATTCGAGACCCACACGCCGTTCGCATGGCGCGGCTCAACCTCGAAGAACTGCGTCACGAATACGCCTCACGACACGACGGTGACTCGCATCAGCGTGCATGCGACGACGACCTCGCTCCCACACCACGTCGGCTCGTGAATCCGGACGTCGGCCACACCCGCGGCGACGCCGCGAATCAGCGCGCCACGAGTCGACAGAACATTTGAATTGGACGACGTCATGCCGGGCGGAGCGGCTTTGACCATGCGCAGTTCAGCAGCCCTTCCCGGCTGCCGTTGCGATCGAGATGCACCGCGTCGGATCCACAGTTCGTCCTCACGCCGTTGTGAGTCGCACAACCTGCCGTCACAGCCGTCGTACTGAGCAACAGGCCGGAGGCGATCGCTGCCCGACCGAATCGCCCGACGTTGCGAACCCGAACCATCGTCTTCACATGCGTCAGACGCAGAGGCGTCTGCGCTCGTTCCGTGACAGTGACGCCTGCCGTCAGAGCAAGGCGCGCCGACAGCGGCAGACCGCGGCGACTCGCTCGCCGCCGCAGCGCATCGGACGACCTGAACTTGACTGAGAGAACGGAGTTGCGTCAGCGAATCCCGGCGCAGCCAACAAAGAGCCGGTCCGGGGTCTTGCGACCCCGGACCAGCTCCGGAACTTCGAACTGCTGTACTAGCTGATGGCACCAACCGCGGCGGTCACGGTGGGCGTGCTCAAGGCACCCGCGAGACCGATCGCGTTGATGTTGCTGGTGCCGTAGGCGGCAACCGCACCGCTGAGCAGGCTCGGGATGCCCGAGCCGAGCGCAGTCGGGCTATCGGTGAGAGCCAGAACCTGCTTCACCGTCGAGTTACCCAGCCATGCGCCGGATGCGAGCGCGTCCGGGTAGGTGTCGCCACGAGCGATGTTCACCGTGGCACCGCCGAACCCGAGACCGTTGTTACCGGTGTAGCCGGTCGCAGCGAAGGTCGTGCCCGTACCGGTGAGCTCCCACATGGCGATCTGAGCAGCGGTGAGCGTCCGGTTGGCGCCGGCGAGCCGGTTGGTCACCGTGACACCAGCGGTCTTGAGGGACGCCTCGACCGTGGCCGAAACCGCACTCGTGCCGCCGAGGACGACAGCGTTGGTGATGCCCAGCGCCGCGATCGTCGACTTGGCGGTGGCGTTGAGATCGGCCGACGGCGTCAGGATCAACGGCCAGCCAGTCGAGTAGATCGCCGGACCAGCCGCGAGCGCGTCGGCGAAGTTCTCGCCGGTCGCCACGATCGCGGTGCCGCCACCGATGGTGCCCGAGACGCCCGCCTGCAGGTCAACCGCTGCGTTGGTGGCGTAGCGGTCGGCGCCGTAGACGCGGATCACGTTGATCGCGTTGCCGGAGGAGTTCTTCAGCGCGGCGATCTGGTTGTACACGTTGGCGCTAATCGCAGCCGGGCCACCGACGAGGTAGACGGTCGACACGGGGCCAGTGCCCGTGATGAGCGCCTGCTGGGTCGCGCCCGACAGCGAGTTGGGATCGGTCAGCAGCACACCGGTGCTCTTCGCGGCCGCAAGAACGGACGCCGACAAAGCGTCGGGGAAGTTAGCACCGGAGGCGACGACAGCGCTCGTCGCCGCCGTGTACTTCTGGCTGTAGATCAGCGCTGCGGTGGCGTAACGGTCAGCGCCACCGATGCGGGTCGGCGCAGCCACGAACGCAACCTGGAGCGCGCTGCCAAACGCAGCACCACCGTTGGTCGTGACGGTCACCGCGTGGCTGCCAGCGCCGTTCACCGTCGCGGTCGCGCCGCTCAGCGTGAAGGTGCCATTGGCTGGCACGGTGCCAGCGCTGATGACGTACTTGAGCACGTTCGTCGTGATCGTGCCCGAGTCAACCGTCACACCGGACGGCGCGGTGAGGGTGCCCTTGGACGCCCACACGTCACCCGCGGGCAACGTGAAGGTCAGGTCGGCCGCGATATGGCCGCCCGGGACGTCCGTCGCCGTGATCGTGCCCACGGTGATCGTCGCGCCGTCAGTGGTGCCAACGGACGTGCCGGTGAGCTTGGTGCTCGACACCGTGGCGACCGTGGCTGCGTGAGCGTTGGTGGTCTCCGTGACCGCACCGGCGCCGACAGCGCTACCCACGTCGACCTTCTGACCGGCGACGGTGAAGGTGTAGAAGTCACCGGCGGCGGCGCTGTTGGTCAGCGTGATGAGCAGTTGGTCCTTGATGCCAAGCGTGGTGCAGGCACCGGCGGACGACTGAACCGCGGCAGTGAACGTCGGCTTGCTGTCGTTGGTGTTGGTGCCAGCCGTGGAACCCAGCGCCGTCGTGAACGGGCCGGTGACCGCGACGGTCGGAGTGCCTGAGAAGCCCACCGCACCACCCGTGGTGGCGCAGCCGGGAGCACCGACACCAGCGAGTTGAATAGTGACCGTGTCGCCGACCGAGCGCGCGTTGGCGATCGACACCGTGAGGTCGCCGACAGTGTTGGCGGTGCTGCCCGGGTAGACAGTCGGGTTGGCGCTCGATGCGACCGCACCGGCCAACTCGGCCGCAAACGCGGTACCACCGGTCGCGGCGAGCACGCCGCCTACCGTGGCGATTGTTGCGAGACCGGCTACGCCGGCTCGACGCAACCGTCTGGTTGCTGTTGTCACTCCTGCCTCCATCAGAGAAGTGGTGGCGGCGAGGTGGCTTCAGCCCTAGGGCACAGTGGTGTCAGCCCCGCCGATTCTGATCCAGCTGATCGTTCGGGACATTACACGCATCGTGCCCTTGGTTGCCAGACGCCCCCACCCACGACTTTCGTCGTGTCGTGTGTGAGTCGCCAAATCGGACAAGGAAGAACAAGCGTCCAATCTGGTCAGGGCGAAACCTACCTGGTCTGAACCATGGGTGAGACAAGGGAGGCATAAGCCTCCATGTGGGTTCTGCCAACCTCGATTGGAGAGTGCCTTAACAGTGCGGCCGCCGTCGGCGGGTCTATCGGCAGGCGAGCCAGTGCCGCGGCCAGCGCCTTCGGGTCCTCGGGTGGCACCAGAAAGCCGTCAACGCCGTCCACAACGCTCTCTGCCAAGCCGCCAACGCGGCTCGCTACCACGGGACGACCTCGGGCAAATGCCTCCAAAGCGACGAGCCCTAGGCCTTCTCGGCGGGACGGCGCGACGAGCGCGTGCACGTCGTCCAATCGGCGCATGAGCTCCTCGTGGGGTAAAGCTGGGATAAGCCTCACCCGCTCGCCGAGCGACGCGGCGGCGGTCGAGAGGTCGCGCCGCTCCGGTCCGGAGCCCACGATGTCGAGCCGGACGTCGAGACCATGGTCGATCGCGATCCGCATCGCCTCGATCAAGACGTCGAAACCCTTCTCCGGCGACAGCCGTCCAGCGGCCAGCAACCGCAGCGGCGGGTCGGGCGGGAGCGGCAGCGGATCGACGTCGACGACGACGGGCAGCCGCATCACCACGGTCGGAAGCCGCGGGTCGAGCTTCTCGATCTGGCGCTGCAAGTCCTCCGAGACGGTTGCGACGAGGGACGCCTTGTGCAGAACATGGCTCGCGAGACGACGCAGCGGCCGGTAACGCAGCAGGTGAGCGTCAGAGCCGTGGATCGTCACCACCAGCGGCACGTCGCAACGCCGCGCCGCGCGAAGTGCGCACAAGCCGCCGGGGATCCACCAGTGCGCGTGAATGACGTCCGGCTTGAACTGCCGCACCGCCCGCTCGGCCGCGCGGGAGAACGACGCGAGATACGCCGGCAGCATCACACCGCCGATGCGACGGGAACTACCTAACAATCCACCGCGATACGACAGCCGCTCCATCGACGCCGGCCCGTAGCGAAAGCGATGCACCTCGACGCCGTCGACGACGTCCGACATCGGCAGGCCCGCGTCGTGCGGCGCGAGCACGGCCACCTCGAGCCCCGCCGCCTGCTCGGCATGCGCCAAATCCAGCAGGAAGGGTGCGACATGGTCCCGCGCGTCACGCGGGAACGACGAGGTCAGGTGCAAAACGCGCACGTGCGTAGCCTAACCGGCAGGTGCCTGCGGGCGGCGCACCGCCGACCGTCGGCGATTCGATTGCCGTTGTGTTGCCGTTCCATTGCCGACGAGCTCAGGTCTCGCTGGCTTCGCCAACGTCGCCCTTGCCGAGCGCGCGACGAACGATCCGCTTCACCGGCCGGAATGGGCGGCGAACGGCGCGGTAGTACGGATGGCGGTTAAGCGCGGCCCGCACGCTCAGGTCGGGCCCAGGCTCCGGCTCAGGCTCGCGCCTGCTCTCAACGACGGCGTCCCACACGTCGTCGAGCCGTTTCGCGAGCTCTCCCGCGTCGCAGGGCCGCAACGGTCGCCGTAACACGAAGCCGAACTCAATCCCGTCCGGCATGTCGTCGAGCAGCATCGCGTCAATGAGCTCCCACGACGAGCCCATGTCGGTGATCGAGTGCTTGATGACGGGAAGGAACTCCTCCTGCGTCCAGCAATGGACGTGAAAGGAGCGCTTGCGGTGGTGCTCAAAGGTCGCCTCACGGGTGGCCGCGTCGCGCTCCGCGTTCCAGCCCTCGGTGTAAATCAAAAACTCCTCAAGGTGCGCGTCGTCGGAATTCGCATGCCTGCCGCGTGATCGGCCAGCAGGTGCTGCAATGTCGTGCCTTGCCGCGCGCGGTCGAACGTCATGCGCCGGTCGGGCAGCAAGACCAACGCCACTCCCCCGGGCCGCAACACCCGGTGCATTTCCGCTAGCTGCTTGATGGGGTCGCACAAATGCTCGAGCACGTGACTCGCGATGACGAAGTCTTCGCTTTCGTCGTCCAGCATTGACAAACCGTCGACGTCGAGGTCGGCGACGATGTCCGGCGTCGGGAAGACCACCCCTTCGCCTAGCTCTGGAAACATCCCCGCGTTCTCGTCCGGTTTCCAGCGGTCGACGTAGCGCACCCTGACGCCACCGTAGGGCACCGGAAAGGGCTGGTGGCCGGGGCCCAACTCGACGCCGTCGCCGCTGACGAAGCGCGCCATGTACGCCAAGGCCTGCTCACGTTCGGGCGCCTTTGCCATTCCCGTCATGACGAGAGGTTATAGGCCACCCGGCGGAATCGGGCGTAGCGCGACGGATAGCAGACGCTAATGATCAGAAACGGCGCGCGTGTAGCTCGCGAGATGCGCCTCAGCGCTGCCCTGCCAGGTGAACTCCAGCGAACGCGCGTGCGCCGCCGCGCTCAGCGACTCGCGCCGGGTCGGGTCGGCGAGCAGGTTCTTCAACGACGACGCGATCGAGGCGACGTCGGGCTCGGTGTAGGCGACCGCGTCCCCCCCGACCTCCGGCAGCGACAACCGGTGCGTGGTGAGCACCGCCGCGCCGCACGCCATCGCCTCCAGCACCGGCAGCCCGAAGCCCTCGCCGTGGCTGGGATACGCCACCACGAGCGCGCCGCCGAGGAACGCCGGCAGGTCGGCGATCCGCAGGTATCCCGGGCGCACGACCCGTAGGTTGTCGGGCACCTCGGCCACCGCTGACTCGATGTCGTCGTCCCAACCGGCGCCGCCGGCGATGACGAGGGCGGGCGGGTTCGGCGTGTCGGCGACCGCGCTGACCCAGCCGCGGATCAGGCTCGGCACGTTGCGACGCGGCTCGAACGCGCCGAGGAACGCGATGTACTCCTGGCCGCGCAGCCCAAGCCGGGCGGAGATGCGCGAAGTCTCGACCTCCGACGGCGGATGGAACGTGTCGTGGTCGACGCCGTGGTAAGCGACGTCGATGCTCGTGGGGTCGGCGTCGACCAGCCGGACCAGCTCGTCGCGAGTGGCTTTAGACGGCACGATGCACCGCGTCGAGCGCTTCGCCGCCGACCGGATCGCCGCGCGATAGAAGGCGCCGCGCGTCGGCGGATACAGCTCGGGCTCGCTGAAGAACGTGGCGTCGTGAATCGTCGTGACGACGGGGCGCCCGGGACGCAGCGGCACCGAGTAGTTCGGGGCGTGGATCACCTTCGCGGCGACGTGCTCGGCGATCAGCGGCAGGCCGGTCTGCTCCCACGCGATGCGCGCGGTGCGGTTGGTCAGCGAGGCAGGGCCGGCGACGACCTGCCCGGTCGGCATGAGCCGGCCGTAGCGCTCGGCGTCGACCCGCTGGCACACCACCGCGACGTCCGCGTCGAGCGCGGCGAGCGCCGTGAGCAGGCCGTCGACGTACCGCCCGAGACCACCGCGGTCAGCGGGGACGGCTGTGGCGTCGAGAAGCACGCGCGGCGCCACGATGTCGCTCACCTCAGCCGTCTTTGAACCCGTCTACCGAGTGACCAAACTTACACTTCGCAGCTTACGCCGCGACCTCTTCAGACGCGGGCGCCTCCCGCCGCGCCCGCCGGTCGCGGCGCGCCGTTCGCCGGCTTAGGAGACGGTGACCGGCTTGCAGCCCAGCTGGGTGCTCGCCGCGCCGTTGCCGACGTTGATCGCGTAGGTGCACACGGTGTGCTTGCCCGGCGTCAACCCTCCGAGCGTCACGTCGAACCCGTGCGCCGCGCCGTAGCCGGGGAACGCGGCCGCGAGGTCAGGCCGGCTGACGTTGGCCGGGCCGGACTGCGCGCCCTTGCCGTCGACGTACATGTCGACGCGGATCGGGTCGGCGACGTCCGGGTCGATCGCCCAGCCCTTCACCTCGGCCTGCCCGGGGCCGGCCGCGGTCACCGAGTCGAACGAGCCGAAGGCCGAGCCGGTCGGCATGGTCACCGTCCGGCAACCGAGCAACGTGTTGCCGCCCGGGCCGACGTTGATGGCGTAGGCGCAGACCTGGTGGGTGCCGCCGGCCACGCTGATCGTGGTGTCGAATCCGTGCGCCGCGCCGTAACCGGGGAACGCCGACGCGATGTCGGCCCGACCGGCGCTCGCCGGCCCGGAGCTGGCGCCCTTGCCGTCGATGTAGACGTCAACCCGCACCGGGTCCGCGACGTCCGGGTCGATCGCCCAGCCGCGCAGCTGAAGCTTGCCGGGACCGGCCGCCGACGCGACATCGATCGAGCCGTACGGGCTGCCGGTGGGCAGCGTGACGGTGCGGCAGCCGAGCAACGTGTTGCCGCCCGGGCCGACGTTGATGCCGAACGCGCAGATCTGATGCGTGCCGCCGCCGATGGTCAGCGTGGTGTCGAACCCGTGCGCCGCGCCGTAACCCGGGTAGAGCCGGGCGATGTCACCGCGGCCCGCGCTCGCCGGCCCGGACGACGCCCCGTGGCCGTCGACGTAGACGTCGACGCGGGCGGGGGACGCGGTGTCGGGGTCGAGAGCCCAGCCGCGGATGTGCGCCTTGCCGGGGCCGTTCGGCGCCGCGATGTCGAACGAGCCGAACGGGCTGCCCGACATCACGTTCACCGTCTTGCAGCCGAGCAGCGTGTTGCCGCCGACGTCGACGTTGATGGCGTAGGCACACACGTTGTTTTGGCCCGCAGGCAGTGCGAACTGGCCGTCAAAACCGTGGTTGGCGCCGTACACGACGTACAGCGATCCGATGTCGGCGCGGCCGGTGTTGGCCTGCAGCGACGTGATGCCCTTGTTGTTGGAGTAGATGTCGACGCGGATGGGGTCGGTGCTGTTGGCGTCGATCGTCCAGCCGCGGATTTCCGCGCCGCCCGGCACCGCGGTGATCGAGTCATAGGCGCCGAAGGGGTTCGGCCCGTAGGTGTAGGTGCGCAAGGCCCCCCAGATACCGGGGTCTTCGCCGCCGAGTGACCAGAAGCTCACGCCGGCGATCTTGTACTTCGCCACCAGCGGCAGCCGCGCCTGCAGGGACTGCGCGTCGTTGTACCAAACCGTGTGCTGCGATCCGTCGGCCGCCGTGTACGTGAAGTACGGCGAGCCGTCGGCGGCGGACCATTGCCGCGTCGCGTGGTACTGCGCCATCAGTTGCTGCACCTGCGTGAACGTCACGGCCGGCGCCGGCGTGGTGGTGTTGCTGTAGTCGTAGCCGTACAGCGGCACACCCATCTCAATCTTGGACGACGGGATCACCGACGTGGCGTACTGAAGCACGCTGTTGACCCACTGCACGCTCGCCACGGCCCCGCCCGGGTACGCGGTGTTGCCGGTGTGCTGGTCGTAGGTCATGATCCGCACCCGGTCGACGACGGCGCCGATCCCCGCGTAGTTGTAGGCCTGGCTGGCGGCTGACGTGCCCTCCTGCGTCTTGGCCAGCACGGCGACCGTGAGGATCTTGCCCTGCCGGTGCAGCTGCGTCGCGAGTTGCGTGAGCAAGGCGACGTAGCCGGCGCGGATCTGCGGGGCGAGCGTGAGGTTCGACGCGAACGCGATGTTCTCGTAGTCGAGGTCGAGCCCGTCGAGGTTGTACGCCGAGACCAGGCCCATCAACGCCGAGACGTGCTGCGCCAGCGCGTTGGGGTCGGACATGATCGCCGCGGTGGTCGCCGCCGGCATGGCGTCGGTGACCGTCGGCACCACCTTGATGCCGCGCGCGTGCAGGGTGGCGACCAGGCTGGTCAGGCCCGCGGCGGTGGCGCCGGTCTTGATCGCGACGGTGCTGGTGCCGGTGGTCTGAAACCAGAACGGCGACGCCTCGTCGAACAGGTCGGAGTTGTTCACCGCCGTCTGCGTGCTCGCGGTGACCGTCCACCACGGCAGCCACGCGTTGACCACCTTCGACGAGGTCGCCGCGTGCGCCGCCGGCGCCTTGCCGACCGCGCCGGTGACCAACGCCCCGGCGACGCTCACGGCGGTCGCGACGGTGGCCATGGCCGCGAGGGAGGCGACACCGGCGATGAGCCGCCGCTTCGCCTTCGCTGGCGAGAAAGATGCAGGACGCGACAGACGACGGTGACGAAGCAAACGCACGAGTGCACTCCCCAGTTTCGGCCACACAGCAATGCGCGCGGCCAACCCGAAGCCGCGGCAAGAGTGTGCGCATCGTAGCGCAGGAAATGTGATCAACTAAGGCTTCCTGCCGCGGTGTCGGCGGAAAGTCCTTTATTCACAAGGATCTCTGCCTCGTGGTCCGACGTGGCGGCCAGATTTAGCCTTGTGACCGCCTGCTTTTTACGGTGCCGTCGGCGACGACGCCTCCTCGTGCGGCGCGTCTGCGACGTCGGCGTCCGCAGTGTTGGCGGCGGGGCTGCCGCGCCTGCGCTGCACCATGGCGACGCCGAAGAGAAGCACGATGGCGACGCCGGAAAGCGCCGCTCCCACCAGCTGGCCGGGAGCGTGGTAGCGCAGCGTCACGTGGTGCGCGCCGCTGGGAACCGCCACGGCGACGAGCGCGTGGTCGGCGGGCAACAGCTTCGCCGGCTTGCCGTCGACCTGCACGCTCCAGCCGGCCTCTTGAAGCGCGTCGGCGATCACGAGGTAGCCCGCGCCGGAGGCGTCGACGTCCGCGCTGATGGTTTGACCGCTGTCCGTGAGGACGGAGACCTTCGCCGGCTTGCCGCCCGCCGCCGGGCCGGGAGCGTCGAGCACCACCTCACCGGTCGGCACGGAATTGCTCTCCAACGCGACGAGTTGCTGGGTCGAGTCCGCGATCACCGTGCTGCTCGACGCCCAGCGGATCCGCGGCTGCGCGGTCAGCCGCTGGTAGACGATCGCGCCCGGCTCGGCGAACGCCACCTTCAGACCGTCGTGGGTCGCAAGCACCGGTGCGCAGCTCGCCTTGCCGTCGGCGCTCGCGGTGAGCGCCAGGGGTCCGGCCGCGCCGGCGGCGTAGATCTGCGCCGTCACCGGCTGCCCCTTGGGCAAGTCCTCCGCGGCGGCGGCGACCGAGATCGGCACGCCGGCCGGGACACCGGACCCGAGGAAGCGGCCCGACGACACCGTGCGCCCGCCGGCGCTCAACCTGACGTTGATGGTCATACCCGTTTGGATGTCGGACGCGTAAAGGGTCTGGGCCAGCTCGACCGTCACCCCGCGGATCGCCCCGGCGGGCAACAGGCAGCTCGCAGGGCTGGCGGACGTCGCGGTCGCCGTTGCCGGGCCCGGGATCAGCGGCAAGAACGCGCCCACCAGGTCGCTGGGCGCCGCCACGGCGTACTTGACCGACATCCGGTCGAGGATCTCCGAGTCCCCGGCCAGCGTCGGGGTGACATTGTCGGAGAACTGCGAGTGCGTCGGGCTCATCATGACCCCGCTGTCGACCGCCATGAGCAGCTCGCGCCACTGCTTCTCGTGGAACGTGTGGCCGGTGGCCGAGCGCAGGCCGTAGTACAGCGACGTGGCCGGATACATGACACCGTCGAGTCCCGCGTACCGCTGGCCGTCGATGTTGTCGAGCAAGAAATGGTGGGTGGGCGTCACCGGGTAGAAGTTCGACTTCGAGTCGCCCGGAAGGATGCTGTGAAAGAACGCGCCGCCCTGGACGAGCACGATCAACGGCACCACGGTCAAGGCGACGAACGTCGTCGGTTTCGAGCGCAGGTACGCGAGCGCGACGCACACCAGCGTGACGCCGAGAAAAGCGAGCGGCACCACCATGTGGCGCGCGAGCGGGTGCCTGTACCCGCCGTTGGCAGCGGCTTGGTATGAGTAGTAGGCCACGGCGGCGGCGAGGCCCACCGCCCCGCCGATCACGAGTACCCGCCAACCGGCCTCGCGGCGGCGCTCGCGGCCAGGCGGCTGCGCGGCGTCCGATCTCGCTTGCCGTTGCGACCACGTGCGTTGAAGGGCCGCGAAACCAAGGCCGGCGAGCACCGCGACGTAGAAGCCGAGCAGGGAGCGGATCCGGCCGATCGGGTTGCCGCTGAAGACCGGCAGGTGGTCGACGACCCGAAGCACTCCCGTCGTCCCCCACCCGAGGAAGAACAACAACGCGGTGCCGATGGCGAAGTAGGCGCGGACGCCCGCGCGGTCGCGGTGCTTGGCGTCAACGCCGGGACGGCGCAGTCGCGCGGCGGCGCCGACGACCATCAGCACGACCGCGGCGGCGCCGACGTAGGCGATCAACTCGACCGGGTTCCAGCTGCTGTGGACCTGGTTGCCGGCGACGCAGTCCCCGTTGGCGTCGGGCACGAACAGGCTCATCAGCCCGTACAACGGCAACGGCGAAAGGCCGAGTCCGCTGCGATAGCTGAAGTCGGTCGAGACGTACGTCTGCGCGAACGGCAGCAGCTGCACCGAACTGAGCAGCCCGCCGAGGAACAGACCCAGCGTGGCAATGCCGACGCGGCCCCACACCGCGCGGCGTTCGCGGCGGTGCAGCAGCACCACGCGAACGATCAGGTACGCCGCGGCGGCGTACAGCGCCCAGCCGGTGACGGCGGGGAATCCCCCGAGCAGCATGGCGGCCACGATGAGCGCGATCGGAATGCTGTCGGTCAGGCGGGCGCGCTGCACCAATCGCTCGACGGCCCAAAACAGCAACGGGATAAAGGCGGCGACCTCGGACTGTGGCCAGTTGGTCCACATAACCATGAAGCCGGACACGCTGAACGTGAAGCCGGCGATCAGCGCCGCGGCCGGATACACGCGATGCAGCCGAAGAAAAAGGTAGGTGCCGCCGATCGCCACGATCATCACGAGCAACTTCACGAACGCCGGCGCGAGCCACAACGGCAACACGAAGTAGGGCAGCGCCAGCGGGTTCAGCAGCCCGAGGTCAGGCTGACTGCCGAGTGGCGAGCCACCGGCGACGAGGTTCTGCCAGTTCGGCAGGTGGCCGGCGAACAGCGTGCTCTTGATGTAGTGGATCCCCGACATGCCGGAGTCGATGGTGTCGGTCGTGCACAGCTGGTGGCCCTGGATGTCAGAGCCGCCGTTCGCCAGCCACGGGTAACTCATCGTGAGCCGATTCACGGAGAGCAGAGTGTTGCGCCCGATCAGCGACGGCCCGAGCACAACGGCGCCGACGGCGGCGATGCCAGCGCCGACGTACAGACTCAGCCAACGTTGAGAATTGGCGGCTCTGCGGGGGCTGGCCACGAAGCTACCTCCGTCCTTAGGCGAGCCCCGTCGGGATCATGGTTTCGTCGCGCGCATGGACATGCCGGGCCAAGGTTAGCCAGCAGCCCAGCCGACAACGTCGACGACCAGCCCGGCGTTGCCACGATTGTTGTACAGGTCGACCTTGCCGTCTGGGCCGACCGCGGTCACCACGAGGTTGGGCACCACGGTTCCGGCGCCGGCGTTGATGTTCGAGATGCCGGGCCGCGCGCCGCCGCCGCTCGCCCACACCGTGATGTAGGTCGGCGCGCTTGGCGCGACCGCCGTGACGTTCAAGACCACCGCGCTCACGCCGGTCGCCGGAATGCCACCGCGCCCGAGCACCTGCAACCCGAACGTCTCGTCTTGCGCGAGCGGGGTGGGGTGGCCGCCGTTCGCCGTCCGGGTGTCGAGCAGGCGGGTCGGCGTGACGCCGACGTACTGCCCGGTGACACCGTCGGCGGGCACGTACTGGCCCAGGACGTCGATGATCGCGTCGGTGCTGCCGAGGTTGTTGTAGAGCGAGACCGCGCCCGAGGAGCCGACGTCACCGAGGATCGCGAGCGCCGCGTTGGCGCGAGTGTCCTTCGGCAGCATGTTGATGTTGGACGTCGCCGGCTGCGCCGTGCCCGCCGGCCACATGGTGAGATACGACTCCGCCGTCGGATGGGTGATGGTGAGGTTCGTGACGACCGCCTGGGCGGCTGGCGACAGCCCGTTGGCCGCCCCGAGCGCGACCGTCCGCGTGCTGTGCGGCCCGATGGCGCCGGCGGGCCCGCCCGTGCCGTCGCGGGTGTCGAGCGCGCGATTCGGCGTGACCGGAACGAAGCCAAGACCCCCTGATATGTCAGGGGTTTCGAAGTAGCCGAACACGTCGACCACGACAGCTGCGGCGCCCATGTTGTTGTAGACGGAGACCTGACCGCCCGTGCCCAGCGCGGTGTAGACGAGGTTGGCGACCGTCTGCCCGCGCCGATCCCAGTTGAGGTTCGAGGCGTTCGGGCGGGGGCCGCTCGACGTCGGCCACACCGTGAGATACGACGACGACGTGGTGTCGGTGGCGGTCACGTTGAGGACGACGCCGACGGCGTCGGACGGCACACCGCCGAGACCGGCGACCTGCACCGCGCGCGCCTGCCCCTGACCGAGCGGGCCACCGTTCGAGCGAGTGTCGAGGATCCGCGCTGGTGCCAGCGGATGCAGGTAGCCGGCGTTCGCCGGCAGCGTCGACGTCGCCACTCCGGCGCTCCACCAGCTGCTCTTCAATCCGAGCGCCGAGCGGAACCGCTCGCCGGTGACGGTGAGGCTGCCGGCCGACCCGTTGACCGTCACCGAAAGCACGCGTCCGCCCCAGTCGCCATGGCCGTCGCGGGAGTTCACCGTGAAGCCGGCGAGTGCTCCGACCGACGGGAACGCGGTGGCGATCGTGTCTGCGGCAACGGTCGTCGTCCAGTCGTGGTTCGGCGCCGTGACGTCGTACGGGTCTGGTTGCGCCGGCTTGTACGGCACGCCGGCGTCGACCGTCCAACCGCCGTCGGATGACGAGTAATCGGCGGAGATGACGGCGCCGCCGTAGGTGCGGACTTGCCCCGCGGTGGCGGTCACCGCGGCGTCGGATTCGACGAACTGCAACGGCGTGCGCACGCCGTTGGCGTCGTATCTCGCGACCCCCGAGAACACCTGACACGCGTTGCCGTCGCAGATGTCGTACAGGGCGCCACTGCCCAACCGCACGTCGGCGTAACTGCGCGCGGCAACCGCCTGCGCCTGCAACGCGGCCGCCGGCCAAGAGTACGGCGACTCGTGCGGCACCACACCGTCGAGATATTGCTCGATCGGCAACGTGTCGATGTCGCGCAGCACGGCGCCTTCGAAGGCGGCGTCGAGAAAACCTTGGTACTCCTGCTGAGTGTTGTCTGGATAGACCAACCGAAGGGCGCCGCTGTCTGACGCGAAGCGCACCGGGCCAGGGGTGACCAGTGGGGTCGCGGAGGGGTACGGGCGCCAGGCGCCCTGCCAAAAGCCCTCAAGCGCAAGGGATGCCGGCGTCGTGACCCGAACTCGCCATCTGCTGACCGCGGCGCCGCTGACCGTCGCGGGCAGGTCGACTCGGGCGCCGCCGTGGCCGTTGTCGAGCAGCCATTGGTTGCCCAGACCCGCGGCGATCGTGAGATCGGTGCCGGTGGCGCCCCCGAGGTTCACCCTGATCGTCGGATTCGCGATCGTCGCGGTCACGGTGCCCGGGTAGTAGAAGTCGAGAATCTGCGCGGCCGACTGGCCCTGCGACGCCATGTCGTAGGCGCCCCACTGCGACATGCCGCGCCCGTGCCCGAAGCCGTGGCCGCTGAACGAGTACACGCCGCTCGCCGGCGTCGGGTAGCCCTCGTCGGCCGCCGCGGGGCGCTGCGACGCGGCGCCGGTGGCGAGGACCGCCAAAGTGACAGCGACGGTGGCGAGGACCGCGAACGCCGCGTGACCGCGCGCGCGCACGCGCACGCGCCTGCTCAGCGCGTGATCCCCCATGGGGCTGGTCTCCGTTTCGTGCGACGGCGAGCTCGGCTGCCAAGCGCGCGCCCGCCTCGCGCTCCGCAAACCGCCACTGTAGATAACGAAACGGCAACCGCACGGGACCGACACAGCTCTGGGCGCGATCGCGAAAACAATCCGGCCCTATGCCCCAAGAGTTTCGTGATCAAGGCAACGCGCGCGAGCGAGCGCGGGGCCGCGCGGTTAGCGTCGTCCGCCTGCTCGCCCTAGCAGCTGGCGCCTGATCCGACCCCACGCGCGGACGGCGACCTCGCGCACGCCGCCCTCGCGCAGATAGGTGCGCGCGAGCTCGAGGTTCTGCGTCATCGACGGTCGGTAGTGCTCGACGAACGCCGACCCGTGCGCGATGTCGGCCAGCAAACCGTCGGCATGCAGGTCGGGCGCCCGCCGCGGGGTGCGGCAGAAGTCGAGCAGCGGCTTGAGCACGTTCGGCCAGGTGAACCCTGGGGCCACCTCGGCCACCTTCTTGCGGCAGTGCTCGCGGAAGTCGGCGTCGTCGAGCAGCCGGAACAGCGCGGCCTCGAGCGACTCGACATCCTCCGGCGGGACGGCGACCCCCATGCCTTCCTTGGAGACCAGGTCGCCGAAGGAGTCGCCGTCGGTCGTCACGATCGGCAGCCCGGCCCACAGGTAGTCGAGGATGCGGGTGCGGAACGAGTAGGCGGTCTCGACGTGGTCGAGGTGGCAGCTCACGCCGATGTCGGCCTCGAGCAGGTAGTTCTGCCGATCCTCATAAGAGACCCAACCCTCGTTGAAGAACACGTGCGTGCCGGTGAGCCCGAGCTGGTCGGACAAGTCACGGGCCTGCACCGACATCCGCATCTCGGGAACGTCGGGGTTCGGGTGCTTCAAACCCAAGAAGAACAGCCGGACGTCGGGGCGGCGATGCCGGAGCTTGTCGATCGCGCGGATCAACGTCAGCGGGTCGAACCAGTTGTAGATGCCGCCGCCCCACAAGATGACGGAGTCGTCGGGCCCGATGCCCTTGACCACGCCCTTGATGACCTGGCGGTTGTGCGCCGGCGGCGCGTCGCTGACGCCGAACGGCACGACGGCGATCAGCCGCTCGAGCGTCTCGTCGGAGTCGTAGGTCGCGGGATTGACTCGACCGAGTCCGGCGAGCTGGCCCATCCAAAGGTCGCGCTGTTTCGGCGACGCGCACAAGAAGTAGTCGCCGCGCTTGAGCTGCACGTTGAGGGCGTTGACGCACTCGGTCAGCGTGTGATTGCGCGCGGCCTCGCTCTTGTCGCGCTCCTGCTCGAGCACCTCGAGGTGGAAGGGGTCGTAGATGTCGGCGACGAGCACCTTCTCGCTGCGACGCAGCCACGGATGGATCGACAGCAACAACCCTTGGAAGATAAGGACGTCCGCCCAGCTCTCGAGCTGCCGCAGGTCGCGCCCGGAGACGGATCTGGCCTCGAATCCCTTCGGCTCGACGGCACAACGACCCATCGTCGCGAGCACGACGTCGTGCTCGACGGACAGCGCTTTGGCGATCTCCCACGCCCGGATCGCCGGACCGGCCATCTTGACGCCAAGCGGCTCGCCGGTGACCACCACGATGCGGCGCCGCTGGCTGAACGCCGCCTCGATGTCGAACGCCTCGACGAGCGCCTGATACGCCTCGAGGTAGGCGGGCTCGCCGTACGCCGGCTCCATCGCCTGGCGGAACAGCGGCATCAACTCGGGGTCAGAGCGCTTCCGCTGGTCTTGCAGCTTCACCCGGTCGGCGTGCAGCGACGGCAGTTGGTCGACGAAATAGTCGATCGCGTATGGGCCGGTCAATGACAGCTTGGCGACCTCTTGCTTCTCGTTCTCGTCGCCGCCGGCGGATCGCTGCAGGTCGAGGACGCTCGCGTCGTCGCCCCCCCGCGCCAACGCGCGCCGCACCGAAAGCGCCATCGCCGCAGGGAAAACGCGGGAGAGCGTCTCGTCGCCGTAGTTCTTGTACATGCTCATCAAGGCGTTGCGCTCGAGCAGGTAGGTCTCGCGGTACTGCCCGAACTTCTCGATCGTCGCGTGGTGCCGGTGGTAGGCGATGGACGACGGGACGTAACGCACCCGATGACCGAGCAGGTTCAGCCGCCAGCCGAAGTCGACGTCCTCGTAGAACATGAAGAACCGCTCGTCGAACCCGCCGACCGCTTTGAAGATGGCGGTGCGGACGAACATCGCGGCGCCCGTGCCGAAGAGCACGTCTTTGGGGTGGTTGTAGTCGGGCGAGTCGAGCCGCTCGACCTCGCGCTTGTAGCCCATGCCGTACCAGGTGAGCGAGCCGTCGACGTAGTCGACCTTCTTGCCCTCCCAGTCGAGGACCTTGCTGGCGACGCAGGCGACCGCGCGATCGCGGTCGAGGACCTCGATGGCCGCCTTCACCCAGTCGCGATGCGGTCGCGCGTCGTTGTTGATGAAGGCGACGTACTCGCCCCGCGCGTGCGAGACGCCGAGGTTGCAGCCGCCGGCGAAGCCGGTGTTGGTGGGCGACTCGATGACCTTCGCGTTGGGCGCCTCGGCACGGATCCGCTCGGCGCTGCCGTCGCCCGACGCGTTGTCGACGACGACGAACTCGATCTGGTCGGTTGGCCAATCGACGTCGGCAAAGGCCTGCAGGCAGGCAATCGTGTGCTCGGCGCCCTTGTAGTTGACCAAGATGACCGAGACGACGTTGGTTCCGGCTTCTGCCATTAGCTCTTCTCCGTGGATCGCAGGTTGCACCAGTCTCCCCCAAGGCTGACCAGCCCACCCGACTCGCGCGGGGTGCCGGGGTCGACATCGAAGCGGTAGCAATGCCGACGGAAGTCGTAGACGTGGACCGTCGAGAAGTCCACGATCGAGGCGCTGATGTCGAACGTGCCAGGCAACAGCAGCAGCCTCGGGATGTGGAACTCGACCGTCCCGACGCCCTCGATGCAGTCGGGCACGTAGTCGGCGTCACGGGTGTTGGACGCCCACACGTACACGCCCTCGAGGGTTTCGATGGCAAGGCCGAAGACCGGCTTGTCGATGCGCTGGTGCGCGTCGTAGGTGAGCCGGATCGTCGCCTCGTCGCCCGTGCGCACCTTGGTGGTGGGCGCGCCGCTGGCGTCGACGAACGCGACCGAGGTGAGCACCGCCTCTCCGCTACCCCACCGGGTGCCGCCGTCACCGTCCGCCCGCTCGGCGTGGCCCTCGTCGATGTAGCGGTCGATCAACTCGTCGGGGCGGCCGACCTCGACCAGGCGGCCGCCGTCGAGCCAGGCGACGCGGTCGCACAGCGTGCGCATGGTCCCCATCGCGTGACTCACGACGACGACGGTCTTGCCGGCTCGGCGGAAGTCGGCGAACTTCTCCATGCACTTGTCTTGGAACGCGGCGTCGCCGACGGCCAGCACCTCGTCGACGAGCAGGATGTCGGGGTCGACGTTGATGGCGACGGAGAATCCCAGCCGGACGTACATGCCGGAGGAGTAGTTCTTCACCGGCTGGTCGATGAACTGCTCGACACCCGCGAAGTCGACGATCTCCTCGAAGCGCGCGTCGAGCTCGCGCTTCGACAGCCCGAGGATCGAGCCGTTGAGATAGACGTTCTCCCGCCCCGAAAGCTCGGGGTGGAACCCGGAGCCGAGTTCGAGCAGAGCCGACAACTTGCCGCGCGCGGTGATGCTCCCGACGTCCGGCCGCAGGATCTTCGCGATGCATTTGAGCATCGTCGACTTCCCGGAGCCGTTGACGCCCATGATGCCGAACATCGAGCCCTCGGGCACCTCGAAGGAGACGTCGCTCAGCGCCCAGAACTCCTCGTACTTGGCGCGACCGCCGCGCATCAGCGCGGCCTTCAGCGACTGGTTTCGCTGGTGATAAAGCCGAAACCGTTTCGAGACGCCGTCGACGACTACCGCGGAGTCACTCAACGTCGGCCGCCATCACAGTTCTTCCGCCATTCGCGCTTCGAAGCGGGTGAACAGGAGGTATCCAACCACCACGCTGATGAGGGCAGCGCCGACGCAGTAAAGCGAGTCACCGAGCGCCGGCCATCTGTTGTCGTACATGAGGTTGCGGAACACCGTCGTGAACCGCTCCATCGGGTTGAGCCGGTAGATGAACTCGACCGGGATGTTCCAGCCCTTGTCGTGCAGCTTCACCGCCTCGTCGTGCACGTATGACATCGGGTAGACGATCGGGGTCGCGTAGAACCAGATCTGCATCAAGATGCCGACGAAATGCTGGGTGTCGCGGAAATAGACGTTCGCCACCGAGAGCGCGAGCCCGAGCCCGAGTGCGAACAGCGTCAGCAACACGATGAACACCACGACCAGCGGCAACCACGGCAACGGCATGCCGCCGAACGCGAGCAGCACGATGGTCAGCACGCCCATCTCGGTCAGGAACGTGACGTCCCACGACAAGACGGTGGCGGTGACGAGCACCTCGCGCGGGAAGTACACCTTCTTGATCAGGTTGGCGTTTCCAACCAACGACCCCATGCCGCCGGTCATCGCGTTGCTCATGAAGTTCCACGGCAGCAGCGCGCAGACCAACCACAGGGCGAACAGGTGCAACCCGCTGGGATGGCCCGGTGCGACCCTCACCTGCAGCACCTGGCCGAACACCGCGGTGTAGATCAACATCATGGCCAGCGGGTTGATCAACGACCAGAACTGGCCGAGCGCGGTGCGCTTGTACTTTCCGCGCACCTCGCGCATGGTGAGGTTGGCCAGCAGCTCTCGCGATCCCCGCAGCTGCGTGACGATCGTCACCATGCGAGAACAGTCGACGCGGTGACAATCGACAGAAGCGAGGCGTGCATAGCGCCGAAGTCTAGCTGGCGCGCGTAAAAATCCGGCTCAGCGCAGCGCCCCGGGCGCTTGTCAGCGCAGCGCCCCCGGGCGCTTGTCAGCGCAGCGCGTCGACGATGGCCTTGCCGATGCCCCGAACCAGTCGCGACCCGCGAGAGCGCGGGGGCGGAGGCGGCGGGGGTGGCGGCGGCGGGGGTGGCGGCGCGGACTCCAGCTCCTCGACCCGACTCCGCAGCGTCTCGACCTCGCCCTGCAACCGCTGCGTCTCGGCGGTCAGCTCGTCGATGCGCAGCAGGTGCCGCTCCTCGCGATCCTGCAGCTCACGCACCGCCTGCCCCGCGTCGTCCGGAACCGCTTTGAGCACGAACTGGTACACGGTGGCGTCGGGGTCGTCCAAAATCGCCTCGACGACGGCCGGGTCGTAATCGTCCGGCTTCACCTCGAGCTCGGTCTCGAAGACACCGGCGTAGGTGCCGCGGATCTCGACCGCGACCAGCCCGGCGGAGCGCAGCATCTCTTTCAGGCTGGGCCGGGTGAAGAAGCGCAGGTGGGTGTCGTCGAGCAGGCCGAGCGCTCGGTACTCCCAGCGGCCGGCCAGCAGCGCGAGCCGCACGGCGCCGTGCGACACGTTCGGCACCGAGATGACCACGCAACCGCCCTGCGCCAGCAACGGCCGGGCCCGCCGCAACACCGCGAGCGGGTCGCGCAGGTGTTCGAGGACGTCGCCGAAGATGACCGCGTCGAACTGCTCGCGACCGAACTCGGCGACCAGGTCGGCGGTCTCGAGGTCGGCGACCATGAGCCGGTCGAGCACCGGCCGAGCCTGCTCGGCGGCCTCCGCGTCGTACTCGACGCCCGAAACCGTGCAGCCGCGGCCCACCAGCTCGCGGGCCAGGTAGCCGGTGGCGCAGCCGACGTCGAGCACCCGCTTGTTGGAGCCGACCAGATCGAGCAGATGGGCATGGCTCGTGTTGGCGTTGTTGGCGTCAAGCTCCGTGTGGTACTTGGACATCTAAACCGCCATCCCCAAACGACCTCACGAGGGCGCGCCTTGGCTTGCCGTGACGCGAGGCAGCATAGAGGAAACCCGCGAGGCTAGGCTGCCACCCGCGATGACGAAACGCTCACAGTCGGGCCGCGAGCCCTCACCGCGCGCGGTTTCCGCCGTTGTGGTCACCTGGAACGCCGCCGATCTGCTGCGTGAGTGCCTCGACTCGCTGCTCGCCCAAGACGCGCCCGGCTGGGAGCTGTCGATCGTCGTCGTCGACAACGGCTCGACCGACGAAACCGCCGCTCTGGTGCGAGCCGATTACCCCAGCGTGCGCCTCGTCGCGCTGCCCACGAACACCGGGTTCGCCCACGCGGCCAACCGCGGCGTCGCCGAGTCGACCGCGCCGTTCGTGGTGCTCGTCAACAACGACGCGGTGTGCGAGCCCGGGTTCGTCGCCGCGATCCTCGCGCCGTTCGAAGCCTCGGACGACGAGCGGCTCGCGGCAGTGACCGGCCGCATCCTGCTTGCCCGCAGATATCGCCCGCTCGACGAGGCGACGGCCGGGCCGTCCGACGCGCTAGTCGGTTTCGACGGGCGGCGATGGGTGGTCGTCGACGACGCCGACCCGCGCGGCGTCGAACTCGTGAACAGCACCGGCACCCAGGTGACGAGAAGCGGGAACGGGCGCGATCGCGACTGGCTGCGGCCAGCCGGCGGCGCTCCCCCGTCGTCCGATGTCTTCGGCTTCTGCGGCGGCGCCGTCGCTCTCAACCGCAAAGCCCTGGACGACGTGGGCGTCTTCGACGACAGCCTTTTCCTCTACTACGAAGACACCGACCTGTCGTGGCGGATGCGCCGGCGGGGTTGGCGGATCGCGTACGCGCACGAGGCGGTGGTGCGGCATCGGCACGCGGCGTCGTCCGGCACCCGAAGCGAGTTCTTTCTGCGCCACAACGAGCGCAATCGGATCGTGGTCGCGATCCGCAATGCGCCACTAGATGTCGTGCTGCGAGCAGTCGCCAGGTCGGCCGTCCACGCGGCGCGCGACATCGCGCGCGGACGCGGGATTCGACGCCACCTGTCGACGGCGGGTTACGTCGTCCGGCATGGGTTTTCGTTGCTGCGGCAGCGCAAAGCGATCGAGGTCGCGTCGACGGTGAGCCGACGCGACCTCGCGCAGTACCTGGTGCCGGACAACGCTACGGGACGGTGACCGCCTTACAGGCGAGCAACGTGTTGGGCGCGCCGCCACCGACGTTGATGGCGTAGGCGCAGACCTGATGCTTTCCGCTGGCCACGGCGAGCGTCTTGTCGAAGCCGCGCGCGGCGCCGTAGAGCGGGAAGGCCTTGGCGATGTCGGGCCGGTTGGCGTCGGCGGTCGCTGACGAATTCCCCTTGCCGTCAACGTAGAAGTCGACGCGCACCGGGTCGACGGTGTCGGGGTCGAGCGCCCACCCGCGCACCTCGACCTGGCCGGGCCCGACCGCGGTGGCGGAGTCGAAGGAGCCGTAGACCGAGCCGGTCGGCAGGGTGACCGTGTGGCAGCCGAGCAAGGTGTTGCTGCCACCGGCGACGTTGATGGCGAACGCGCAGATCGAATGCGTGCCGCCGCTGAGCTTCAAGCTGGTGTGGAAGCCGTGGTCGGCGCCGTACAGCGGGAACGCCCGCGCGATGTCCGGGCGGTTGTCGGTCGCCTGCACCGACGTCGCGCCCAAGCCGTCGACGTAGACGTCGACGCGCACCGGGTCGGCGGTGTCGGGGTCGAGCGCCCATCCGCGCAACTGCACTTGGCCCGGGGCGGTGACCGTCGCGGCGTCGTAAACACCGGTCGGCGGACCGGTGGGCAGCGAAACCGTGTGGCAACCGAGCAAGGTGTTGCCGCCGCCCGCGACGTTGATGGCGAACGCGCAGATCGAATGGGTGCCGCCGCCGAGCTTCACGGTGGTCTGGAAGCCGTGATTCGCGCCGTACATCGGGTAGAGCGCGGCGATGTCGGGCCGGGCACCGTCGGCCTGCACCGACGTCAGGCCGTGGCCGTCGGCGTAGAAGTCGATGCGGATCGGGTCGACGGTGTCGGGGTCGTAGGCCCAGCCGCGCACCAGCACCTGGCCGAGGCCGGTCATGGTCGCGATGTCGTAGGAGCCGCGCGGCGGCCCGGTCGGCAGCGTCACCGACTTGCAGGAGATCGCCGGGTTGCCCGAGCCGGCGCCCACGTCGATGCCGAACGCGCAGATCTGATGGGTGCCGCCCGGCAGGCTGAGCGTGGTGGAGAAACCGTGCCGGTCGCCGTAACCCGCGTACGCGCGGGCGACGTCCGGTCGGCTTTGGTCGGCGGTCAGCGACGCCGCGCCGTGGCCGTCGACGTAGAGGTCGGTGCGCACCCCGCCGCGGGTGTCGGGGTCGATCGCCCAGCCGTGGACGACGAGCTTGCCTGGCGCGGGCACGGCGAGCCCGTCGAGGGCGCCAAAGGGGTTCTCGGCCGCGTCGGTGGCGGCGCGGTCGGGGCCGGCCACATCGACGTCGTTGCACGCGAGTTTGGTGTCGGCGATGCCCGGGTTGACGCCGTAGACGCAGACCAGATGCGCACCGGGCGACGCTGGCACGGTCGCGTCGAAACCGTGATACAGACCCCAGGCTGGATAGCTGGTGGCGACGTCCGATCTCGGCAGGTCGGCGTAGAACGTGCCGACGAAGCCGCCGGCGACCACGACGCGGATCGAGCCGAATCCGGTGGCGCCGTCACGGATCGCCCAGCCCTGCACGGTGAGCCGGCCCGGCCCGGAGCCGAACGACTGGTTGACCGCGCCGACGGTTCGGCCGAGGACGACGGTCGCCGTCCACGGGATCGCGTCGATGCCGTTTTGGGTGCTGGTGAGGGTGAGCTTGTAGCTGCCGTTCGGCACGGTCACGCCCGAGTCGTTCGTGCGGTCCCACGAGGCCTGCAGCGGGTTGCCAGGGTCGCCGCTCCCCGAGATCGTGCGGACGACGGCGCCGCTGGCGTCGGCGACGCTCAGTTGCCATGTTCCGGGCTGCAGCAAGCCGGACGTCACGACGACCGGCCCGCCGTTCGGCGACAGGTCGTTCGCCACCTTCGGGTCGACCAGGGCCGCGCCCAGCATGTCGATGTTCGTCGCGATGCGAATGGCCGGCAGCTGGTCGTACACCGCCTGCCCTGGGCAGGTCGTCGGATCCACGTCGCGGTGGCCGGAGATCACGTTGAGGGTGACCGTCTGGCCGTACCGGAAGTTGGTGTAGCTGCCGCCGGCGGAGACCAGCGTGGTGGTCCCGGTGGGGTCGCGGCCGTACATGCCGAGCTTCCAGGCGAGCAGCTGCTCCAGGGAGTTGATCATCACGGCCGTCGGCTGCGTGCCGTTCGGGCTCGTGGTGTCGAAGTTGCCGAGCAGCGACACACCGAAGCTGTCGGCGTTGAAGCCGCCGGTGTGGGCCCCGAGCACCGCCTGGTTGATACCGCCGTAGCGGGCTTCCCAGATGCCGCCGAACTTGTCGATGACGAAGTTGTAACCGATGTCGCACCAGCCGTTGCTGAGCACGTGGTCGGCGTAGATCGCCCGCAGCAGGCCGGGGACCTGGTCGGGCGTGTAGTCGTTGGTGGTCACCGTGTGGTGGACGAAGCCGACCTTGATCGTCGGGCTGTATTGCGGCGTGCCGCAACCGGGGTTGTGGCTGCGCAGGCTCTCGTCAGCGCCCCAGTCGGCGCGCGGGTGGATGGGCGGCTGGGCGGTCGCCGCGTGCGCGACGCCGCTCGGGGTCTTGGCGGACACGACGGCGGCGTCCGCCGCGCTCGAGCCCGGGTTGATCAAGGTGAGCTGGAGGCCGGCCGGGACCGCGCCGCCGGTCACCCGCACCCGGACGCCGTCGGCGTCGCCGACCCACACGCCGTCCGTGCTGGTCTTGCGGCCTTCGGCCGCGACCGCCGCGGCGTCGGTGCTGCCCTTGTCGGGCGCGCTGTCGGTGCGATCGAGGTCGGTCCAATCCGACCACTGACCGCCGGCGCGGGTCTCGACCTGCACATGCGCGCCTTGCGCGAGCGATCCGTCGTCCCACGATGCGCTGATCATCGAGAACGGCTGGGTGTCCTGGCTGAAGTCGCCGCCGCTAGCGCTGCTGGCCGCGCTGCCGCTAGCGCTGCCGGCGGCGCTGCCGCTAGCGCCCCCGACGGCGCTGCTGACGGCCGGATGCGCGGTGGCAATGTCCGGAATTTGTAGCTTTTGCACCGAGGGCGCGACGGCGTGTGGCGCGGGAGGCGCCGAGGCGACCACGGCCGTCAACGCGCCGAGGAGCCCGCCGCCACCGGGACTGCCGATCGGCGCCACCGCGAGCACGGGAACTGCGACGCCTACCAGCACTCCTGAGATAAGACGGCGCACGAACCCAAACCCCTTCGCGTCAGAACCCCACCAGACGCGCGGAATTCCGCGGCGAGAACGCCGACGAGCGACACCTGGCGACCAGAACGCGACACACTCTGCCTTACAGCGAAGCCATTTCGCAGCCGACTCGCGCAATGCGACCGGAAAAGCTCTTGCTAGCTAAGGAAATCTCAGCTGGTCATATCGGGCGCCAGCTCCGGCGCCGCCTCGAACGCCGCGTGCAACGCGTCGCGCCAGTGCCGCAACTGCGGCAGCCCGGCCGCCCGCCACTTGTGGTCGGAGAGCACGGAGTAGGCCGGCCGCGGCGCCGGCCGCGGAAACGCGTCGGTCGTCGTCGGGCGCACCCGCTCCGGATCGGCGCCGAGTTCTTCGAAGATCGCCCGGGCGAAGCCGAACCAGGTGGTCGCTCCCGCGTTCGTGCAGTGGTAGACGCCCGGCGCCGCCGACGACTCGGCCACCGCGACCAGGCCGGTCGCCAGGTCGTGCGACCAGGTCGGCGAGCCCTGCTGGTCATCGACCACGGAAATCGTCTCGCGCTCGCGTTCAAGGCGAGCGATCGTCTTCACGAAGTTCGCGCCGCTCGCGCCGTACACCCACGCGGTGCGGACGACGTGCGCGTCCGGATGCCGCCGCCAGGACGGCCCGCTCGCCGGCCAGCTTGGTGCGGCCGTACACCGAGCGCGGACCGGTCGGCGCGTCCTCCTCGTACGGCTCGCTCGCGTCGCCGGGAAAGACGTAGTCGGTCGAGACGTGCACGAGCCGGGCGCCGGACGACGCGGCCGCCGCCGCGAGGTTGCGCGGGCCGACCACGTTGCCGGCGGTCGCGCCGGCCTCGTCGGTCTCGGCGGCGTCGACCGCGGTGTAGGCGGCCGCGTTGATCACGACGTCCGGCTTGATCTTGGCGCACCGCGCCGCGAACGGCGGCTTCGTCGGCGATGTCGAGGTCGGCGCGGGCGAGGCCGATGACGTCGAGGTCACCGCGCCGGGACGAGCGCGCGCAGCAGGTCGACGCCGAGCTGGCCGCTCGCCCCGGTGATCAGCCAACGCGTCATGACGAGAGGGCGGCCTTGTCTTTCAGCGGCCGCCACCACGACTCGTTGTCGCGATACCACTGCACGGTCTGCGCCAGCCCTTCGTCGAAGGTCGTGCCGGGCGCGTAGCCCATGGCACGCAGCCTCGCGTCGTCCAGCGAGTAGCGGCGGTCGTGGTTCTTGCGGTCTTCGACGTACTCGACGCTGCTCCAGTCGGCGCCGCACGCGTCGAGCAGCTTTTGGGTGAGTTCCTTGTTGGTGAGCTCGAGCCCGCCGCCGATGTTGTAGAACTCGCCCGGCGCGCCCTTCTCGACCACGAGCTGGATGCCGCGGCAGTGGTCGTCGACGTGCAGCCAGTCGCGGATGTTCATGCCGTCGCCGTACAGCGGCACGCGTTTCCCGTCGATCAGGTTCGTCACGAACAGCGGGATGACCTTCTCGGGGAACTGGTAGGGCCCGTAGTTGTTGGTGCAGCGGGTGACCGAGATGTTCAGGCCGTACGTGCCTGCGTACGCCCGCGCGAGCAGGTCGGCGCCCGCTTTGCTCGCCGAGTATGGGGAGTTCGGCTCGAGGATGTGCTCCTCCGTCCACGACCCCTCGGGGATCGTGCCGTACACCTCGTCGGTCGAGACGTGCACGACCCGCCCGACGTCTGCCTTGACGCACGCGTCGAACAGCGTCTGCGCCCCGAGCACGTTGGTGACGACGAACTCGGCGGCGCCGAAGATCGACCGGTCGACGTGCGACTCGGCGGCGAAGTTGACGACGATGTCGTGCCCGGGGAGAACCTCGGCGAGCTGGCCCGCGTCGCAGATGTCGCCTTGGACGAAGCGGTAGCGCGGGTTGTCTGCGACCGGCGCGAGGTTGCCGAGGTTGCCCGCGTACGTGAGCTTGTCGTAGACCGTCACCTCCGCGCCTTCGAAGCCGGCGAAGCCGCCCGACAGCATCGTGCGCACGTAGTGCGAGCCGATGAAGCCGGCGGCGCCTGTCACGAGCACGCGCATGAGGTGATCCGTTCAGCTGTCGGTCGTTGAGGTCCGGGCCATTCTGCCAGCCTGCCCGCCGTCCGGTTATGAGCTGGGCGGCACCTCGCCGAGCCAAAGCGTGATCGGCAGATGCGCGGGCGCGTCGGGTCGGGTCACCAAGGTGTGGCCGACCTCCGTCGTCTCCAACGTCGCGGTCGGCTGGGTCGGCCAGCGCACGTCGCCCGGCACCTTGGCCTTGTCGCCGGTGCCGTCGACCAGCACCATCAGCCGACCGCCGCGCGCGTGCACCCGGTCGGCGATCCGCTGGAGCGCGGCGGCGTCGGTTTGGTTCTTGAGATACCCGGTGCCGACGCCGCACATCACCCGAATCGTGCCGGGCCAGGCCGTCGCGCCCTCGGCGCCGAAGGCGAGGACGACGTCGTCGGGTCGCAGCTGGTCGCACACCGAGTGGACCAGCGCGACCTCCCCCTTCTCGGTCTGCATGGTGAGGACGTGGTGGCTGCCCCACCAGGCGGGCGCGATGACGAGCGCGCCGGCGCAGGCCACGCCGACGCTGCGCGCCCCCCAGACCGTGGCGAGGTCGGCGCTCCAACGCCGCTCCATCCAGGCGACCGCGCCGGCGATCGCGGCGAACGCGAGCAGCACCACCGCCGGGAGCGCCACCGGCACAAAGCGCCGGTCGGCCCACGGATGGTCAGGCGTGATGCTCGGCGAATACAGCACCGCGGCGGTCATGCCGACGAAGACGAGCAGCGCCGGCAGCCACTCCCGCCGCGCGCCGCGGGTGACGCTGTAGGCGAGCCAGCCCGCGCCGACCAGCGCGAGGGCCAACGCCGTCCAGCCGAAATACCACGAGAGCCAGCGCAGCGACTGCTCGTAATACGACCTCGTTTGGTCGACGGGCATGCCGAGATAGCGCTGCACCGCCGCGACGTAGTACGCGCCACCGGAGTTCGGGTTGGCGCGCGCGGTCATGACATACGGGCGGACGACGAAGAACGCGCCGACAACCGCCACCGCGACCGCCGCCGCCAGGGGCCACTTGGCAGACCGGTTGCGGGTGGGCCGTTGCTGCGCCCACCACACCGCCCGGGTCACGCCCCAACCGCCGACAATGACGAGCGCGACCGCCACCGCCGCGTAGACGTGCCACTTCGTCCGGCCGGTCGGCAGCAGAATTCCCACCAGGGCCGCGAAAAACAGCCCTAGCAGCAAGCCGACCTCCGGCCAGCCGCGCGGATGCTCGCCAGCCGACGACCGCCGCGACGCCCAGCCGGCGCGCACGCCGATGATGGTGAGCGGGATGGCGAGGATGAACCCGCCCCCGGCGAGGGCGATGTCACGACCCAGATGCTTCGCGTACGGCAACGTCAAGACGACGCTGTCGAAGGCGCCGACGAGCAGCCCGGCGCCGAGGCCGAGCGCCAATGGCTTCCAGGCGGGTTGCCGATGAAACGCCAGCCAGCCGATGAACGGCACGAGCGGCAACAGGTCGGCGATCGCGTCGATGCGCACGACCGAGACCAGGCCAAGCACCAGCGCGCCGACGAAGAACACCGGTCGCGCGAGCGGCCACCCAGAGGAGTCCGCGCGGCCGTCCGGCCCGCGCAACCCCGGGTCGGGCGCGGTGACCGGACGCAGCCGGGCGATGAGCAGCGCGTCGAGCACGATCGCCAGGCCGCCGAGCAGTATGAGCTGCGCCGACGGCTCGCTGTAGGTCGCTCGCATCACGAGCAGCTGCGGCTGCACGAACGCCAGCGCCAAGACGGCCAGCGGCGCCCAGCGTGGCGACACGAGCCGCGCGACGAGCCCGGCGAACGCGAGCAGCGCAAAGGCGCCGATGAACGCGTTGGCGTGCAGCACGCCGGAGATGCCTGCCACCCAACCGCCGACCGCCATCAGCACGGGAACGCCCGTCATGAACTGCGGGATGATGTGGCCGCCCTGCAGATAGAAGCCCTGCGAGACCAGACTCAGATCAGGTTCGGCGCCGCCGAACGCGGCGGCGTGCGCGGGCGCCTGGATCGTGCCGTGGTCGGCGAGCCACGCGGCGTTCAACGCGTAGGAGCCGGGGTCGCGCCGCACCAGCAGGTCTTGGGCGCTGGTCTGAAACGCGAGCACGCCGAAACCCACGACGACGGCCAGCACGCCGACAACGACCCACCACGGCACCGGGCCCATCGCGACCGCGCGGGCGTTGGCGGCGCGCAGCGCCGGGCGCGCGAACAGCGCCGCGACGGCGAGGCCGAGCACGAGTGCGGGAGCGGGCCGGTAGACGTGCAACAGCAACAACGGCAACGCGGCGAGCACCCAGGCGGCGACGACGACGGCGGGCAGCACCGAGCCGATCGCGAGCAGCCGCGCCGGGAGCGCCTTCCATGCCGGCGCGGCTGCTCGCGCGCCGTCCGAACTCGACGTCGCGGTGCGCGGTGCCACGGCGTCCGCGTCGGCGTCGGCGTCGGCGTCGGGGTGCAGGGTCACGAACCGCTCCTGTGATAAACGACGATGCCGTCGCGGGAGAACACGGCACGGTAACCGTGAGTGTTCAGCCAAGCCCTTCTCTGCTCTACCTGTGCCGCGGTGGCCAACGGAAATTCCACGTAGCCCTGGTCGAACACCACCCAGGGCGCGTCATGCGGTGTCGCGTCGAGCGAGCATCACGCGGGACGCGGTCGACCAGGTGCGGCGCGAGCGAGTTGCTCGCCTCCACCGTGGCGCCGCTCGGAACGGCCGCGACAGCCGCCTGCTGCGCGCGCAGGTAGCCGCTTGTCTGGTACTCGCTCCGCTGGATGAGCTGGTGGAACGGCATCCGCCCGCTCGCCCAGACCGCGACGCCCAGCGCGCCGGCCGCGAACACGAGACCGACCCCGGCGGCGGCGTTCGGGCGAGGCCAGGCGGCGGCGCGACGATGCGATCGACCCACCACCGGGCGTGCCCAACCCGCCGCCCGCACGAGCTTGCCGACGGCGTCGATCGCGGCGAGGGTCAGGATCGGCGCGAACGGCGCTGAGTACTGATGGGTCAACGTCCAATGGTTCGGGTTGTCGGACAGCAGTCGCTCCGCGAGCAGGGGCAGCGCGAGCAGGACGTACCACGAGCCGAACGACAAGAAGCCGAGCGGCGCGAACAGCCAACGCACCAAGGTGATTTTGGCGTGCGGGCTGAACGCGTACGTCCAGGTGCTGAACGGGTGCCGGACGACGTGCCAGCCGGCGTCGACCGGGTTGGCGCCGAGCGCCGCGTAGTAGTCCCAGTAATAACCGGAGCGTCCACCGGCGAGTGGGATCAGCAATCGGCTGGCGATGAGCGTCGTCGCGATTCCGGCGAGCGCGAGCAGCCCGGCGACGCGCCAGCGCCTGGTGCGAATGCCGACCACGAGCGCGAACATCGCGACGACGACTCCGAAGTCCTCCTTGACGAGCAACAGCAAGAGCGCCGCGACGATCGCCGATCGCAACCGCCCGGCGTCAAGTCGCTCGATCGCGATGGCCAGCAGCGGAACGGCGAACGCGATCTCGTGGAAGTCCGCCGCCATCGCGGCCTGCAATCCCCACGACAGCCCGTAGGCCGCGGCCAGCAGGTACGCGGGCAGCCGACCGAGCTTGCGCCGGGCGAACAGCCAGACGAACGGCACGGACGCCGCGAGCAACAGCCCTTGCACGACGAGCAGCGTCGTGGCGTGGGGGAACAACGCGTACACCGGCCCGAGCACCGCCAAAATCGGCGAGAAATGGTCGCCCAAGATGGAGAAGTTCGGCCCGAAGCCGTTGTGAATGCCCTTCATCAGCGACACCGGCGCGTGGAAATGCGCGTAGCCGTGAATCGCCTGGGCGAAGATGCCGAGATCGTAGCCGGCGGTGCGGAAGTGGCGCTGCTCCTCGACCTCGAAGACGGTGTAGACGGCCGCGATCGCCGCAGTCAGCCCGGCGACCATGGCGACGTCGAGCCGCCGACCCTGTCTGCGCTCGCCGATCGCGCTCAGGCGAGCGACACCTTGCTGTGGTCGCCGAGCATCAACCGGTGCGCACGTGGCATCGCGGTCGATGGGGACACCTCAACTTCCTTGCCGATAAGCGAGTCCTCGATGCGGCTCACCCCGACGATCGTGGTCGACTCCAACACGATCGAGTGCTCCACCTCGGTTCGCTCGATCCGGCAGTCGTGGTAGATCGACGTGAAAGGGCCGACGTAGCTGTCGACGATCGCGGTGCCGCGGCCGATGATCGCCGGCCCGCGAACGGTCGAGCGCTCGACCCGCGCGCCCTCCTCGACGACGACCCGGCCGATGATCCGGCTGACGTCGTCGACCGTGCCGCGGCACGACGGCTCGACGGACTCGAGCACCTTTCGGTTGCACTCGAGCATGTCCTCCAGCCGCCCGGTGTCCTTCCAGTACCCGGTGACCAGGTGCGGCCGGACGTCCTTGCCGTTGTCGACCAGCCACTGGATGGCGTCGGTGATCTCCAACTCGCCGCGCCCGCTGGGCTTGATCTCCCGAACCGCCTGGTGGATGGTCGGCGCGAACATGTACACCCCGACCAGCGCGAGGTCGCTCTTCGGCTCTTGAGGCTTTTCCACGAGCCGGACGATGCGCCCCACGTCGTCCAACTCGGCGATGCCGAACTGCCGCGGATTCTCCACCCTGGTAAGCAGAATCTGGGCGTCGGGACCCCCGCGCTTGAACTCGTCGACGAGGTCGGTGATGCCGCCGATGATGAAGTTGTCGCCGAGGTACATCACGAAGTCGTCGTCGCCGAGGAAGTCCCGGGAGATCAGCACGCAGTGCGCGAGGCCGAGCGGCGCCTCCTGCGGGATGTAGGTGGCGTGGATGCCGAGCGCCGAGCCGTCGCCGACGGCTGCCTCGATCTCGGCGCGGGTGTCGCCGACGATGATCCCGACCTCGGTGATCCCCGCGTCGCGGATCGCCTCCAGGCCGTAGAACAGCACCGGCTTGTTGGCGACCGGCACCAACTGCTTGGCGGAGGTGTGGGTGATCGGCCGTAACCGGGTGCCGGCGCCGCCCGAGAGCACGAGTGCCTTCATGCGCCGGAACGTTACCGGAGCCCAGATGAGGGGTTGCTGAGAAGCCGCTGCGGATCCGACCCAGCGCCTTCGAGGGCGCTGAGGCGCGTCCCTCAACCAACCCGCCACGTCCCTCACCATCGCCATGAAGACGGCCAGGGCCCTGGTGGGATGGTGAGGGAGATCAACTTCGCCCGGTTCGCCCGCGCCGACAACCTCGACGGAACCGCTCGGACGCGTCGGTCCCGTCGTCCGGCGACGAGTGCGGTTAGCCTCGAAGTCGCCCCGAAGTGACCTGCGCCACGCCGTCCGAACGCAACCGCGGCCCGCTTCACGGCGTCCGATTTGTGTACGTCCCATCTGTGTGCAGCCCGACCGCGAGCGAGGAGACCTGTGAGCGACCCGATCTTGCCGCCCGAGCTCAACCCCCGGGGGCCGGGCCACTCGTTCGAGCCTGCGCCGAAGGAGCCTAAGAACCCCGGACGGCGCGGCTGGCGCCGGCCGCTGGGCATCACCGCGGCCGTCCTCGCGGTCCTGGTCTTGCTGGGCAGCGGCGTGCTCTACACCCGCTACCTGCACTACGACCACAACCTGACCAAGGCGGCGGGGGTCCTACAGGCGGGTGGCACGAAGTCGGCCGACGGCGCGGAGAACGTGCTGCTGGTCGGCTCTGACACCCGAAGCGGCGCCGGCGACCAATTCGCGCAGGCGCCAGCCGGCCAAGAGCAGGTCATCGGCCAGCGATCCGACACGGTGATCCTGGCCCACCTGGCGAAGGGGCATCAGAAGGCGACCCTGGTGTCGCTCCCGCGCGACTCGTGGGTCAACATCCCGGCGTACACCGACCCGAAGGGCGCCCAGCAGCCGGCGCACATGGACAAGCTGAACGCCGCCTTCTCCCTCGGTGGCGCGTCGCTGCTGGTGAACACCGTGCAGCAGTTGACCGGCGTGCACATCGACCACTACGTGGAAATCGACTTCGCCGGGTTCCAGAACATGGTCAACTCGCTCGGCGGCGTCGACGTCTGCCTGGCCCGCGCGGCGCACGACAAGAACACCGGCATCAATCTCAGCGCCGGGCATCATCACCTCAACGGCCAGCAGGCGCTCGCGTTCGTCCGGCAGCGATACGGCTTGCCGCTCGGCGACATCGACCGGATCAAGCGGCAGCAGGCCTTCCTCGCGTCGATGCTGCGCGAGGTCGAAAGCGCCGGCACGCTGGCCAACCCGCTGAAGCTGAACGCGTTCATCGACTCGCTGACCAAGTCGGTGACGGTCGACTCCCAGCTGAGCGCGGCGGGCCTCGGCAAGCTCGCGCTCAAACTGAAAGACGTCAGCTCCGGCAACGTGGTGCTGACCACCATGCCGCTGTCGGGCTTTGGGAAAGAGAACGGCGTGGACGTCGACGTCATCGACCAGGCAAAGGCCCACGCGCTGTTCCAATCGCTGATCGACGACAGCGCCGGGGGATCCGCGCAGCCCTCGGGTCCGGCCGCCGCCGGGCCGACGGTCGCGCCGAGCACCGTGCACGTGAAGGTCTTCAACGGCGCCGGGGCCCCGGGGCTCGCGGCCCGCGCGTCGTCCGATCTGGCGAAGCTCGGCTTCGTGATCGACGGCGCCCCGGGCAACCGCGGCACCGGCGCCACCACGACGGTGATCAACTACAACCCGGCGCAGGCGGCGCAGGCGCGCACGCTGCAGGCCGCGATCCCGGGCGGCGCGACGTTGAAGGAGGACGCCCAGCTGGGCACCGCGCTGGAGTTGGTGCTCGGGTCGTCGTACAACAGCGCAGGGGCCGGCGCGACGCAGCCGTCGGCGTCGACCCCCGCGGGCGCGGTCACTGGCGCGGGCACCACGGCGGCGACGGCGGGCTGCACCGACTGACGCGCGGAACCGCCCGCCGCCCGGCGTCGTTACCATGACGGCAGATTTTCGACCGCCGATTGCAACCTGGGCGGCGCGTGAATCGTCTGCGACATAGAACCGTGTGCGACAGGGCGGCCCGACCGTCCGCTCACGCGCGGCCTGACCGTCGCGGCGCCGACCATCCCCCCCGCCTGCCTCACGGGCGGACCGACCGTCCGCTCACGGGCGGACCGAGAACGACGCTGAGGAGACCCGCGCCAGATGCCACGGCCGTTCGGACGCCATCGGCTGCTCGATCCTCGCGGCGAGTTGGCGAGCTACGAGCATTCGCAGCGACGGGCCCGCATCATCGGCCGCGTCGTCGTCGGGTTCCTCGCCGCGGTCGTGCTGGTCGCGGCGGGCGGGGTGCTGGCCGTCAAGAACATCCTCGACAAGGTGCACCACACCGCGTCGATAGACACCTACATCCCGGCGAGCGAGCGACCGACGAAGCAGGCCGTCGATCCGGCCAACGGCAACAAGGGCACGCCGCAGAACATCCTGATTCTCGGCGTCGACTCGCGGCTCGGGGAGAACAGCCAGTTCCAGGTCACCACCGGGCCGAAGCAAACGGAAACCCTTTCTGACACGGCCATCCTGGCGCACCTTTCGGCTGACGGTAAGGAAGTCACGCTCATCAGCGTCCCGCGCGACTCCGTGGTGAAAATCCCGGCGTGCGACAAGGTCGACGCGAACGGGAACATCCTGCGCGACAGCTCGGGCCAACCGCAGATGGCCTCGGCGACCACCGCGCTGTTCAACGAGGCGATTCAACGCGGCGGCCCGGCCTGCACGGTGAAGACGCTCGAGCAACTCACCGGCGTGTACATCGACCACTACCTCGAGATCGACTTCGAGGGCGTCATCAAGATGTCGAACGCGCTCGGCGGCGTGCCGATGAACATCTGCTCCCCCATCCACGATGCGCACACCGGGCTCAACCTGCCGGCCGGCGAGGTAAATCTGAAGGGTGACCAGGCGCTTGCGTTTGTGCGTGCCCGCTACGGCCTGACGGGCGGCGACGACCTGCACCGAATTCAGCGCCAGCAGCAGTTCATGGCGTCGATGGTGCGCAAGGCGCTCTCGTCGTCCACGCTCTTTAATCTGCCGTCTATGACGAGTTTTTACGGCGACGTCGCCAGTTCGTTGACCACTGACATGGGCAGCTCGTCGCTGATCAACCTGGCGTTGAAGTACCGGCACCTCGACACCAAGAACATCGTGTTCGCGACGGTGCCGACCTATCCCGCGCCCAAGGGCGACCAGTGGTACCAGCACCTGTACTGGAGCCAGGACGAGGCCAACGCGCTGTTCACCGCAATCAAGGACGACCGCCCGCTGACGGCGAGCGCGTCGAACGGGCAGAAGGTCGCCAACCTGACCGTGTCGCCCTCGAACGTGAGCGTGAAGGTGCTGAACGGCACGACCACCAACGGTCTCGCGGGCCAGACGGCGAACGAGTTGTCGGCGCGGGGCTTCCGGATCGCCGGCATCGGCACGGCCACCCAGCAGGCGACGAAGACCACGCTGACCTACGCGGCGAGCCGCACCACCTCCGCGGAGACCCTGACGGCCGCGCTCGGCGTGACCCCGGAGAAGGTGATCTCGGCGACAGCCGGCGACGTCATCACGCTCACGATCGGCAGCGACTGGAACGGTCTGGCGAGCGACATCTCCACCCCGTCCACGACACCGGCGCCAGGGGCTTCGGCATCGGGGTCGTCCGGGTCGGCGGGGTCGGGGGGCGGGTCGGGGGCGGCTTCCTCGGCCTCCGGGTCGGCCGGTCCTTCCGGCTCACCGATTCCTGGTGTGAAGACCACGAACGCCAGCACCCAGACCTGCGTCGAGGGCTAGCCCACAGGGCCTTGGCCCCGGACCGCCCCCCGGTGACCGCCTGGCCCGGGACCCCCTGCCGTTGCGCCGAGGAGCTCCCTGAGAGCGCGCACACCCGACCCAAACCCTTCACTCGGCGCGACCGGGGGCGAGCCTGCCCGGTGACCGCCCTGGCCCGGCGACCCCCCCCTTTGCGCCGAGTGAAGGGTTGGAGCTCCCTGAGAGCGCGCACACCCGACCCAAACCCTTCACTCGGCGAAAAGGGAGGAGGGTGCGGGGCGCGCGGGAGCTCCGGGAAGGCTCGGCGGCCGCAAAACGACCCCGGGCGGCCCGAGTTCAGAGGTCCTGTTCGCGCTCCCGGGAGCGCAGGATCGCCTCCCGCCGCGCCAACCGGGTGCCCCGCCTGATCTCGGCCTCGCGGAAACGCCGGCGGTCCTCGTCGTTCTCCGGCCGCACGGGCGGGATCCGGCGCGGCCGCTCGAAGTCGTCAATCGCGACGAACACCAGGTACGCCGAGGCCACGTGCCGGCGGGCCTGGTCGACCTGGTTCCACGGCTGCGCGGTCACCCGGACGCCGATCTCGCACGACGTGCGACCGGTCCAGTTGACCTGGGCGTCGCAGGTCACGATGTCGCCGACATGCACGGGCACCAGGAACTGCAGCTCATCGACCACCGCGGTGACCGCTCGTCCGCCGCTGTGCCGCGAGGCCACGACTCCAGCGGCCTCGTCGACGAGCCGCATGACGGCACCGCCGTGCACGTTGCCGTAGAAGTTGGCGTCGAGCGCGTCGACCACCCGGCTGAGCCGGATCCGCGACGCGCTTGTGGACACCGCCTGGAGATTCTCCGTCATGCGGCGATCATCGCATCCAAGCACCGGCGCCCGAATGCGCGCTCCTACGCCAGCGAGATCTCCGCCCGCTCCTCATCAGCTCGCGCGTACTTCGCCAACTCGCTGGGATGCTCGGGAAGCCCGAGCAGGTATCCCTGCAGTCGATCGCAATGCAGCGAGCGAAGCAACTGTTGCTGCTCGACCGTCTCGACTCCCTCGGCGATCGCGATGCAGCCGAGCCTGTGCGCCAGCCGGATCACGGTGCTCACGAGCGCGAGGTCAGTAGAGTTCTCCGCCGCGGCCGAGACAAATGACCGGTCAATCTTGATCGCGTCGAAGGTCGACTGTTGCAGCCGGCCGAGTGATGAATAGCCGACGCCAAAGTCGTCGAGCGCCAGCGTGAAACCGGCGGCCCGCAGTTCCTCTAGATGGCCGTAGCCATCCGAGACGTTCTCCCCCAGCGCCGTTTCCGTGATCTCGATCACGACGTTACCGGGCGGAACTCCTGCGGCTTGCACGATGCTCGCGCATCGCTGCGCTAGCAGGGGATGGTCGAGCTCACGCCCGGAGACATTGACCCCGACCAGGAACTTCTCATCGACGACGCCGTCCGCCCGCCATTCTGCGAGTTGACGCGCGGCGTTTTCCAGCACCCAGTCATCAAGTTCGAAGATGAGGTCACTTGACTCGGCCACCGGTATGAACGCGTTGGGCGACCGCACCTCGTGGCGTCGATGACGCCAGCGAATGAGCGCTTCAGCGCCAGAGAGTCGTCCCGTTTCAGCCACAAATATCGGCTGGAACAGCAGAAAGAACTCACCGTTTGCCAGGCCTTTGCGGATCTCCACCGCCTTCGCGCGACATTCATGTCGCTCAAGAGCCGAACGAGTGGCCGGACGCGCGATCAGGCCCACGAAGCCACCGACCAGCCCGACCATCAGCGTGCCCGTGACCCAGCCTTCCCCCACGCGAGGTAGGCGGCTCGCGACAGTCTGGGGCAGCAGCAACCCAACGAGCACCCGGACGGCCAACGCCGAAAGCACCCCACCGCCAACCCCGAACCGAACCGCCGCGAACGAGACGACCAGGATGGACATCAGCGGTGACACGACGGGCCCCACGGCCGTCCACGTAACACCGTATGACGCTGCGAGTCCGGCCGCGATCAGACCCAAGGCGACGAGACGCGGCGCTGCCATGACGGCATCAGCGCGCGTCCGCGCACCCTCAAGAAGTCCCGATCGCGACCGCCTCGTCGTCAGCATCCGACGCCACACCGAGGAGTCAGCGGCACGCTGCACTGGCATCTTCGCTCGTCCTTCGTTCGCGGATCAGACGGTGAACTGGTTGACGAGCCGCTGGAGCTCACTCGACAGCCTCGCAAGCTCAAGCGCGGCCTGACTCGAGTCTGTGACGCTGGACGTCGTCAACTGCGCGGCCGTCGCAACGCCCACGATGTTCCCTGCGATGTCTTCCGCGCCGGCAGCGGCATCGGCAAGGCTGCGAGCCATGTCGGCGGAGGTTGCCGATTGTTGCTCGACAGCTGAGGCGATCGACGTCGAGTAGTCGCTGATCTGCTCGATCACCTGACTGATCCGGGTGATCGCCTCGACAGCTCCCACCGAGTCAAGCTGGATTCCGTGGACGCGCTCCGAGATTTCCTCGGTCGCCTTTGCCGTCTCCTGCGCGAGGTCCTTCACCTCGCTTGCGACAACCGCGAAACCCTTCCCGGCCTCGCCGGCGCGAGCTGCCTCGATCGTCGCATTCAGCGCCAACAGGTTCGTCTGCTGCGCTATGGATTTGATGAGCTTGACGACGCTGCCGATCTCGTTGCTCGACTGTCCAAGCCGCGTCACCGTCGTGTTCGCATCGGCCGCGCTGGTCACCGCTTCCGCCGCGACTTGGGCCGCGTGCGCCGCGCTTGCGGCGATCTCCCGGATCGACGCGCCCATCTGCTCGGCGCCGCTTGCCACCGTCTGCACGCTGCGTGACACCTGCTCGGACGCGGCGGAGACCACACCGGCCTGGGTGGCTGTCTCCTCGGCGGACGACGCGATCTGCTGCGACACGCTGGAGAGTTCCTCACTAGATCCGGCGAGCGTCTGCGCGTGCCGCGTGATGTCCCCCACCGTGTTGCGAAGCGAGCCGGTCGCGCGATCCAGCGACTGGGCCATCTTGCCGACCTCGTCGGCCGAGGTCACGTCGCTCGTCTGACGGAGATCGCCGCGCGCGAGGCCTTCCGCCACGCGCACAACCCTTCGCACCGGGCGGACGATCGCCATGGCCACGATCCACGCGAGCAGCAATGACAGCACGCAACCAGCCGCGAGCAAGCCAATCACCCAAGCGCGCGCGGTCGTCACGTTGCGCTCCGCAGCCCGCACCTCGCCGGCGGCTGCGGCGGACTCGTCCTTGACGAGTTCAGTCAACGCGGCGTTGAAAGCGGTCGCGGCTGGCTTGACCTTCGAGTCCCGCAACGCGACGTAAGCGGTCCAGTCCTTCGCCTTGGCCAGATCCAGCAGTTGACCCGACACCACGGACGTGTACGACGCCCACGCCGACTGGAAGACCTTGACCTGCGTCGGCCTGATTGCCCGGCATGTCGTTCGTCAGTGGTGTACGTCGCCATCGCCTTGTCAACTGTCGTGAGGTCCGCCAGGTAGGCCTGATGCTCGACGTTGTCGTTCAACATCTCGTCGGCCAGCGCGTCCACCCGGGTCTGGAGGACCGCACGCTGCACGTCGGCGAGTTGCGTGACAGGTACCAAGCCATGAGTGTTGACCGCTCGGACGCGCCCGCCGAGCCCGTTCAACTCGGCGATGGAAGTGACGCCCACCGTGACACCGAACAACACCGCCAGCAAGACCGCCGACAGGATCTTCAGCACCAGGCTGCGATCGGCGAACCAGCGCAGGCCCTTCGACATCCCCCTCGGTGGACGGCCGGCATTGGGATCGCGGTGGGTTTCTAGCTCAGACACGGGAGCACCTCATTCGGATTTGGCGGCGCCTGGACTCCGCCGCATACACTGCGAGACTCATCGGCAATCGCACGGTCCCGCCAAGAACAGTTCTTTTCTTAGTGACTAAGGTCCCGGTACAGGACGCACTGGCGTTAGCGCATTTGCCCTCGGGTAATCAACACAGTCATCATCAGCACCACGCTGTGTCGTGACTTGCCCTGCCTTTTCGAACTTCCGCAGGATTTCGCCTGCACGCTCCGACATGTTGCGGAGCACCTTTGGCGCAACATTTGGGCGCAAGCCTTTCGACGCGGTCGCCAGATCGCTGACCGCCGATTCGGGGAGCACGAGCTGAACGGCGTGATCCGCTAGCTTGGCGATCTCCTCAAACACAAACATATGTTTGCGGACCTGTTCGGCCAATTCGGGAACACGCTGCATAAGACCTTCGAGTCTCGATCGCTCGGTCGGCGTTCTGCGTGATCAGCACGACGCTATACGCGGAACCGGGCGACCACGTCGTTGAGCTCAGTGCTCAGCACAGCTAGATGCTGCGCGGCTTCGTTGATGTGCGCGACCCCGGCGGTGGTGGTTTGAGATGCCGCAGCGACGCCGCTGATATTCTCGGCGATCTGAACCGCGCCCGTTGCGGCCTCCGCCACATTGCGGGCCATCTCGCCGGTGGTCGCTGTCTGCTCTTCGACTGCTGACGCGATCGCGGTCTGAAACCCGCTGATGCGTTCGATCACGTCGCCGATCTCGCCGATTGCATTGACTACGGTGGCGGTGTCGGACTGGATCGCGTTCACCCGGTTCGCAATCTCATCGGTCGCCCTCGCGGTCTCCTGCGCGAGATCCTTGACTTCCCCTGCGACGACCGCAAACCCTTTGCCAGTCTCGCCAGCACGGGCTGCTTCGATCGTGGCATTTAACGCTAGAAGGTTGGTCTGTTGCGCGATGGACGTGATGACCTTGACCACGGCCCCGATTTGCTCCGAGGAGGCGCCGAGCCTTTCGACGAGGGCCCGAGTTGCGGCGGCGACCTCTGTCGCCTGGGTGGCAACCGCCGCGCCCTCGACGGCATTGCTGGCGATCTCGGCGATCGACATGCCCATCTCCTCCGCGGACGCCGCGGTGGTTTGCACGTTCGCCGAGACCTGCTCCGCTGCCGATGCGACCACCCCGGCTTGGACCGTCGCCTCCTCCGATGACGCCGCGACATCGAGTGAGACCGCCTGCATCTCTTGCGACGACGACGCGACGGTCGCGGCCGACGCGGACATTGTCGCGATCGCGGACCGCATGCTCGCCGTCGCGGAGTTGAGCGCGGACGCCATCTGACCGACCTCGTCCGCAGACGTGACGTCGGCGGACTGCGTGAGGTCGCCAGCTGCGACGCTTTGCAGGACACGGCGCACGCGCTCAAGCGGCACGACGATGAAACGCGCGACAAGTATCCCGAGCCCAAGCGCGAGCGCGAGCCCTAGAACTAGGGCGATGACCACGAGGTTCCGATTCGACGAATAGGTTGTCGTCGCAAGCGCGACCTCGTGGTTCGCTCGTGCAGTCTCTGCGGTCTGCGCGGCATCCAACGCGTCTGCGGCGGCGCTGATATGCGGCTGCGCCTCCTTGTCCTGCACCGCGAGAAGGGTCGTCGTGTCGCTTGCGGCGGCCGCCGGCAGTTCCTTATTGTTGCGGACGTCGAGATACGCGTTCCATTCCTTCTCGAAGGCGGCCACCGCGGACGGGTCGGCTGGCCCGGTGGCCTTGTAATCACGTAGCGCGTTGGCAACGTCGGAATCATCTTGATGGAGACCATCGAGCCACTTCTGCTTCATCGTTGGATCCGTCTCGGCGCCGTAGCCGAGAACCTCCATTCGGGCTTTCATCTCGGCGTTGTGAAGATCCGCGAGGTGCGCCAGCGGCACGATTCCCCCGATATTGATGTTATTAGCGCGGTTTCGGACAGACCCCATGCCGGCGATTCCCACCAGGCCGATGATCAAGGCGACGAACGCGGCGACCAATACTGGCGACAGGATCTTCGCTCGGACGCCCCGGTCGGCGAACAACCGCTTGATCGAGTGACCGGCCCCGACGACCTCGGTCGCAACTGCGTCCTTCACGACATCTCCTAGACCTCTGCATGGGCTGACGGTCTGCACATTCGGCGAAGTTGGTCGCCTTCCTGAGGAGAAATGCGGTCGATATCTGCGCCAACAGTTTTGTGCGTTTCGGTTGGCATGAGATCGTGCACAGAACCTGCACTAAAGTGCGCCCAGGCGACCTTCGCGTTTGAGCCAAACGCACGAAACTATTCTCGGACGACGTTCTCTCAGATGCCCTTTCACGGTGCCGATAGTCAAGCCGTTCAGAAAACGCTACCGGTCACATCGGTGACGGCGGTTCAGCTGGCAGAGGAGGCCTCGGATGGACGACTTCGACGAGATCGTGCGCGAGTTCGTGACCGAGAGCTACGAGAACCTCGACCAGCTCGACCGCGACCTGGTGGGCTTGGAGCAAGACCCCGAGTCGCGCGAGCTGCTGCAAAGCGTCTTCCGCACCATTCACACGATCAAAGGCACCAGCGGTTTCCTTGGCTACGGCAACCTGGAGTCGCTGGCCCATGAGGGCGAAGGCCTGCTGAGCAAACTGCGCGATGGCAGCCTCGCGCTCACGCGGGAGCGAACGACCGGCCTGCTCGAGCTGGTCGACGCGGTCCGCGCGATCCTCCAGTCGATCGAAACGACAGGCGCGGAAGATGACGCTGACCGCTCCGATCTGATTGCGGCGCTGGCCGGGTTGCAGGCGCCGTCCACACCTCCGGCGGAAGGCACGATTCACGCCGCCAGCGACAGCAAGCCGACCAAGGCGCGCAAGCGGGCCGAGCAACCGGTCATCGCGTCGGACACCGTCGCTGAGCCTGACGAGAAGCCGGCGGACGCCGTGGACCCGGCTGTCGCGGATGCCGAGCCCGCGCAAGCACCGGCGGCGCCAGCCGCGGAGCCGGACGTGCCGCTGCTCGGTGAGTTGTTGAAGCAGCACTCCGACATCGATGACACCGATGTGGCGGTCGCGATGCTGGAGCAGCAGCTGGGCGATGAGCGCCGGATCGGGGAAATCCTTGTGGAACACGGGCGGGTGAAGCCCGAGCAGGTTCAAGAGGCGTTAGCCGATCAGGCCCGAGGCGTCACCCGGCCTACCCACGGGTCGGTGGCGGAGAGCTCGTTGCGGGTGGATGTGAACTTGTTGGACACGTTGATGCGGTTGGTGGGGGAGTTGGTGTTGACCCGCAACCAGATCGTGGCGACGGCGGCCGCGCAGGGCGACCCGGCGATGTTGCGGTCGTCGCAGCGGTTGAACTTGTTGGTCAGCGAGTTGCAAGAGGGTGTGATGAAGACCCGGATGCAGCCGATCGACACGGTGTGGAGCAAGTTGCCGCGGGTGATCCGCGACCTGGGGGTGTCGTGCGGCAAGGACGTGCGCATCGAGTTGGAGGGCCGCGAGACCGAGTTGGACAAGACGATCCTGGAGGCGATCAAAGACCCGTTGACCCATGTGGTGCGCAACGCCGTCGACCACGGGATCGAGACCCCCGAGCGGCGGGTGGCGGCGGGGAAGCCGGCGCAGGGGGTGTTGACGTTGCGGGCGTTCCACGAGGGCGGGCAGGTCAACATCGAGATCGGCGACGACGGCGCGGGCGTGGACCCGGCGAAGGTCGCGGCCAAGGCGCTGGCCTGCGGGCTGGCCACCGCGGAGCAGCTGCGCGCGATGGGCCCGCGGGAGGTCGTCGGCTTGATCTTCGCGCCGGGGTTCTCCACCGCCGAGCAGGTCACCAACGTGTCCGGGCGCGGGGTCGGCATGGACGTGGTGCGCACGAACATCGAGAAGATCGGCGGCGTCGTCGACGTCCAAAGCGAGCTGGGCGCCGGCACCACCATCCGGATCAAGATCCCGCTGACGCTGGCGATCATCCCGGCGTTGACCGTGGAGTGCGCCGGGCAGCGCTACGCCGTCCCCCAGGTCAGCTTGGAGGAGTTGTTGTGCGTGGAGGGCGACCAGGCCCGCGCCGGGGTGGAGTACCTGTCCGGCGCGCCGGTGTTCCGGCTGCGCGGCAACCTGCTGCCGCTGGTGTGGCTGGACCACGTGCTGGAGCTGTCGCCCGGCCCGCACGTGGAGGCCGCCGTCTACATCCTGGTGCTGGCCGCGGAGGGCCGCCGGTTCGGGCTGGTCGTGGACCGGGTGCTCAACACCGAGGAGATCGTGGTCAAACCGCTGTCCCGCCAACTCAAGGGCATCGGCAGCTACGCCGGCGCGACCATCCTCGGCGACGGCCGGGTCGCGCTGATCCTCGACGTGCGCGCGCTGGCCCGCCGCGCCCGCGTGGTCCGCGAGGGCGACCCGGCCGCCGAGGCCGCCAAACAAGCCGCGACCGCCGCCGCGGACGACGGCCCCGAGCCGCTGCTGGTGGTCGCCGTCGGGGCCCGCCGCCTCGGCGTGCCGCTGTCGATGGTCACCCGCCTGGAGGAGATCCCCGCCGCCGGCGTCGAGCGGGTCGGCTCCCGGCAGGTCGTGCAATACCGCGGCCAGCTGCTCCCCCTCGCCCGGCTGTCCGACCTGCTCGGCGGCCCCCCCGCCGAGCGCGACCCCGGCGAGCAGGAGCAGCTGAAGACCATCGTCTACACCCAAGGCCGGCGCAGCGTCGGGCTCGTCGTCGACGCCGTCCTCGACATCGCCGTCGAGGCGCCGAAGTCCCGCGGCGAGGTCAGCGAGCACGCCCTGTCCGGCGTCGCGGTCGTCCAAGACCGGGTCACCGAGCTCCTCGACATGGAACAAGCCATCACCGCCGCCGACCCCCGCTTCTTCGACGCGGTCGCCGCCACCGGCGCCGCCGACGTGTCCGCCTACGCAGAGATCGGGTCGTGACCCATGCCCACCCACACCCGCCAACTCGCCACCTTCACCGTCGAGTCGCTGCTGCTCGGCGTCGAGGTCCACACCGTCCAAGAGGTCATCCGCTACCAGGAGATGACCGCCGTCCCCCTCGCCGCCCACGGCGCCGCCGGACTGATCAACCTGCGCGGCGAGGTCGTCACCGCCATCGACCTGCGCACCCGCCTCGGCCTACCACCCCGCCCCGCCGACCACACCCCGATGAACATCGTCGTGCGCGTCGACGACGAACCCGTCAGCCTCCTCGTCGACGCCATCGGCGACGTCGCCCACGTCACCACCGACCAATACGAACAACCCCCCGACACCATCACCGGACCCGGCCGCGCCCTCATCCTCGGCGCCTACAAACTCCACAACCAACTCCTCCTCGCCCTCGACGTCAAACGCGCCGTCGACATTTCGTCGAGTGCCGAGGGATCGAGATGACGCTCGCCGAACCGACGTTCTCTTACGTGCGCGACCTGGTGAAAGCCGAGGCCGCGATCACGCTTGGCGACGACAAGGCGTACCTGGTGCAGAGCCGCCTCATGCCGCTGGCGCGTGAGTCAGGTTTCTCGGACGTCGCCTCGTTTGTCGCAGAAGTGCGCCGCGCGACCGATCCAACGCTCCGCCGACGCGTCGTGGAAGCCATGACGACGAACGAGACGTCATTCTTCCGAGACCACGAGCCCTTTCGGGCCATGACCGCGACACTGCTCCCAGAACTCGCCAGGCGCCGCCACTCGGAGCATCGTGTCACGATTTGGTCTGCCGCCTGCTCCACCGGTCAAGAGCCCTACAGCCTGGCGATGTCGATTATCGACAACCCGCATGCCGCCCAGGGAAGGCCGACCGAGATCCTTGCGACAGACATCAACGAGAAGGTCCTTCAGCGCGCGCGCGAAGGTCGTTTTTCGCAACACGAGGTCAACCGCGGCCTTCCCGCGTCGGCGCTGGTTCGCCACTTCGAGCGCAGCGGGCCGACTTGGCAGATCAGCAAGACGATCCGCGACATGGTCGTCTTTCGACCAATGAACCTTGCTCAGCCGTTCAACGTGCCGCAGATGGACATCGTCTTGATGCGCAACGTGCTGATCTACTTCGACCGCGAGACGAAGATTGACATTCTGCGTCGTGTCAGAGGCGCCCTGAGGCCGGACGGATACCTCCTTCTCGGTGGCGCCGAGACCACCCTTGGGATTGACGACGGATTTGAGCGGACCGCGGTCGGCGCCACGAGCGTCTACCGACCGGCCGGCGCGACCGCGGCCGACGAGCGCGCGGCGCAACTGGCCGCGCCCGCGCGGCCGTTGACGCGACACAGCGCCTTTGACCGACCGGCATTCCCCCTTCAGGTCCACGCGCCTGCGGCCACGACACTGTAGGGCGGGTGTAGAAAATGCTGGCGCTGATAGTTGACGACTCCAAAGCGATGCGCATGATTCTTAGTCGGATCATGCGGGGCTTGTCTTTCGACGTCGTCGAGGCCGAGGACGGCCGTCAAGCACTCGCGTCGCTGGAAGCGGGCGTCACTCCCGATGTCGCGCTGGTCGACTGGAACATGCCCGTCATGAATGGGCTCGAGTTCATCAGCGCTGTCCACGGCGACGAGCGGTGGAAGCAAATCGCGCTGATGATGGTGACGACCGAGGGTGAGCGGACCCAGATTGTCCGCGCTCTTACGGCCGGTGCTCACGAGTACATCGTGAAGCCGTTCACACCAGACATGATCGCCGACAAGCTCGCGCTGCTCGGCGTCGAATAGGACCTGTTGAGAGGCGAGACACGGATGTACACACCAAGCAGCGGCGACCTCGCAGATATCGCCCGTGATGTCTGGATGTCGTTCTTGGCAGAAGAGCCGACTGCCATCGAGGAGGCGCAAGCCGCCTGGATCGAGGACGGTGTCACGGGATGCGTGCACATCTCCGGCGCCTACACGGGTTCCGTCACCGTCGAATGCTCCGCAGATGCCGCCCGTGGCATCGCGGCCGCGCTGTTCGGAATGCCTGGCAACGAGGTGACCGACGAGGAAGTCGTCGACTCCGTTGGCGAGATCGTCAACATGATCGGCGGCAATGTGAAGAGCATGTTGCCCGCGCCATCGAAGCTTTCACTGCCTGCCGTCGCGCATGGATACCACAGCTGGCTGGAGGTGCCTGGCGTCGAAGTCGCTCGCGAGGTGCGACTTGAGTGGCGTTCTCAGCCCGTCGTGATCAGTCTTCGGCGAAAGCGTGAAGAGTGACATGCGAATTCTGATTGTCGACGACAGCAAAGCGATGCGCATGATTGTGACGCGCACCTTGCGGCAGGCAGGTTTCTCGGGTCACGACATCGTCGAGGCGACGAACGGGAGAGAAGCCCTGGAGTCAGCCGAATCCGACGCGCCCGATCTCGTGCTGTCCGATTGGAACATGCCGGAGATGACCGGGATCGAGTTCCTGACGCGACTTCGGTCCGCCGGGCACGCGATGCCGTTCGGTTTCATAACGTCGGAGACGGCGCAGGAGATGCGCGAACTCGCAACGTCGGCCGGCGCCCTGTTCCTCATCGCGAAGCCGTTCACCTCGGACGATTTCGCCGACGTGCTGGGCTCGGTGTTGCCATGACAGCCGCTCCGTCACAACTGCCGACGACGAAGGACATCCGCGACCTTGTGTCGGCGCTGTTAGGCCGCGATGTCACCGCGTCATTTGGGGCGCCGGTGCCAGCGACCCTCGACGATCCCGCGGTGGTGGCCGTTTACGTCGACGACCGGCTGCACATGTACGGGGTCTTGGTTGTCGATGTTCCCCTCGCCGCCAGCTGCGCCGCCGCCCTCGCGCTGTTGCCGCCACACGTCGCCGAGCTCGCCGCCACCTCGAATGCGCTGACCGACGCCCTTTGCGAGAACATCAGAGAGATCGCGAACATCATGACGTCGTTGCTCGCCGGCAGTGCCGCACCACACCTACGGCTCTACCAGGTCTACGAACCAGGCGCTCGGCTCCCAGCGGATGTGGCGGCATTGGTCGCCATGTTCGGCGCGCGCGCGGACGTGCGGCTCTCGATATCCGGCTACGGGGACGGTTGTCTTTCCTTCGTGCTGAGCTGACCTCGCCGCGTCGTCACGCATCCGCCGCCGTAAGGGTGTTCTCACGACGCCTGCACCAAGGTCGACGGGCGATAGACGTTTCGGGGGCGACCCGTGGCGCCGTAGGCGAGGTCGGGTTCGAGCAGCCCCTCGTCGGCGAGGCTGGCCAGGTGCCGTTGCGCCGTCGGCCGGCTGACGCCGAGCGCGCTCGCGATCTCGGCCGCCGACAGCGCACGATCCGCCTGCCGCACGGTCGCGAGAACTCTCCACATGGTCGAGGCGGCCCTCGGTTCGCCGCCGGAGATCGGGTTGTCCGCCGATCCAGCAGCCAGCGGCGCCCGACGCGAGCGACCACGTCGAGTCGGCGCGGTCGCGCCTGACCTGCGGGCGCTACCACCCTTCAACCCCTCAGCTTCGGCGGCGTCCTGGCCCGCGAAATACTCTGGCCACACAGCGACGACCAGGCCGATTGGATCTTGCGCCGACAGCACGACACGACTTCGCCGCCGTTCGCCGACGCGCGCGCTGACGACCACCTCGACGTCTTCCCCGGTCGTCATCACCGTCCCCGCAGCGCTGAGCAGCATGCCCACGTCATGCGGCTCGACAAGCGACAGGAGGGACCGGCCGACGAGGTCCTGAGCCCCCGATCGGAGGCGGGGGTGCCGGCCGACACCATCGACCCGCAAATCGTTGTCGACAGTGAGGACCAGGCTTGGCAGGTGACGAGTGACCTCCGGATGGAGCATCGCTGTTGAGCGACCCGCTTCCCCTGGCAGCGCTATCGTCCAGACGCCCAGCCGCTCACCGCGACCGGCCACTCTTGTCACGGAGATCGCCGCTCGAATGGCGCCACCCCGCGGCACGAGAATCGTCCGCTCGGCCTCATACGCGTCGAAGCATCCACGAGCGAGATCACCGACACTGCGGGCGGCGGCTTCGTCCTCCGCCACGAAGCTGCTTACGAGCTGGCCGACAACGTCACCGCGGCGCAGGCCGAGCATTGCCAATGTCGCCTGCGGGGCGGCGACCACCACCCCGGTGTCGAGGTCGACGACGAGCATGATGGCTGGAGACGGCGCGTCCTCCCGAGGCGGAGCTGCCGTTCCGAGCGACGCGTCTGTGGAGGTCGCTGGCACGTCGCGGCTCCTGCACTGTGATCGTCGATCGCGGTGAGCCGCGGCCGCCGTCAGCTCTCCGAATGACCTACCGCGCCACCGGGAGAAGGACGGTTTGGTGCGACGGCTCTATCTTCGGCGCCGCCGCGTGCGTCGCACACTGCCCGGCGGAGCAGTCTGGCGGTCCAATGGTGGTCAGACGTTCCAGTCCACTGTTCCCTAGACAAGGGGCAAACGATCAAGTAGGCCCCCACGGGAGGCGGGCACTTCCAGCGCGAAACCTAGACCTGCTCGTCCAGCGACCGCCCGCACGCGGCGCACACTTGCGGTGGCCCGAAGGTCGCGTCGTCCGACATGCTCGACGCCTTACCCGTTGCGGCCCTTGCGCAACTCCCGGGCGATGACGATGCGCTGCACCTGGTTGGTGCCCTCGTAGATCTGGGTGATCTTCGCGTCGCGCATCATCCGCTCGACCGGGTACTCCTTCACATAGCCGTACCCGCCGAACAGCTGCACCGCGTCGGTGGTGACCTCCATCGCGACGTCCGAGGCGAAGCATTTCGCGGCCGCGCCGAAGTACGTCAGGTCGGACGACGAGCGCTCCGAGCGGGCCGCGGCGGTGTAGGTCAGCTGCCGCGCCGCCTCCACCTTCATCGCCATGTCGGCGAGCATGAACTGCACGCCCTGGAAGTCGCCCGACCGGCCGGCCGAACTGCTTGCGTTCCTGGTGTACGCGACGGCGGCGTCGATGGCGCCCTGCGCGATGCCGAGCGCCTGCGCGGCGATGGTCACCCGGGTGTGGTCCAGGGTGCGCAGCGCCGTCTTGAACCCGGTGCCCTCACGGCCGATCAGCCGCCGGCCGGGGATGCGGCAATCGTCGAAGTAGACCTCGCGGGTGGGCGAGCCCTTGATGCCGAGCTTGCGCTCCGGCGCGCCGAACGAGAACCCCGCGTCGTCCTTCTCGCACCACGAAAGCCGAGATGCCGTCGGTGCCCGCCTCCGGGTCGGTCACCGCGAACACGGTGTAATACAAGGATTCTCCGGCCTTGGTGATCCAGCGCTTGACGCCGTTAGCACCCAGTCGTCGCCGTCGCGGACCGCGCGGGTCTTCATCGACGCGGCGTCGGATGCCGGCCTCCGGCTCGGTCAGCGCGTAGGAGAACATCGCCTCGCCGCGGGCGACCGGCGGCAGGTAGCGGTCCTTCAGCTCCTCCGAGCCCGCGAGCAGCACAGCGGCATCGTGCCGAGCTTGTTGACCGCCGGTATCAGCGACGGACGACGCGCACACCGCGCGCCACCTCCTCGATGACGATCGCGGTGGCGAGCGCGTCGCGCGCCGGCGCCCGCCGTACTCCTCGGGAATGTGCGGCGCGTTGAAGCCGGCTGCACGAGCGCGTCGTGGACGTCGCGCGGGAACTGCGCCGATCTCGTCGACCTCGGCGGCGTGCGGCGCGATGTCGCTGGCGAGCGAGCTCGCGCACGCTGTCCCGCAGCGCCACGTGCTCCTCGGGCAACCGGTAGGCCTCGAAACGGCTCGCCCATCAGACTCTACTCCAGACCCGTTCGCCAGCGCCGGCGCCGATGCGGCGATCCTCAGGCCGAGCCGGGCGAATGCCGGGTTTGGTGATCAAACTGAAACGGCAGTTACGGTTCGCATGCAGCTGTCCGGACTTCGGAGGGACGCCGTCGTGACAGCTCCGCGACCTTCAGCCGTGATCGGCACCGGCTACCTCGGCGCCACGCACGCCGCCTGCATGGCCGAACTCGGCTTCGAGGTGACTCGGCTTCGACGTCGACGCGGCCAAGATCGCGTCGCTGCGCGAGGGCCGCGTGCCGTTCTACGAGCCCGGTCTGCCGAGCTGCTCGGCCAAGCAGCCGTCGACGCCGGACGGCTGCGGTTCACCACCTCGATCGACCGAGGTCGCCGCGTTCGGCGACGTGCACTTCGTCTGCGTCGGCACCCCGCAGAAGCAGACGGCGAGTACGCCGCCGACCTGCGCTACGTCGCAGGCCGCGTTCGACCGCCTGGCGCCGCTGCTGCGCGCCGGGCGCTGGTGGTCGGCAAGTCGACCGTGCCGGTCCGGCACCGCGGCCGATCTCGCCGAGCGCATCGCGAGCTCGCGCCCGGCAGCGCGTGAGCTGGCCTGGAACCCCGAGTTCCTGCGCGAGGGCTTCGCCGTCGAGGACACGCTGCGCCCCGACCGGATCGTGCTCGGCGTCCACACCGAGACGGCGCCGCGGCAGGCGCCTGCGCGAGGTCTACGCGCCGCTCCTCGACGACCGGCGTCGCCGCTGATCGTCACCGACTTCGCCACCGCCGAGCTGGTCAAGGTGGCCGCGAACTCGTTCCTCGCCACCAAGATCTCCTTCATCAACGCGATGGCCGAGGTCTGCGAGGCCACCGGCGCCGACGTGTCAAGCTGGCCGAGGCGCTCGGCCACGACGCGCGCATCGGCGCGCCGCTTCCTGCACGCCGGGCCTCGGCTTCGGCGGCGGCTGCCTGCCCAAGGACATCCGCGCCTTCATGGCCCGCGCCGGCGAGCTCGGCGTCGGACCAGGCGCTGACGCTTCCTGCACGAGGTCGACGCGATCAACATGCGCCGGCGGGCCCGCATGGTCGACCTCGCCCGCGAGCTGTGCGACGGCAGCGTTCGCCGGCGCAGCGGGTCGGCGTGCTCGGCGCGGCGTTCAAGCCGAACAGCGACGACATCCGCGACTCGCCGGCGCTCGACGTCGCCGCGACCATCCAGCAGGCAGGGCGCGCGCGGTCGGCGTCTACGACCCGCGAGGCGATGGACAACGCCCGCAGAGCGTCTACCCGCAGCTGGCCTACGCCGACTCGCGCGATCGCCGCCGTGCCACGAGCGCCGACGTCGTGCTGCACCTCACCGAGTGGGCGGAGTTCCGCGAATGGACCCCGCCGAGTCTCGGCGAAGCGTCGTCCGCGAGCAGCGCATCGTCGACGGCCGCAACGCGCTCGACCCGGCACCGTGGCGCGCCGCCGGCTGGACCTACCGCGCGCTGGGCCGCCCCTAACTCCTGCGGACCCCGGGCGGACCGACCTGTGTGACCCCTGCCCCGGCGGGTAGTCGAGCAAGGTAGCGACACCCGATGCGGCTGGAGGGTTGCGATGGAACGCGGCGACAAGCACGGACCCCGACTCGACGACGCGCTGGCCGGCGAGACCGAGGCCATCTCGCGCGCCGGGCATACCGGCCGGGCCGAGGAGTCACGCGAGCCCGAGCCGTCCGGTGAGGGCCAGCCGGACGTCGATTACGCGCCGGACACCACGCTGTCCGGCGGCACACCCGACGGCATGAGTTCGTCGGACGTCGAAGGGCGCGCCGATCTCGCCCGCTTCCTGCGGCCGTCCGCGTTTCCGGCGTCCGCGCAAGAGCTGTCGCGGGTGGCCCGCGACGAGGGCGCCACCGACCGGGTGCTCGCCGACCTGGATCGGTTGGGGTCAGGAAGCGACGGCGACCGGCGGGTGTTCGAGAACGTGCAGGATGTGTGGCGGGCGCTCGGCCACGGCGTCGAGTCCCACCGCAACTGACATTCGAGGAGTCCGCGTGACCGACCCGTTGACCGAACCGTCCCGCGACCCGTTCCGCGACCCCGCGGTGATCGAGCGGGTGCTCGCCGACACGTCCGTGTGGGCGGTTGTCGGGCTCGGCGAGGACCAGGCCCGCCCGGCCTACGGCGTCGCGGCCTTCCTGCGGTCGCACGGGAAGAAGATCGTGCCGGTGCACCCGCGGGCGCAGACCGTCCTCGGCGAACCGGTCTTCCGCACGCTCGCCGACATCCCCTTCGCGGTCGACGTCGTCGACATCTTCCGCCGGTCGGAACAAGCCGGGCGGTTCGCCGACGAGGCGGTCGACATCGGCGCGCGCGCGGTTTGGCTGCAACTGGGCGTCATCGACGCCGACGCCGCGAAACGCGCCGCCGACGCAGGCCTCGACGTTGTCATGGACACCTGTCCGAAAATCGAGTGGCCCGCGCACGGTCCGCACGCCGGCGCCGCCGGATAGCCGTTCAGCGCACCGGCGATCGTGCCGATGCTGCGCGCGTGAACTGGGCAGAGATTGCGAAGCGACTCTCGACACCACTGCGCGCCCGCGATCGAGGCGCGCCGGCCCGGCCGTCGGCCCGCCGTCCGGCGGCGCCGCCCCGACTGACCGCCGGCGAGCGGCCGGACGCGATCCGCGCGGCGCTGCTCGCGAAGGCCGGGAGTCCACGGGGGCTGGTGAGCTACGACGAGGCGGTCGCCGCCGTCTGCGAGGCGACCGGGTGGCCGATCGGTCACGCCTGGCTGCTCGGTCCAACCGGTTGGCGATCCTCCGGCGCGTGGCACGCGAACGTCGAGGAAGCCGCCTCGAAGTCGCTGCGCGAGACCACCGCGATGACCGACCTGGGCTCCGGACGCGGCATCGTGGCAGCGGTTCTGCACCTGCAGTCGTGCCGGTTCTTACCGGGCCTGGAGGGCCTCGGCTCGCCGCTGCGCAAAGCGCAGGCCGCGGCGCTCGGCTTGCGCGGCGTGGTCGGCGTGCCGGTGCACAGCGGCGCCGGCGCCTCGCGCCGGGTCAGCGGGGTGCTCGAGTTCATCACGGTCGGCGAGGTGGAGCCGGACGACGGGCTCGCCGAGGCGCTGCTCGAGGTGGCCGACCACACCAGGCGTCGGGTGACCCACAAACGCAAGCCCGCGGCGCAGGGCGGCGGCAGTCAAGCCAGCCGGCCGTCTCCGAACTTCGCGACGATCTGGCGGGTTGAGGCCGCTCAGCTGAGCTTGCGCTGCAGCGCCTCGTCCTTCTCGCGAACCAGGTCGAGCATCGAGGCCTGGAACGCGGCGTACCGCTCGCGCAGCGCGTCGTCCGAGGCGCCCAGAATGCGGACGGCGAGCAACCCCGCGTTGCGCGCCGCGCCGACGCCGACGGTGGCGACCGGCACGCCCGCCGGCATCGAGACGATCGACAGCAACGAGTCGAGACCGTCAAGGTGCTTCAGCGGCACCGGCACGCCGATCACCGGCAGCGGCGTCATCGACGCCACCATCCCGGGCAGGTGCGCCGCTCCGCCCGGCGCCCGCGATGATCACCCGAAGCCCGCGCCCGGCGGCCGACTCGGCGTAATCGAGCATGCCGCGCGGGGTGCGGTGGGCGGACACGACGCGCACCTCGTGGGCGACGCCGAACTCGGCGAGCGCGAGGGCGGCGGCCTCCATCGTCGGCCAGTCGCTGTCGCTGCCCATGATCACGCCGACCTGCGGGCTCATGCTCGATCCTCCTCTTCGCAACCGGTCGGCGGCGCGCCCAGGCGCGCGCCCGCAGCGACTCGAGGTCGTCCCCGCAGATGTTGACGTGGCCGATCTTGCGGCCGGGACGCACCCCCTTGCCGTACAGATGCATGCGCACGCCGGGGTCGACCAGCACCCCGGGCACTCGCGCCGCCAGCCCGGCGTTGCCGTCGTCGCCGCCGAGGACGTTCGCCATGACGGTCACCGGCGCGACCGTGCGACGTGTCGCCGAGGGGCCAGTCGAGCACCGCGCGCAGGTGCTGCTCGAACTGCGACGTCACCGAGCCGTCGATGCGTCCAGTGGCCGCAGTTGTGCGGCCGCATCGCCAACTCGTTGACCATCACGCCCGTCCGCGTGTCGAACAGCTCCACGGCGAGCAACCCGACGACGTCCAGCTCGTCGGCGAGGCGCAGCGCCAGCTGTCGGCCTCGACCGCCGCCGTCGCGGCGTCGAGCGACGGCGCGGGGGCCACGACCTCGACGCAGATGCCGTCGCGTTGCACGGTCTCGACGATCGGCCAGGCCGCCGACTTCCCGGACGGCGTGCGCGCGACGAGCGCGGCCAACTCCGCTGGTGAACGCGACGTTCTCCTCGACGAACAGCGCGCTCGGTGCGGGCGAGCAGCGACCTCGCGTCGTCCGACGGTCGAGCAGCCAGACGCCCTTGCCGTCGTATCCGCCGGACGCCGCCTTCGCCGACGACCGGCCAGCCGTGCGCGCGCGCGAAGTCCTCGACGTCCGCGACCGACGCCACCTGGCGCAACGGCGGCACCGGCATGTCGAGCGCGTCGAGTCGTCGGCGCATCCGGATTTTGTCTTGCACGTAAGGCAACGCGTGCGGTGCCCGGGTACACCAACGCCCCGGACGACGCGAGCTTCTCGGAGTGCTCGAGCGGCACGTGCTCGTGGTCGAAGGTGACGACGTCGCAGCCCGCGGCGAACGCGGCGAGGTCGTCGAAGTCGCGGTAGTCGCCGACGGTCGCGTCGGCGGTGACGAGCGCGGCGGAGTCGATCGGGGAGTCGGCGAGCACCCGGAACCGACACCGAGCGCGATCGCGGCCTGCTGGGTCATGCGGGCGAGCTGACCGCCGCCCGACCATGCCGACCACCGGCAGCGCGGTATGCGGATTCGGCACGGCCGGTAGCCTAGCGGGCGCGATTCGGTCGCGATTGCGGGCGCGCGTCAGCCGAGCCCCAGCTCGCGGGCGATCAGCATGCGCTGCACCTCGCTGGTGCCCTCGCCGATCTCGAGGATCTTCGCGTCGCGCCAGAACCGCGCCACCGGAGTCTCGTTCATGAAGCCGTAGCCGCCGTGAGATCTGGGTCGCCTCGCGCGCGTTGGTGACCGCGATCTCCGACGCGTAGAGCTTCGCCATCGCGGCCTGCGTCTTGAACGGCTTGCCGGCGGCCATCCGCGCGGCGGCGTCGTAGTAGGCCAGCCGGGCGGTGTGCGCGCGCATCGCCATGTCGGCGATCTTGAACTGGATCGCCTGGAAATCGCCGATCGGCGAGCCGAACGCGGTGCGCTGCCGCGCGTACTTGACCGACTCGTCGACGCACCCCTGCGCAAGGCCGACCGCGAGCGCCGCGATCGCGATGCGTCCCTCGTCGAGGATCGACAGGAAGTTCGCGTAGCCGCGCCCCGCTCGCCGAGCAGGTTGGCTTCGGGCACGCGCACGCCCGTCGAGCGACACCTCGCGGGTGTCGGAGGCCCGCCAGCCCGACCTTGGAGTACTTCGGAGCGACGCTCAGCCCGTCGCTCGGCACGGGCACGATCAGCGAGGAGATCTCCTTGCGGCCATCGCTCTCGCCGGTGACCGCGGTGACGGTGACGAGGCCGGTGATGTCGGTGCCCGCGTTGGTGATGAACGCCTTGGTGCCGTCGATCGACCCACTGGCCGTCGAGAGCTCGGCGCGGGTGCTGCGTGGCGCCGGCGTCGGTGCCGCCGCCCGGCTCGGTCAGCCCGAACGCGCCGAGGTTCTCGCCGCTGGCGAGCCTCGGCAACCATCGCGCGCGCTGCTCATCGGTGCCGAACCGGAAGATCGGCATCGCGCCGAGCGACACCGCGGCCTCCAGCGTGATGGCGACCGACGAGTCGACGCGCGCCAGCTCCTCGATCGCGAGGCACAGCGCGAAGAAGTCGCCGCCCATGCCGCCGTACTGCTCGGGAAACGGCAGGCCGAACAGGCCCATCTTGGCCATCGAGCCGACGATGTCGTACGGGAACGCGCCGTCCTCGTCCATCGCCGCCGCGCGCGGCGCAACGACCTCGCGGGCGAACTCCTCGACGGTGGAACGCAACGCCTCGTGCTCGTCGTCCAAGGGGTGGTCGGACGACCCGCTGTTAGAGAGCGCGGTGTAGGTGAACGGTGATGCCACGATCGACCTCTTTCTGGGAGGGCAGCTCGGACGTCGGGCGAGCACCCGCTGTGACGGCGCTCACTGCGATCTTGCCACTCCGGCCGGTTAGGCTGAAAGTATCCGCCGCACCGCGCGGGTACATCAGTCACCCCTCTTGCCCGTCGTCACGGTGGCCGCCTCACCGTCGGCTTCGCACGCTAGGTGGTATCCGTGGCAGTCGTCTCGTCATTGCGTGAGCGTGTTGCGCGGTTGCGAGACGAGATCATGAATTTCGGGGCTGTCGGCGCCGCCGGCGTTCGTGGTCGACGCCGGTGGCTTCAACCTGCTGATGAGCCACGGCCTCAACCACAAGCCGCTGACCGCGAAGGCGGTCTCGATGTCGGTGGCCGCGACGGTCGCCTACTTCGCGAACCGGCATTGGACGTGGCGCGACCGCACCCGATCGGGCTTGGGCCGCGAGTACCTGCTGTTCTTCGCCTTCAACCTCATCGGGTTCGGGATCGCCGAGATCTGCCTGGCCATTTCCGAGTACGGCCTGCAGCAGCACACGGTCCTCGCGCGCAACATCTCGGCCAACGTGGTCGGCACGATCCTGGGGACCCTGTTCCGGTTCTGGTCATACCGAAAATGGGTCTTCGTCGAGTCGGACGAGGCGGAGCGCGAGGCGGCGGCGGCGAGAGCCTCGATCGTCTAGCGCCTCCCCCGCTCCCGCCCGCTCCCGCCCGCTCCCGCCGAGCGAAGGGTTTGCGCTGCTGAGAACGCCAATTCGGCGACCCAAACCCTTCACTCGGCGCGCGGGGCTCCCGCGGAGCGCGCGCGGCGCGGACGCGCGGCGCGGCGCGGCGCGGGGCTCCCGCGGCAGAGTCAGACCGGGGTGACGCCGTGGCGGCGACGCGAGAAACTGCGATCCTTCGTCCGCGCGACCGACAGCCGCCGGATCAGCGCGTCCCGCAGGTCCTCCGGCTCGACGATGTCGTCGACCACCAGTTCCGAGGCCAGCCGCAAGACGTCGATGTCCTCGTCGTAGTCGGCGCGCAACCGCGAGATGGTCGCAGCCCGCTCCTCGTCGTCCTCGATCGCGACGAGGCGCTTGGCGTGCACCGCGTTGACGGCCGCCTCGGCACCCATGACGGCGATCTTCGCGGTGGGCAAAGCGAGGGTCGCGTCGGGCTCGAAGCCGGGCCCCGCCATGGCGTAAAGCCCTGCGCCATAGGCCTTTCGGACGACGACGCAGAACTTCGGGACGGTCGCCTCGGAAACGGCGCTGATCAGCTTCGCGCCGTGCCGGATGATTCCTTGCTTCTCGACCGCGGCGCCGACCATGAAGCCGGGGACGTCCGCCAGAAAGATCAGCGGCACGTTGAAGGCGTCGCACAGCTGGATGAAGCGGGTCGCCTTGTCCGCTGAGTCGACGAAGAGCACCCCACCCTTGTGCATGGGGTTGTTCGCGACGAGGCCGACCGGCCGGCCGTCGAGGCGGGCGAACCCGACGACCACCTCGCGCGCCCAAAGCGCGTGGACCTCGAAGAAACTGTCGGCGTCGACCAGCCCGCGCACAAAGCGCTTCATGTCGAACGCCACTCGCTCGCGCTCGGGAATGAGCTCGCGCAACCCGATGGGTTCGGGCGCTCGCGCGACGGTCACCGGGGGTCGCCTCGCCAGTTCGACGGCAGGTACGACAAGTAGCCGCGGACGACGTCCAGCGCGTCTTTCTCGTTGTGCACCAGCACGTGGCCGACGCCAGACTCCGCACAGTGCACGCGCGCGCCACCCATCGCCTCAAGGGTGGTCTTCTCGCCGGTGACCATCTCGACCATGCGGTCAGAGCCCAGGTACATCGACGCGTTGCCCTCGACCATCACGACGATGTCGCAAAACGCCGGGATATACGCGCCGCCCGCCGCGCTCGGGCCGAACAAGGCGCACACCTGCGGGATCGATCCGCTGGCCCGCACTTGCTCGTGAAACAGATGTCCCGCACCACGCCGCCCGGGGAACATCGCCACCTGGTCGGTGATGCGCGCACCCGCGGAGTCGACCAGGTAGACCATCGGAATGCCTGTGCGGTAAGCGAATTCGAGGATGCGAATCATCTTCTCAACGGTGCGCGCCCCCCACGAGCCGGCCTTCACCGTGGAGTCGTTGGCGAGGATCGCGACGGGTCGGCCGTCGATGGTCGCGGTGCCGGTGACGACGCCGTCGGCGGGCAGGTCTCCGGCGAGCGCGTTGGCGAACGCGGCGTCCTCGGTGAACGTGTCCTCGTCGACGAGCAGCCTGACCCGCTCGCGGGCGAACAGCTTGCCTTTGGCGGCGTTCGCCTCGTGGTAGCGCGCCGCGCCGCCGGACTCGAGGCCCTCCCGCAGCTGCGCGATTTTTGCCGCGGGGGCCGGTTGCGCGGCCGCTGATTCCGCTGCTCGCGCTGTTTCCGCTGATTGCGCTGACTCGGCTGATTGCGCTGACTCGGCTGATTCGCTCACGCGGCGAATGTATCGCCTACCTGCGCGCCACGGCGGCAACGCGATTCGGCAGCATGGGCGTCATGACCGAAGTCGACCCGGCGGCCATCTCCGCGCACCGCGATCCGCCGGGCGAGGCGCCGTGGGCGTTGCCGATCGTGGTGCGGGTCGAGAAGGGCGCCGAACGCGCCTCGCGTCGTCCGCTCGTGTCGTGGTACGAGACGCGGGCTTCACCGAGATCCCGCCCGGCACCCGCACCGCGCTTGCGCTCTTTGCGCGCTTAGGGCACGAGGTCGATCGACTTTAGCCTCACCGGCAGCGGCGCGGCGACCGGGAATTCTCCGGTCCCGCTCCCATGCGCCGTTAGCGTGAGCGTGCCGTCCTTCAACTCCTACGCCGCTATCTGTGGGGTTTGCGGGTCGACGAGTGACGCTCTCACGGGCGGCGCGCTCAGATCTGTGGACGCCGGAGGGGCGATCGGGACGGCGGAGGGTTTCGGCTAGCCGGTGCCGGGCGTGGTCGGCGCCCTGCGTCGTTCCTGCGCCTGCGGGTCGTCGTCGTCCGTGACCAAGAACGACGACCCGCCGGCCCGGCGACGCGTCGCCGACGAGATCAGTGGAGGGCAAGGCGGGCGGCCGTTGCCACCCGCGCCGGATATCCGCCGCCGAACAACATCGCGTGCACGAGCAGCGGATGCAGTTGATGCAGCGGAACTCGGTCACGCCAGCCATCAGCGAGCGACGCGACCTCCTGGTAGCCGCCGATGATCTCCTCGAAGTGCGGCGCGCCGAACAACGCCAGCATCGCGATGTCAGTCTCGCGATGGCCGCCGTGCGCGCTCGCCGCGTCGACGATCCAGGCCCGCTCACGCGACCACAAGACGTTGCCTGACCACAGATCGCCGTGGATGCGCGCGGCCGGCTCGGCCGAGCCGGCGATCTCATCAATGCGAGAGCAAACCCGGTCGACGGCGTCGCGTTCGGCCCCCGACAGCCCCGACATGAACGGCCGCAACCGCCGTTCCGCGAAGAACTCCGGCCACGAGTCGGCAGTCGCGTTGGGCAACGGCAGCGGCCCGATGAAGCCGTCTTGCGCCGCGCCGAACGAGGGCAGCGACGCCGCGTGCATCACCGCCAGGCGTCGTCCGAAATCCCTTGCCACAGCCGGAGATGGCGACGCAGCCTCAACCCATTCGAGCACCAGGCCGTCGTCCGAAACCGCGAGCACGCGAGGAATAGGCGGCCCGCCATCGACACGCAGCAGATCGAGCCCGCGAGCCTCGGCGGCGAACAACCCGGCCGGCGCCGTTTCCAACGCCTTCGCGAAGACCGCTCGACCGGACGACGCGCCGCGCCAGGCGCGGCAAATATCGCCACCGCGCAGGGGCCGCGGATCAACGATCTCGATGCCGGCGATCCTCACGCAAGCACTTCTTGTTGGACGTGCTGGAGAAGACCGTGACACGAGCGTTCGACCATGTCGAGCACGTCGTCGAAGCCGCGCTGCCCGCCGTAATAGGGATCCGGGACGTCGAGGTCGCCGTTGGCGAGCGGGTCGAATTCCCGCAGCAACCGCAGTTTTCCCGCGCTCTGTTCCGGGTCGAGCGCGCGCAGCATGGAGTGCGTCGACTCGTCGACGGCGAGCACCAGGTCGTTGTCATCGAACCAGTCGGCGGCGAACTGCCGCGCCCGGTGCGACTCCGCGTCGTATCCCCTACCGGTTAGTGTGGCGCGGGCTCGCTGATCGGCGCGATCACCGACGTGCCATCCGCCGGTTCCCGCGCTGCACAACTCAACCTGGCCTTCGAGACCGGCCTCGCGCACCAACGAACGCATGACGACCTCGGCCATCGGCGAGCGGCAGATGTTGCCCATGCACACGAAGCAGATTCGGTAGCTCATGAAGACACGTTTTCACACCGGACTGGGAAGGCTTGCGACATGACCCGACGAACAGCCGTGACGCTGGCAGTGGTGACGGCGGTGGCGGCCTTCGCCTCGGCGTGCACATCGTCCAAGCATCAGGGTCAGGGCCCGGGCGGTCCGTCGACGACGGCGCCGAGCGGCAGCGCGCAGAACACGAGTGACTCGAGCCCGCCACCGGCGACGTCGGCGCGCACCTCGCCGCCGGCGCCGACGTCGCAAGCGTCCGCGCTCGCAGCGGTCTGGCCCACGTACCACCATGACGCCGCCCGCACCGGCGCGGCCGCGAACGCCAAGCCTGTCACGAAGCTTTCCGTCGCCGCCTCCGTGAAACTCGACGGCGCCGTCTACGCGAGCCCGCTCGTGTTGCGCGACGCGAAGGGCCCGCTCGTCGTCGCCGCGACGGAGAACAACACGCTTTACGCGTTGCGCGACAACGCAAGTGTGGTCTGGCAGCGACACATCGGCACGCCCGTCGACGGCGGTTCGCTGCCCTGCGGAAACATCAACCCGTCCGGCATCACCGGCACCCCGGCGTACGACCCGTCGTCCGGCTTGATCTTCGCGGTGGCGTTCTTGACCGGCCACCATCATCAGCTGGTCGCCGTCGACGCGCGCTCCGGCGCCGTGGCGTGGAGCAAACCGGTCGACCCGCCCGGCTCACATCCCGAGGTGGAGCAGCAGCGGGCGGCGCTGCTGGTCTCCGGTGGCCGGGTGTGGGTCGCGTACGGGGGCCTGTTCGGTGATTGCGGCCCGTACCACGGCTACGTCGTGGGCGTCGCGACTAACGGGCAGGGGAATCCGCTGATCTACCAGGTGCCGAGCGACCGGGAAGCCGGCATCTGGACGCCCGCCGGGGCGGCCGCCGACGACAGCGGCCACCTCTACGTGTCGGTGGGCAATGGCGCGCAGACCAACCCCAAAGCCAGCTACGACATGAGTGACTCGGTCATCGAGCTCGATCAAAACCTCAAGGTGGTCTCCTTTTTCGCGCCGTCGACGTGGGCGCAGGAGAACGCGCGCGATCTCGACCTCGGCACGACGGGCCCGCTGTTGGTGCCCGACGGTCGAGTGTTCGTCGCAGGGAAAGCCGGAGACGCGTACCTGCTGCGCCAAGGTAATCTCGGTGGTCTCGGCGGCAACGTCCCGACCAAATCGCTGTGCAAGGCGTTCGGCGGGGCCGCGTACGCGAATGGCGTCGTCTACGTGCCATGCACCAGCGGCGTGCGGGCGGTGCGCGTCAACGGCGACACGATGACGCCGACGTGGCAAGCGAAACCCGCCGGGTCGCCCGTTGTCGCCGGTGGTGCGGTGCTCACCGTCGACCCAGGCTCGGGCACGCTCTACGCGCTCGACCCCGCGTCCGGCGCCACCCGCGCGAAGGTCACGCTCGGCGACCCGACGACGCGATTCGCCACTCCAGCGGTCGGCGACGACGGACACGCGTACATCGGCACCGCCCACGGCTCGTTGGTGATCGTCGCGACCTCGTGACGGTTTCTCATCGGACGACCGCGCACCCCCTACGCAACACCGCGGATGGCGGCCCGGTGGAACACGCAGCATTGGTCGCGGCCGTGGGGACTTTGGTCTCTGTGGGTCCGACGTTGACCGGCCGACACTTCAATCATGGTTGGTACAAGCGCTGTTGAAGTGTCCGAAAGGGCCGCCGCGTCGGTGGCCGCGTCGGTGGCCGCGTCGGTCGCGCTGCTCGCCGCGGTTGCCGACCCGGTGCGCTGGACGGTGCTTGCCGATCTGGCGCGGTCGCCGCGCTGCGTGTGCGATCTGCAGGAACGGGTGCCGATCGCGGCGAACCTGCTCAGCTACCACTTGAAGGTGCTGCGCGAAGCCGGACTGGTGACCACCAGCCGGCGCGGTCGTTGGATCGACTACGCGTTGGCCGGTGACGCGCTCGATCGGCTGCGGGCCGCGCTGCCGGGGGCCGTCTGCTCTGCGCAGGCGCCGGCATGAGCACCCTCGAGCGGCGGCCGGCGTCGACCCCGGCCCCAGCCGCGCTGTTGCGGCGCTGGCTGCTGCTCTTCGCTGCCGCGGCGACGTGGGTGGGCGCCTACTCGGCGAACGGCTGGCTGTGGGACCGGATCCTCTACGGCGCGTTCGGGATGAACCCAAAGGCGCGCTCGACCGAGACGGTGCACTTCTTCTTCTACGACAGCATCAAGATCGGCCTGCTGCTGGTCGGGATCATCTTTCTTGTCACGGTGCTGCGGTCGTACATGAGCGTGGAGCGGACCCGGGCGCTCCTCGGCGGCAAGCGCGAAGGAATCGGCAACCTAGCCGCGGCCGGCCTGGGCGTCGCCACCCCCTTCTGCTCGTGCAGCGCCGTCCCCGCCTTCATCGGGTTCGTCGCGGCCGGCGTCCCCGTCGGGGTCACGTTGAGCTTCCTGATCGCCAGCCCGCTGGTGAACGAGATCGCCATCGGCATGCTGTTCACCCTGTTCGGCTGGCAGATCGCCGCCATCTACATCGGAGCCGGCCTGACGGTGGCCGTCGTCGCCGGCTGGACGCTCGGCCGCCTCGGCGTCGAGCGCTGGGTCGAGCCGTTCGTGTTCGAAACGAAACTTGGCGGGCGGGTCATCGACACCAGCGCCGGCCTGAAGTTCGAACAGCGGCTGCAGATGGGCGTCGAGGAAGTCGCCACCGTCCTGCGCAAGATCTGGCCGTACCTGCTCGTCGGCATCGCTGTCGGCGCCGTCATCCACGGCTGGGCGCCGGCGAACTTCTTCACCACCTACGCCGGGCCCGGCAACGTGTTCGGTGTGGTGGTCGCCGTCGGCATCGGAATCCCGCTGTATTCCAACGCCGCCGGAATCATGCCGCTCGTTCAAGCACTGCACGACAAGGGCCTGCCGATGGGCACCCTGCTCGCTTTCATGATGAGCGTTGTCGCGCTGTCGCTGCCGGAAATGATCCTGCTACGCCGCGTCCTCAAACCCCAACTGCTCGCCTCCTTCATCGCCGTCGTCGGCGTCGGCGTCATCGCCACCGGCTACCTGTTCAACGCCCTCCTCGCCTGACCACCGCCCGACCCGAAAGGAACGTCCGTGATCATCAAGGTGCTCGGCCCCGGCTGCAGCAACTGCAAGAAGCTCGAACGCGTCACCAGGGAAGCGGTCACCGCGCTCGGGCTCGACGCCACCATCGAGAAGGTCGAGGACTACGCCGCTATCGCCGGCTACGGCGTCATGTCCACGCCGGCACTCGTCGTTGACGACAGACTCCTGCTGGCGGGCCGCGTCCCGACACCCGCGCAGGTCCGAGAACTCCTGGCGCCGCTGACCTCCTGATCGACACCACAGCGGCGCCGTCACGAACAGCAGCCGTCACGAACAGCAGCGGCTCACACGCAACGACGAACTCGGCCGCGCGGGGGCGTCAGAACCGCAGTAGCGCGCCGATCCCGTCGCGCAGTGTCGGAGGCCCGTAGGGGACGGCCAGCGCCGCGCCATCGGTCAGGACCGCCGACCGCAACAGCGCCGCACCGAGCGGGGCAACGACCGCGATGTCGGCGCCCAGGGTCTCGACGTCCTCACGGCTCAGCGCGATGTGCTCGGGTGCAAGCCCGATCCACGCCTGCGCCTCGGGATTGAAATCGAGGCCGAGCAGCAGGGTGTCGAGCTTGGCTTGCGACGCGGCGGCCACGACGTCGGCGACGCCATGCGCCGCGGCGCCGTCCTTGCCGAGGCGTTGGGTGAACTCGGCGTAGCGCTCGCTGACGAGTTCGCGAACGCGCTGGTCGAGGCTCTCGTGCACAGCTGCGTCGAACGCCGCCTCGTCGACACCGTCCGCCCGACCCCCGTGCTCGATCTCCGAGAGCAGACCTTGGCTGCGCTCGCTCAGTTTGCCGTGCAGCTTCTCGCGGGCGCGGACGTCTCCGGCGAGCACCAGCGCCTCGGCGTGCACCTCGTCGACGAGCCTTTCGACGGCGGCCGCGACCTCCTCCGCGTTCGCCTTCCAGTGCTCTTCGACCTGATGCTGGTAGTGCACATTCGCCCAGTCGCCCACCTTCACCTTGCGCAGGTGCAGCGTCGTGCCGTCGACGGATTCGACTTCCCGGACCTCGCCCATCGCGTCGAACGCCGTCAGGTCGCCCCCGACCCGGTCGACCACCGCGACGACGTGCGGGACGGCGTTGGCGTAATTGCGCACGTACGCGTAAAGGTCGGGCACCGGTCCCCAGCTGACCGTGAGGTCGTCTCCGGTCTCGGGCATCGCGGCGTCGAAGACGATCCGACCCCCGGCCCAGACGAGGAGTCGTTGGTCGGGTGCGCCGGTGGCGCCGTCGACCAGCGCGGTCGCGATCGCCTCGCCAGCTTGCGGCGGCGCGCCCTTCTCGGTCAGCTGTTCCGCGACGTGGCGGGCGCGCAGCTCCACCTGGCGGGCCGCGGTCGCCGCCTCGCGCGTGGTGCGCACGTACGCGGACGCGAACGGACCCTCGGACTCGTAGACGGCGCGCAAATGACTCAGCCGCATGGTGACTCCTCCCGGTGCGGTCGCCCGAAATGCCGGCGACATGCCAGTTCCCGCCGTCACGGCGCGGCACACGCGCCACGCTGTGGGGCGCGGCACACGCGCCACCGCTGTGGGGCGCGGCACACGCGCTACGGCAGTGGGGTGCGTCTCGTGCGCGGCCCGGCGCGCAGCACTTGCGACGGCAGCTCCCGCCCCACCACGCGCTCCGCCTCGCGGGCGACGTCGATCAAGGCCTCGAGGTCGACGCCGGTGTCGACGCCCATGTCCTCGACCATGTGCACCAGCTCCTCGGTCGCGAGGTTTCCCGACGCGCCGGGCGCGTAGGGACAGCCACCGAGCCCGCCGACGCTCGCGTCGAAGTCCGCCACGCCGAGCTGGAGCGCGGCCAGCACATTGGCGAGCGCCGTGCCACGGGTGTTGTGAAAGTGCAGGTTGAGCGGCACGTCGGGAAGCGCCAGCCGGGTCTCGCCGATCAACTCGGTGACGCGAGTCGGAGTCGCCATCCCCGTGGTGTCGCCGAACGACAAGCCGTCGGCGCCGTCGCGGACGGCCCGCCCCGCCACCGCGACGACGCGATCGACCGGCACGTCACCCTCATACGGGCAGCCCCACGCCGTCGAGACTGTCACATGGCAGGTCGCGCCCCGCTCGTGCGCGAGGTCGATCACCTGCGAGATCTCCTCGAGCGACTCCGCCGTCGTGCGGTTCACGTTTGCCTTGTTGTGCGAGTCTGAAGCCGAGACGACTATCTCGATCTCGAGACATCCGCTGTCGAGTGCGCGCTGCGCGCCACGCAGGTTAGGCACGAGCGCCGAATATCTGACGTGCGGGTCACGGGAGATCCCCGACCACACCTGATCGGCGTCCGCCATCTGCGGGATCGCCCGCGGGTGTACGAAGCTGACGGCCTCGATGCGGCCCACGCCGGTGCGGGAGAGCGCGTCGATGAGCTCGATTTTCGCCTGCGTGGCAACCGGTTCCTCGTTTTGCAGGCCGTCGCGAGGGCCGACCTCGCGCAAGCTGACGCGACTCGGCAGGTCGGTCATCGTCCGGTCCATCTCGGCGCCCGCTTCTCGGCGAACGCGGCGATCCCCTCGCGCCGGTCGGCCGAGACGGCGGCCGCGTGCCACGCGGAATCCTCGACGTCGAAACCCGCTCGCCCGCCGAACGCCGCCCGCACTGCGCGTTTCGCGGCCCGCACGGCCAGCGGTGAGTTAGCCGCGATCGCGGAGGCGAGGTCGAGCGCCGTCTCGCGCGCGCGGCCCGGCGGCGTGATCCGATCGGCGACGCCGAGCCGGAAGGCCTCCCCCGCGTCGACCTTGCGCCCGGTCAGGATCAAGTCGGCGGCGCGGCCCGCGCCGATCCGACGGGCCAGCAACTGCGTTCCACCGCCGCCTGGCACCAGGCCGACGGTCACCTCGGTCAGCCCGAACACCGCCGTCTCGTCGGCCACGATGAGGTCGCACGACAGCGCCAACTCGAAGCCGCCGCCGAGGGCGAATCCGTGCACGGCGGCGATCGCCGGCATCGGAAGCTCGCGCACCGACGCGAACAACGCCTTGACCGCCGGCCGCTGCGCCAGCAAATCGTCGTCCGTGAACTTCGCGCGCTCCTTGAGATCGGCCCCTGCGCAAAACGCGTTTTCAGCGGACGACGAGAGCACGACCGCGCGCACTTGCGAGTCGCTCGCGAGAGAACGGAACGTGTCGATCAGCGTGAGCGCGAGTTGGGTCGAGATCGCGTTCAGGGCGCGCGGCCGGTCGAGAGTGACCTCGACGGCGCCCGAGTCGTGCCGGCGCGTGACAACACCGGACGACGTGGAATCGTCGGTCAGGTCGGTCATGCGGCCGACACTACGCCGCGGCGCATGCCGCGGTGATCAGCGCGAGTCGTAGCGCGACGATCACTCGTCTGCGGCGGGTGTCGCGGTGGTGCCGAAGGCCGCGTGCCGGCGCTGATTGTCCTCGACCATGCGGTAGAGCTCGCGCTGGACGTGCTCGACGCGCGGGACGTTGGCGAGGGTGATCTGGCCGCGCTCACCGGCCGACTCGATCACCAGCGAGCCGCTGCGCAGCAGGCGCTCCAGCAGGTTCTCGGAGAACGACACGTCGTTCACGCGATTGAGCGGGACGTCGCGGCCGTGGCGGGCGACGATGCCGGTGCGCAGGATCAACCGGTCGGTGGTGAGCACGTAGCGGGTGGTGAGCCAGCGAAGGTAGGGCAGCACGGTGAACCACAAGATGAGCACGACGGCGACACCGAGGACGACCCACTGCACGATGCGGTGCGCGCTGCCATGCGGTGCCGCGGCGAAGCCGTAACCGCCCAGGCCGCAGACAACGAGAAGCACCAACACCGGCACGACGAGCTGGCTCCAATGCGGGTGCAGGTCGAGGACGATTTCCTCGCCTTGGTTCATCGACATGCTCATGTGGCAAATGGTGGCACGCCGGTGAGCCCGCGCAGGCCAACTCGCCGATGATCACCAGAACTGCGGACCTGCGCGCAGGCCACGGGCTCGTCCGGCACGTTCGCCTCGCCCGCGCGCCCTGCTCGGTCTGGTCAGCCCGAGGTGAGCAACTCCCACGGGCTGCCCGCCGACGACTGCGACGGCCCGCCGGGGACGTCGCCCTGCGTCCACCATTTCGCCTGGTAGCCGTAACCGTCGTACAGCACCCGCTGGCCTGCGACGTACGCCGTGGTCGGGTCCCAGGCCGGGTAGACGCCGGCCGACACGGTCGGCAGCACGACCGGATGCTCGCCAGGTAGCACCGGTCCGATCAGCGTCCACGGCGTGGCCGAGGCGTTGTCGACCGGAGCGTCAGGAGTGTCGCCCTGCGTGTACCACTTGGCCTGGTAGACGTTGTGGTGCCAGACGACCTTCGTGTCCTTCGGATAGGCCTGGTCGGGATTCCAGATCTGGTACGGCGACGTCGCCGGATTGTCCACCTCGTTGCGCACCGACGGCGCGAGCGACGACCCGGCGCCCGACGACGAAAGCGCGGACGGCGAGGGCTGCGACGTCGCGGCGGCGGTGCTCTTCGCCGTCCGCGTCGCGCTCTCGGTGCTGTCGACCGCCGACAAGATCTTGGTGAACTCGGCGGGTTGCTCGCTGATCCCGCTGCAGTTCGGTGACACCACTTCGACGTTGGCGTAGTTGGGACCGCAACTTTGGTCGCGGTTCACCGACCACATCGAGAGGCGTCGCAGGTGGTGGCGCTGCGCGAACGCGAGGAGCGCGTCGGCGTCCACCAGCCCGAAGCGCTCACCGACGACGTCGTTCTGGCCGATCATCGGCGTCGCGCCCATGCGCTGCCACACCGCGTCGTCGTCGAGAATTTGGCCGGCGTTCGCGTACGCGGTCTTGAGTTGCTGGTGGACGGCGAGCAACGCGGTCTCGGCCGCGGCGTCCATCGACTGGCCTGCCGGCTTCGACTGTCCGTAATCCATCGTCATCGCGTTGACGCCGGCCAGCGTGACCTTGGCCGCGAGCATGGTCGACACGACGTTCGCGCCATCCGCCGTCAGGCCGGCTGGGCTGACCGGCAACGTGAGCCAGACCGCGAGCGAGCGGCCGGCGGCCTTCTCCGCCGTCTGCAACTTCGCGATCGCGGCCGCGCGTCGCTTCTCAACCGCCGGGGCGGACGACGCGCTGCCCTCGACGTCGAGATCGATCGTGTGCACCGAGTACCGGTCGACGACAGCGCGGTAGGCGGCTTCGAGCTGGTCGACGTCCGTGCAACCGACGCTCAGCTCTGAGTTGGCCTCGCCGCCGAACGAGACCGCGACCTCGCCGCCCCGTTCCCGGAGCCGAGCGATCCGCCGGTCGAGATCCATGCTCGTCGCCGCCTGCGCCATCGAATAGGCCGCCCCCCAGGTCGGTTGGCAGGCCGACCGCGGGTCGCTGACGACGAATCCAAGCGTGAGGCTCGTCGAGCTCGACTGCGCCGGATCCTCGAACGCGAAGGTGGGGGTGGCGGTGACGTCGACATACGGCGCGAAGGACGACGTCAGCACGGGCGGCGCGGGCCGATTCGCCACGCGGCGAAAGCCCACGATCCCGGTGCCGACCACGGCAAGAATCGCAAATGCCGCGAAAACGCGAAACCACGAAAGTCGACGCCGGGGTTCGCTTGCCTGCTGGAACTCGCCGACGGCTGCGGCGTGCGCCCGCTCCTCAGGTGTCATCGCGGGATCTCACGTCTCTGGTCTCGGGCCGCTTCGGCAATCGCATCGGTGTTCGATGCGAAGAACGGGTCACCAACGGCTCCCCGATACACGCGGTCTGCCGATTACCCTACGTGAATCTGTGTACGCTGGGTGAGCGGTTCCGAGATCAGTCGCCATGCGCATCGCGCCTGCGGACCGCGACTTTTTGGGGGGGACGGCTACTCGGCCATCCCATGGACGCACCTGGTCACGCTTAGCTTGCTGGTGCCTGTGAGGGAGTTCGGTCGCATTGAGCAAGGCGAAGTCGGCGCGACGCCAATGGGGTTCCGACAAGCGAACTGAGCCGCTCCCGCCGGTGTCCCCACCGGCCAGCGACTCGCTCATCGCGCTCGGCCGGTTGGGAATTGTCCTGACCGTGGCCGCCTGGTTGACTTACCTCGTTGTGACGGTCTTGTCGCAATTCGTGAACCGCGGTTTTCAGGGCATGCGCTACACCTCGGAGACCGCGGGTTATGTGGTCATCGTCTCCTTCCTGACGCTCTCGTCGTTGGCCTACGTTCTCGCCCGGCAGGGCGCGCTCTACCGCAGCCGGGCGCACCGGCGCGTTCCGCGCGCTGTCATCGACGAATCGTTCGACGATTCGCTTCCGACCATGACCGTGCTCGTGCCTTCGTACCGCGAAGAAGTGGCCACCATCCGCAAGACACTCCTGTCGGCCGCCCTTCAGGAATACCCGTACCTGCGCGTCGTCCTGCTGCTCGACGACCCGCCGCACCCGAGCAATCCCGCGCACCTCGCCTCGCTCGCCGCCGCGCGCGAGCTCTCCGGCGAGTTGACGGCGTGGCTGGCCGAGCCGCGGGAGCGTTTCACGCGCGCCCTTGAGGAATTCGAGACCATCGGCTCGCTCGATGACGAGAACTCCGCGGCTCGGCTCATGCAGCTGAGCGCCGAGTACAGCTGGGCAGCCGACTGGCTGCGCAGGCGAGCGCACGAAGAAGTTGTCCACGACCACGTCGACTCGTTCTTCGCCGACCGTGTTCTCGGAGCACTCGCCGATGACTTCGCCGGGGTCAGCACGGCCTTGGTTTCCGCGCTCGCTGCCGGCGCGGACATTCCGATCGCCCGCGTGCATCAGCTGTACCGGCGCCTCGCCTGGACCTTCCGCGCCGAGGTGACCTGGTTCGAGCGCAAGCTGTACGCGTCGCTGTCGCACGACGCGAACAAGGCCATGAACCTCAACAGCTACATCGGCTTGATGGGCCGCAGCTTCGAACCGCGGAAGACGCCGGAAGGTCTCGTGCTCGCGCCGTCCGCCAACACGGGATCGATCGTCATCCCGGACGCCGACTACCTGCTCACGTTGGACGCCGACAGCGTGCTGCTGCCTGAGTACTGCCTGCGTCTCGTGTACCTGCTCGAGCGGCCGGACAACGCCAAGATCGCGGTCGCGCAGACTCCGTATTCGGCCTTCCCCGGTTCGGCCACACGCATGGAGCGATTGGCCGGCGCCACGACGGACTTGCAGCACATCGTGCACCAGGGGATGAGCTACTACGACGCCACTTTCTGGGTCGGCGCTAACGCGGTCATCCGCAAGGCGGCGCTCGACGACATCGTCGAGGTTGAGCACCAGGGTGGCCACGAGATCCGCCGCTACGTGCAGGACCGAACGGTCATCGAGGACACCGAGTCGAGCATCGACCTCAGCATTCACGGCTGGCGGCTGATCAACTATCCCGAGCGGCTGAGCTACAGCGCGACGCCGCCGGACTTCGGCTCGTTGTGCATCCAGCGCCGGCGGTGGGCCAACGGCGGCCTGCTGATCCTGCCCAAGCTCTGGCGCGACGGTCACGAGCGCAGCAAGCGCGGCGAGCGCGGCAGCATGATGAAGACGCTGCTGCGGATCAACTACATGGCGTCAACGTGTTGGAGCAGCGTCGGCCTCGTGTTCCTCCTCGTCTATCCGTTCAACAACCGCCTGCTCAGCCCGCTCGTCGTCGCAGCGGCGCTGCCCTACTTCCTCGCGATGGCGAGCGACCTGCGGCGCCTCGGTTACAAGCGCACCGACATCGCGCGCATCTACGGTTTCAACCTGATCCTGCTACCGGTCAACCTGGCCGGGGTGTTCAAGTCGGTGCAACAGGCGATCACCGCCAAGAAGATCCCGTTCGCGCGTACCCCCAAGGTGAAGAACCGCACCGCGACGCCGTTGCTCTTTTCGATCTCACCGGCGCTCATCATCGGTTACTCGCTGCTCACGCTGTGGCGCGACTGGCACCACGGAAACTGGGGGAACGCCGCCTTCGCCGGACTCAACGCGGTGGCGGCCACCTACGCCGTCGTCGCCTTCATGGGCGTGCGCAACACGATCGTCGACTCCTGGCTCGGTTTCATCGAGCTCATGTATGTGACTGACAAGAGCGAGCCCGCTCCGCGCGTGCCACGTCGGCGGCACGGCCAGTCGCCGGCGATGCCTGACTGGCAAGACGTGCTGTACCGGGGCGTGCCCGCAACCGCGTCCGGACGGCACGTCTGCGATCCGACCGGTCCATTCCGGATTCTCGCTTCGCCGCCGCCCGCGCCGGTCAAGCACGATCGGCGGCACACCGACCGCGTGCCGATCGACCCTCAACTGTTGGGCAGCCAACGCACCCGCCGCTCCTACGACAACCCGACGCCCGAGTCCGAGCTGCTCTGACTCGAGCGTCGCATCGCGTCAGCTGCGTCGAGCAACACGAACGCACGTTTCTCGCGTCAACAACAGCGTCCTGGCCGCCCGTGGCCAGCAGCCCACCAGGTGTGCCGATCGGGAAGCTGCCTCGCTGGCTTCAGCCACTGTCGTCGTCGGCATGCCTGTCCGGCAACGCGAAGGCGACGATGGCGTCGCCGCTCGGGTCGTTCTGCTTCCGCTCCATGCGGTCGGGGGCGTTGCCACCGAAGGCGTCGACGACGTATTCGCGGCCGTGCACCATGTAGACCGCGGGTGCCGACGTCGACCCGCCGCCGTTTCGCACTGAGGTGCCGTCGAATTTCCATAGCACGGCGCCGTTCATGGCGTCCACGGCGACGAACTGGCCGCTCTCCTCACCGAAGAAGACCACGTTGCCGGCGACCGTGACGCCGGAGAGCGGCAGCTCCGAGGTGTGGATCGTCCACGCCATCTTGCCGGTGGCCGTGTTGATCGCGTCGAACTGCCCGAAGTAGTTGATCCCGGCGACGTGCGGGACCTCCGTCGAGCCTTCGTCCTTCGAGGTCGTCCCAGGCGTGCCGGTGTTTCCGGGGTGGCTGGTCAAGATCACCGGCTGGTACCGGGCGTGGGTGTAGATGAACCCGGTGCGCGGACTGAACGCGGCCGGCGCCCACTCGCACCCCGCCTGACTGCCTGGCTGGATCACGTAGGGAGTCTGCTGCGGCGGCGTGTACTCCGGAGCGGCCTGCATGCCGGGGGGCGTCGACAGCACGTGTTGCACGATGACCGGCGTGACCGACGACTGCGGCTGCGTGGGCGACGGATGCTGCCAACTCGGCGTGGTCGGCACCGGCTTCTCCGTCACCGGGAACAGCGGCTGCCCGGTACGCCGGTCAAGGATGTACTCGTTGCCGTTCTTGTTGCAGTGTGCGAGAGCGGGATAGGCCCTGCCGTTGCGGTACAACGTGAACAGCACGGACGGCTGCGGGCCGTCGTAATCCCACAGGTCGTGGTGCGTCTCCTGAAACGCCCAGCGAAGCCGGCCCGTACGCAAGTCCAGGGCGACGATCGACGATGAATACAGGTCGTTCCCCGCACGGTTCGCGCCATAGAAGTCCGGTGCGGCGTTCCCCGTTCCGACGTACACGAGACCGAGCGCCGGGTCGACGGTCGGGTTACCCCAGACCGGCGCCCCGCCGTGCTGCCAACTCGCGCCCGCCCACGTGCCCGGCCGGGTGGTCGCGAACCGCCACATCAGCCTGCCGGTGTCGGCCCGATACGCGGCCACCTCCCCGCGGACGCCGTATTCGCCGCCTGACACGCCGACGATCACTTCGCCGTCGACGTACTGCGGCGCCATCGTCATGGAGTAGCCGTCGTGCCAGTCCACGACCGGCACGGACCACCGTGGGGCGCCCGTGCGCGCATCTATCGCAACGAGTCGAGCGTCAAGCCGGGCCTCGAAGATACGGCCATCGCCGTACGCGACGCCGCGGTTGTCGCGACCGCAGCAGATGCCGATCTGCGACAGCGGCGGCAGATCCTTCGGGCGGTACGCCCACAACTCGTGACCGCTGGCCGCATTGATCGCGAAGACGTCGTCGTGGCCATCGCTCACGTACATCACACCGTGAACGACGATCGGCGAAACCTCGAGCGAAGCTTTCGGATCGAGCACCCCAGTGTGGAAAACCCATGCGGGCTTGAGATCCTTGACGTCCGCCGGATTGATCTGATCAAGGTTCTGATAACGCGTGTTGCTGAGGTCGTTGCCGTAGTAGCGCCAGTCGACGTTGGCGCCGGCGGCCCGGTGGTGCCAGCCCGACCCGTCGTGGGCCAGAGCCGGCGTGGCGCCGCCCAGCACCACGGAGAGAAAGATCGCGAGGGAAGCCGCGACCATGCGCTGTGACCGGCGTCGACGTGTCGGACTGATCGTGACAGCAGGGAAGATTCGCATCCCATCTCCTCACAAGCGCGCGTGAACTCGACCTAGTCTCGGATCAGCACGTCGACGGACCGCCGATCGGACTTGCCACGCCGCTTCCCCAGCGAACTCCCACGAAACACAGGGCGACCGACGGAGCCAATCGGCGACGACGGAGTGGTCAGCCGACGGTTCGGGCGGCTTTCGCCCTGCATTTCCCTTGGTTTGCTTCGGCATCGCCTGACCTCCTCCACCACCAGTTGCTACACGACTCCAGGCGACTCACTCTGGCGGACAAGCACGAGCGCCAGTCTGGGGACGACGAATGACGCGAGGAAGAGCGGCAGGAACCTCTTGCCCGTGCATCGGAAGGCGATGATCTCGCCGTCCGCGGTGTCGAAGGTCTCGGCTCGGCTTGAGTTTCGGCCACTGCGAAGTTGCAGAATGTGACGTCCCGGTTCGAGCGGCGTCTCGAAAGTGTCGTTCATGTCGACTGTCCCAATATGCTTGCCGTCAACCTCGATCTCGTATGCGCCACGACGGACCTCTGCCCCGATCGCTTTGTGCGTCACCTTCAGCGTTGCCGACACCTGTCATCACCTCTGGCTTTCTGATGCGCGTCCAGCGCGCTCGGCGTCAACCCTGGCGCGCGCGGACATCATCCCGCTCTGAGACTAACCAGGCGCGCGCTGCAACCCGTCCCACGGTCACGATTGTTACCGCACGGGTTCGCTGCGGCCATGGCACGAGTTCGCTGCGCGGCCATGGGTTGTGTCGGGCGACGACCTGTCCGACGACTGCGACCGTCGGTTATCTGGTCGCGGCGAAGGCGGTGCTCGAACCGGCGGAGATGACTGCGATGTTGGTCGGTGCCGGGAGATGCACCGGAACGGCGGTGTCGGTGCTGACGGTGTCGGTGCCTAGCGCCCCGTACAAGGCGCTACCCCACGACCAAACGGTGCCGTCGGCGGCCATTGCGTAGCTGTCAGACGGGCCGCCGGCGACGGCGACAATGTCCGACAGGCCAACGACTTGCACCGGGTCGACCGTGTACTCGTCGGCGACCGTTGCGCTCCAGGCCGTGCCGTCACCGAGGAGGTCGTTGTCGTTGGCCCCCCACGCCCACACGGTTCCGTCGCTGCGAAGCGCATACCCCGTCCCGTACGTCGGATAGATGGCGCCACCCCCGCCACCCGCCGATATGGCGGTCACGTCAGAGAGGTTGGGCACTTTGACCGGCGTGGGCTGGACACCGTTTACCGTGTCGCCCCATGTCCAGACCGTGCCGTCGGATGCGAGCGCATAGGCCGTTGCAGCGCCGGCGGCGAGGGCCACGATGCCATTGAGCCCGACGACGCGGCCCGTTCGTGAAACACCATTCAGACGATCGGGCGAAGATGGACGACATCCCCGGCGCTCACCGGCCGGCGTCCGTTCGCGCCTTCGATCACCAGGGCGCCGTCGTCGCGGACGTCGACCGCCACACCCTCGACAGTCTCTCCAGCGGGCAACTCGGCGCGCACCCGTTGACCGAGCGTCCCGCACAGCTCGCGATACGCGGGCAGCACCGACTCGCTGTCGCCGTCCGCTTCCATCCACTGCGCGTACTGCGTGCCCACGCCCCGCAGAACCGCGCGCAAGATCGTGTCGCGATCCGACGTCTCGGCACCCGCCAAAGCGAGCGAAGTTGCCGTGGGCACCGGCAATTCCGGCTCGCGCAGCGTGACGTTCAGCCCGACGCCGACGACGGCGGCCGGGCGCTGCTCGCGATCGGTCGGCTCGACGCGTTCCGACAGGATGCCGCCGAGTTTCCGCTCGCCAACCAACAGGTCGTTAGGCCATTTCAACGTGACGCCGATGTCGCACACCCGCGCGACTCCGCGGGCCACGCCAACGCCGACGACCAACGGGATGAGCGACCAGCGGTTCAACTCGACGCCAGGTCGCAGCAGCATCGAGAAGCTCAAACCGGAGCGCGCCGGCGCCACCCATCGCCGGTTGAGTCGCCCCCGGCCGGCGGTCTGATGCTCGGCCACCAACACGACCCCTTCGGGCTTGTTTTCGCGCGCGAGCGCGGCGACGTCCGCGTTTGTCGAACCGGTGGCGTCGACGACGCGGATGTCGCGCCAGATCGGGTCGTGCGCGAAGGCGCGACTCAACGCGCGCTGGTCGAGCGGCGGACGGTCGAGATCGCTCCAGCGCCCGGCCCCCGACGCGCCTGCCGATCGCGCCGACCCCGCCATCTCAGCCGGTGTTTTGCAGGCCGGCCGCGACCCCGTTGATGGTGAGCAGCAGCAGTCGCTGGGTGCGGTCGCGCTCGTCGTCATCAGCGATGCCGGCCCGCAACCGCTGCAACGCGCGCAATTGCAGGTGCGACAACGCGTCGACGTACGGGTTCCGCAACTCGACAGCGCGGCCCAGCACCCGGTGCGACTCGAGCAACCGGTCCTGCCGCAGCACCTGAAGCAGCCACGAGGTCGTGCGGTCGAACTCGGCCAGGATCGCCTCGGCCAAGTCGGGTCGGCCGCCAAGCGCCAAGTGCCGCTCGGCGATGTCACGGTCGGCCTTGGCCAACGACATCTCGACGTTGTCGAGCATCGCGGTGAACAGCGGCCACTCCTCGTAGGCGGCGCGCAATACCTCGAGGTCGCCGACCGCGGCCAGACCACTGCCAAGCCCGAACCAGCCGGGCAGCGTGGCGCGGGTTTGCGACCAGGCGAAAACCCAAGGAATGGCCCGCAAATCGGCGAGTCCACCGCCCGAGGCGCGCCGAGCGGGGCGCGACCCGATGCGCAGCGAACCGATTTCCGGCAACGGGCTCACGGCCGTGAAAAACTCGGCGAATCCGGCTGTCTCGACCAGCGACCGGTACGCCGTGCGGGCGGCGTCGCTCACCTTGTCGAACGTCGGGCGGTGCCGCGCCGCGACCTCGCGCCCGCGCTGCTCGACCGCTGGTGTGGACGCGAACAACACCGCGCCCGCGACCTGGTCTAGGTGCCGCTGCGCGATGACCGGGTGCCCGTATCGCGCGAAGATGACCTCGCCCTGCTCAGTGACCTTGAACCGGCCGTCGATGGAGCCCGGCGCCTGTGACAGCACCGCGCGGTTGGCCGGCCCACCGCCACGCCCGACCGCGCCACCACGACCGTGGAACAGCGTCAGCACGATGTCGTTTCGCCGCGCCCATTGCGCAAGCGCCGCCTGCGCGTCGTAGAGCGCGAGCGTGGCCGAGACCGGGCCGACGTCCTTCGCCGAGTCGGAGTAGCCGAGCATGACCTCGAGCCGTCGCCCGTTGTCGGCCAATCTCGCTTGCACCGCAGGCAATTCGAGCGCCTCGTCCAGCACCGACACCGAGCGGTTGCAGGTCGTCCTGCGTCTCGAACAGGGGACGACGTCGAGCACCGGCGGGTTGCCGTCGCTCGCGAGTTCGGCGAGTTCGTACACCGCGGCGATGTCGGCCGCCGTTCGGGTGAAGCTGACGACGTAGCGGCGGCAGGCGTCGACGCCGTATTCCTGTTGCAACCACGCGATTGCTCGAATCGTCTCAAGCACCTCGACGGTCATCGCCGACAGGTCGCCACCCCCGCCCGCCTCGGACAACTCGGTCAACGCGGTGGCGTGCACGCCGCTGTGCTGCCGGACCTCCAGCTCGGCGAGGTGGAAGCCGAACGTCTCGACCTGCCAGATCAGGTGCTGCAACTCGCCGTACGCGAGCCGCGGCGGCGCCGGCCTTGGCGAGGGAGTCCTGCACCAGCCGCAAATCGCCGACCAACTCGTGTGGCCGCCGGTAGCCGCCGGGTTCGCGCCGAGCCGGCGCGCCCGATGCGCGCGGCGGCGTAAAGCACGTAAACCCGATGCGGCTCCCCCGGCGCCCGAAGTGTCAACTCCTCGATCAGCGCGCGGTGTTCAGGCGCCTCGGCCCCGGCGGCGTCGAAGCGCCTTGCGCAGTTCGGCGCTGGTGGCGTCGTCGACGGCGGTGAGCGTGCGGCCGATGCGGTTGGCCGCCCGCTCCAACGCCATGCAGCGCGTGCGCCGCCTGCGTCGCGAGCGCCTCCTTCGTGACGGACGACGTGACGGTCGGATTGCCGTCGCGGTCGCCGCCGACCCAGCTGCCCAGTCGCAGGAACGGCGGCGCCTTCGCGCGGCGGCGCGCCGGACTGCTCGCCGAGCAGCAGGTGGTCGAGGCCCCGGTACAGGGCCGGCACGACGCGGAACAACGTCTCGTCGAACACCGCCATCGCGGTGCGCACCTCGTCGAGCGGGTCGACCGCGTCGCGCGCAGGTGCGCGGTGCGCCAGAGGATGTCGATCTCCTCGAGCATCCGCCGCCGCGCGTCGGATCGCTCGGCGGCGCCGCCGCGCGGGTCGTCGAAGCGGTCGAGCTGCTCGCTGACCCGCGAGATCGCCGTCACCACCGCGCGGCGCCGAGCCTCGGTCGGATGCGCCGTCAAGACCGGGTGCACGACAACCCGCCGAGCAGTTCGGCCAGGTCGCTCGCCGCCGTGCAGACGCCGCACCTCGTCGACGGACGACGCGAGCGAGTCGCCGACCCGGCCGCTGGCGTCGCGTCACGCGAACGCAACACCCGCACCCGGTGATGCTCCTCGGCGAGGTTCGCCAGGTGGAAGTACACGGTGAACGCCCGAGCGACGTCCTCGGCGCGATCCAGCGGCCAGCCGCTGATCGAGCTCGACGACCGCCTCGCTCTCGCCGGCGCCGCGTGCGGGCCGCGATGACCGCGCGCCGCAGCGTCTCGACGTCCGCGAGCAACTCCGGACCGCCGTACTCGCGCAGCACCTGGCCCAGCAAGTCGCCGAGCAGCCGCACGTCGCGGCGCAACAGCTCCGGCATCTCGAGTCGGGCGCGTTCGCGAGGCGCGTGGCGCACGTCCTGCCCCCGTCACCGCTGCTCGTTGGCGGTTTCTGCCCCAGACACGCCGACAGCGTACTGTCAGCGCCATGAGCGCCGAGCAGCCCGCCCAGCCGGCCCAGCCAGACCAGCCGGCCGACCATTCGACTGCCGGAAAACTCGCCGACTTGCGTGCCCGCAACGACGAGGCGGTGCACGCCGGGTCGGCCCGGGCGGTCGAACGCCAACAGGCCAAGGGCAAGCAAACCGCTCGCGAACGCATCGACGCGCTGCTCGACCCCGGCTCGTTCGTCGAACTCGACGAGCTCGCCCGGCACCGTTCGTCGTCCTTCGACATGCCCGCCAACCGGCCCTACGGCGACGGCGTCGTCACCGGCTACGGCACCGTCGACGGCCGGCAAATCTGCGTGTTCTCGCAAGACTTCACCGTTTTCGGCGGCAGTCTCGGCGAGGTCTTCGGCGAGAAGATCTTGAAGGTCATGGATCTCGCCCTGCAAGGTGGGTTGCCCGATCATCGGTATCAACGACTCCGGCGGCGCCCGCATTCAAGAGGGTGTCGTCGCGCTCGGCCTGTACGGCGAGATCTTCTATCGCAACACGATCGCGTCGGGCGTCGTGCCGCAGATCTCCCTGGTGATGGGGCCGTGCGCCGGCGGCGCGGTCTACTCCCCCGCCATCACCGACTTCACCGTCATGGTCGAGGGAACCTCGCACATGTTCATCACCGGCCCCGACGTCATCAAGACGGTCACCGGCGAGGAGGTCGGCTTCGAAGAACTCGGCGGCGCGCGCACGCACAACACCCGCTCGGGCAACGCGCATTACCTTGCCGCCGACGAGGCTGACGCCATCGAGTTCGTCCAGCAGCTGCTGGCCTTCCTGCCGTCCAACAACGCCGAAGACCCGCCGGCGCTCGACATCGTCGCCGATCTTGAGCCAACCGACGACGACCGTCGCGCTCGACACCCTGGTGCCCGACTCCGCGAACCAGCCGTACGACGTCCACCAGGTCATCGCCGCCGTGGTCGACGACGCGGATTTCCTGGAAACGCAGGAGTTGTTCGCGCCCGAACATCGTCTGCGGCTTCGGCCGGGTCGAGGGCGCGTCCGGTCGGCGTGGTGGCCAACCAGCCGATGCACTACGCCGGCTGCCTCGACATCGACGCCTCGGAGAAGGCGGCCCGCTTCGTGCGGACGTGCGACGCGTTCAACGTGCCGATCCTCACCTTCGTCGACGTGCCCGGCTTCCTCCCCGGCACCGACCAGGAGTGGAACGGCATCATCCGCCGCGGCGCGAAATTGCTGTTCGCCTACGCCGAGGCGACGGTGCCGAAAGTGACCGTCATCATGCGCAAGGCTTATGGCGGCGCGTACGACGTCATGGGCAGCAAACATCTGCGCGCCGACGTCAATCTGGCCTGGCCGACCGCGCAAATCGCCGTCATGGGCGCGCCGGGCGCGGTGAACATCTTGTACCGCAGGGAATTGGCCGACGCGCCGGGACCCAGCGTCCGCCCGTGAGTCCTTTGTCACCGAGTACGAAGACCACCTCGCGAATCCGTATGTCGCGGCGCGAGCGCGGCTACGTGGACTCGGTGATCGCGCCCTCGCAAACCCGCGCCGCAGTCACCCAGGCGCTGCGCATGCTGCGAAACAAGCGCGCCGCGCTGCCACCGAAGAAGCACGGGAACATCCCGCTGTGAACACGTTGCGGGTAGTGAGCGGAACGCCGGACGACGAGGAGCTCGCCGCCGTCGTCGCCGCCCTCTCGATCGTGTTCGCCCGCCAGCACGAGGCGCCGCGGCGCGCGGCGCGTCGCGATGGCGCTCGACGCCTGGCGAGACCGGCGCGGGCGCGTCCCGCCGCTGGGATCGGCCCCGACGCCTGGCGCCGCACGCACGGCCCGGTCCATCGATCCTGAGCGCGGTCGGCGTCCCGGCCGGCTCGCCGAGACGCCCAAACTGGCCGACGATTCCGGGCTTCTAGGCCCGCGAACGTCGGCCAGTCGCGGCGAGACCGACGACCTGCCGGTTCAGCTGGACCCCGCGCTTCGCCTGATTTCGCGCCCATGGCCAATAGCGCCGGTTCATCTCCGTCGCCGGGCGACTGTCGGCGGTAAGGCGGCCAAGAACCCGTTTGTTGCCGACGGTCGCCGCGCCGTCCGGTGACTCACTGGTGCAGATGACCCACCGCTGATGACCCACAGCGAAGCGCCTTCACGAGAGACCGCCAGCGGCTGATTCGGCTGGGCCCATCAGCAGAGCGCGCGTCTCGGCTCACTCGGAAGCTCCTCGCGTGCCGTGACCGACGGTGACGTAGGTTCGACGGTGTGACGATCGGACGACGCGAGGTGCTCAAGGCGGGCCTCGCCGCAGCGGCGGCCGCCACCTTGGGAGAGCAGCTCGCCGGTTGCTCGCCCGGCCACGTTGGCGCTGCTGAAAGGACGGGCCTACCGGTGGCGGGAGCGCCGTCCGGACTGACCGGGAGCGCCCAGCCGACGACCCAACCGAAGACTCAGCCGACATCGCCCGCCGACGCCGCACGGCCGAGCCCGCCGTCAAGCCAGGCAGCGAGTCCGACCGAGACCCCGCCGTCAAGCCCTACCGAAAGCGCGTCGGCGCAACCGACCGGGCCGGCGACCGAGATCGTGCGCGGCCCGTCCACCGGCAATGGCGTCGCGTTGACATTTCACGGCGCCGGCGACCCTGGGCTCGCGGATCAACTGCTCGCGGCGGTGGAGTCAGCGGGCGGTCGGGTGACCGTCCTCGCGGTCGGCACCTGGCTCGAGGCGCAGCCGCAGATGGCGGCGCGAATCCTCGATCACGGGCATGACCTGGGCAACCACACGTACCGGCACCTGACGATGCCTCCGCTCGCCGAACCCGTCGACGAGTCGGAGATCATCCGGTGCGCCGACGTCTTGCGGAGGCTGACCGGCACCCAGGGCAGGTGGTTCCGGCCGAGCGGCACGCAACACGCCAACCCGGCGATCCTCGCCGCGGCCGGGCGCGCCGGCTATCCGAACACTCTCTCGTACGACGTCGACCCCTCCGATTACCTAGACCCGGGCGCGACGCTGGTCGGCCGCTCGCGTGCTCGCCGCCGTCGACCCGGTTCGATCGTGTCGCTGCATCTCGGTCATGCTGGCACCGTGCAGGCGATGCCGCACATCCTCGACGGTCTTCGTTCCAAGGGATTGTCGGCCGTCACGATGACGACTCGCTCATGGCCCTGTAGACCTCGCGACGCCGTAGGAGAACGGCAAGTGATGAAAACGGGCGCGCGAACCGCCGCCGTCGGCCTGCTCGCGGCAGCCGGCCTGCTGGCCGGCTGCACATCGCACCAGCCGGCCGCGAGCCCAGAATGCCACGTCGACGCCCGGCGCGTCGGCGACCGGCTCGCCGCGTCGACGAGCTGACAGCCCGAGCGGCGCGCCGTCCTCCCAACCCGCGCCGTCGACGTCGCAGCCCACGCCTTCCGCGTCGGTCGGCTCGCGGGTGGCCGATCCGTTGCCCGGCATGCCGACGGTCGACGACGCGAGCAACATCTACAGCCATTCCGGACCGGACATGCTCAGCCCGGCGGTGCAGAACGACCCGCCGCGGATTTATGTGCCGAACAGCAACAGCAACACCGTCGACGTCATCGACCCGAAGACCTTCCAAATCGTCGAGCACTTCGCGGTGCCCGGGCAGCCGCAGCATGTGGTGCCGTCGTACGACCTGAAGACGCTGTGGGTGAACAGCGACACCGGCAACGCGCTGGTGCCCATCGACCCGGCGACCGGCAAGCCCGGCAAGCCGGTTTCGGTCGAGGATCCGTACAACCTGTACTTCACGCCAGACGGCAAATACGCGGTCGTGATGGCGGAACGGATGAAGCGAATCGACTGGCGCGACCCGCAGACCATGGCGTTGGTGAAAAGCACGAACGTGCAGTGCTCGGGAGTCAACCACGCTGACTTCTCCGCCAACGGCCGGTACTTCATCGTCGAGCTGCGAGTTCGACGGCCAGCTGCTGAAGGTCGACACCGCGACCCAGCAGATCGTCGGCCGGCTGTCACTCGGCCGCAACGCGGCGCCGCAGGACGTCAAGACGTCTCCAGACGGCAAGATCTTCTACGTCGCCGACATGAACAGCAACGGCGTGTGGGAAATCGACGGCGACGGCTTCAAGAACATCGGCTTCATCCCGACCGGCAAGGGCGCCCACGGCGAGTACGTGAGCCGCGACTCGAAGTATCTGTACGTCACCAACCGCGACGAGGGCTCGGTGTCGCTCATCGACCTCGCCACCCGCAAGGTCGCCACCAAGTGGGTGATCCCCGGTGGCGGGTCGCCCGACATGGGCAACGTCTCGGCCGACGGCAAGGAGCTTTGGCTGTCGGGCCGCTACAACGGCGTTGTTTACGACATCAGCACGGTCGACGGGCACCTCATCAAAGCGGTGAAGGTGGGCGCCGGCCCGCACGGCCTGTGCGTGTTCCCCGTCCCGGCCGCTACTCGCTCGGCCACACCGGTGTGACGCGCTGACGTCGTCCGTAGACTCCGGGCAGAAAGCCACCCTCGGGAAGGGCCGAAAACGTGCGCAAGGTGCTGATCGCCAACCGTGGTGAGATCGCCGTGCGAGTCGCCCGCGCCTGCCGAGACGCCGGGCTGGCAAGCGTCGCGGTGTACGCGTCGTCCGACCTCGACGCCGTGCACACCCGAGCGGCCGACGAGGCGTACGCGCTCGACGGCGACACCGCCGCCGACACCTACCTAGACGTCGCGAAACTCCTCGCCGTGGCGAGCCGCGCCGGTGCCGACGCGGTTCATCCCGGCTACGGATTTCTCTCTGAGAACGCGGTGTTCGCCCAGGCCGTGCTCGACGCGGGCTTGGTCTGGATTGGGCCGCCGCCCGCGGCGATCGAAGCGTTGGGCGACAAGGTGCGCGCGCGCCACATCGCGGCCTCGGTCGGCGCGCCGTTGACGCCGGGCACACCCGAGCCGGTCGCCGGCGTCGACGAGGTTGTCGCGTTCGCCCATGAGCACGGCCTGCCCATCGCGATCAAGGCCGCGTTCGGCGGCGGGGGCCGTGGGCTCAAGGTGGCCCGCGCGATCGAGGAAATTCCCGCCCTGTTCGAGTCCGCCGTGCGCGAGGCGGTCGCCGCGTTCGGCCGCGGAGAGTGCTTCGTCGAGCGGTATCTCGACCGGCCACGCCACGTGGAGACGCAATGTCTCGCCGACGCGCACGGCCACGTCGTCGTGGTGTCGACACGTGACTGCTCGTTGCAGCGCCGTCATCAAAAACTCGTCGAGGAAGCGCCGGCGCCGTTTCTCACCAACGCGCAGGTGGCCACCTTGTACGCGTCGTCCAAAGACATCCTGCGCGCCGCGGGTTATGTCGGGGCCGGCACCTGCGAGTTTCTCGTCGGCCAAGACGGCTCGATCTCGTTCCTCGAGGTCAACACGCGTTTGCAGGTCGAGCATCCAGTCTCCGAGGAGATCTCCGGGGTCGACCTGGTGCGCGAGCAGTTGCGAGTCGCGGCTGGGGAGTCGCTCGGTTACGACGATCCACCGGCGCGCGGCCACTCCATCGAGTTCCGCGTCAACGGCGAGGATCCCGGCCGTAATTTCCTTCCCGCGCCGGGAAGAGTCGCCGTGTGGCGGCCGCCGTCGGGTCCCGGCGTCCGGCTCGACTCGGGCGTCGAGACGGGTAGCGTGATCGGCCAGTCGTTCGACTCTCTGCTGGCCAAGCTCATCGTCAGCGGCGCCGATCGCGCGCAGGCGCTGCAACGGGCGCGCCGAGCGCTCGCGGAGTTCGAAGTCGCCGGGCTGCCCACCGTGCTGCCGTTCCATCGCGCGGTCGTCGACGATCCGGCGTTCGCGCCACCCGACCCGACGGCGCCGTTCACCGTCCACACCAGGTGGATCGAGAGCGAGTTCGACAACCAGCTCCCGCCGTTCGACGCCGCCGCCGACTCGGACGTCGCCGACGAGCGGCAGACGATCACGGTGGAGGTCGGGGGCAAGCGCTTGGAGGTCACCCTTCCGGGGGGCCTGTCGGCCGGCGCCACCCAGACCCGTGGCCAGGTGAAGCCCCGGCCGGGCGCCCGATCGGGCCGCCGTGCGTCGTCCGCCCACACGGGCAGCGCAGACGCGTTGACCGCGCCGATGCAGGGCACCATCGTGAAGGTGGTCGCGGCCGACGGCGACGTCGTCGCGGCCGGTGACCTCATCGTCGTCCTCGAGGCGATGAAGATGGAGCAGCCGCTGACCGCTCACAAGTCCGGGGTCGTCAGCGGGCTCGCCGCCTCGGTCGGTCAGGTGATCTCCGGCGGCGATGTCGTGTGTGAGATCCGCGCTGCCGAAGAAGGAGCATGAGACATCGCTGGTCGGCAGCGCTAGCAATCGCGGCGACCTGCGCCGCGGCAGCGGCGTGTAGCGGGACGACGCGGCGCGTGGCGCCGCCGTCCGCGAACTCAGATTCGGCGCCGCCGTCCGCGGCATCAACGGCGCCGCCGACGGTCACCTCCGTGATCAGCTCGGCGCCAGCAGCGAGTGGCGGCGCGACGTCGACCGCGACGTCATCGAGCTCGAGTCTCCCGACGCAGTCGGCCCAGCCGGCCCAGCCGACGCAGCCGACGCAGTCGGCCCAGCCGGCCCAGCCGACGCAGCGGACGCAGCGGACGCAGCCGCCTAAGGCGGCGACGTCCGACGTGCTGGCGGGCACGCGTTGCCAGGTGTTCCCCGCCGACAACTACTGGCACGCCGACATCCGGGGTCTTCCGGTCGATCCACAAAGCGCGCGGTGGTTGGCGGCAATGGGCGCGAGCAGCCGCAATCTGCATCCCGACTTCGGCCCGTCCGGCGGAACGCAGGCGGTTCCGTATGGAATCCCGATCACCGTCGTGCCCGCCGGGCACCCGCGAGTGCAGGTGAAGTTCGACTACAACGACGAAAGCGACCACCTCGGCTATCCGCTGGGCGCCGACACGGTCATCGAGGGCGGCCCGAACGCTGACGGCGACCGGCACGCGATCGTCGTCACCGCAGACACCTGCGAGCTGTTCGAGACCTACGACACCCGTTCGACGGCGACTGGGTGGACGGCGGGATCAGGCGCCCACTGGTCGCTCGGGAGCGACGCGCTGCGGCCGGACGGCTGGACCTCCGCCGATGCCGCGGGATTGCCTATCCTGCCGGGACTCCTGCGTTGGGACGAGGTGGCGGCCGGACACGTCGATCACGCGATCAGGTTCACCACCAACCTGACTGACGCGTCGCACCTGTGGCCGGCGCGGCATGACGCCAGCTCACGGCACGACGCGTCGCTGCCGCCGATGGGCGCGCGTTTCCGGCTCACGGCGAGCTTCGACATCTCGCGCTACAGCGCGCAAACTCAGATCGTGCTACGAGCCATGCAGACGTACGGGCTCGTGCTGGCCGACAACGGATCTCCGTGGTTCTTCCAGGGCTCGGCTGACACCGGCTGGCCCGACGCGCTCATCTCCCAGTTGAAGACCATTCCGGCAAGCGCGTTCGAGGCGGTCGACACGCAAGGGCTCGAGGTGTCCGCGAACAGCGGCGCCTCGCGCTAGTCAGGCAAGCGCTAGTCAGGCAAGCGCTAGTCAGGCAAGCGCTTAATGGTCGCGCCAGGCGGGCATCGTGCGCAGGTAGTCGCGGGTGCGCGCTTCGGCGGTCGCGCGATCGAGCCCCTCGCTGCGAACCATCCATTGCGTCATCTGCTCGAACCGCTCCTCGTACGGCTGTAACGCGCCATCCGGCGCGCAGTGCCGGCAATAACGGCTGGCCGCGCTGCCTTGCGAGCCTTCGGCGCCGTCAGCCAGCGGCATACCGCAGCTGTCACACCGCTCGGTCGTCTGGGTCATGGCAGTTCCTCTCCATCAAGCGCGCAGCCTGGTCGAGCGAGGTGCGCACCCCTGTGACCTAGGCCTCATGGTCAGCGGCCCACGTAAGCCGCCAAACACCGCCGCGCTTGGCTGTCTCGGTCATCGCATACTCGCCTCGACCCGGACGACGCGAGATGATGCAACAGCGCCAGCATCAGGGTGTCAACTACGGTCGACGGATGAGCCGCATTCCAGGTGATCCGGGGCCGCTGCGGTGGTTGTGGTTCGCGATCGGATTTCGGCTTCCGGCCGAGAACCGCGAGTGGGTGCGCCACGAGCTGACCGACGCCGGCTGGCGGGTGCGCGCGCTGTTTCGACAGCTCGCATTGTTGGTACCGATCGGCGGGGCGTTCATGGCGCTGCCGGGGCAATGGTCGGTCCGGGTCACGATCGCCGCGCTGGTGATCTTCGGTGGTTCGCTGATGGCGCTCGCGTACGGCGACAGCCTGCGGGCGTCGCGCTTGCGCCAGCACCGGTTGCCGGTGCCCGACGACCCTGACCTTGGCCGACCCACCGACGCCAGCTGAGAGGATCGCACGATGGCTGCTCTCCCGCGGTCGACCCACCCGCTGCTGCCTGGCATGACGGTCGGGTCAGTGGAGCCGGCGTTGCGGCGCTGCCTGCACCGAGCCGAAACGCTCGACTTCAACTACTCTCACGTCGGCGCGAGCCACACTCACACGACGCCGCCTGGCAGCGACGCCGTCACAGAGTCGGCCGTCGTCGGCGCAGGCGTCTCGCAGTTTTCGTTGCTGGCGGACGGAGTTCGCACCTGGCAGATTCAGCGCCGTAGCGGCGTCCGGGTCGCCGCGGACGGCCCGGCCCGCGAGGGGCTCAACGTCGCGCTCGCGCAGCGTTTCGGCCCGGCGGCCGTCGTTTTCGGCTGCCGCGTGGTGTGGACGATCGACGAACCGGACCGCAACGGCTTCGCGTACGGCAGCCTGCCCGGCCATCCAGAGGCCGGTGAGGAGGCGTTCGTCGCCGAGCTCGAGCCCGATGGCGCGGTGCGATTTCACGTCTTCGGCTTCACCGCGCCGGGCACGTTGGCCACCGCGGTGGCGCGGCCGTTGACCCGAGCCCTGACGCGGCGGGCGCTACGTGGCTACCTGCACGCCGCGCGGCAGATCGTGAAGCCGTGACGCGCTCGCGGCGGACGTCGACGTGAAGAGTGCGCAGACGGCGGCACTCAGATCTCGGACGTCACGCGCCGCAAGACCGTTGTCGCCCACGCCGACGGGGCGCGGGCGACAACGGACTGCGACTACTAGAAGTCGTACTGCACAGCAGGCTGATCACGATTCCGTTGAGGGCGCCCACCGCCGTCGCCACGCCGACCGCGACGGATGCGCGAGCGTGCTCGCGATGACGATCAACGCCATCGCGACGAGCAGCAAGGACTCCCTTCGCCGCCAAACGTCTCGAGGCGCGAGCCGCGTGCGCGCGGCGCCGCTGACGCCGGCGGCGTCCTCCACCGCAGTGCTGAACGAGCGCACAGGCACCGTCACTCCGCACCGACCGCGAGCCGGCCCATCGACTCCAGCGACACCTCATCGCCTATCAGCTCACCGGCGATCCGGCCCTCGTACGCGACGTACACCCGGTCGCAGAGCCGGATGAGCTCCTCCATCTCGGACGAGATGACCAGCGTGCCGACGCCTCGTTTCGCGAGATCCTCGATGATCTGATAGATGCCCTCCTTGGCGCCCACATCGACGCCCCGCGTCGGCTCGTCAAGAATCGCCACCTTCGGCTGGGCCAGAATCCACCGGGCGAAGATCGCGCGCTGCTGGTTTCCGCCGGACAGCGTCTTGATTGGCGCAGCCATGGTGGCCGCCTTCACGTTGGTCGACTGCAAGGCGTCCCGCGCGAGTTTCCGCTCGTCCGACAGCCGGAGAAGAGCACGCAGCTTTCGCGGCAACCGCCGGATCGTCGAGGCCGTGACGTTTCTGGTCAGGTCCACGTCAGCGAACACGCCATTTCGGCCACGATCCTCAGCCAGGTAGACGAGCCCGCGATCGATCGACTTGCGCGGGGTGGGATGCGCGCTGCGGCGCCCATCGATCGTCACCGCGCCGGTGAACGCGCGAAGACCGAAGACGGCCTCGGCAAACTCGGTGCGACCGCTTCCGACCAGTCCCGCGAGGCCCACGATCTCTCCCGCGCGCACGTGGAGGGACATATCCGTTACCTGTGGCGGCGAATTCAAGTCGCGCACATCGAGGACAGGGCCAGCCATTGCGGCTCCTGGCGGCGTCCGGATTGTCGTCGACAGTTCTCGGCCGACCATCAACTGCGTCATCTCGGCGCGGCTGATGGCGCCACGCTCCTCCCGACCGACAATGCGGCCGTCCCGCAGGATGGTTATCCGGTCGCTGATCGCCTCGACCTCGTCCAATCGGTGGCTGATGAACCCCAGCGCCAGCCCATCGCGACGCAGCTGGTGCATGAGTTCGAACAGCCGCTTCGCATCGTGGGCGGTGAGCGGGGACGTCGGCTCGTCAAAGAAGACGACCCGGCAGCCATGAGCCAACGCCCGGGCGCATTCGACCAGCTGCTGCTGAGCGAGCGACAGGTCGCCGGCCAGCGAACGTGGGCCCACGTGAAGCCCCACGGCGGAGAGGATGTCGTGCGCGCTGTCGGCCATCGCGCGCCATCCGACGTTCAGCCTGAGAGCACCGCGCGGAAGCGCGCCGAGGTAGACGTTCTCGGCGACGGAGAGGTCCGGCATCAATCGTGGTTCCTGTGGCACTAGGTAGATGCCATGACGCTGCGCCTCGCGGGGTGACAGTCCGCGAATCGATTGGCCGTTCAGTAGCAGCTCTCCAGCGTCGTGAGAGTAGACACCAGCCATGATCTTCAGGAGTGTCGATTTGCCGGCGCCGTTCTCTCCTACCAGGGTGTGCACCTCGCCGGCTCTGAATTCGACGCTGACGTCGGCCAACACCGACACACCGGAGAAGCTCTTGCAAACGCCTTCGGCCGCATAAGTCAACGACGAGCCACCGACGGCGTGGCTACGACTTTCGTGCATCGGCATGCTCACCGTTGACTCCTTGGCGCCATCGCTGCGCCCGTCGCGTCCATTTCACACGTGAACTCGATCGCAAAACTGTCGATGCGCGAGCTTGCAGCCTCGATGCCTGCGCTGCGGTTGTGCGCTGTCGCCGCGCTCATGTCAAAGCCCTTTCTCAGCCGCAGAGGTTGCCCTCCCGGGAGGCGTGGCCGGGAGATGCGCCAGTACGTGAGCGCTAACAAACGAAAGCTAGGCGGGCGCGCTCGGCGGTGTCAATAGGCTGTGGCCAAACCGTTACCGCGATGCGTCGTGCCGAAGGAGTCCTAGGGAGTAGAGCCGCCGCGGCCGGTGGGACCGCGGGCCGTCGTTCGGGCTGCTGTGTGCGATAACAGATCGTCGCGTCAGCGCTGTCCGTACACCGCGCGATAGCGCTCGTGGAGACGGTTTATGTCGTCGGGCGCGATCGGCAGCGGATCGCCGAGCGCCCGCGCGATGTGCACCGTTCGCGCGACGTCCTCGCACATCACCGCCGCCTTCACGGCGTCGCGCGCGACGCGACCAATGGCGAATACACCGTGACTTTGCATGAGCACCACCGGTGAGCGATGTCCGCTCAACGTCTTCACAATGCCCGCGCCGATGTCCTCATTGCCGACGAGCGCGAACGGCCCGATCGGGATCTCCCCTCCGAACTCATCGGCCATCGCGGTGAGCACGCACGGTATCGGCTCGCCGCGCGCGGCCCAGGCGGTCGCGTACGTCGAGTGCGTGTGCACGACGCCCCCGACGTCCGGCATCGCGCGATAGACGTACGCGTGCGCGGCGGTGTCGCTTGAGGGTGAATGCTCGCCGGTCACAACGTTGCCGTCGAGATCGCAGACGATCATGTTGGACGCCGTCAACTCGGCGTAGTCGACGCCGCTTGGTTTGATGACGAACAAGTCCGCGCCGGGCACCCGCGACGACACGTTGCCCGCCGTCCACACAACCAGCTGCCACCTGATCAGCTCGTCGTGCAAGCGTGCGACAAGCGAGCGGGTCGCCTCGATCGCCGCGGCGGCCGTTCCCGACGTCATTGGGAACTCGCCGCGTTGCGAAGCCGGCGCAGACGCCGAAGGACGTCGTTTTGGCCGCGACCGAAGTAGTCGTGCAACCGCCGGTATTCGGCGTACAGCAGGTCGTAACGTCGCGCGTCAGCGCGGCGGGGCAGGTACGCGTCGCGTCGTTGCCGGCCCATCGCCGCCGACGCCGCCTCGACGGACGGGTACGCCCCCGCGGCGACCGCGGCGTGAATCGCGGAGCCGAGCGCTGGGCCATGCTCGGCGTCCAGCAAATGCAAAGGCATGTCGAGGACGTCGGCGTAGGTCTGCATAACGAACGGGTTCTTCAGCAGGCCGCCGGCCGCGACGAACTCGGTGACGGGCAGTCCCGCGGCGGCGAAGGCCTCCACAATCGTGCGCGTGCCGAAGGCGGTGGCCTCGACGAGCGCGCGATAGACGTCCTCGGGCTTCGTGGCGAGGGTCAGCCCGAGGATGACGCCCGACAAATCGTGATCGACGAGCACCGACCGATTGCCACTTTGCCAATCGAGCGCGACCAGCCCGTGCTCGCCGACTTGTTGCGTCGCGGCAAGCTCGCTCAGCAACTGATGGGTCGATTTGCCGTGGGCACGGGCGTCGTCGACATACGAGGGCGGCGTGAACCGGTCGACGAACCAGCCGAAGATGTCGCCGACGCCACTCTGGCCGGCCTCGTAGCCCCAAAGTCCTCGCACGATGCCGTCGTTGACCACGCCGCACATGCCTGGCACCGGCTCCAATCGCTCGCCGTTCATCACGTGGCAGGTCGAGGTGCCCATGACGGCCAACATCTGACCTGGCGCGATGGCTTTGGCGGCGGGCGCCGTGACATGCGCGTCGACGTTTCCCACGCTGACCGCGATGCCTTCTCGGAGACCGGTCCACGACGCCGCCCGCGCACTGAGACCGCCTGCTCGATCGCCCAACGCGGCGAGCGGGTGTCGCACGAGATCGTCGATGTAGCCGGCGAATTCCGGGTTGAGCGCCGCGAGAAACTCGCGCGACGGCCATTCGCCGTCCTGAAAAATGCCCTTGTAACCGGCGGTGCAGACGTTGCGCGATTCGACGCCGCACAGCTGCCAGACAATCCAGTCGGCGGCCTCGATCCAGCGCGCGGTCGCCGTGAAGACCTCCGGGTCTTCCTCCAAGACTTGCAGCGCCTTCGCGAATTCCCATTCAGCTGAGATCTTCCCGCCGTAACGGGCAAGCCACGGTTCGCCGCGTTGCTCAGCCAGGGCGTTCACGCGGTCGGCCTGCGGTTGGGCCGCATGGTGCTTCCACAACTTCACGTAGGCGTGTGGCCGCTGCCTGAAGCCGTCGACATGACAGAGCGGTGTCCCGTCGGCTCGCACGGGCAAAACAGTGCAAGCTGTGAAATCGGTGCCGACGCCGATGACTTGCTCGGGCAGCACCCCGCTGACCGCGAGCGCCTTCGGGACCGCGTCACGAAGCACGTCGATGTAGTCGCCCGGGTCCTGCAACGCCCAATCGGACGGCAGCTCGGCGCCGGTTGAGGCGAGCGCGTCAACCATGACACCCTGCCGATACGCGTGCACGGCACTGCCCATCTCGGCCCCGTCGGACACGCGGACGACGACCGCCCGGCCGGACAGCGTGCCGAAGTCGATGCCGACGACGTAGCGTTCGGCGGTGACCCTCGCTTCAGTCAACTGAAGGCGCCTCTCATCGACTGGTAGCCCTGGTCGACGGCGACTCGCTGGAGCCGCCTTCAGTGAGCGCTAACACAAATCTAGTATGCGACCGCTCGGGGACCTGTCAACGGTGCGTGTCCGAACCGTTATCAGCACCGGGGACTGGAAGTTCCACGCCAGCCTCGCGACTCGCAGTCTGGTGCGGAGAAGGCCTCATGCACCGCCGACGAGGTCAGGCGACGGACCACCGATCGACGGTTGACACGAGTATTGTTATCGCTCACGATATGGCCGTCAGCGTCCGGCTGGCGCCGAACGCCCAAGCCGACCTGCGCGAGCAATGAGGAGTTCCGTGGCCGCGAACCGGTCCGAGGTGTGGTTTCTCACCGGCAGTCAGGGTCTGTACGGCGACGACGTGCTGCGCCAGGTCGCGGATCAGTCAGCTGAGGTGGTCCGAGCGCTGACCGCCACCGGGACCTTGCCGCTACCGGTCGTGCAAAAGCCGGTGCTGACAAGCGCGGAGGCGATTAGGGCGACGTGCCTCGCCGCGACGGCCTCGCCGGAGTGCGTCGGCGTGATCGCCTGGATGCACACGTTCTCGCCGGCGAAGGCGTGGATCGGCGGGCTGCAAGCCCTCGACAAGCCACTCTTGCACCTCCACACGCAGGCGAACATGAGCTTGCCGTGGCACGACATCGACATGGACTTCATGAATCTCAACCAGGCGGCGCACGGCGACCGCGAGTTCGCGTTCATGGAGACGCGCATGCGGGTGCGACGCAAGACGGTCGTCGGCCACTGCTCGCAGCCCGAGACGCAGGCGCGCGTCGCGTCCTGGATGCGGGCGGCGCGCGGATGGCAAGAGGCACGGCGGCTCCGCGTCGTGCGCTTCGGCGACAACATGCGCGACGTCGCCGTCACCGAGGGCGACAAGGTCGAGGCGCAGATCCGTTTCGGCGTCTCCGTGAACACCTACAGCGTGAACGATCTGGTGCGCGCGCTCGACGACGTCACTGACGGCGAGATCGACGCCATCGTGAAGGATTGCGTGGCGAGTTACGAACTCCAACCGGTGCTGCGGCCCAACGCCACCGAGCACTCCTCGCTGCGGTACGCGGCGCGGATGGAGGCGGCCTTGCGTCGGTTCCTCGAGGACGGCGGCTTCGACGCTCTGACCACGAATTTCGAAGACCTGGGTGGCTTACGGCAGCTGCCGGGCCTCGCGGTGCAGCGCCTGATGGCCGATGGTTACGGCTTCGCCGGCGAGGGCGACTGGAAAACGGCGGTGCTGGTCCGGCTGCTCAAAGTAATGTCAGAAGGCCTGCCGGGCGGCACGTCGTTCATGGAGGATTACACCTACCACTTCGGCCCCGGCGAGCCGCGCGTTCTCGGCGCCCACATGCTCGAGGTCTGTCCGAGCATCACCAGCGCGACACCGTCGTGCGAGATCCATCCGCTCGCCATCGGTGGCCGCGAAGACCCGGTACGCCTGGTGTTCACCGCCGATAGCGGCCCGGGCTTCGTCGTTGGGCTGCTCGACATGGGCGATCGATTTCGGATGGTGGCCAACGACATCACGTTGGTGCCGCCAGACGAACCACTGCCAAATCTCCCGGTGGCGAGAGCGGTCTGGGCGCCCGCGCCGTCGCTGTCGACGTCCGCGGAGGCCTGGATGACGGCGGGGGGGCCGCACCACACCGCGTTGACCACGGCGCTTCCGATGGAGACGCTGACCGACTTCGCCAACATCGCTGGCGTCGAGCTGGTGCGCATCGACGAGCGCACGACGGTCGAGCAACTGACGAAGGAACTCCGCTGGAACCAGCTGTACTATAAGCTCGCCCAGCCGCTCTGATCGGCGAATGCGGTCGCCATTAAGACCTCACGAAGCCAGGCCGCGGCCAGTCCGAATGCGGCGGAAGCCAGTGGTGGGGGTACGTGGTGCGGTGCTGCCGTGAAGCCTAAGCCGCTGACCGAGCCAGTCGGCGCGCCGACTCCGCCACGTCCGGCGATGACCGACGTCGCCCGGGTCGCCGGCGTTTCCCATATGACCGTGTCGCGGGTGCTCAACGAGCCCGAAACGGTGCGGCCGCTCACCCGCGCACGGGTGCTGGCGGCCATCGAACAGCTTGGCTACCGGCCCAATCTCGCGGCGCGCGCGCTCGTCACGGGCCGCACCCAAACACTCGGCGTCGTCACCTTCGACACCACCTTGTACGGCCCGGCGTCGACGCTTTACGGAATCGAGCAGGCGGCAGCGAACGAGCGGTACTCCGTCACGGTCGCCGCGGTCTCGGCGATCGACCGCAGCTCGGTGAACGACGCGGTCAGCAGACTCGTCAGCCAGGGGGTCGACGGCGTGATTCTCGTCGTCCCGCTGATGTCGGCCGCCGACGCGATCAGCGGTGTGGCGAAGGACGTTCCACTGGTCGCCGTCGAGGGCGACCCGGGCGTCGGGATACCGGTCGTGATGTGCGATCAGTTCACCGGAGCGAAGACCGCCACCGCGCACCTTCTTGAGTCGGGGCACGAGACGGTGTGGCACGTCGCCGGCCCGTCGAACTGGATGGAGGCGGAGGGCCGGATCACCGGATGGCGAGCCGCCCTCGACGCCGCCAAAGCCGAGCGACCGCCGCCGATCTCCGGTGACTGGAGCGCGAAGTCCGGCTACGAGGCAGGCGCGATCTTGGCCAGGATGCCCGACGTCACAGCGGTTTTCGCCGCGAATGACCAGATGGCGCTCGGCGTGATGCGCGCGCTCACCGAACGCGGCCGGCGGGTGCCCGACGACGTCAGCGTCGTCGGGTACGACGACATCCCGGAGGCCGCCTACTTCACGCCGCCCCTCACCACGGTGCGCCAGGACTTCGCGCGCGTCGGGGAGAACGCGCTCCGGTTGATGATCGAGCAGATCGGCGCGGAGCAGCAGGACGCGCCCGAGCAGACGTCCCCTGCGAAGGTCGTCATCGAAAGCGTGCTGGTCGTGCGCGAAAGCACGGCCCCCAGGCAGGGTCGCCGTCCGGCGAAAAGTCGGCCGGCGAAAGCTAGCCCGGCAAAAGCTGGCCCGGCCAAAGGTCGCCCGGCGAAGAGGAGCACAGCCGCCGACCGCTAAGCGGCCGACGGCTCACCGCACCTGCGGCTACTCGGGGTGACCCTCCATGAGCTGCCGCCCCGCCTCGGTGATGCTTCCCGACAACGACGGATAGATCGAGAAAGTCTGGGCCACCTGGTCGACGGTGAGTCCCAACTGCACACCCATCGACACCGGCAGGATGAGCTCGCTGGCGCGGGGCGCGACGACGACTCCGCCGAGCACGAGCCCGGTGCCGGGTCGCGCGAACAACTTGACGAACCCGTCGGTGATGCCGCCCATCTTCGCGCGCGGATTGCGCGACAGCGGCACCTTCACGACGCGCGCCTCCACCTCGCCGTTGTCGATCGCCCGCTGCGAAACCCCGACGGTGGCGATCTCCGGGTCGGTGAAGACGGTCGCGGCGACGGCCGACAGCCGCAACGGGTGCACGGCCTCTCCGAGCGCGTGCCACATCGCGATCCGACCTTGCATCGCGGCCACCGACGCGAGCATCAAAACGCCCGTGCAGTCGCCGGCCGCGTACACACCGGGCACGGACGTCCGCGAGACGCGGTCGACTTCGATATGACCGGACGACGAGACCCGCACGCCCGCGTCGTCCAAGCCGATGTCTTCGGTGTTGGGCAACGAGCCGACCGCCATCAGGCAGTGCGAGCCCTCGACCACCCCGCCGTCGGCCAGCTTGACGACGACACCGTCTGCCGTGCGCTCGACCGCGGCCGCACGAGCCCTGTTCACGATCGTCATGCCGCGGCGGGTCAGGACCGATTCGACGACGCTGGCCGCGTCGGCGTCCTCTCCAGGCAGGACGCGATCGCGCGACGACACGAGCGTGACCTGCGCGCCAAGCGCTTGATACGCGCCGGCGAACTCGGCGCCCGTGACGCCCGAGCCGACGACGATGAGCCGATCGGGCAACTCCTTGAGGTCGTACACCTGATGCCAGGTCAGGATGCGCTCGCCGTCGGGCACCGCCGCCGGCAGCACCCGCGGCCGCGCGCCGGTGGCAAGCAGGACGACGTCCGCCTCGATCTCGTCGCTGCCGCCGTCGCTCCCGGTGATCCTGACGCACGTGCCCGTGACGGTGACCCCGCTCAGCGCGGCGGTGCCGTTGACGAGCGTCACCCCCTCGGCGCGAAGGCGCCCGGCGATGTCGTCGGATTGCGCCTGCGCGAGCGCGCGCACGCGGGCGTTGACCTGGTCGAGCCGGACGGTGACCGCGCCGGCGTCGTGGTCGCCGCCGCCGTCGAAGCGCACGCCGAGGCGCGGCGACAATGCGAGCGAGGTCATCGCCTCGGACGTCGCGATCAGGGTCTTCGAAGGCACGCAATCGGTGAGCACGCAGGCGCCACCGACACCCGCACGTTCGATCAACGTCACCTCGGCGCCGAGTTGGGCGGCCACCAGCGCCGCCTCGTAGCCGCCCGGGCCACCGCCGACGATCGCGATTCGTGTCACCCGACCATTCTCTCGCACCCGTTTTTGACCGCGTTTCACACAGCCCCGGGTGTCGCGCGGATCAAGGAGTTGCCGAACCTCTAGCCTCTTTCCGTGGCTTTGTACGCGGCGTATGCCAGCAACCTCGACCCGGAGCAGATGGTCCGTCGCGCGCCGCACTCCCCCGCCCGCGGCTCCGGCTGGCTGCCTGGCTGGCGGTTGACGTTCGGCGGCGAGGAGTTGAGCTTCGAGGGAGCGTTGGCCACCGTGGTCGAGGACGCCGGCAGCCAGGTGTTCGTGATGCTGTACGACGTCCCACCGAGCGACGAGCCCGAGCTCGACCGGTGGGAGGGCAGCGCGCTCGGTCTGTACCGCAAGATCCGGGTGCGCGTCGCGACCCTCGACGGCGACGAGACCGCGTGGCTCTACGTGCTGAACGGGTACGAGGGCGGCCTGCCGTCGGCCCGCTACCTCGGCATGATCGCCGACGCGGCGGAGGTCGCCGGCGCGCCGCACGACTACGTGAGGGGGTTGCGCAACCGGCCCTGCACGTAACGCCGGATGCGGTCCCGCCGCCCAAGGTTATGGGCGTAACCTCCCGGCATGACAACTACCCCGACCGACGCCGCGGACCCGGCCGCGCAAGCCGCGAACGCCGCCGCCCGGCTCGCCGAGCTCACCGGCGTGGGCAATCACGACGTCGCCGTGGTGCTCGGCTCGGGCTGGGTGCCGGCCGCCGACGCGATCGGCGCGGCGAGCCACGAGCTCGCCGTCACCGACCTGCCCGGTTTCGCTCCGCCCGCCGTCGCAGGGCATGCCGGAAAGCTGCGCTCCATTCCGGTTGGTGACCGGCGCGTGCTGGTGTTCCTCGGTCGCACTCATTTATACGAGGGCCACGGCGTCGCGTCGGTGGTGCATGGCGTGCGCACCGCCATCGCCGCCGGCTGCCGCACGATCGTGTTGACCAACGGGTGTGGCGGCTTGCGCGAAGATCTGGCGCCGGGCCAGCCGGTGCTGATCAGCGACCACCTCAACTTGACCGCGACTTCTCCTTTGCAGGGCGCGATTTTCGTCGACCTCACCGACCTTTACAGCTTGCGGCTGCGTACGATCGCCCGCGAGGTCGAACCGACGTTGCCGGACGGCGTTTACGCGCAACTGCCCGGACCGCACTACGAGACACCAGCCGAGATTCGCATGCTGCGCGCGATGGGCGCCGACCTCGTCGGCATGTCGACCACGCTCGAGGCCATCGCCGCGCGCGCGGCGGGCGCCGAGGTCCTGGGCATCTCGCTGGTCACGAATCTGGCCGCGGGCATGTCGGGTGAGCCGCTCAATCACGAAGAGGTTCTGACCACCGGGCGCGAGTCGGCACAGCGCATGGGCGCGTTGCTCGCTCAGCTGGTCGAGCGGCTATGAGCCTGCTCGACAACGCCGGGAACTGGCTCGCCGAAGACCCCGACCCCGACACGCGCGCCGAGCTCGCGGCGCTGCTCGACGCGGGCGACGAGGCCGCGATCGCCGACCGCTTCGGCGCCCGGTTGCAGTTCGGCACGGCCGGGTTGCGCGGGGCTCTCGGCGCCGGGCCGAATCGGATGAACCGCGCCGTCGTCATGCGCGCCGCGGCGGGCCTTTGCGCGTACCTGCAAGCCCGCGGTGGCGACAGCGTGGTCATCGGCTACGACGCCCGGCACAAGTCCGACCGCTTCGCCCGTGACACCGCGGCCATCGTCGCCGGCGCCGGGATGCGCGCGCTGCTGCTCCCCCGTCCCCTGCCGACGCCCGTTCTGGCATTCGCCGTCAGGGAGCTTTCGGCTTCGGCGGGCGTCATGGTCACCGCGTCGCACAATCCCCCGCAGGACAACGGGTACAAGGTCTACCTCGGCGACGGCGGCCAGATCGTGCCACCCGCCGACCGCGACATCTCGGCGGCGATAGACGCGGTCGGCGCGCTCGCGTCGATACCGACAAAGGACGATTGGACGACGCTCGACGACTCCGTCGTCGAGGCGTACGTGCGGGCGATCTCGTCGATGCCGCTGCTCACGAGGCTGCCCAATCGTGATGTGCGCGTGGTCTACACGCCACTGCACGGCGTCGGACGCGACACGGTCTTGTCAGCGTTCGCCGCGGCCGGATTCCCTGCGCCGCAGGTGGTTTCAGAACAGGGCGACCCCGACCCCGACTTTCCAACCGTCGCGTTCCCCAACCCCGAGGAGCCGGGCGCGATCGACCTCGCGGTCGCGGCGGCGCGCGCGTCGTCCGCTGACATCGTCATCGCCAACGACCCGGACGCCGACCGTTGCGCGGTCGCGGTTCCTGACAATGGCGCCTGGCGGATGCTGCGCGGCGACGAGGTCGGTGCGCTGCTCGGAGACTTCTTGTTACGCAACGAAATTCCGGGCCGATACGCGACGACGACCGTCTCATCGTCCTTGCTTTCGGCGATGGCGGCGCGACACGCGATGCCCTACTCGGAGACGCTCACCGGCTTCAAGTGGATCGTGAAAGCCGGCGACGACCTCGTGTTCGGCTACGAGGAGGCGCTCGGGTACTGCGTCGCCCCCGACATCACCCGTGACAAGGACGGCATCAGCGCCGCGCTCCTCGTCGCGCTGCTGACCGCCGAGTTGAAGGCGGTCGGCTCGTCATTGCCGCAGCGGCTTGACGAGATCGCCTCCGACTACGGACTTTTCGCAACAGACCAGCTCTCGATACGCGTCGACGACGTCGGGCGAATCGCCGCCGCGGTTGAGAAGTTGCGGACGACGCCGCCGAGCGAGCTCGGTGGAATGCCGATCACCTCCGCAGAAGACCTCGCGCAAGGCGTCGGCGGGCTGCCGCCGACGGACGGGTTGCGCTACCGGCTCGACGGGTCGGCGAGCGGTCATGGGGCGGCGCGGGTCGTCGTCCGGCCAAGCGGGACCGAGCCGAAACTGAAGTGCTATCTCGAAGTCGTGACACCGATCGGCGGGTCGGTGGCTGAGGCGCGAGACTCGGCGCGGATTCGGCTGGACGCGGTCCGCGACGACCTCGCGGCGGCGTTGGCACTCGACTGAGGCACAACGGGGTAACTCTTTAGCGCTATAGCGACGAATTGTTACCCAGCAAAGCCCGAACCGGGGCGGGGCCGGTGAGTCGGTGGGCCCGTGGGTCAGCAGCCGGCGGGTCAGCGGTCGGCGGGTCAGCGGCCGGCGGGTCAGCGGTCGGCGGGTCAGCGGCGGCGGGTCAGCGGTCGGCGGGTCAGCGGTCGGCGGGCTGCAGATCGTGCTGTCGCTCGGCGGCGGGAAGCGGCCGGCAGGCGTCGACGATCAGGGCGGCGAGTCCGAGCAACGCGGCGACCGCGATGAGCGCGTGCCGCACCCCGAGATGGTTGCCGAGGAAGCCGATCAGCGGCGGGCCGGCGAGGAACGCCGCGTACCCGACGGACGCGACCACGCTCACTCGCGCCGCCGCGTGCACCGGGTCGTCGGACGCCGCGCTCATGCCGACCGGGAATCCGAGCGACGCCCCTAGCCCCCACATCAACGCGCCGATCATCGCGGTCGGGATCGTGCCGGAGAAGACCACCAGCACGAGGCCGGCCAAGGCTAAGACGGCCGACGAGCGGAGCATCGCGACCCTGCCGTACCTGTCGATGAGCCCCGGGCCGAACCAACGCCCGATCGTCATCGCGCCGACGAAGACGGCGAACGTGAACGACCCGACGGCGGGCGCAGAATGGTAGCCGTCGATCATCGCCACGCCGAGCCAGTCGTTGCCGGTGCCCTCGGTGAAGGCGAAGCACAAGACGAAGACGCCGACGAGCAGGGTGCGCGGCTCGGTCCACGCCTTGAACGGGCTGCGCCGGACCTCGCCGTCGGCCGTCGGTTCGTGCTTTCCCACCGCTAGAAAATGCCGGACGCCGAGAGGCACGGCGACCGCCACCAGCACGGCGACCGCCAACAACTGGGGCGTCACCCCGACGTGGACGGCCACCAGGAGGGCGCCGATCAGCGCGCCGCTGAAGGTGCCGACGCTCCAGCCGGCGTGAAAGCGCGGCATGATCGCGCGTCCGAGTCGCTGCTCGACGGCGGCGCCCTGGACGTTCATCGCGACGTCCCACATGCCGCTGCCGAAACCGGCGAAGAACAACCCGATGACGGTCGGCACGACGCCGTGCTGGTAGCCGATCGCGACGACCGCGACGCCGGCGGACATCACCAGCGACATCACGCCGACCGCGCGGGCGGTGCCGATGCGGGTGACGACCCACCCGGAGAGCGGTATCGCGATGATCGAACCGACCGCCATCGCGAGCAGGATCAGGCCGAGTTGACCGGGGTTGACGTCGAGCTTCGTGCGCACCTGCGGGATGCGCGCCGCCCAGCTCGCGAACGAGAAGCCGTTGGCGAAGAAGGCGATGTACACGCCGAGAGTGGCCCGGCGGACCACGACGTCGACTCCCGCGCTGCCGCTCATCAAGACCCTTCACCCATCGACCAACCAGCCGCTGCGCAGGCAGCGGCAGAACTCCCGCACCCTATGGGGTGGGAACGCTCTCATAGCGTACGGGCCGGCCGGCGTCCGCGCATCGCGCCACCTCCGGGCGATCCCCAAGGGCGCTGCGCGACGGCGTCCGAGCGGCCCGGTGGCACGCGTCAGGTCAAACGCCTAACCATGGGTGTTTCGACGGCGGCCGAGCGTTACGCTGGGCGGCATGACGCTCACCGCGGCGGCGATCCCCACCGACGTCGCCAGCTCCGACGCCGCGCTTCGCCGGTTTCTGCACGGCCTGCCAGGCGTCGACCAAGTCGGCGCCGACGCGCGAGCCGCCGCGCTGGCCACCCGGTCGATCAAGACGACCGCGAAGCGGTGGGCGATCGACACCGCGATCTCGATGATCGACCTCACCACCCTCGAGGGCCAAGACACACCGGGCAAAGTGAAAGCGCTTTGCGCCAAGGGAATCCGGCCCGACCCCACTGACCAGACGTGTCCCCACGTCGCCGCCATCTGCGTCTATCCCGATCTCGCCGCCACCGCCAAGGACCACCTCGGCGACAGCGGCGTCAAGGTCGCGAGCGTCGCGACGAACTTCCCGAGCGGCCGGGCCGCGTTGCCGGTGAAGCTGGCCGACGTCCGAGCCGCTGTCGCGAGCGGCGCCGACGAGATCGACATGGTGATCGACCGCGGCGCGTTCCTGTCCGGCCGTTACCTCGAGGTCTACGACGAGATCGTGCAGGTCAAAGCCGCGTGCGGCGACGCGCACCTGAAAGTCATCCTCGAGACCGGCGAGCTGGCGACCTACGACAACGTGCGCCGGGCGTCGTGGCTGGCGATGCTCGCCGGTGGCGACTTCATCAAGACCAGCACCGGAAAGGTCTCCCCCGCCGCGACGCTGCCGGTCACCCTTGTGATGCTGGAGGCGGTCCGCGACTTCCGCGACACCACAGGTCACCAGGTCGGCGTCAAGCCGGCCGGCGGCATCCGCACCACGAAGGACGCCATGCGTTACCTCGTGATGGTCAACGAGACAGCGGGCGACGACTGGCTGACACCTGATTGGTTCCGCATCGGCGCCTCCGGTCTGCTCAACGACCTGCTGCTACAGCGGCACAAGCTCACCACCGGTCATTACGACGGTCCCGACTACGTGACGATCGACTGAGAGGGCTGATCCAACCGATGGGCAAGCTCTTCGACTACGCGCCCGCTCCTGAGTCGACCGCGATCCTGAATATCGCCAGCAACTACGGGCTTTTCATTAACGGCGAGTTTGTCGACCCAGTCGACGGCGAGCCGTTTAAGACCCTCAATCCGGCGAGCGAAGAAGTCCTGGCCGAAGTCAGCGCCGCGGGCCCGCAGGACGTCGATCGGGCGGTCGCGGCAGCGCGCCATGCGTTCGACATCACCTGGTCGCGGATGCCGGGCCGCGATCGCGCCAAGTACCTTTTCCGCATTGCCCGCATCGTCCAAGAGCGCGCCCGCGAGCTCGCGGTGCTCGAGTCGCTCGACAACGGCAAACCCATCAAGGAGTCTCGCGACGTCGACTTGCCCCTGGTGGCAGCCCACTTCTTCTACTACGCGGGCTGGGCCGACAAGCTGAAGTACTCGGGCTTCGGCGAGACACCGATCGGGGTCGCGGGTCAGATCATCCCGTGGAACTTCCCGCTGCTCATGCTGGCGTGGAAAATCGCCCCGGCGCTGGCCTGCGGCAACACCGTCGTGCTGAAGCCCGCCGAGACCACCCCGCTGACGGCGCTCGCGTTCGCCGAGATCTGCCAGCAAGCGGAGTTGCCGCCGGGCGTCGTCAACATCGTCACGGGCGCCGGCGAGACCGGCCGCGCACTCGTCGAGCACGCGGGTGTCGACAAAATCGCCTTCACCGGCTCCACCGAGGTCGGCAAGGCCATCGCGAGATCCGTTGCCGGAACGCGGAAAAGGCTCAGCCTCGAGCTTGGGGGCAAGGCGGCGAACATCGTCTTCGACGACGCGCCGATCGACCAGGCAATCGAGGGAATCGTTGGAGGCATCTTCTTCAACCAGGGCCATGTTTGCTGCGCGGGCTCGCGACTGCTCGTGCAAGAGTCGGTCGCGGACGACGTGATGGAGCGGTTGCGCCGCCGCATGTCGACGCTGCGGCTGGGCGATCCGCTCGACAAGAACACCGACGTCGGCGCGGTTAACTCGGCCGCGCAACTGCAGAAGATCCGTGAACTTTCCCAGATCGGCGAGGACGAGGGCGCGGAGCGCTGGTCGGCGGCCTGTGAGATTCCCGACCTCGGGTTCTGGTTCCCCCCGACCGTCTTCACCGGCGTCACCCAGGCGCATCGCATCGCGCGCGAGGAGATCTTCGGCCCGGTGCTCTCGGTGCTCACGTTCCGCACCCCCGACGAGGCCGTCGAGAAGGCGAACAACACGCCGTACGGTTTGTCCGCAGGCGTGTGGACCGACAAGGGCAGCCGGATTCTGTCGATGGCGAACCGGTTGCGGGCTGGTGTCGTGTGGGCGAACACGTTCAACAAGTTCGACCCAACCTCGCCGTTCGGCGGCTACAAGGAGTCGGGCTTCGGTCGCGAGGGCGGCCGGCACGGGCTGGAGGCCTACCTGCGATGAGCGACGTCGGCAACGAGACCCCCGAGCGGCTCGCCGTTCGCAAGACCTACAAGCTGTTCATCGGCGGCGCCTTCCCGCGCAGCGAGTCCGGACGCAGCTACGTCGTCACCGACCGAAGGGGCGGCTTCCTGGCGAACGCCGCGCTGGGGTCGCGCAAAGACGCCCGCGACGCGGTTGTCGCGGCGCGCGCGGCCGTCAAGGGTTGGTCGAAGGCGACGGCCTACAACCGCGGCCAAATCCTTTACCGGGTGGCAGAAATGCTCGAAGGCCGCCGCGCTCAGTTCGTCGACGAGGTCGCCGACGCCGAAGGCGTCACGCCGTCCGTGGCCGAGCGCGGCGTCGACGCGGCGATCGACCGCTGGGTCTGGTACGCGGGCTGGGCCGACAAATACGCGCAGGCGCTGGGTTCGTCGAATCCCGTCGCCGGGCCCTACTTCGATTTCTCCATCCCAGAGCCGACCGGCGTGGTCGCGGTGCTGGCGCCACAGGAGTCGAGCCTGCTCGGGCTCGTTTCGGTCATCGCGCCGGTCATCGTCAGCGGCAACACCGCCGTCGTCGTGGCCAGCGAACAGCGACCGCTGCCGGCGATCACGCTCTCCGAGGTGCTCGCGACGTCGGATTTGCCGGCCGGCGTGGTGAACCTGCTGACCGGCCGCACCGCCGAGATCGCGCCCTGGTTGGCCTCGCACCTCGACGTCAACGCCATCGACTTGACCGGCGCGCACGGCGAGTTGTGGGTCGAACTCGAGCGCGCCGCGAGCGACAACGTGAAGCGAGTGCTGCGACCCGCTGAAGCCGAGGTGGACTGGGCCGCCGATCCCGGGCTGCGGCGCATTTCCGCGTTCGTTGAGACCAAGACGGTGTGGCACCCGATAGGGGTGTGAGCTAGTCAATCCGGCACGGGCTTGCGCCGAACGGCCCACCGCAGTTGCGCTGCGAGGCGGCCCTATCGATCTTTGCAGCAGCCGATACTCCAATGCAGATAAACAACACGCATGGGGTGGGGCCACGGATGGCGCGACAGCAGAGTCACCAGTTCATCGGACGCCGACTGCGTCCGTTCGCCGGCATTCTCGGTGTCCTCACCGCGTTGTCCTTCGCTGCTGCCGGCGACGCCGTCGCCAGTACCGGCAACAGTGCCGGCGCGAGTGCCAGCGCAAGCCCGCCCGCGTCGGCGTCCGCCCACTCTTCACCCTGGCCCGACAGCGCGTGGGGTGACCCGAGCGCGGACGCTTACGCCAAGAGCTCGCGCGGGATAAACATCCCGGAGCGCGACCCAGGCTCGCTCTACACCGTCACGAAGCGTATCGGCGCGCGCACCTTGTGGTCGGCGACCGACAGCCGCGGCCACGCGCTCACCGGCGAGGGCGTCACGGTCGCGCTGCTCGACTCCGGCGTCACCCCTGTGCCCGGCCTGGACGGCGCCGGCAAGGTGATCCAAGGTCCGGACCTGTCGATCGAGGCGGCCAGCGAGCTGAGCGACAGCGACACCTTCGGTCACGGCACCTATCTGGCCGGGATCATCGCGGCGCACGACGCGACGAAGCTGAACCAGCGCACCGGCGCGCCGATCGTGACGAACTACGACACCCAGCTCGGTGTCGCGCCCGACGCGAAGTTGCTCGCATTGAAGCTCGCGACGACGGACGGCTCGACCGACGTCTCGCAGATCATCGCCGCACTCGACTGGGTCAGCGAGCACCGCAATGACAACGGAATGAACGTTCGCGTCATCAACCTGTCGTTCGGCACCGAGTCGATGCAGAGGTACCAACTCGACCCGCTGGCCGCGGCCGTCGAAAACGCTTGGCGCCACGGAATCGTCGTCGTGGTCTCGGCAGGCAACGACGGCAACGCGGCGCCGCTCACCGACCCCGCGATCGACCCGTACATCATCGCGGTCGGCGCGTTGGACTACGGCAACGCGACCGACGGGTACAGCAAGCCCGACGTCGCGTCGTTCAGCAACGGCGGCAACGCCGCCCGGCACCCCGACCTGATCGCACCCGGCGCCTCGATCGTCTCGTTGCGCGATCCAGGTTCGTATGTCGACGTCAACCACCCGAGCGGCCTGGTCGCCGGCGACCGCAGCGGCCGGTTGTTCCGCGGCAGCGGCACGTCGCAGGCGGCGGCCGTCGTGAGCGGCGCGGCGGCGCTGTTGTTACAGCAAGACCCGCAGCTGACGCCGGACCAACTGAAGGCGGTGCTGGTCGACTCTGCTCGACGACTGCCGACGAACTCGTCGTACGCCGCGGGCGCCGGGCAACTCGACCTGGTGGCCGCGTCCAACGACGTCGCGGCGATCGCCGCCGGCCGGGTGTCGGCGACGGACCTCGCGAACATGACGCAGCAGTTCCCACGCTCGACCGGACTCGGCTCGTTGGACGCGGCGCGCGGCGGCTATCACCTGGTCGACCCCTCAGGCGCCGAGTTGACCGGCGAGTTCGACGTCACCGGCAGCCCCTGGAACGCGGCGGCGTGGTCGGCGGCCTCGGCGGCCGGCGTCGCATGGAACGGCGGCAGCTGGAACGGCGTGCCGTGGAGCGGCGCCGGCTGGGCCGACCTGCAGCATTGGCGAGCGGTGCCATGGACGACGGCGCGCTGGTCGACAGCGCGGTGGTCGTCGGCGGAATGGACGACGGCGCGCTGGTCGACCGCCCGCTGGTCAACCGCCCGCTGGTCAACGGCTCGGTGGTCGACCGCCCGCTGGTCGGACGCCGCGTGGTAGTCGCAAGCGAGCCCTGATGAACGCGAGACCTCGAGGTTCACCGGCGGCAGTCACCGTCGCGATAGCCGCCACGCTCGCCGTGGCGGCTATCGCGTTTGCCGCCGCCAGCCCGGACGGCGCGTTCTTCGACATCGCGCCGAACATCCCGGGCGCCGCGGCCGCCGTCGGGCTCACCGTCTTGTTCTTCGGCGCGGAGTTCGCGCTCATCCATGTCGAGTTTCGCCTGCAGGCCTACTCCTACGTGCTCGCCGGAATTCCACTTGCGCTGGGTCTGGCGACGAGCGATGTGCGCGACGTCGTCGTCGCACGTGTCGCCGGCTCGCTGCTCGCGTTCGTGGTGCAGCGACCCAACGCCGTGAAGGTCGCCTATAACACGGCGGCGTACGCCTTCGAGGCGGCGGCCGCTGGTTTCCTCATCCACCGCGTCAGCGCGCATCCGCAGTCGTTGACCCTGCCGCATGTCGTCCGGTTTTACGCCGTGATGGCGCTGCTCGACATCGTGATGACAGGGCTCGTGCTGGTCGTCATCCGACTGCATCAAGGTGTGGTGACCCGCAAGACGATCACGCACGTCGCCGTCCCCGCGATCCCATTTTCGCTGGCGAGCAGTGCCGCCGCCCTCACCGTGCTGCTGCTCACCCGGTTCGGCGCCGTCGGGTATTGCCTGCTGGCCCTGCTGCTCGCCTGTGGCGCCTTGGCGTATCGCAGCTATCAGCGGTTGCATCGACGGCACGAGGCGCTGTCGTTCGTGCAATCGTTCATCGAAGACTCGACGACTCCTGAACTGGGCCACAGCGCGAGCGCGCAGATGCTCTCCCAAGTGCGCGCGCTGATGAACGCCGCGGCAACCGAGTTGATGCTCGAGGAGCCGAGCGGCTCCACGCACTTGGTCGTCACCGACGAAGGCGTCGTCACCGCCATCGCGCCCACCGACGATTGGTTGCTCAGCAGGGTGCGCACTCTCGGCGAACCCCTGCTCGTCTCCCGCCGAGCGCGCGACAAGGGGATGCAGGCGTGGCTGAGCGCCCGCGGCTGCAAGGAGGCCCTCATCGTGCCGGTGAAGTCGCCAGCGGCCAGTGGGACGTTGGTGGTGCGCGACCGGCTCGGCGAGACAACCGGTTTCACCAAAGACGATCTGACGTTGCTTCAGGCGCTCGGCGGCCATCTCGCGGTCTCGATGCAAAACGCCCGCCTGCTCGACCGGCTTCGATACGAAGCGACGCACGACGCGCTCACCGGGCTCGCGAACCGCGCGCTGTTGCAGGCGACGCTTCGCGACACCGCGGACGACGCGCGCGCCCTAGAGGTCGCGGTTCTGCTGATCGACCTCGACCAGTTCAAGGAGGTGAACGACGCACTCGGCCACCCGGTCGGCGACGAGCTGCTCAAAATCGTCAGCCAGCGGCTGACCGTCGCCGCGCCGTCGTCCGCCTTGGTGGCCCGGCTCGGTGGCGACGAGTTCGCGGTGCTGTTGCGCCCGCAGCCGGATCTGGTGAACGCGGCGACCAACGTGGCCCGCGCGATGATCGCCGCCATCTCGGAGCCCGCGAAGGTGAGCGACACCTACGTCGCGACACAGGCCAGCATCGGCATCGCCGTCAGCGGCGCGACCAGCGACCATGCCGACCTGCTGCGCAACGCCGACACCGCGATGTACGCGGCCAAGTCACAGCCGACAGGAATAGTCGTCTACGACGCGGAATTAGACCGCGGGCGAGTCGAACGACTCGCACTGAGCGCCGACCTCCAGCAAGCTTTGCGCAGCAACGACCAACTGATCCTGCACTACCAGCCGAAGATCGACCTCACAACGAGCCGCATCACCGGCGTCGAAGCGCTCGTGCGGTGGAACCACCCCAATCTCGGTCTGCTCGGCCCTGACGTGTTCATTCCGCTTGCCGAGTCGAGCGGCATGATCGAACAGCTGACGCCACTGGTGTTGCGCATGGCGTTACGGCAGTGTCGCGCCTGGCTCGACGACGGCCTCGACTTGACCGTCGCGGTGAATCTGTCAGCGAAGAACGTCAGCAATCCATCGCTGCCCGACGCGATCGGATTCGCGCTCGCCGACGCCGGCCTGACCCCGGACCATCTCGTCCTCGAGATAACCGAGAGCAGCGTCATGGGCGACCCCGACCGCACGCTGCCGGTGTTGCGCCGGCTCGCCGCCATCGGCGTGTCGCTGTCACTCGATGACTTCGGCACCGGCTACTCCAGCCTCTCCTACCTGCAGCGGTTCCCGGTGCGCGAGGTGAAGATCGACCGTTCGTTCGTCGGCGGATTGTCCGATCCCGCGGGCGCCCACACCGCAGAAGCGCTGATTCGAAGCATCATCGGTCTTGGCGAGAGCCTGCGGCTGAACGTCGTCGCGGAGGGCGTCGAGGACGCCGCCACGCTCGCGAAGTTGCAGCAGTACGGCTGCGACGTCGCGCAGGGCTACTTCATCGGGCGACCGGCGCCCGCCGACCAAGTCCGGCTCGAACCTCCACAGGAGCGCCCAACCGGCTGGCCGCGCGCCGTCGGCGCGTGACGCCTCAGCTCGGCGAGTGGGGCGGCCGGCCACCGTCGACCGAAACCGCGACCGCCGCGGCGCGCAACCCGTCCGCCGCCGCCGAAAGGGGCTCGGCGCCGCGCAGCCAGGCGGCTAAGAAGCCAGCGCACAGCGCGTCGCCGGCGCCGGTGGTGTCGCGCGCGTCACCGCTCACCGCGGGCAAGCGCACCGGCGTCTCACCCCGCCGCGCGACGACGACCCCCTGCTCGCCAAGCTTCAGGACAACAACCGGGTAGTGCGCGGTCAACGCCCGCGCGGCCGCGTCGACGTCGGCACAGCCGGTCAGCACCACGGCTTCGTCCAGGTTGGGAAAGCAGACGGCGGCGCCGACCGTCCACTCGAAAAAGCGCTTGGCAGCAGACAGAAATGCCGCAGAACACGGGTCGACGGTGATCGCGATACCTCGACGTCGAGACTCCTCCGCAAGCCGCAGCAACGGCTGCCTGGCGGCTTCCGAGAACAACGCGTAGCCGTTGATGTGCAGCAGCGACACCCCGTCAAGCAGCGAGAGCGGCAGGTCGGCGGCGCACAGCCGCGCGTTCGCACCGCGGGCGGTGTACATGTCGCGCTCGCCGCGCTCCCCCAGCACGATGACGATCGTGCCGGTCGGCGCCTCGTCGTCCGGGACGAGCACCGCCTCCACACCCGTCGACGCGAGCGCCGAGCGATGCCGCTCGACGTCGGCGCGACCGACCCGCCCGACGAATCGCACGGGCACGCCCAGCGACGCCAGCCAAGCCGCCTGGTTGGCCGCCGAACCCCCGGGCGTCCGCGTGATCCGCGAGACCGTGTCGCTGTCGGCCACCAACGGCGACGACGGCCGGACGACGATGTCGTCGATCACGTCACCGACGGCGAGGACGGTCACGTGGTGGGGCTGGGGCGCGGCACTTGCGCCAGCTGCGACCACGCTTTGGCGATCGCGGCGGCGAGCGACACGTTGTTGGCGGCGAGGTCCAGATTGACCTGCAGGCTGCGTCCGCCACTCTCGCGCTGGAAGAAGTCCAGCAGGAACGGGCTCACCGCCTTGCCGCGCAATCCCGCTTCGTCAGCGGCGTGCATCGCCTCGATCAGCAGGCCGTCGTGGACGTCGGGATCGAGCTGCTTGTCGGCAGGCACGGGGTTGGCGACGACGAGCGCGCCGCGGGTGCCGAGCTGGTCGCCGGCCTGCATGATGGCGGCCACCTCCGCGGGTGAGTCGACGCGCCACTCAAGCTCGTAACCGGAGTCGCTGAGATAGAACGCTGGGAAGTGGCTCGTGCGATAGCCGACGACCGGGACGTTCAACGTCTCCAGCCGTTCGAGGGTCGCCGGTATGTCGAGGATCGACTTCACTCCCGCGCACACCACGGTGATTCGAGTGCGCGACAGCGTCACGAGGTCGGCCGACTCGTCGAACGACTCGCTCGCCGCGCGGTGCACGCCGCCCAGACCGCCGGTGGCGAAAACCCGAACGCCGGCAAGAGCGGCGAGCGTCGACGTGGCCGCGACCGTGGTGGCGCCGCTCGCCCGCCGTCCGACCGCGACCGCGAGGTCGCGGCTGCTGACCTTCGCGATGTCGTCGAAGAGGGCTATCCGCTCCAGCTCCTTGTCGTTGAGGCCGACCGTCGGAACGCCGTCGATGACCGCGATCGTCGCGGGCGTCACTTGGGCGTCGGTGAGAATCGCCTCGAAATCGTGCGCCGCCTGAAGATTTTGCGGTCGGGGCAGTCCGTGGGCGATGATCGTCGACTCCAACGCGACAACCGGTCGGCCTTCAGCGAGCGCCGACCGCACGGCTTCGGAGACCTTCACCGGGCTGGGCACCTGCGTTACCCCTCGTTCTCGCGCAACTCGGCATAGCGCGGTTTCACGACGTCGTTGATCAGCGCCAGCCGCTCGTCAAACGGGATGAACGAGCTCTTCAGCGCGTTGATGGTGAACCACTGTAGGTCGTGAAGCCCATAGCCGAAAGCCTCGACCAACCGCTCGAACTCCAGATTCATCGACGTGCCGCTCATCAACCGGTTGTCGGTGTTGACCGTCACGCGGAAGTACAACTTGCGGAGCAGGCCGATCGGGTGCTCGGCGATCGACCGGGCCGCGCCAGTCTGCACGTTGGACGACGGGCACATCTCCAGGGGCACCCGGTTGTCGCGGACGTACGCGGCGAGCCGCCCGAGCACCGGCGAGCCGTCGACGAACTCGATGTCGTCAACGATCCGGACGCCGTGGCCAAGCCGGTCCGCCCCGCACCATTGCAACGCCTCCCAGATCGACGGCAAGCCGAAACCCTCGCCAGCGTGGATCGTGTAGTGACCGTTCTCCCGCTGCATGTACTGAAACGCGTCGAGGTGCCGCGTGGGCGGGTAGCCGGCCTCGGCGCCCGCGATGTCGAAACCGACGACTCCCGCGTCGCGATAGCGGATCGCGAGCTCGGCGATTTCCAAGGACCGCGCCGCATGCCGCATACCGGTCAGCAACGCGACGACGCGAATGCCGCGCCCCTCGCTGCCCAGCCGAAAGCCTTCGAGCACCGCCTCGACGATCTCGTCGAGTTCGAGCCCGTTCTCGACGTGCAGCTCCGGCGCGAAACGCACTTCCGCGTAGACGACGTTGTCGGCCGCGAGATCCTCAGCGCATTCGGCGGCGATTCGCACCAGCGCGTCACGGGTCTGCATGACGCTCAGCGTGTGCTCGAAGGTCTCCAGGTAGCGCTCCAAAGAGCCGGACGACGCGGTGTCGACGAACCACTTCGCGAGGTCGTCGACATCGGTCGTCGGCAATTCTTGGTAGCCGATTTCCCTTGCCAACTCGATGATCGTGGCCGGCCGGACGCCACCGTCCAGGTGATCGTGCAACAGCGCCTTCGGCGCTTTCCGAATCTGCTCGACGGTGGCGGGGGCGCGCGTCACTCGTCGTCCTCGCGATGTGCGAGATCGGGCGCGAACGCGGGCACGCACACGGCGACATACTCGGCGCCGTCAGGTCCGACGGAGTAGCGCACCCGCTCGCCCGCCGACGTCACGACGGCCTGCCCTGCCGCCACGTCGAGAGCGCCACCGTCGTGCTCGACGCGCAGCGAGCCGCTCAGCACCACCGTGAACTCGTCGAACTCCGGCGCCTGCGCCGGCTCGCTCCAGCCCGCCGGCGCCCGCATGTGGGCCACCGACACGGCCGCCGTGGAAGTCGCGACGTGCCCGACGTATTCGTCAATGACTTTCCCGCCCGGCACAGGGATTCTGGCGGGTGATTCGACCAACTTCGGCATCATGCTCCTACTGTGTCGATGACGAGCGGCGGCATCGTGAACTCCTGCTCCGCCGGCGTGATGTCGTAGCCGTCGGCGAGCGCCTCAACCGCGCGCGCGAACCGTTCCTCTTCGTCAGTGTGCAATGTCAGCAGCGGCTGCCCCACCCGCACGACGTCCCCTGGCTTGGCATGTAGCTCGACACCCGCGCCGAAGGACACCGGGTCCTCCTTGCGCGCGCGCCCGGCGCCCAACCGCCACGCCGCGACACCGACCGCGAGGGCGTCGAGCCGGGTGAGCCGACCCGACGACGCCGCCGTGACGACGTGCGAGTGCCGGGCACGCGGCAGCTCGGCGTCCGGGTCGCCACCCTGGGCGCTGATCATCGCCCGCCACACGTCCATCGCCGACCCGTCGCGCAACGCGTCTTCAGGATCTTTGCCAGACTCGGCGCCGCACGCGCGCAACATCTCGCGGGCCAGCGTGATGGTCAGCTCCCGGACGTCGGGCGGGCCCCCGCCGGCCAACACCTCAAGCGACTCGCTCACCTCCAGCGCGTTGCCGGCGGTGAGCCCTAGCGGTGTGTTCATGTCAGTGAGCAACGCCGACGTTTTCACTCCGTGCGCGGCGCCCAAGGCGACCATCGTCTCGGCGAGTTCGCGGGCCCGCGCGACGTCCTTCATGAACGCGCCGGTGCCCACCTTGACGTCGAGGACGAGCGCCGACGTGCCCTCGGCGATCTTCTTGCTCATGATCGAACTCGCGATCAACGGCACCGACTCGACCGTGGCGGTGACGTCGCGCAGCGCGTAAAGCTTGCGATCCGCCGGTGCGAGACCCGCCCCCGCCGCGCAGATGACGGCGCCGACGTCAGCCAGCTGCCGCAGGATCTCGGTTTGCGACAACGTCGCCCGCCAGCCCGGGATCGCCTCGAGTTTGTCGAGAGTGCCGCCGGTGTGTCCGAGCCCCCGGCCACTGAGCTGGGGGACCGCGCCGCCACAGGCGGCCACCGTCGGCGTCAAGGGAAGGGTGATCTTGTCGCCGACACCACCGGTCGAGTGCTTGTCGGTGGTGGGCCGGACCAGCGAGCTGAAGTCCATCCGCTCACCGCTGGCGATCATCGCCGCGGTCCATCGGTTCAGCTCACCCGCGTTCATGCCGCGGAAGAAAATCACCATCAGCAGCGCGGCCATCTGCTCTTCCGCGACGACGCCGCGGGTGTACGCGTCGATCACCCAATCGATCTGGGCGTCGCTGAGCACCCCGGTGTCGCGCTTGGTGCGAATGACGTCGACGACGTCCACGGTCAAGGCCTCCCGGCGTTTCGCGAGTCGGACAGGTTCTCCGGCCCGAACGCCTCGGGCAGCAGCGCGCTAAGCGGTAGCGCGCCCGACGCGTGATCGATCAGCATCGCGGCGCCGCCGTGCTCGTGAAGCAACTGACGGCAGCGTCCGCACGGCATGAGCGGATCCCCGTTGGCGTCGACGCAGGCCAACGCGAGCAGCCGGCCGCCGCCCGTCGTGTGCAACGCCGAGACGACCGCGCATTCGGCGCACAACGTGAGGCCGTAGGAGGCGTTCTCGACGTTGCAGCCGGCCACCACCCGACCGTCGTCGACGAGCGCGGCGGCGCCCACAGGAAACCGCGAGTACGGGACATATGCGCGCCGCATGGCGTCGACGGCAGCGGCCCGCAGGGCCGGCCAGTCGAGGCTCGGCAGCTCAGTCGATGAGCTCATCGGCCCACGTACGGCTCGCCGTCGGCCGCGGGCGCGCGCACCCGACCGACCAGACCGGCCACCGCCAAGATCGTCGCCAGATACGGCAACATCGCCAGGAATTGGGAGGGAATCGTGACCGGCGTGCCGATGAACGACAACACGTTTTGCAACGCGTCGGCGAAGCCGAACAGCAGCGCGGCGCCGACCGCGCCCCGTGGGCTCCAGCGCCCGAAAATCACCGCGGCCAACGCGATGAAGCCTTTGCCGTTCGTCATGCCCTTTCCGAACGGCAGGGCCGAGCCGATGGTCAACGACGCGCCCCCGAGACCCGCGACGACGCCGCCGATGATGACGTTGACGAATCGGGTGCGCCGAACCTTGACACCCACGGTGTCGGCGGCCTCGGGGTGCTCTCCCACCGCGCGAGTGCGCAATCCCCAGCGGCTTCGGAAGAGCGCGACGTCGACGGCGATGATGAGGATGTACATCGCGTAGACGATCGCGTTTTGCTCGAACAGCAGGGGTCCGAGGATCGGGATGTCGGACAGGCCGGGGATGCTGATCGCGTGCAAACCCGGCGGGGTGTTGTACGTGTTCTGGTCGCGCGCCATCAACGCGTCGTACACGTAGCCGGTGAGACCGAGCACCAGCACGTTGATGACGACACCGAGCACCACCTGGTTGACCAGGTAGCGGATGGCGAAGACGGCGAGCAACGCGCCGATGAGCGCGCCCGCCACGAGCGCCGCGACGACGCCCGCGCCCGCGTTGTGCACGACCGTGCCAATCAGCGCGCCGGCGAACGCCCCGGCCAGCATCTGCCCTTCGATGGCGACGTTGATGACGCCCGATCGCTCGCACAGCACGCCGGCGAGGGCACCAAGAATCAGCGGGACGGCGAGGAAAATCGTCTGCTGCAAGAGACCAAGCAGGTCAAGTGAGGTGCCTTTGGTTCCCGTCAGCGACCAGCAGAGGAAGGAGACGACGATCGCGACGATCGCCACCCCGATCACCCAGTGCATGGCGCGGCGTGAGCCACCGCGCGAATTCGCCACACGCCGAGGGCGACCACCAGCACACCGAGCACGATCGCGCTGACGCGCGCTGGAAGCACCAACGCGGGCACGTGAATACGCGCGCCAGGTTGTGACAACTGGAACCGGGCGTCGTAACCGGCGTGCGAGCCAAGCCCGAATCCGAGGACGCACAGCAGACCGACGACGACCAGCACCGAGCCCGAGATGACGCGCGCCTTCTTCGAGGCCGCCACTTCGACGACCTCGTGCTTCTCGACGACCGGTTCGGTCTTGCACCGCGCTCATCAGCCGTTCCACCCCTTGGCGAGCTGTTGGCCGGACGCGTCGGCGGCACCGCGCAAGCGGAACACGGCGCTCACCAAGGCCGGCGCCGCGATGAAGAGGACGATGATCGACTGCAAGACGTTGACCAGGTCGATCGGTGTGCCGGTGCGGCTTTGCATCGTGACACCGCCGGCCTGGAACGCGCCATACAAGATGCCGGCCAGCACCGTGGGCCACGGCTTCGCACGGCCGAGCAACGCGACCGTGATGGCGGTGAAACCGATGCCGGCGTCGATGTCTTGGGTGACCGCGGTGTTGGTGCCGAGGATCTGGCTGCAGCCGGCCAGTCCCGCGAGGGCGCCCGACAGCATCATCGACACGACATAGTTTCGTCCGACGTCCATGCCGGCCGTGCGCGCGGCGAACTGGTTCGTGCCGACCGCGCGCAGTTGGAACCCGAGCTTGCTGCGACTGAGCAACCACGCGACACCGGCGGCGGCGAGCAGCGCGATGATCAGCCCGGTGTGCACCCGCAACGGGGCGGGGAAGAGCTTCGGCAGCCGCGCGTTGGAGTCGACGATGCGTGAGATGGCCTGGTTGGAACCACTGCGCTTGAAGCCGTTCTCCGTCAGCAAATAGCCGAGCAGGTAGACGGCGACGTAGTTGAGCATGATGGTCGTGATGACCTCGTGCGCGCCGGTGCGCGCCTTGAGCCACCCGAAAGGCCGCCCCACAGGCCGCCGCCGATGACCCCCGCGATGAGCGCGACGATGACGCGGATGCACCACCGGCAGGTGCCAGGCGAATCCCACGTAGCCGGCGAAGACCGCGCCGAAGATGATTGGCCCTGGGCGCCGATGTTGAACAGCCCGGTGCGAAAAGCGAGACCCACCGCCAGGCCGCCCAAAATCAGCGGGGTGGCGTTGAGCAGCGTCTCCGACAGGGGGTTCAGCGACTGCCAGAAACTGCCGTGGAAGGCGGTGTGCGGATCGAAGATGGCGCCTTCGAACAGCGCGACGTAAGCCCGTGAGACGGCGTGCCACGCCTTGGCGAACGTGTCACCGGGAGAGGAGAAGAAGTACTTGGCCGCCTTTCGCGTCGGCGTGTCGGTGATGACGATGAGGATGCCGCCGACGATGACCGCCGCGACGAAGGCCATCACCGTCAATACGACCGGATGCGTCGAGCGCAACCAGCTCGCCGTGCGCCGAGCGCGCGACGGCGGTGCGCCGGCCGGGGACGACGACGCGACGTCGGTGACCGGCGCCTCACTCATCGCCGCTCCCAGGCGGCCCGGCGACCGCGGCGGCCGCTTCGGTCGAGGTCGAGGTCGAGGTCGAGGTCGAGGTCGAGCCAGCCATCAGCAGGCCCACCTCCTGCGCCGACGCGCCGGCCGGCAGCTCTCCGATGACGCGGCCGCGGTACATCACCGCGATGCGATCGGCGAGCCCGAGCACCTCGTCGAGTTCGGTGGAGACGACGACGACAGCCGTGCCTGCGTCGCGCTCGGAGACGATGCGCCGATGGATGAACTCCATCGATCCGACGTCGAGGCCGCGCGTCGGCTGCGCGACGACGAGCAACTTCAGGGTCCGTGACATTTCCCTTGCGAGCACGACCTTTTGCTGATTTCCCCCGGACAGCGTGTTCGCGAGCGCGCCACCGCTCGGCGTCCGGACGTCGAATTCGGCGATCCGCGCCGCCGCGTGCGCCGCGACCGCCCGCAAGTCAAGCGCCACGCCCTTCGCGAACGGCGCCCGGTCGTACATGTCGAGCACGAGGTTTTCGGCGACGGTGAATCCGCCGACGAGGCCGTCGTGCAAGCGGTCCTCGGGGACGTATCCGACCCCAAGCCGCAATCGGTCTCGCACCGACGCCTCGCTGACGTCTCGGTCGCAGATGCGCACAGAACCTTCGGTCGCGACCTCAAGGCCGAGCAAGCACTCGGTGAGCTCGGTCTGGCCGTTTCCCTGCACACCCGCGATCGCGTAGATCTCGCCGGCGCGCACCTGGAACGAGACTCCGTCGACCTGGACCACGCCGGCGTCGTCGACGACGCGCAGGTCGCGAACGTCGAGGACGACGTCACCCGGGTTCGCCGGGGTTTTCTCGAGGGTGAGTTCGATCTGCCGCCCGACCATCATCGAGGCGAGCTCGGGCTCGCTCGACGATGGGCTTGGCTGCCCGACCACCTTCCCGCGGCGGATGACCGTCACCTTGTCGGCGACGGCCTTGACCTCTTTGAGCTTGTGGCTGATGAAGACGATCGAGGTTCCGGCGTCGCGCAGCCGACGCATCACCTTCATCAAGTCTTCGATCTCGGACGGCGTGAGCACCGCGGTCGGCTCGTCGAGTACGAGCACTTTCGCGTCACGAGTGAGCGCTTTGACGATCTCGGCGCGCTGCTGCACGCCCACCGGTAGGTCTGCGACAAGCGCGTCCGGCGGGACGGCAAGCCCGTAGCGGCTGGAAACCTCGCGCCACCTTGCGCTTCGCCGCGCGCCGGTCGAGCCAGCCCAGCGCCCCGCCCTTGGTCTCCTCATGCCCGAGCATGACGTTCTCGGCGACGGTGAACACCGGGATGAGCATGAAGTGTTGGTGGACCATGCCGATGCCGGCGGCCATCGCGGCACCTGGGCCGGCGAACCGCACCGGCACGTCGTCGAGGAGAATCTCGCCCTCGTCGGGCTCGTAGAGCCCGTAGAGGACGTTCATGAGCGTGCACTTGCCAGCGCCGTTTTCTCCAAGCAGAGCGTGAATCTCGCCGGGCTCGACCACGAGGTCGATGCGGTCGTTGGCCACCAGCGGGCCGAAGCGCTTGGTGATCCCGCGAAGTTCGAGTTTCACGGCCGTTCGAGTCCCACGTCAGCTCCAGGACACCCGATGCGTTTGGATGGTGCGCGGGCAGGCCGGGCTTTCACGGCCCGCCCGCGCGCCGAGGCCCTGGATCGCAGGGCGGTCTTCACCGAGCTTCGCGAACTACTTGGGCTGGCTCGGGGAGGTGATCTGGATCTTGCCGCTCTCGATGTCGGCCTTGATCTGGTCGAGCTCCGACTTCACGTTCGCCGGAATCTTTGAGTCGAAGTCGTGGAACGGAGCGAGACCGGTGCCGTTGTTCGCCAACGTGCCGATGTAGCTCTGGCCGCCGAGCTTCTGTCCCGACGCCACCGCGTTCGCGTACGTGGTCACCGCGGTCGCGAGGCCCTTGACCACGCTGCTCAAGAACACCGAGCAGTACTGCTGCGCGCTAACGCAGCCGTCGGTGTCGACCCAAAGAACGCTCACTTTGCCGCCGGACGCCTGCGCCGCCGCGCCGGAGCCGAGGCCGGTGCCGCCGGCGACCGGGAAGACGATGTCGGCGCCTTGCGAGATGAACGACTGGGTGATCGACCGGCCCTTGTTCTGGTCGGTGAAGCTCTGGGCGAAGGTGCCGCCCTTCTGGTTCTTCTCATCCCAGCCGAGCACCTGCACGCTCTTGCCCTTTTGCTGGTTGTAGTACTGCACGCCTTCCCAGAAGCCGTCCATGTAGATGGTGACCGGCGGGATGTTCAAACCGCCGTAGGTGGCGACCTTGCCGGTCTTCGTCATCGAGGCCGCCAGGTAGCCGCCGAGGAAGGCGCCCTGAGCGGTGTTGAACTGGATGCCGTAGTCGTTGGGCCCAGCCGATGGGGAGTCGATCTCGGCGAACTGCTGGTTGGGGTTCGCCGCCGCGGCCGCCTTCACTGCGTCGGCCATCAAACCGCCCACGGCGATGATCGAGTCGCAGCCCTTGGAGACCTCGGCGTTGAGATTCGGCGTGTAGTCGTTCTGCGAGTTCGACGCGACGTAGGAGATCTGGATGTTCGGATTCGCCTTGTTGGCGTCCTGCATTCCCTGCCACGAGGACTGGTTGAAGGAGCGGTCGTCGACCCCGCCGGTGTCGAGCACCATGCACAGCTTCGCCGAGCCGGTCGACGCGGCGGTCGGGCTGCCCGGCGCCGCGCTCGACGGCGCGGTGCTAGGCGCGGTGGAAGCCGAGGTCGACGAGGTTGGGGTGGTGCTGGACGAGGAGTTGGCTGAGCTCTTCGGCTTGCTGCTGCACGCCGTCATCGCCAGCGCCACAGCAAAAGTCACGCCTATGGCCGCGATGCCCTGCACGGTCTTCTTCACGACGCCTCCGGTGTCGTTCCGCTGATGAATCAATCCCTGGTCTGTTGGGACAAGCGGATCTCTGGCGCGGGGTGCCGCCTCGATCCCGGACGCCGCCGGGTGGCCGCCGCCCCGGGTTGCGTTCGATCTTCCGGGACGTCGCCAGCTGCCGTCATCCCGGAGATTATGCGCTTGACTGAGCGAATCGCCAAGGCTCGGTCAAAGCGTTATGCCGCTGTGATCTGCCTGGCGAGCCGCGAGTCGATCTGAACGCTGATGACCGGTCACGAGCGCCGGGCCCCGGGCTCGACGCCGCGCAGGTCGATCGACGTCTCGCCAGCCGCGTCTCCGCCGTCCGAACCGGCTAGCGACGAGTCCGCGGACGGCGGCGCCTGGGTCTGCATCTGCTGTTGGCGACTCCACTTGGAGGTGAGATCTGACACGTAGCGAAATCGCTCGCTCTCGTCGGCGAACCGCGACCGGCTGAGGGCCAGGATCGCCGCGAGGAGCACGAGCGCTCCGATCGCCGCGACGACGATGACGAGGGTCATGGCGGATGGTTCCTTTCCTTCGAGGAAAGCGCTCCTACGCAGCTGAGTTTCGCGCGGGTTCGCTTGTCCGGGCCTCCTGCTACCGAGCAGGGCTGACACGCACTCCTTTCACTTTGTCCGGTCGGCTCATGTCGGCTCGTAGCTCCCCCACACGTCGCGCAACGCGGCGCAGACCTCCCCGACGGTGGCCCGCGCGGCGAGGGCGGCCTTGATCGGCGGCAGCACGTTGTCGTCGCCCGCGGCAGCCGCGCGAACGGCGTCGAGCGACGCACTCGCCGCGTCGGCATCTCGAGTAGATCGGACGTCGCGCACCCGCTGGATCTGCTCCGCCTCGAGTGCTGGATCGACCCGCAGCGGCTGATACGGCTCGGCATCGTCGGCTGTGAATTTGTTCACTCCGACGACGACGCGCTCGCCCGACTCGATGCCGCGAGCGATGTCATACGCCGCCTGTTCTATCTCGGCCCGCTGAAAGCCGTGCTCGATGGCGGTGACCGCCCCGCCCATCTGCTCGACCTTCGCCATCAGCTCCCGCGCCGCATTCTCGACGTCGTCGGTCATCGCCTCGACCGCGTAGGAGCCGGCGAACGGGTCGGCGGTCTTGGCGACGTCGGTCTCGTATGCCAGCACCTGCTGGGTGCGCAGCGCGAGCCGGGCGGCCTTCTCGGTGGGCAGCGCGATCGCCTCGTCGTAGCCGTTGGTGTGCAGCGACTGCGTCCCGCCGAGCACGGCCCCGAGCGCTTGCACGGCGACGCGCACCAAGTTGACCTCCGGTTGCTGCGCCGTGAGCTGCACGCCCGCGGTCTGGGTGTGGAAGCGCAACGCGAGCGAGCGCGGATCGGTCGCGCCGAACTCCTCCTTCATCACGTGCGCCCAAATCCGGCGGGCGGCTCGGAACTTCGCGACCTCCTCGAGCAACGTGGTGCGCGCGACAAAGAAGAACGACAACCTCGGCGCGAATTCGTCAATCGCCAATCCGGCGCGTTGCGCCGCCCGCACATATTCGATCCCGTGCGCAAGCGTGAACGCGATTTCTTGAACGGGCGTCGCGCCCGCCTCCGCCATGTGGTAACCCGATATCGAGATCGTGTTCCACAGCGGCATTTCTGTTCTACAGTAGGCAAAAAGGTCGGTGGTGAAGCGGAGCGACGCCCGCGGCGGGAAGATGTAGGTGCCGCGTGCGACATACTCTTTCAGCACGTCGTTTTGCACGGTGCCGCGCAATTGATCGGCAGGTACTCCGTGACTTTCGGCCACCAACTGATACATCAGCAGCAATAGGGCGGCGGGCGCGTTTATCGTCATCGACGTCGACACTTTGTCGAGCGGAATACCGTCAAACAGCGTCGCCATGTCGTCGACGGAGTCGATCGCCACCCCGACCTTGCCGACCTCGCCGCGGGCGATGGGATGGTCGGAGTCGTAGCCCATCTGAGTCGGCAGGTCGAAGGCGACCGACAGCCCGGTCGTGCCGGCTTCGAGGAGCTGGTGGTAGCGGCGGTTCGACGCGGCGGCGGTGCCGAACCCGGCGTACTGGCGCATGGTCCAGAGCCGGCCGCGGTACATGTCGGGGTAAGCGCCGCGGGTGAACGGGAAGTCACCCGGCAGGCCGAGGGCGGTCGAGGCGTCGAAGCCGGCCAGCGCCGACGCGTCGTAGACCGCCTCGATCGGCAGCCCCGACTCCGTGCGATCTCGCATGTCACGACCTTAGCCCGCAAAACGGGCATGGCGGCAGGCGCGCGCCCGTTGGGGCGGGCGTCGCCGGTCGGCTAGTCTGTGCCGGTCATGCTGGCCCTTCCACGCCTCCCGCGACTCCCGCGCGCCCAGCGCGGCCAGCGCCTTCCGCGCCTCACGCGCCGATTCGCGGGCGCGGCGCTGTCACTCGGTCTCGTCACGGTCGGCGTCATCGCGCCCGCGGCGTCGGGGGTGGCCCTGGCCGACAACAGCCCGGCCCGCACAGCCCACGGGGCCGGCGCGAACGTCGTCGGCGGAGCTCGGCTGGCCAATCCCGGGGTTGCGGTCGAGGCGGGAGCGCCGGCGTTGCCGGCGACCACCGCGACGTCCTTCATCGTGGCTGACGCCGACACCGGCGACGTGCTTGCCGCGCTCAACGCGCACCAACGGCTCGCGCCGGCGAGCACGCTGAAGACGCTCACCGCGCTCACCTTGATTCCGCGGCTGCTGCCTGCGGTCGAGGTGACCGCTCAACGCGACGCGCCGAGCGTCGACGGAACGAAGGCGGGCATCGTCGCCGGCACCAAATACACCGTGAGCGAGCTGCTCACCGCGATGCTGATGATGTCGGCCAACGACGCGGCGGTAACCCTCGCCGACGCGTACGGCGGCCTCGCGCCGACCCTGACCGCGATGAACGCCGAGGCGTCCTACCTCAACGCCGACGACACGGTCGCGCGCACACCGAACGGACTCGACGCGCCGGGCCAATCGTCGTCCGCTTACGACCTCGCGTTGATCTTTCGGGCGGGGTTGCGCGACACGCGGTTTCGGCACTACCTGGCGCTGAAGCGCGCCCAGTTCCCCGCACCGGGCGGCGCCAGCTTCCAGATCCAGACCCACGACAAGTTGCTCAACAGCTACCCGGGAATGATCGGCGGCAAGAACGGCTACACGGTCGCCGCGCAGGCGAGCTACGTGGGCGCGGCCACCCGCGAGGGCCACACGATCGTCGTCGCGGTGATGCGCGACCAGCCGAACTTCTGGACCGAGGTCCAGTCGCTGCTCGATTGGGGCTTCGCGGCAGACGCCGCCCAGTCGCGGGGGGCGGTCGGAGAGCTCGTTGCCGCTGGGCCCGCCGGACGGCCGGCGCCACTTTCGAGCCCCGACTCCGCCAAAGCGTCGGACGGGGCCGCCGCCAACGGCGGCGGCGCCAGCGGCGCGGGCGCGAAACTCGGCCCCGGCGCCGGAGTGGTCGCGGGTTCGGCCGAGCGGGCGTCGTCCGGCGGGGTGGCGTTCGGCCCGATCGCGAAGTGGGCCGCGGTCGGCCTCGGCGGCCTGTTCTTCGCGGCGGCGCTCGGGCGGTTGACGCTGCGCCGCCGGCGGCGGCTGCGGCGCGACCAGCGCTATCTCGCCGGTTTGTCACGGTTATCGGCGTTAGGCGAGATTTCCGACCGGCCTTAGCGGCGCCAACTTCGGTATATCTTTCGCCAGCGGCTTCCGCTCGGCGATCACGGCGTGTACCTTTCGGGCCGTTCGGACTAGCAACATCGTCGGCGCAGGAAGTCGGCGCAGGACGCCGCGTCGGCGGATTCGTCGGAGTCAGGAGTCACAAGTGGCGCAAGGCACGGTCAAGTGGTTCAACGCCGAGAAGGGTTTCGGCTTTATCGCAGTCGACGGCGGTCCGGACGTATTTGTCCACTACTCCGCGATCCAAATGGACGGCTACAAGGCGCTCGATCAGGATCAGCGGGTGGAGTTCGAAGTCACGCAGGGCCAAAAAGGGCCGCAGGCTGAGGGCGTCCGTCCACTTTCGGTCTGACTCGATTCGCCGCCCTTTTCCGCACCACTGCTCGCTAACGCCCGAGCAGTGGGAACACCTGCTCGGCGTGCCAGACGCCGTCCGCGTCCCGCTCGAACAGCCCGAACGAGGTGACCTCGAACCGCGCCCGGTAGTCGGCAAGCTCGGTGAACGCACGCTCGAGCAGCGGCTCGGGCAAGTCATGCGCGACCGTGACGTGCGGGTGGTAGTTGAAGCGGCGCGGCCGATCGAGCGGGCCGGTGCGCACCGCCTTTTCAAGCCGCTCACACCCGCTGATCCCGGCCGCGAGCGCGACGAAGACGACCGGCGAGACCGGCCGAAAACTCCCGGTGCCGCGAAGCTGCATGTCGAACGGCCATTGCCGCTCGGCGACCGCCTGGAGATGCTTTTCGATCAGCGGCCGGTCCGCGGCGTCGACCTCGGTGGGCGGCAGCAAGGTGACGTGCGGCGGGATCGCGAACGCCATCGGGTCACCCAGCTTCTGCCGCCACTCCTGCAGTTCGGGGGCGTAGGGATCCGGAATGCCGACGGCGACGCCGATCGTGAGCGGCAATGCGCTAGTCAAGCGGCTCAAGCCTTTCCAGGCAGGAAACCGACGCGGTCCCTGACCAGCTCCATCGTCGCCGCGGCCACTCCGCGAGCGCGATCCGCTCCAGCGCGCAAGATCTCGTCAAGCTCGGCCGGATCGTTGAGATAAGACTGCACCTTCTCCTGGACCGGCGTCACGAATTCGACGACGACGTCGGCGACGTCCTTCTTGAAGTCCCCGTAGCCCTTGCCCGCGTAGGCGTTCTCGAGGTCGGCGACGGTTCGGCCGGACAGCGCGGAGTAGATCGTGAGCAGGTTGCTGACGCCTGGCTTCTCGGCGTCGTCGTAGCGAACCTCAGCCCCGCTGTCGGTCACCGCCGAGCGGATCTTCTTCGCCAGCCGCTTGGGATCGTCGAGCAGGTTGATCGTTCCGGCGTCGGGCAGCGACTTGCTCATCTTCGCGGTCGGAACCTGCAGGTCGCAGATCTTCGCGGCCTCCTTGACGATGTGCGGCTCGGGCACGACGAACGTCTCGCCGAACCGGGAGTTGAACCGCTCCGCGAGGTCGCGGGTGAGCTCGACGTGTTGCCGCTGGTCCTCCCCCACCGGGACCCGGTCGGCCTGGTAGATCGTGATGTCGGCGACCTGCAAGATCGGGTAGGTGAACAGGCCGACGCCGACGCTTTGCGAGCGGGCGGACTTGTCCTTGAACTGGGTCATCCGGCTGGCCTCACCGAACCCGGTGAGGCAGGAGAAGATCCACGCGAGCTCGGTGTGCTCCGGCACGTGGCTTTGCACGAACAGGGCGCACTTGCCCGGGTCGAGGCCGACCGCCAGCAGCTGCGCGGCCGACGCCCGGGTCCGCTCGCGCAGCAGCGCCGGGTCCCAATCCACGGTGATCGCGTGCAGGTCGACGACGCAGTAGAACGCGTCGTAGTCGTCTTGCAGCGCGACCCAGTGCCGCAGCGCGCCGAGGTAGTTCCCGAGGTGGAACGAGTCGGACGTCGGTTGGATGCCGGACAGCACGCGGTGCCGAGCACCAGGTCGAGCACCAGGTCGAGCACCGGGTCGGTCAACAGGTCGGTCAGCAGCCATGCCGGTCATTGTTTCAAACGATCGGGTTCGCGTTGATCCGACTTTTCCGGCTCGGGCCCGCTGGCCGGCGGCGCGTCGGGTGACCGGCTCACCCGCACCCGCGCCACCCGTCGTCCGTCTAGCTCGACGACGGTGAGCCGGTAGTCGGCGACGTCGACGAACTCGCCGATCTGCGGCAGGTGCCCGAGCTCGGCCATCACGTACCCGGCCACCGTCTCGTAGGGACCCTCGGGCAGCTCGACTCCAGACTCCTCGGCGAAGTCGTCGGTGTTGAGCAGCCCGTCGATCACCACGTCGCCGCCGCGCAACCGTTGCGCCGCGCTGGTCTTGACGTCGTACTCGTCTCGGATGTCGCCGACCAGTTCCTCGACGAGGTCTTCGAGCGTGACGATGCCGGCGGTGCCGCCGTACTCGTCGACGACGATGGCCAGGTGCAGCTGCTCGCGGCGCATCTCGGCGAGCGCCTCGAGCACGTTCTTGCCGTCGGGCAGCATCATCACCCGCCGGACCAGGTCGCCGACCCGGATCATCCGGGCGTCGCCCTCGATGTTGGGGGTCACCAGGTCGCGGATGTGCACGAAACCCACCACGTCGTCGTGCGAGCCGCGGACGACGGGGTAGCGGGAGTGCGGGCCGCCCCGGACCGCCTTCCAGGCTTGCGCCACGGTGGTCGACGCGTCGAGGAACTGCACTTCGGTGCGGGGGACGAGGACCTCGCGAAGCCGGCGGTCGCTCGCGCTGAAGACATCGTCGATCAGCCTGCGCTCGTCGCGGCCGAGCGCCTCGTGCGAGCTCACCAGGCCGCGCAGCTCCTCCTCGCTGATCGACTCACGGGTCGCCGACGGGTCACCGCCGAGCACGCGGACGACGAGGTTGGTCGACATCGAGAGCAACCAGATCACCGGCCGCATCAGCGACGCGAACCGGTTGAGCGGCGGCGCGACCAGCTGCGCGGCGGCCTCGGTGCGCTGCAACGCCAGCCGCTTCGGCGCCAGCTCGCCGATCACCAGCGTGACGAAAGAGATCACGATCGTGACCAGCAAGAACCCGAGGATGTCGGCCCAACCGCGAGTCATCCCAAGGCTGACCAGGCCGTCGCCGGTCTCATGGGAGAGCGTCACCGCGCCGTAGGCCGATGACAGCAGCGAGGTGAGCGTGACACCGATCTGCACCGCCGCCAAGAACTGGTTCGGATCGGCGGCCAACTTCGCCACCGCCGCGCCGCGGCGGCTCTTGTCGGCCATCCGGCTGATCTGGCTCTCTCGCAACGACACCAGCGCGATCTCGCTCGCGACGAACAGCGCCTCGATCAAGATGAGCGCGAGGACGACGAGGACGTTCAGCCCGACGCTCACCGCGCGCTGCCAATGCGACGCCGACTATGGCACCCGTCCATAGCGGACCAGGTTATCCGGTCGGCCCCCGCCGCTATTCGATCAAGCCACCTTGGTCTTGAGGTTCTCGTCGAGCGCGGCGAGGAACTCCTGCGTCGTCTGCCACGCGGTGTCGGGGCCGACGAGCAGGGCGAGGTCCTTCGTCATCTTGCCGCTTTCGACGGTCTCGACGCAGACCGCCTCGAGCGCGTTCGCGAAGCGGACGACGTCCGGCGTGTTGTCGAGCTTGCCGCGGTGCTGAAGCCCGCGGGTCCAGGCGTAGATCGAGGCGATCGGGTTGGTGGACGTCGGCTTGCCCTGCTGGTGCTGGCGGTAGTGGCGGGTGACCGTGCCATGCGCCGCCTCGGCCTCGACTGTCTTGCCGTCCGGCGTCATCAGCACCGAGGTCATCAGGCCGAGCGAGCCGAAGCCCTGCGCGACGGTGTCGGACTGCACGTCGCCGTCGTAGTTCTTGCACGCCCAGACGTAGCCGCCCTCCCACTTCAACGCAGAGGCGACCATGTCGTCGATCAGCCGGTGCTCGTACGTGAGGCCGGCCTTCTCGAAATCGGCCTTGAACTCGGTCTCGAACACCTCGGCGAACAGGTCCTTGAAGCGGCCGTCGTACGCCTTGAGGATCGTGTTCTTCGTCGACAGGTAGACCGGGTAGTGCCGCGTCGAGGCCGTAGCGGAACGACGCGCGGGCGAAGTCGCGGATCGAGTCGTCGTAGTTGTACATGCCCATCGCCACACCGCCGCCGGGGAACTTGGCGACCTCGAACTCCATCGGCGCGCTGCCGTCGTCCGGCGTGTAGGTGATGGTCACCGTGCCGGGGCCGGGGACGACGAAGTCGGTGGCCTTGTACTGGTCGCCGTGCGCGTGACGGCCGATGACGATCGGCTTCGTCCAGCTCGGCACCAGCCGCGGGATGTTGCTGATGATGATCGGCTCGCGGAAGATGACGCCGCCGAGGATGTTGCGGATCGTGCCGTTCGGCGACCGCCACATCTTCTTCAGGCCGAACTCGTCGACCCGCGCCTCGTCCGGGGTGATAGTCGCGCACTTCACGCCGACGCCGTACTGCTTGATGGCGTTCGCGGCGTCGATCGTCACCTGGTCGTCGGTGGCGTCGCGGTGCTCGATGCCGAGGTCGTAGTACTTCAGGTCGACGTCGAGGTAGGGCAGGATCAGCTGCTCCTTGATGAACTGCCCAGATGATCCGGGTCATCTCGTCGCCGTCGAGCTCGACGACCGGGTTCGCGACCTTGATCTTCGCCATCGCTGCGCTTTCTCCTGTCCCGTAACGAGAATGCTCTAGAGGTCGCGGACGTCGGCTTGCTTCGCCCGCACTGCTTCGGCCGCTTCTTTCAAAGCCGCCAACTCGGACGACGTGAACTCGGTCTCCACGACCCGCTTCACGCCCCCGGCGCCGATTTCGGCTTCGACACCTAGGTAAACGCCGCTGATGCCGTACTGCCCGTCGACCCACGCGCACACCGGCATCACGGCGCCGGAATCCTCGGCGACCGCCTTCGCCATCCGGGCGGCCGCGGCGGACGGCGCGTAGTACGCGGAGCCGGTCTTGAGCAGCGCCACCACCTCGGCGCCGCCGTTGCGCGTGCGAGTGACGAGCTCCGCCACCTTGTCGGCCGCGAGCAGGTCAGTCAGCGCACGCCGCTGGCCGTCGACCTCGACGGTGCATTGCGAGGGAACCGGCACCATCGTGTCGCCGTGCGAGCCGAGCGTGAGTGTTCGAACCGCGCCGACCGGCACGTTCAACTCTTGCGCGACGAAGTAAGTAAACCTTGCGGTGTCGAGCATTCCGGCCTGGCCGAGCACGCGAGCCTTCGGGAAGCCGGTGGCGAGCTGCGTCAACGCGGTCATCTCGTCGAGCGGGTTGCTCACCACGATGACGACGGCGTTGGGAGCGTGCTTCGCCACGTTCTCGGCGACGCCGCGGACGATTTTGGCGTTGGTCTCGATGAGATCCATGCGGCTCATGCCCGGCTTGCGCGGCAGGCCGGCGGTGATGACGACGATGTCGGCGCCGGCCATCGCCTCGTAACCCTCGCCGTTGGCGCCGGTCGTCTGGCCGACCACCTGGGTCTCGAAGCCCTCGATCGGCCGTGACTGGTTCATGTCCAGCGCGAGTCCTTCGGGCTTGCCCTCGACGATGTCGGTGAGCACGACCTTCTCGAAGATGTCGTACTCCGCGAGTCGCAGCGCGGTGGTCGAGCCGTAGAAGCCGGCTCCCACAACGGCGACGGTTCCGGATCGGTCGTCTTTGCGCCCTTTGCCTGCACCGCTCATGTCATTGGCTCCCGACGAAGAAAAACGCCACACAGTACGACCGTCATGCTATGCGCGACCCCGGCCGGCCGCGACTCGGGGTCAGGTGCTGGTGACCGCGGCGAGCAGCATCAGCGCCCCGCCGATGACGCCCATCGTGACCACGTCGGTGAACCTGCTGCGCACGACCAGCAGGCCGGCCTTGCGCGCCGGCAGCACCAGGCGGAAGAACGCGCCCGCCAGCACCGAGATCGAGATCGCCAGGTTGCCCCAGCGGAAGTGGTGCATCGCGATCACCAGGAGTCCGACGCCCACGCCGCAGATCACCAGGGCCAACGGGACGTCGGCCAGCAAACCGCCGGCGTGGCGCCGCCGGCGGGGCGCCGCGGCGGTCACGATCCGAGGTTCGTCGCGCTGGCCGTCCGCGCCGACCGGAAGCGGATCTGATCGCACGCCTCCAAACTACCCGCGAGGTGACACGAGCGGCCAGCACCGCGTGTGTGATGTCTCCCGACGGGTAGAGGCGCAACAAATATCCCGCCAGCCCACTGCGGAGGCACAGTTGTGGACGCGCCGTACCTGAGCGTCGAGGACACCGGCGAGATCTTTGTTCTTGAGGCGGAGTGCACGACGGTCGGCCGCGGCGACGGCATCGACGTCGCGCTCACCGACCCGACGGTCTCGCGGCTGCACGCCGAACTCGTGCGTCGCGGGCCGTATCTCTACGTGAGCGACCTTGGGCTGTCCACCAACGGCACCCGGGTCAACGGCCGGCCGGTCGGCCGCCGGCTGCTCGCGGACGGCGACGTGGTCGCGTTCGGCGCGGCCCGCTGCCGGGTCGGCGGTCTCGACCTCAAGGAGATCGACGAGCCGCCGACCGAGTTGCGCCGCGGGAACGCCCCGGACCTCACCCGCCGCGAGCAAGAGGTGCTGACCGCCCTGTGCCGGCCGGCGCTGTCGCAGGAGGCGTTCGTCGCGCCCGCGACCGCGCGGGAGATCGCCGACGAGCTCGTGGTGACGGAGGCCGCGGTCAAGCAGCACTTGCTGAGGCTCTATTCGAAATTCCGAATACCCGAAGGTGTTGGCCGTCGGGCCAGGCTGGCGAACGAGGTGATCAGCTCCGGCGTGGTGCGACCACTGCCGGAGAACAATCGGGTGCCGCCGAAGGACGGCGCCACGATCCGCCGGGCCGGATAGCCGCCACCGGACCGGCTAGCTTCGGGCGGCTAGCTTCGGTCCCCTAGCTTTGGCCGAGTGCGCGCTCGGCGGCCTCGACGCAGTTGTGGAACAGCATCGCCACGGTGGTCGGCCCCACGCCCCCGATCCGCGGCGTGATCGCGCCGGCGACCTCGGCCACGCCCTCGTCGACGTCCGGCAGCAGCCGTCGGCCCTCGTAGCGGACGCCGCCGCCGACCACGACCGCGCCGGGACGGACGTGCTCGGCTCGCAGGATGCCGGGCACGCCGGCGGCGGCGACCACGATCTCGGCGCGCCGGGTGTACTCGCGGCCAGTCGGGGACGCCGGTGTGCACGACCGTCACCGCCGCGTTCGCGGTCGGCCGCTTCTGGCTGAGCAGCATCGCAAGCGGGCGGCCGAGCGTCGTGCCACGTCCCAAGATGCACACCTCGCGCCCGGACACCGGAATCTGGTGATAGGCGAGCAACGCCTCGATGCCCGCCGGCGTGCAGGGCACCGGGCCCGTCATGCCGAGCGCCAGCCGGCCCATGTTCATCGGGTGCAGGCCGTCGACGTCCTTGTCGGGGTCCATCTCCATCAGCGCCGCGTCGAAGTCGATCTGCGGAGGAGTCGGATGCTGCACGAGCATCGCGTCGACACCCTTGTCGTCGTTGAACGCTCGGATCGCGGCGACGACGTCGGCCTGTGTGGCGCGTCTGCGGCAGGTGCACGTGCGGAGAGCGAAGGCCCAGCTCGGCCGCCTTCTCCTGCTTCATCCTGATGTAGCCAGCGCTGGCGGCGTCGTCTCCGACCAGGATCGTGCCAAGGCCGGGCTGATGACCGGCCTCGACCAGCGCGCGAATTCGAGGTAGCAAATCCGAGAAAACAGCTGCCGCGACAGGGCTGCCCTGGAGAATCTTCGCCGTCATGAGCTCAGTCTTTCACGCGCCCGATGACCGACGGCGTCCACGGACCGAGCCGACCGGGGGCTCGCGTCAGTGGAAGAAATGCCGGGTGCCGGTGAAATAGAGCGTGATGCCGGCGGCCTGCGCGGCCGCGACCACGTCGTCGTCGTGAATTCGAGCCACCCGGCTCGACGACCGCGCGCACGCCCGCGTCGACCAGCACCTGAAGTCCGTCGGGGAACGGGAAGAACGCGTCGGACGCCGCCACCGAGCCAGCCGCCCGATCGCCAGCCCGCGCCACGGCCAACTTCGCTGAGTCGACGCGGTTGACCTGTCCCATGCCGACGCCGACCGACGCCCGGTCGGCCGCCAGCAGGATCGCGTTGGATTTCACCGACCGCACCGCGCGCCACGCGAATTCCAAGTCGGCGAGCGTCGTGGCGTCGGCCGCGGCGCCTGACCGAAGCGTCCAGGTCGCCGCGTCGTCGCCGTCCGCTTCGATGTCGTCGACGCTTTGCATAAGCAGCCCGCCACTGATCTGCCGGGTCTCCACGACGTGGTGAGCCGGATGCATCCCGGCGCACAGCAGCAGCCGCAGGTTCTTCTTCGCGGTCAAGATGTCGAGCGCGTCTTCGGAGAACTCCGGCGCGCACACCACCTCGGTGAACACCTCGGCGATCTGACGCGCGACCGCGGCGTTGATCGGTCGGTTGGTCGCGACCACGCCGCCGTACGCGGAGACCGGGTCGCACGCCAGCGCCTTGCGATGCGCTTCCTCGAGATCAGCCCCGATCGCGATGCCGCACGGGTTGGCGTGCTTGATGATGGCCACGCAAGGCTCGGTGAAGTCGTACGCGGCCCGACGCGCGGCGTCGGTGTCGACGTAGTTGTTGTAGGACATCGCCTTGCCGTGCAGCACTTTCGCCTGCGCCAAGCCCAACGGCCCGTGCTCCGAGCGGTACAACGCCGCGCGCTGATGCGGGTTCTCGCCATAACGCAGCACTTCGCCGCGTCGCCAACTCCCGCCGAGCCATTCGGGGAACCCGCTGCCCTCGTCGGTCGGCGCGTACGCGTTGCCCATCCACGACGCGACCGCGACGTCGTACGACGCGGTGTGCACGAAAGCCTCCACCGCCAAGGCTTTCCGCTGCCCCAACGTGAACCCGCCGTCGTTCAACGCGTCGAGGACGTCGATGTAGCGCGCCGGCGACGTGACAACGGCGACCGACGGATGGTTCTTCGCCGCGGCCCGCACCATCGACGGGCCACCGATGTCGATCTGCTCGACGACGGCGTCAGGCGCCGCGCCCTTCGCGACCGTCTCGCGAAACGGGTAAAGGTTCGACACCAGCAGGTCGAACGGCGCGACGCCAAGCTCGTCGAGCTGGCGGCAGGTGGTCAGGCTTGCGGGTGTCAGCGAGCAACCCGGCGTGGACCTTCGGGTGCAGCGTCTTCACCCGGCCTTCAAGGCATTCGGGGAAGCCCGTCAGCTCCTCGACCTTCACGACCGGCACGCCCGACTCCGCGAGCACCGCCGCCGTCGTCCCGGTCGACACGATCTCGACGCCGGCCGCCGCGAGCCCCTGGCCCAACTCGATGAGGGACGTCTTGTCGTACACGGAAATCAGCGCCCGCTTGATCGGACGCCGACCCTCGTGGGCCGCGCCGGCATCGTCGACAGTGCTGCTGCTCACGGGATGGTGACCTTTCTGCCGGTGACGGTCCAGCCCTCGCGGGCCATCTTGCCGATCGTGTCGACGAGCATCTTCCGCTCGACGTTCTTGATGCGCTCGTGCAACGACTCCTCGTCGTCGGTGTCGAGAACGGGCACCGCGGCCTGCGCGATGATCGGGCCGGTGTCGACGCCGTCGTCGACCACGAACAGTGTGCAGCCACTGACCTTGACGCCGTAGGCGAGGGCGTCACGCGGGCCGTGCATGCCCGGAAACGCGGGCGACAGCGCCGGATGCGTGTTCACGATCCGCCCGTCGAACTTGCCCATGAACGTCGACCCGACCAGCTTCATGAAGCCGGCCAGCACGACGAGGTCAGGCGAGTGCTCGGCGACTGCGTCGGCCAGAGCGGCGTCCCACGCGGCGCGGTCGGGAAAGTCCTTGAGCCGGACGACGAAGGTCGGCGCCGCCGCTTGGCGAGCGCGCTCGACCGCGAGCGTCCCGTCGCGGTCGGCGCCGACCGCGACGATCTGCGCGCCGTACCTCGGATCGGCGGCCGCGTCGAGCAGCGCCTGCAGGTTGGTGCCCGTCCCCGAGACGAGGACGACGACGCGCAACGGGCTGTGACGCAGCGGAATCTCCCAATGTCTCAGCACCCGGCACACCTCCCCGGCGGCATGCCTCGCGCGCCCGGCGATGGCGCGCGGCGGCGAAAGACTATCGGGCGTCGGGCAGCGGTTCAGCGCCGGTCGTGCCAACGCAGCGCCCATATCGTCGCCGCGGCGACGACGCCGATCTCGAGCATGCCGGCCAGCAGCACCCACCCGGCCGCCGGACCGATGACGCTCATCCGCCCAGCGCCCAACGACCCGCCGGACAACCACGCGACGACCGCGAGCGCCAGCCCGGCGGCCGCGCCGGCGGCCAGCCCCCAACCGCATTCGGGCAACGCTTCTTTTTCCCACCACGGCGCGTTCTGCGCCGTCGTCGGCGCCGGCCGTTCGCGGGTCAGCAACCAGCCGGCCAGCACCCCGGCGCCGAGCGGGACCGCGAGCGCGAGCCAACCGAGGCCGGCGGCCGAACCGCTTTGCGGCAGCGGGGCGAACAGCGGCAACGACGGCACGGCGCCCAACGTCACACCGGTCACGGACACCGAGGTGTGCGCGCCGACCGCGAATCCCGGCCCGAGCGCGTACGCGCTCGCCCAACCGGCGACGTTCGGGACGTAGGCGACCGACACCACAGACAGCAGGACGGCGCCTGAGAACCCGCCGTGGCTGGCGGCCGCGAGTTCGCCGGCGCGACCAGCGTTCGTGGCGAGCGCCGCCGCCACCATCACCGCGCCGACGCCAAGAACGACGATGGACGACGAGAGGCCTGCGCGGATCGCGGTGCGCACGTCGTCCGGGATGAAGGCGACAAGCCGACCGAGTTGATCGGTCTCGCGCAACGCGCCAAAGCCGGCGCACAGTATTGCCAGCACGAAGGCGCCGGCGAGCGCTTGGAGCGGTTCAGGACGAACGTTGCCGGCGCGCGCGGGACTGGTGAGCAGCGCGGCGATGACCGCGTAAGGCAACGCGAGCGCGAGCGTCGCGGTGCCCGCGTCGAGCAGGTCGCGCCCACCGCTGTGCCGGGAGGTCAGGCGACCGGCGCGAACGAGTAACGCGCCGAGCAAGACGGTCAGACCGAGCGGGATCACGCTGATCGTGCCCGCGCCCACGCTGATCCCGGTGTGCTGGGCGAGCAGCCAGGCTTGCAGCGCGGTCGCGATCGCGGGACGGATGGCGTCGTCGTGGTGCGCGGCCGTCACCCAGGCGGTGAGGGTCAGGCAGATCAAGATGGCGACGCCGAGGGCGATGGTCCAGCCCGCGACCGCGATGCCGACGAGCGCGACCGGCCGAGTCTTCGGCCGCTGCTCAAGTGACTCCTGGCCCTGTTGTGGTGGCTCTCGAACCGCCGCCGACGGGCGCGACATCGTGTCCGCCATGCGGTCCATGCTCGCAGCGCGCGGGGCTGATCCCCCGAATCCACGGGTTGTTCGGGGTGTCGCAAAAGCGAAGGGGCGGCAGGCGAAGTTCGCCAGCCGCCCCTTTCCGGGCTGTTGCTTAGACCTGGTCGGACGACGAGCTCGTCGGCTGGTCCGTTGGCGACGTCGGCTGCGCGGGCGGAACCGGTGCGCCGCCAGCGGGAGCTGGCTTGTTCATCGCGGTCGCGTCCCACGCCAGCTTCTCTCCAGAGGTGCGGAAGTTCATCACCGCGAAGACCGTCTCGACCACGGCGGCGATCATCAGGATGTAGCCGCCCCACTTGACGCCCTCGGAGGCGCCGGCGAAGCTCGCGTGCGGGTACGTGAAGCCGCGGAGGATCACGAGAAGGGTGCCCAACGCAGCCAGCGCGGCGACCACGAGGTTCGCTCCAACTGGCAGCTTGGGCAGGTTGGCGCCGCCGAACACCCGTGCCGCCGCGATACCGGCTGCGATGAAGAGCAGCAGCAGCCCGAAGGTCGCGTAACCGGTCCACGCATTGGTGCTCGCGCTGTACGGCCCAGCAGAAATACCCCAGTACGGCAGGAATGAAGCGATGAAAACCACGATACCCGCACCGATCAGGCCCTTGTCGTTGCGGCTCACTTTCGTCAGATCCAAGCCGGACATTTGCCGATCCTCCCTATGCTGCACGGCGGTCCGCGCCGTGCAAAAGTTCAGCTAACATTGGCCTAAGAACTGGCCACTGTCTACGGGTTGGCGCAAACCTTGGGGCAGTTTCGCGCGTCCCGTCGCTCTCATAAGAGCGGTGGCCTCGGGGCGCTGATACGGGCGGCCAGATTCTGGTGACGTTTGCTCCCGGATTCCGGGAGCAAACGTCACCGGAACGCAAAGTCGCGGCGAGGCGGCGAGGTGGTGGCGCGCGACGCTAGAGCGACGCCATGATCTCGCGCATGAGGCGCGCGGTCTCGGACGGCGTCTTGCCCACCTGCACGCCGACCTTTTCGAGGGCTTCTTTCTTCGCCTGGGCGGTACCCGACGAACCCGACACGATTGCCCCGGCGTGCCCCATCGTCTTGCCCTCGGGCGCCGTGAATCCCGCGACGTAGCCGACCACCGGCTTGGTGACCGACGCCTCGATGAACGCCGCCGCCCGCTCCTCCGCGTCGCCGCCGATCTCGCCGATCATCACGATCGCGTCGGTGTCGGGGTCGTCCTGGAAAGCCTGGAGGCAGTCGATGTGCGTGGTGCCCACGACCGGGTCGCCCCCGATGCCGACGCAGGTGGAGAAGCCGACGTCGCGCAGCTCGAACATCATCTGGTACGTCAGCGTGCCCGACTTCGACACCAGCCCGATGCGGCCGGGCTTGGTGATGTCGGCGGGGATGATGCCGGCGTTCGACTGGCCGGGAGAGGCGATACCCGGGCAGTTCGGTCCGATGATGCGCGTCCGCCTCGCCGGAGGCGACGTTGTGCGCCCATGCGTCGGTGGTGTCATGCACCGGGATGCCTTCGGTGATGACGACGGCCAGCGGGATGCCGGCGTCGATCGCCTCGATCATGCCCGCCTTCGCGCCTGCGGGGGGCACGAAGCTCACCACCACGTTCGCCTCGGCCTGCGCCATCGCCTCGGCGATCGTGCCGAAGACCGGCAACTGCTTTCCGTCGAACTCGACGACCGTGCCCGCCTTCCGCGGGTTGGTGCCGCCGACGATGTTCGTGCCCGCAGCCAGCATGCGGCGGGCGTGCTTGCTGCCCTCGGAGCCGGTTATGCCCTGCACGATGACCCGGCTGTTGCGGTCGAGGAAGATCGCCATGTTCGAGTTTTCCCTTACCTAGCAGCGAGTTCTGCGGCACGCTGGGCAGCGCCGTCCATCGTGTCGTTTTGCTCGACACCGGCCAGCCCGGCGTCAGCGAGGATCTTTCGGCCATCGGCGGCGCGGTTCCCGTCAAGGCGGACGACCAGCGGCACCGAGATGTCCTCGCCGCCGGCGCGCAGTTTGTCGAATGCGGCCACGATGCCGTTCGCGACCGCGTCGCAGGCCGTGATGCCGCCGAACACGTTGACCAGCAGCGACTTCACCGAAGGGTCGGAGAGCACGATGCCGAGCCCGGCCGCCATCACGTCGGCGGACGCCCCGCCACCGATGTCGAGGAAGTTCGCCGGCCGGATGCCGCCGTGCTGCTCGCCGGCGTACGCGACGACGTCGAGCGTGCTCATGACGAGTCCGGCGCCGTTGCCGATGATGCCGACCTGGCCGTCAAGCTTGACGTAGTTGAGGTCGGCTTCCTTGGCCCGCGCCTCCAAGGGGTCCGCGGAAGCCTGGTCAACCAGCGCCTCGTGCTCGGAGTGGCGGAAGCGGGCGTTGTCGTCGAGGGTCATCTTGCCGTCGAGCGCGACCAGCCGGCCGTCGGTGGTCTTCACCAGCGGGTTGACCTCGACGAGTGTGGCGTCCTCCTTCACGAAGACGTCCCACAGCGCGACGATCGCGTCGGCCGCCTGATCGATCACGTCGTCCGGATACTTCGCGGCCACGGCGATCTCGCGCGCCCTCGCGACGTCGACGCCGACGCTCGCGTCGATCGGCACCTTGGCCAGCGCCTCGGGGCTCTCGACCGCGACCTGCTCGATCTCGACGCCCCCCTCACGCGACGCCATCGCGAGAAACGTGCGGTTAGACCGGTCGAGCAGGAAGGAGAAGTAGTACTCCTCGGCGATGTCGGTGGCCTCGGTGACCAGCACGCGATGGACGGTGTGGCCCTTGATGTCCATGCCGAGGATCGCCTGCGCCTTCGCCTGCGCGTCGGAGGCGTCGTCGGCGAGCTTGACCCCGCCCGCCTTGCCGCGGCCCCCGGTCTTCACCTGCGCCTTGACGACGACCTTGCCGCCGAGCTTCGCGGCGATCTCGGCCCCGCCTGCTCCGGTGTGGTGGCGACTTGTCCCGGCGTCACTGGAACGCCATGCGCGGCGAACAGATCCTTGGCCTGGTACTCGAACAGGTCCACGTCGAGATCCCCTACGGGCGGCGGCGGGTGTGCTTGCGAGGTTACCCAGCGGCCCGGTTGAACCGGCGCCCGGCCCGTCGAGTTGGCCGATGCGTGGCCCCCGTTGGCGCCTGCAACGGCTACGCATTGGGAGATTTGGCGCCGATGACAACCCCAGCCATGGCTGACGTCCCCTTCGAGCAAGCCCTCGCCGCCGCGCGCTCGGGCGACGATCAGGCGTTCGCGCAGCTGTGGCGCTCCCTCAATCCGGCGCTGCTCCGCTACCTCCGAGTGCTCGCGCCGAAGATCGCCGACGACGTGGCGTCGGAGACCTGGCTCCAGGTCGTGCGCGGGCTGCGCGGCTTTTCCGGCGACGAGGCGGGTTTCAAGTCGTGGCTGTTCACGATCGCGCGCAACAAGGTGACGGACGCCGCACGCCAGGCCGCGCGTCGTCCGATCGAGATCTCGGACGACGACGACGTCGCGCCGCCCGCAGCGCCCGACGACACCGCCGCGGCGGTGCTTGAACGGCTCGACACCGAGGCGGCGTTGGCGCTGATCGCGAAGCTGCCGCCGGACCAGGCCGAGGTCATCATGCTGCGGGTGGTGGCGGGGCTCGAGGTGGCCGACGTGGCTCGGGTCGTCCGGAAGAGCCCTGGCGCGGTGCGGGTCACCAGCCATCGAGCGCTGCGCAGGCTTCGCGAGCTGCTCCCCCATTCGAGTGATTCGGCCGTCGCCGGCCGGAAAGCTGTAACGCGATGAGGCCGGACGGCGTTCCGGACCTCGAGATGCTCAGGAAACCGCGACCTCAGACACCGTTCGGCGCGCGCCGCTTCGGCAAGCGCGCCGACCCGTTGGCGCCGCAGTACCTGCAGTCAGGCGAGTGGTACGACGTCGCAGATCTGCTGGACGCCGCGTCGGCGCCGGCGAGTGCGTCGGAGCTCGCCGGCGAACGCGAAATCGTCGCGGCTTTCCAGCGGGAGCATCTCGAGTCCGTGTCCGCATCGTCCAAGCCGGCTCGCCGCCGCTCCCTCGTGAGGTCTCGCATGCTGAACTCCCTGTTGACGGGCAAAATCGCCGCCGCCCTCGCCGCCGCCGCTGTCGGCGCCACGGGCGCCGCCACCGCCGCCTACGCCGACGCGCTGCCCGCCAGCGTTCAAGACATCGCGCACCACCTCATCGCCGCGCCGCCCGCGCACTCGCACGCGAGCGACACCGGCCGGGATCACGGGCACGAGTTCGCAAGCCCGCAGACAAGCCCGTCGCCGTCCGTCTCGGCGTCGACATCGACCGTCGCCCGCCACCCCTGGGTCGCCGTTGGTGTCAGCCTCGCCTCTGACGTCCGCGTCACCGTCCGATTCGCCGTCGGCGTCAGTCGACCCGGCCGCGTTCGGGCTTTGCACCGCATGGTCGAACGCGACTGCGCACCACCTGCAAAACCAGGTCGGGTTCCGGGACAAGCTCTCGAAAATCGCCGGTGGCGACGGTAGCGACGACAGCATCACGTCGTTTTGCGCCACGGTGCATGAGCCGGCGCACCACGAGTCGGGCGACGACCAGGCAGCGCGTCACCGATCGACAGCCCAAGCGCCAGCGCCACCGCCGACGACCAGCGCGACAACCGCGGCAGCGACCGCGGCGGCAACGGCCACGGCAACGGCCAGAACGGCCACGGCAACAGCGGCCACGGCCCTGGCAACGGCAACGGCGGTCACCGGAAATGACAACGCTCCCGGCCAGCACTGACCGCGGAGCAGCCGTCAGCTGGCGGCTGGATTAACCCCGACGTTCGCGCGCACCCAGTCGACGATCGACTGGGTGCTCGCGCCTGGGGTGAAAACCTCAGCAACGCCGAGGGATTTCAGCTCCGGAATGTCGGCGTCGGGGATGATCCCCCCGCCGAACACCAAGATGTCGGCGGCGCCGCGTTCACGCAGCAGCTCGAGCACGCGCGCGAACAACGTCATGTGCGCGCCGGACAGGATGGACAGGCCGATCGCGTCGGCGTCCTCCTGGACGGCGGTCGCGACGATTTGCTCCGGAGTCTGATGCAACCCGGTGTAAATGACCTCGGCACCGGCGTCACGCAAAGCTCGCGCCACGACCTTCGCGCCGCGATCGTGACCGTCAAGGCCTGGTTTCGCGACGACGATGCGCGCCCGGCCGGCGTCCGCCATGCACCCCTCCGCTCGAATGGATGTGACAAACCACTCGTTCCCGAGCGTATCGCCGTCCCCCCTTTGCCGAATCGGTCCGGGCTGGGTTAACCTCGGCGCCGCTGCTGTCCTGGCCGACTCACGACTTTCCGAAGGACGCCTTTTCGTGCAAACGGTTCGCCGCCGCGCGCTGGTCGCGGCCTGCGCGTGCGCCGCCGTGTCGGTGGCTCCGCGTGGGCTGCCGCGCCTGGTGCGCCCGGGTCTCCGAACGCTGGAGGCGTCGGCGAGCAGCGTCCTCGGCGTGACGCACGACGGCGGCGCGACCGCCGTCCGGTTGCGCACGCTGAACGATCGGGCCGGCCGCGACCTGGCGCGCACCGCGCTTGCGTCACCCCCGCCACCGACGACGTGCTCACGCCGGTCGCCACCGCGCCGCACCAGGAGACGCTGGCCGACGCCGCCGCCAACTTGGCCGCGCAGCAGGCGGCTGCGAAGGCTGCCGCCGAAGCCGCGGCGAAGGCGAAAGTGGCTGCGGCTAAAGCGAAAGTGGCTGCGGCGAAGCTGGCCTATGAGCACCGCTGGGTGCGGCCCAACGGCGGCGGCATAAGTTCACCGTTCGGGATGCGGTGGGGCCGCATGCACGAGGGCGTCGACCTCGCCGGCGGGTACGGCTCGCAGATCGTCGCCGCGGTCGAGGGCACTGTCCTCTATGCCGGCCCGGAGAGCGGATACGGCCGGGTGGTGAAAATCCTCGACTGGGACGGCACGCAGACCTGGTACGGCCACATGGAGAAATTCCTCGTGAAGGCAGGCGACCACCTGCAGGCCGGCCAGCCGATCGCGCTCGTCGGCGCGGCCGGCGACGCCACCGGGCCGCACCTGCACTTCGAGGTCCGCATCGGCGGCGTGCCGGTCGACCCGATCCCGTTCCTCGCCGCTCGCGGCGTTCACATCTGACTTAGAGCTTCTCGATCGGCGCGTACCGCAAAACGAACGTCTTCTGCCCGGTCGCCGCGCCGAAGTCGACCTTCGCCTGCACGTTGTCACCAGACCCGGACGTCGAGACCACCGTGCCCAGACCGAAGGAGTCGTGGCTCACCCGATCGCCGGGCTGAAGCGACGGGATCGCGCGGTTGCCGACACCTGACGGCTTCGACGGCGTCCCCCGCAAGGCCGCCGGCGAGGACGACGAGCGGTAACCGCCGCTCGGTGTGAACGACTTCGGTTGCGCCCGCTTCCAATCCACCAGGTGCTCTGGGACCTCGTCGAGAAACCGTGACGGCGGGTTGTACGACGGTGCGCCGTACGTGCTGCGCTGCATCGACCGGCTCAGGTACAGCCGGCGCTGGGCACGCGTGATACCGACGTACGCGAGCCGGCGCTCCTCCTCCAACTCCTTCGGCTCGGTCAGCGACCGCATGTGCGGGAACACGCCGTCTTCCAAGCCGGTGAGGAAGACCACCGGAAACTCAAGACCCTTCGCGGTGTGCAGCGTCATGAGGGTGACCACGCCGTCGTGCGCGGCGTCGGCGCTGGGAATCTCGTCGGCGTCGGCGACCAGCGCGACCTGCTCGAGGAAGTCGGCCAAGTTGCCGTCGGGGTTGGCCTCTTCGAACTCGCTCGCGACGGTGACCAGTTCGCGAAGGTTTTCGACGCGGGACTCGTCCTGCGGGTCTCCGCTGGCCTCCAACTCGGCGAGGTAGCCGCTCTTCGAGAGCACCGCCTCCATCACCTCGGACGGCGGCGAGGACTCGGCCAACGCCCGCAATTCGTCGAGCAGCGCGACGAAATCCTTGATGGCCGACGCCGAGCGAGTGGCGATGCCGTACGCCTCGTCGCAGCGGCGCAGGGACTGGCTGAAGGAGATTCGCTCTCGACTCGACAGCGCCTCGACGCAGGCCTCGGCGCGATCGCCGATACCGCGGCGCGGCACGTTCAAGATGCGCCGCAACGACACGGTGTCTTCGGGATTCACCAGCACCCGCAGGTAGGCGAGCAGGTCGCGCACCTCGCGGCGCTCGTAGAACCGCACTCCCCCGACGACCTTGTACGGCAGGCCGACCCGGATGAACACCTCTTCAAAGACGCGCGACTGCGCGTTGGTGCGATAAAAGACCGCGACGTCCTTGTACGTCGCGACGCCTCCGTCGCGCAAGTTGTCAATCTCTTCCGCGACAAACTGCGCCTCGCTGCGCTCGTCGTCCGCGACGTAGCCGCCGATGCGGTCACCGTCGCCGGCGTTCGACCAAAGGTTCTTCGCCTTACGACCCTCGTTGCGGGTGATGACGGCGTTGGCCGCGCTCAGAATCGTTTGCGTGGAGCGGTAATTCTGCTCGAGCAGGACGACGGTGGCGTTCGGATAGTCGCGCTCGAACTCCAGGATGTTGCGGATCGTCGCGCCGCGAAACGCGTAGATCGACTGGTCGGCGTCGCCGACGACGACCAACTCCGCAGGGGGCACCTCGGACGACGTCGCCGCGCGCACCAACTCGCCGTCGACCGTGCGTTTCTCCGCGTGCGCCGCGGCGCCCCGACAAGCTCGCGCACCAGCGTGTACTGCGCGTGGTTGGTGTCTTGGTACTCGTCGACCAACACGTGCCGGAAGCGCCTGCGGTAGTGCTCCGCGACGTCCGGAAAAGCTTGCAGGAGATTGACGGTGACCATGATGAGGTCGTCGAAGTCGAGGGCGTTCGCCTCGCGGAGACGCCGCTGGTAACCGGTGTAGGCCTCGGCGAGCGTCTTCTCGTGGTGGTTGGCGGCCTTGCGGGCGAAGTCTTCTTCGTCGATGAGCTCGTTCTTCAGATTCGAGACCTGGTTGGAAAACGAGCGCGGCGGATAGCGCTTGGGATCGAGGTCGAGCTCGCGGCAGACGAGGGCCATCAACCGTTGCGAGTCGGCGGCGTCGTAGATCGAGAAGGTGCTCGTGAAACCCAGTCGCTTCGCGTTCTCCCGCAAGATCCGAACGCACGCGGAGTGGAACGTCATCACCCACATGACGCGGGCCCGGTTGCCGACCACCGCGGCCACCCGCTCTTTCATCTCGCCCGCGGCCTTGTTGGTGAAGGTGATCGCCAAGACCTCGGACGGCGCGACGTGCCGCTCGCCGAGCAGGTAGGCGATCCGCCGGGTCAACACCCGGGTCTTCCCAGAGCCGGCGCCGGCGACGATCAGGAGCGGGCCGCCTTCGTGGACCACGGCGGCGCGCTGTTGGGGGTTGAGATCGGCCAGAAGCGCTTCGGTGTGTGCTGACATCGCGCGGTCGAGTCTACGGATCGCCGGCGACAGCCGAACCGCTCGGCGCCAACGGCGGTGGACAGCTGATTGACGTCCGCCGATTGGTGTCAGTTGGATGACATCTTGGATGCCGGGGCCGTCGCGCGGTGCCGGGGCGCCGCCCCTCCTCTACCGTGCCAGTCGGCTCGACGGGTCGGGACCGACGGGTCGGGACCGACGGGAACACGCGGAAGCTGGAGATTTCGATGTCGCACGTGTCGCCGCACCAGGCGATCGCCGCCGCCGCCTACTTCGCGGCGGGTGTCGTGATCGGGCTGGTCTTGCGCGCGCTGTTCGCCAGGTTGACCCATCGGGCGACGCGTAGCAAGTGGATCGTCGACGACCTGGTCTTCGACTTTCTCGGTCGAACGGCGCTCGGGGTGTGCGCGATCGCGGGCACCTGGGCGGCGGTCATCGCCCTTCCGTTCGAAGACCGGTGGCATCGCGCGATCACCCGGCTGTTGCTGGCGCTCCTCATCGCGATCGTGACGTTCGCGCTCGCCCGAGCCGCGGGCCGGCTGATCGGCTCCGCGGCGGCGTCGCGCGCGGGCGTCGCGCAGTCCGCGACGATCTTCGTCAACATCACCAGGGTGGTCGTCGTAGCGATCGGGTTGCTGATCCTGCTCGACAGCGTCGGCGTGTCGATCGCGCCACTGCTGACGGCGCTCGGCGTGGGCGGCCTGGCGGTCGCGTTGGCGCTGCAGGACACGCTGTCGAACCTGTTTGCCGGCGTACACATCCTGGCGTCGAAGAAGGTGCAGCCAGGCGAGTTCATCCGCCTCGACACCGGCCAGCAAGGTTATGTCGTCGACATCAACTGGCGGAACACGGTCGTCCGCGAGCTGTCGAACAACCTCATCATCGTCCCGAACGCCAAGCTGGCGTCGTCGATCGTCACGAACTACCACTGGCCCGAGCAGGAGATGTCGGTGCTGGTGCAAGTCGGCGTGAGCTACGACAGCGACCTGCGCCACGTGGAGGAAGTGACGATCGACGTCGCCCGCCAGGTGCTGGCGCAGGTGACCGGCGCGGTCACGACGCACGAGCCGTTCATCCGCTACCACACGTTCAACGACTCCAGCATCGACTTCTCGGTCATCTTGCGTGGCAAGGAGTTCACCGACCAGTACCTCATCACGCACGAGTTCATCAAACAGTTGCACGAGCGCTACCGCGCCGAGGGCATCTCGATCCCGTTCCCGATGCGCACCGTCGTGATGGCCGGGCAGGCTAGCGAGCGCGCACCTTAGGATGGCCGAATGCCCAGCCCGTTGCCTGACTCCGAGATCCAGCGCGCCCTGGTCGTGACGGCCCACCCCGACGACGTCGACTTCGGCGCCGGCGGCACCATCGCGACCTGGACAGAAGTCGGCATCGAAGTCGCCTACTGCATCTGCACCGACGGCGACGCCGGCGGCTTCGACCTCGACTTCCCGCGCGATCAGATCGCCGGAGTCCGCCGCGCCGAACAGACGGAGGCGGCCAAGCGGCTGGGGGTTCACGACGTCCGCTTTCTCGGTTACTCGGACGGCAAGCTGGCGCCAGCCTCGAGCTTCGCCGCGACATCAGCCGGGTGATCCGACAGGTCAAGCCGCAGCGAATGCTCGTGCAATCGCCCGAACGCGACTACGAGCGCATCGGCCGCAGTCATCCCGATCACCGCGCCGCGGGTGAGGCGGCGCTCAACGCGATCTATCCCGACGCGCGCAACCCGTTCGCCCACCCCGAATTGCGGCTCGACGAGGGCCTCGACGCCTGGTCCGTCCCGGAGACTTGGGTCATGGGCGCGCCGCATGCCGCGCACCTGCCGGCGCACCACATCGACGTCACCGACACGTTCGAGCGCAAGGTCGCCGCGTTGCGCGCGCACGAGAGCCAGACCGGCCACATGGACGACCTTGAGGAGTTCCTCAGCCGGTGGCTGAAGGCAAGCGCCGAACGCGCCGGACTGCCCGAGGGCCGGCTCGCCGAGTCGTTCCTCGTGATGGCGACCGCTTAGACGATGGGCGGGCGCCGCCTGATCGCCGTCGTCGGACCCAGTGAGGCGGACGACGCGCTGCGCGAAACCGCCTACACAGTAGGCAAACTGATCGCGCAACGCGGTGCCGTCGTCATGTCAGGCGGCCTCGGCGGCGTGATGGCGGCCGCCTCTCGCGGCGCTCGCGAGACGGGCGGCCTGGTGATCGGGCTGCTGCCGACCGCCGACGCCACCGACGCGAACGAGTTCGTCGACGTCGCGATCCCGACCGGGCTTGGCGAGCTGCGCAACGGATTGCTCGTTCGCGCCGTCGACGGCGTGATCGCGGTCGGGGGCAGTTGGGGCACGCTCAGCGAGATCGCGTTGGCGATGCGCACCGCGACGCCCGTCGTTTGCTTGCATGGGTGGGAAATCAGCGATCAAGCCGGTGCGCGCGTTACCCTGACCACGGCAACGAGTGCGGCAGAAGCCATCGACGTCGTCTTCCGCGCGATGAAGACCTGACCCCTACCTGCCGACTCCTTTGCTATGAGCAATCCGCTCGACGACGTGATCGCGGCCACCACCCAGTGGCTGATCTTGGCGTTTCCCGCCACTGGAGGCGCGCACGCCGGCGCGCTGGCGCGACAACAGGCTCGCCAGGCAGTCACCGTCGCCGCCTGGCTGCGCTATCCCACGAAGACCGACGCGGAGTTGCTCGACCTGCTCGCGCCCAGCGGTTCGTGGTGGCTTGACGATCTGGCCACCGACGTTGAGCAAGAGCCGTGGCGAAGCTGGGTCGACGACGTGGTCGCGAGCTGGGCTGCCGCGCTGCTCACCGACCGCGAGCTTGCCGTTCAAGCCTGCGAAGCGGTCGCCGCTTCAGAGCACACCGGCGGCTTGCCCATGCAGTTTCGCCGACTCACGCATCCCGACCACATCGACGGCGCGGCCGCCGCGCTATTGCGCCACCCCGATTTGCTTGCGCCGCTCGCGGCACGGCATCGCGCCGACTTGGACGTCACACTAGGCGGCGATCGGTCGCCCAGCGGGTGAGCTCGTGCCGGTTCGACAGCTGGAGCTTGCGTAGCACGCTCGACACATGCGTCTCGACGGTCTTCACCGAGATGAAGAGCTCGCGCGCGATTTCCTTGTAGGCGTAGCCACGCGCTATGAGCCGCAATACTTCTCGCTCGCGTTGGGTCAGCGCGTCAAGCTCAGGATCGATGGACGGCGCGTCGGTCGCGGCGAACGCGTCGAGCACAAATCCAGCTAGCCGTGGGGAAAACACCGCGTCGCCGTCGGCCACTCGCACCACCGCGTCGGTCAAATCCGCGCCCGAGATGGTCTTCGTGACGTAGCCGCGAGCGCCCGCGCGGATCGTGCCAATGACGTCCTCTGCCGCGTCAGACACCGACACCGCGAGAAATCGCACGTCGGGCAGTCTTGGCAAAACCGCCCGCAAAACCTCGGCGCCACCACCGCCGGGCAGGTGGACGTCGAGCAGCACGACGTCCGGGATTACCGCGGTTATGGCCGCGATGGCCGACGGGACGTCCTCTGCCTCGCCCACCACATCGACCCGCGACCCCAGCTCGGCTCGCACGCCGGACCTAAACAGCCGGTGGTCATCGACCAAGACGACGCGCACTGCGGGTGTCACTTCAACTCCATCTCAAGCCTGACCTCGGTGCCCTCGCCGGGCGCGGTGCGGATGAACGCCTTGCCACCGTGGCGTTCCATCCGCCCCACGATCGACTCTCTCACGCCGAGCCGGTCCTCGGGCACCGCGCTCATGTCGAAACCCTTGCCGCGGTCGCGCACGAACACCGTCACCTTCGACGGCTCAATCTCCGCGTACACCGAGATGGACTTACTTCCCGAGTGCTTGGCCGCGTTCACCGCCGCCTCGCGCACGGCCTGCAGAGCGGCGCCGAGCCGGTCGTCGAGCGGGCACTCGCCGACGACCACGACGTCGATCGAAACGCCTTGGCTGTCTTCGATTTCGGCGAGCGTGCGTTCGAGCGCCCTGCCGAAGTCGCGCTCTTGGTCGGACGCCGGGCGGTAGAGCCACGTCCGCAACTCGCGCTCCTGGCCGCGGGCGAGCCGCTGCACCTCGCGCGGGTCCTCGACGTGCCGCTGAATCAGCGCGAGCGTGTGCAGCACCGAGTCGTGCAGATGCGCGGCGAGTTCGGCGCGTTCCTGCTCGCGGATGCGCGCCCGCCGCTCGGTCGACAGCGCGCGCACGGTGCCGAGCCACCACGGCCCGGTGATCACCGCGATACCGGTGACAAGCACCGCCGTGGACAGCAAGCCGTTGCGCACCTGGCTCAACTGCGCGTGATACGCGAGGAAGGTCGCGGCGCCGGCGAAGACGAGGACCGCCCCGATCAGCGTCGTCGCCAGCCTCGGACGGCGATGCCCGACCGCCGACCGCCATCGAGTGCGTTGCGCCTCGTCGGCCTGCCGCCACAACACCGCGGCGCCGAACGCGGTGAGCGCGAGCGGCCACAGCAGCCGTCCGGGCAGCCCGAGTCCGAGCGATTGCACGGCAAGCACGCCACCGATCGCGACCGCCGCCAACGCGACGTACTGCCCGCTCTCGCCAAAGCGGTCGCGGCCGATGCCACCCCGCCGTCCGACGGCGGCGCGGGGTGGGGACGACGCGTCGCCGTCCGGGCCCCCCGGCGCCGCGGGGACGAACGCCCAAAACGCCGCGTACATGGCGATGCCCGCACCGCCGGCGAAGGCTAGGACGACGAAGAGGCCGCGCACGACGAGCACGTCGACGCCGATGTGGTCGGCCAGTCCGCGCGCGACGCCCGCGACCATGCGGCTCTGCGTCGCGCGGAACAGCTTCGGTGATTGCACGCCTCGATGGTCACACGGAACCGCGACCGCGGAGCCGACTCAGGCGCCAGATCAGGGTCGGGCCAGGGTAGTTCCCGATGCCGCCGGCCGCTCGTGGCCCCGAGGATGAGGAGCATGACCGAACAACCAAGCCCGCCGCCCACCCCACCGTTGGATCGGCGCGACATCCGCAACCTCCGGCGGAGCAGCAGCGACCGCGTGATCGCGGGCGTGTGCGGCGGCCTCGGCCGCTACACCGGCGTCGACCCCGTCGTTTTCCGCATCACGCTCGCCGTGCTCGCGGTCTTCGGAGGCGCCGGGCTGCTGCTGTACGCGATCGCTTGGCTGCTGATCCCGGATGACGCCGCCGCGCAGTCGGAGGCGCAGCGACTGGTGCGCGGTCGCGGCACGTTGTTCACCTTGTTCGCGTTCGGCATCGGGCTGCTCGGTGTCCTAGCGCTCGGCGCCGTCGTCGGGCGCGGCTGGCCAGGCCCGTTCCCCGCGATCATCCTGGCCGCGGCGATCGGCGCGCTGATCATCTACCGGCACGGCTATGGCGAGCCGGCGCCCACGCCGCAGCAGCGGCCCGGTGGCGCTCCACTCGGCCCGCCGCCCGGCTACACCGCCAACTTCAGCGAGACCCCGCGCGCCACGTACACCGCGCCGATCTACGAGGAACCACTGGGCGGCGACGAACCGTGGGTCGTCGCGCCGCCTCCTCCGCCGGCGCCCCGCCCACGTCGTCCGCCTTCGTTTCTCGCGCCGATCGGCGCGAGTCTGGGCCTCCTCGTGGCGGGCGTCGTGCTGGCCCTCGGCGCCGCGGGCGCGTTCGACATCACCGCCCAAGCGGTCTTCGCGGCCGCGCTCCTCACCGTCGGGCTGGTGCTGATCGCCGGCGCCTGGTTCGGCCGCTCACCCGGTCTGATCGCGGTCGGCGCGTTGCTCACGGTCGGGCTGGTGATCGCCGCCGCCGTCAACGTGCCGCTGCGCGGGGGGATCGGAAATCGCGGCGACAGTCCGCTGACGCTCAGCGAAGTGGCGCCGAGCTACCACCTCGGCATCGGCCAGGAAAACCTCGACCTCAGCGGTCTGCGACTGGACGGCGCCACCCGACACATCGACGCCACCGTCGGCCTTGGCAACCTCGACGTCGTCGTGCCGCCGAACGTGAAGGTGGTCGTGCGCGCACGCTCCGGCACCGGCCAGCTTCGTTTGCTCGACCAGCGATACACCGGCACCCAGCTCGACCGCCGGTTGACCATCGACGCCGTCGGAGAACAGGCTGGCGAACTCGACCTCGACCTGCGCGTGGGAGTCGGTGAAGTCGAGATCTGGCAAACGGCCGACCTGCCGGCGGTCCCGGCGCCGTCAGCCCCGACTTCGCCCGCAGTCCCAAGCCCGCCGCAGGGAGCGCAATCGTGAAGCGACACCAGCCCGATCTCACTTCGTTGCTCGCGGGCGTCACGTTCTGCGTCATCGCGCTGGCCTACATCGGCGGGGAGATCACGAACCGCACGTTCCAGCTGCGGTGGGTCGCGCCGATCCTGCTTATCGGCCTCGGCATGGCCGGGCTCGCTGGTGGCCTGCTGCGCGCGCGGCAGCGCCCGCCGTCCGACGACTGAGAACCGGCTGGGAAAGCGCTGCGAGGTTGCCGCGAATCCGGCCGTGCGCCTTGTCGCGTGCCGACGCGAGGCCCACGCTGGCGACGTGAAAAACGCCCTACATATCGGACGCCGCGGTTTCGCCGGCGCCGTCGGCGCCTCGGCAGCCGGTCTCATGACGCTACTCGTCGTCGCCGGTTGCAGCGCCGGCGCGGCAACCAAGACCGCGAGCGGCGCCGGCAATTCGGCGGCAACGCCCACGCCCACGCCGAGCGGGTCAGCGTCAGGGGCAAATCGCCCGGCCGATTTCCAGGCCTACACGCTATGCCTTTCCCAACATGGCGTGGCGGTGCCGACGTTCAGCGCGCGGCCGGACTCCAGCGCGCGGCCGCGTCCGTCGGGCTCGTTCGCGCGTCCGACCGGCTCGCGGGGCCCCGGTGACGCCGGTGGCCCTGGTGGACGGTTTGGCTTCCTCGGCAGCGCGGATCCCAGCACCCAGGCCGCGATGCAGGCCTGCCAGAGCCTCGCGCCGCAGGGCGGGTTCGGCGGCGGCTTCGGCCGCGGCGGCGCCGTTGGCGGCGGCGCGATCAGCGCCACGACGTTCGCCGCCTTCAAGAGCTGCATGAGCGACAACGGTGTGGCGATCACGCAGACCGACGCGCAACAAGCGCTGCGCTCGCTCAACCGTTCCGACGCGAAGACCGCCGCCGCGCTCAAGGTGTGCGACCCGATTCTCGGCCGACCGAGCGCCAGCCCATCGCCATTGGCGGCGAGCGCCTCGGGATAGCGGACTGCGTCGCTGGGTAGGGCGGCACGCATGACCGACAAGCAGCAGGACACCGAACTGCATGACATGGGCGGCGACATCGGCCCGGCCTCGATGCGCGGATCGGAGGAACCGATCGGCGCGCGTCCCGACGACGACGCGGCCCCGCGATCGGGATACGCGCAGTCGACGCGCGGCGGCCAGGAGGAGACGCTTCCGGGCACCACAGGCGCGGAGTTGGGCACGCCGGCCGCGCACCAGTCGAGCAACCCGGCCGACGTCACGACGACACCGGCGAGCGCGCTGGACGAGGACGCGCCGGTCGACGAGTACGTCGAAATCGACCCGGACGGCGGTGACGCCGTCGCCGGGGCGGACGGCGATTGGAGCGCGCGGTTAGAGCAAAAGCGGCGCGGCGGTCCGTGAGGAATGGCCGACTACATCGGCCGCCATCTTGGCGACGCCGACCGCGAGCAGGCCGCACACCCATCCGCTGAACCGCCACCGCGTTCGCACCCGCCGCGTGCGCCGGTGCCCGTCATCGCGCTCGCGGTGCTGGTGCTCCAGGCGGCGTTCATCGCGTCCTACGTTGGCGGCCTGCACGCGCCGGCGCCAAAGCGCATTCCGGTCGAGGTCGTCGGCGGCCCGGCCGCGGTGGCGCGGCTCAACGCCGACCTCGGATCGTCGTCCGAGATTGTCTCCTTGAAGCCGGCGAGCGACCTGGCCGACGCGCGGCAGGCGATTCGCGATCGCGGCGCCGACGCGGCGTTCGACCCGACGACGGGGACATTGGTGCTGGCGAGCGGGCGGGGGGAAGCGGTCGACGCGGTGTTGACACCGTTGTTCACCAAGGCGGCGAGCGGTCGACTGACAACGCGGGACATCGCCGCGTTGCCCAACGACGATCCGCGGGGGCTGGTGGCCTTCTACTTGGTCATCGGCTGGATCGTCGGCGCGTACTTGCTGGCGGCGGTGCTGGGCATCATCGGCGGCATGGCGCCGTCGTCAGCCGGCGTGGCGTTGCGTCGTGTGCTGGTGTTCGCAACGTACGCGATCGCGTCGGGCATCGGCGGGGCGGCGATCGTCCAGTACGGATTTTCCTATGTGAACGGCAGTTTCTGGGTGTTGTCGGGCGTCGGCACGTTGCTGGTGTTCGCGGTCGGCATGGCCACGGTCGGCCTCGAGGCCGCGCTCGGCTTGATCGGCACGGCGGTCGCGATCCTCGCCTTCGTGGTGGCGGGAAACCCGTCCGCGGGCGGGCCGTGGCCGACCACGCTGCTGCCCTCGCCGTGGCGCGAGTTCGGCCCGTACCTGCCGAACGGCGCGAGCCTCACCGCGGTGCGTCAGGTGCTTTTCTTCGACAAGGCAGCGATTTTGCTACCGCTGGGCATCCTCGCCGCGTACGCCGCGGGCGGGCTGGTGATGACGTTCGCGATGACGCGGCGCGGTCGCCCGATCGTCGACCTGCTGTGACCGGCCGGCTATGACTCGCCGGGGTAGACGAGACCGATCTGCCGGCGGATCTCGTCCATCGTCTCCATGATGGCGATCGACTCGTCAAGCGGCAGCGCGTCGCTCTCAGTGAGACCGGCGCGCAGGCATCGGCCGACCGTCGCCGCTTGGTGGCGCAAACCGTGGCCCTCGTGCGGAAAGTCGAAGTCCTCGACATCGCCGTCGCGAGTGATGAGCCGGAACCGCGAGGGTGTGTAGAAGACCCCTTCGATCTCAATGCGCGCCTCGGTGCCGTTGACACACGCCCAGTTCGGGGTGCGGGTCTCGAGACTGGTGAACAACACCGCGTGCTGGCCGCCCTCGTACTGCAGCAGCATCCCGGTCTGCGCGTCGACGCCGGTGAACGCCTGGTCGCTGACCGCGGTGACTCTCGTCGGGTTGCCGAGGACCATCGACGCGAACGAGATCGGGTAGACGCCGAGGTCGAGCAGCGCGCCACCGCCGAGCTCAGGCGCGAACAGCCGGTGCGCGGCGTTCTTGGTGAACCACTGCCCGTGGTCGGCCATCACCGAGCGCACCGCGCCGAGCCGGCCCTGCGCCAGGATTTCGCGAAGGGCGACGATGTGCGGCAGGTGCCTGGTCCACATCGCCTCCATCAAGAAGGTGCCGCGGGCGCGCGCCTCGCTGACCAGCTCGCGTGCCTCTTTCGCGTTGATGGTGAAGGGCTTCTCGACCAGCACCGCCTTGCCCGCGCGAATCGCGAGCAGCGCGTTGGGTGGTGCAACGGGTGCGGCGTCGAGACATAGATCGCGTCGATCTCTGGGTCTTCGGCGAGCTGCTCGTAGCTGGCGTAGCGGCGCGGGATGTCGAACCGGTCGGCGAACTTGTCGGCCGACTGCTGTGACCGAGAGCCGACCGCCGCGAGCTGAGCGTCCGGGAGCAGCTTGAGGTCGCCGGCGAACGCGGCCGCGATGCCTCCCGTGCCGATGATGCCCCAGCGGATCGATTGGTCGGCGGCGATCGCCATCGTCAACTCCTAGCTCGTCTGTGCTTGTCGATGTTGCTGCTGGCACCCTACGCGAGCCCGCCGTCCGAAGTTGATCACGTTCAGGGGGTTTCCGGCTCCGAGGACCGGCCTGTGGAGGTGTCCTCGGAGCCGGAAACCCCCTGAACGTGATCAACCCGGAAGGGGCGTCGCTACTCCCACTCGATCGTCCCGGGCGGCTTGTGCTGATGTCGTAGACGACCCGGTTGACTCGCCGTCACCTCGTTGATGATCCGCGTCGAGATGCGGGCGAGGAGGTCGAAGGGCAGCCGCGCCCAGTCGACGGTCATGCAGTCCTCGGTGGTCACGGCCCGCAGCGCGAGCAGGTGGGCGTAGGTCCGGCCGTCGCCCATCACGCCCACCGTCCTGAGTCGGCGTGAGCACGGCGGGGCCTTGCCAATCTCGAGCCGTACAGCCCCGCCGCGCGTAGTTCTTCGATGAAGATCGCGTCCGCGGCGCGCAGCACCTCCAGCCGCTCGGCGGTGACCTCGCCGATGACCCGGATCGCCAGGCCGGGGCCGGGGAAGGGGTGGCGCCAGACCATCTCCTCGGGCAGCCCAAGCTCGAGGCCGACCGCCCGGACCTCGTCTTTGAACATGTAGCGCAGCGGCTCGACCAGCTTCGAGCTCCATGTCGGCGGGCAGCCCGCCGACGTTGTGGTGCGTCTTGATCTTCGCCGACGCCTTCGACTCGGGCGCCGCGCTCTCGATGACGTCGGGGTAAAGCGTGCCCTGGACCAGGTAGTCGACCGCCTCAGCCGAGCTTCGCGCGCCGCCGCCTCGAAAGCGCGGATGAACTCCTCGCCGATGATCCTGCGCTTCCGCTCGGGGTCGCTCGACGCCCGGCGAGGCGCGAGAAGAACGTCTCCGCCGCGTCGACGTACACGAGCCGAGCACCTGAGGTGCTCGCCACGAAATCGCGCTCGACCTGCTCGGGCTCACCCTTGCGCAGCAGTCCGTTGTCGACGAACACGCAGGTGAGTCGGTCGCCGATCGGCGCGTGCGTGAGCGCCGCCGCGACCGCGGAGTCGACGCCGCCCGACAGCGCGCAGATCGCCCGGCCGCCGCCGACCTGCGCGCGGATCCGCTCGACCTGCTCGGCGACGATGCCCGCCGTCGTCCATGACGATTCGAGGCCGGCGATGTCGCGCAGGAACCGGCGCAACACGGTCTGGCCGTGCTCGGTGTGCCGCACCTCGGGATGAAACTGCACGCCGGCCAGCCGCCGCTCGAGGTCCTCGAACGCCGCGACCGGGGCGCCGTCCGACGCCGCGGTCACCGTGAACCCGCTCGGCGCCTTCGTGACGGAGTCGCCGTGCGACATCCAGACCGACTGCTGCGGCGGCAAGTCCTTGAGCAAAACGCCCTCGGACGACGGGACGACGGTGACCTTCGTGCCCCCGAACTCGGCGAGACCGGTGCGTTCGACGACACCGCCGAGCGCTTGGGCCATCGCCTGAAATCCGTAGCAGATGCCGAAAACCGGGATGTCGTGCTTGAAGAGTCCGGGGTCGACGCTGGGCGCGCCCTCGGCGTAAACCGACGACGGGCCGCCCGACAAGATCAGCGCCGCCGGTCTGCGCGCCACGACCTCCGCGACGGACGCGGTGTGCGGCACGATCTCGCTGTAGACGCCCGCCTCGCGAACGCGGCGCGCGATCAGCTGCGCGTATTGGGCGCCGAAGTCGATCACCAGGACGGTCGGGTTGTCGCCAGCGCTGCGCGCGCCGGTGGCATCGGTCACGAATGTCGCCTTCGGGCTCGGGGATCGTGCCGCCGATTCTACGGGCGCCTGCCGGCTCACCCGACGACGCGCGCGAGGGCTCGGCGCAGCCGGGCGCGGCGCCACTCGTCGGCGCCCCAGACCAGCAGCGGGAACGGCAGCACGCAGGACGGTCGCCGACGGCAGCGCGGCGGTGCCGAACACCGCTGCACGCCCGGCATGTAGACCAGCGAACGCGGTGAACGCCGAGCTCGAACGCGATGCCCCACAGCAGCAGCGGGTTGCTCGTCAGCCCGACCTGCGCAGCGACGCCCGGTCGGTGCGGGCGGCGAACGCGGTGCCGACCTGGCAGGCGACGATGCCGACGAAGGTGGCGGTGGTGGCCTGCAGGTAGGCGTGGTGCAGCGGCGGCCCCGCGCCCGACCTCGTCGCCGGGGCGCCAGCCGGCCCGCCACAGCACGGCGAAGAAGGCGGCCATCACCAGCACCGCCGACAGCACGCCCGAGGAACAGCCCCAGGCGCGCACCAGCAGCGGCCGGGTGACCACGCCTTCGCGACGACGGCCGCGGCGGCCGGTCCATCAGCCCCGGCTCGGCCGGTTCCCGGCCCAGCGCCAGCGCCGGCAGCGTCTCGGTGCCGAGGTCGACGGCCAGGATCTGCATGCACCGTGAGCGGCAGCGGGACCGCGCCGCCGGCCAGCGCGAACACCAGGAACGGGACGATCTCCGGGACCGGCGTGGGCGAAGATGTAGAGGATGAACTTGCGGACGTTGTCGTAGACCCGCCGGCCTTCTTCGACGGCCGTCGCGATCGTCGCGAAGTTGTCGTCGGTGAGCACCATCGTCGCGGCCTCGCGCGCGACGTCGGTGCCGCCGCGGCCCATGGCGACGCCGATGTCGGCGCGGTGCAGCGCTGGCGCGTCGTTGACGCCGTCGCCGGTCATGGCGACGACGTGACCGGCGTCGCGCAGCGCGTCGGCGATCCGCAGCTTGGCCTCCGGCGAGCTGCGCGCGAACACCACCTCGTCGTCACCGGCGAGCAGCCGGTCGAGCTCGTCCTCGGCCATGTGGTCGAGGTCGGTCCCGGCCACCACGCGCAGCCGCGGCCGGCCGATCCCAACCTGCGCGCGCGACGTGCGCCGCGGTCGCTGCCGTTGTCCCCGGTGACGACGTGGATGCGAATGCCCGCGCGGTGGCACGCGTCGACCGCGTCGGCGACCTCCGGCCGCGGCGGGTCGAAGCAGCGCCGCCAGCCCGAGCAGGGTCAGCTCGCGCTCGACCGCCGTCGCGATCGGTCGGCAGCGCCGGCGAGCGGCCGGGTGGCCGACGGCGAGCACCCGCAGCCCGTCGCGGGTCAGGTCGCTCGACGACGCCGAGCAGCTGGCCGCGCAGCCCGTCGTCCAGCGGCTGCCTGGCGCCGCGCACCGACGAGCGCGTCACATCGGATCGAGCACCGACTCCGGCGCGCCCTTCGCCACCAGCACCAAGGTCTGTCGTCGGCCTGCTGCGCGGCGGACATCAGCCGCCGCGACGAGCTCGAACCGGAACACCGCCTTTCGCCGCGCGTCTCGAGCGGCAAATCGGTCGACGCCGCCGAGCTTGGTGGCCATCTCGTAACAGGGCGAGCTCGGTCGGGTCGTTCGCGGTCACGCCGTCGCCGGCGCGGACGACGACGGAGCACGCTGCGATCGCGTCGGCGAGCGCTCGCGCGTCGACACCCGCCGCCGCCGACGGGACGACGACCCGCGTCCGGCGTCCACATCTCGACGGCGTGCATGTGGTTCGCGGTCAGCGTGCCGGTCTTGTCGGTGCAGATGACGGTCGTCGACCCCAGCGCCTCGACCGCGCTCAACCGCTTCACGACCGCGCCCCGGCGAGCCAGCGAGCGCACCCCGGCCGCGAGCGCCAGGGTGATCGTCGGCAGCAGCCCTTCCGGCACGTTGGCGACGAGCAGCCCGACCGCGAACACGCACGCGTCGGGCAGGCCCAGCCCGGCGAGCATGCCAAGCGGCAGGAAGGCACGCGCCGACCACGACGGCGACCGCCGCGATCAGCCAGGCGACCGAGCGCACCTGCCGCTCCAGCGGGCTGGCCTCCCGCACGCGGCCGCGGACTAGCGCGGCGATGCCGCCCAGCTCGGTGCGCGCGCCGGTGGCGAACACGATCGCCCGGCCGGCGCCGGCGGTGCACAGGGCCCCGGAGAACACCAGGTCGGCGTCGCCAACCAGCCGCCGTCGGCCATCGCGGCGCCCGCGGTTCGGGTGACCGGCACCGACTCCCCGGTCAGCGGCGACATGTCGACCTCCACCGCGCCGTCGATCAGCCGGGCATCGGCCGAGACCCGCTCGCCCTCCTCCACCACGAGCAGGTCGCCGACGACCAAATCGGTCGCCGCGACGTGCCGCTGCTCGCGGTCGCGGATCGCCGTCGCCGTGTTCGGCACGAACTCGTTGAGCGCCGCGACCGCGCGCTGCGCCTGCCGCTCCTGCAAGAACGAGAACAGCGCGTTGACGACGATCACCAGCGCGATGGCGATGGACAACGCCGGCGTGCCCGCCACAACCGAAAGCCCGGCCGCCGCCCACAACACCAACGCCAGCGGATGGACGAGCTGGGTCGCGACGGCCCGCACCCACGACTGCCGCGCGGGCTCGGGCAGCCGGTTCGGTCCGCCGGTCATCAACCGGCGCGCCGCCTCGCGCTGCGACAACCCGTGGGAGCTGGTGCGCAGCCGCCGAAGCAGCGCGGGCACGGGTTCGTGCAGGTCGATCGGCGGCCCGACGCCAGGCGGCCCGACGCCCGGACGGTCGATCACCGGCGGTTCGATCCCAGCGGGCGCGGTCGCCCGAGGGCCGGTCGCTGGAGGGCCGGTCGCTGGAGGGCCGGTCGCTGGACGGCCGGTCGCTGGAGGGGTGCGCCCCATTTTGACCGTCACCTCCACCAGCGCTCGCTCGCCGGGTGGCGCCGGGCGGTGGTCCTACCGGCTGTTGTACTCGCTCAATGAAGCGCGCGCGCCGTCTCGCACAATCCGGCCAACGTCGCGGCGAGCACGGGATCGTCCTGCGCCCCGGCGCGCACCGCGGCGAATATGTTGCGGGCCGCGCCGACCCCGGCGAGCGGTCGCAACACGAATCGCTCGACCGCGATGGGTTGCGCGAGCCGCGGCACGAGAGCAATGCCACAGCCGACGGCGACCAGTGACGCCACCGCGTTCCAATCGCTGCTGTAGTGGCGAATGTCGGGCGTGAAGCCGGCGGCCGCGCAGGCGGCGAGCGTCACCTCGGAGCAGGAGGTCTGCGGTGACGCCGCGACGAACGTCTCACCCGCCAGTTCGGCCAACTCGATCGCGTCACGATCGGCGAGCGGGTGCCCGGCCGGCAGCCCGACGTCGAACCGGTCGGCGAGCAACGGCGTCCGGTGGTAGTGCGGGTCGGTGTATGGCGGCACCCCCCGATGGTCGACGGCGACCACCACGTCGAGCTCGCCGCGGTCGAGCCGGGTGAAGACCTCGGGCGGTTCCATCTCCACGGCGGTGACCGTGATCCCCGGCCGGGTCGCGGCCAGCAGCCTCATGGTCGGCGCGATCAACCCTGAGATGGCGGTCGAGAATCCGGCGAGCGCGACAGACCCGCGGGCGCCGTCGGCAAAGGCCGCGAGATCCGCCCGCGCGCGTTCGAACTGAGCCTGGACGACGGACGCGTGCTGCAAAATCACCCGCGCCTGCCCGGTCAGCCGCACGCCGCGACCGGTCTTCTCGAGCAGCGGCACGCCGAGGTCGCGCGCCAGCGCGGCGATCTGCTGGGAGACCGCGGACGGCGTCAGGTGCAGCCCGGCCGCCGCGCCGGTGACGGTCCCGCGCTGCGCGACCTCGCGCAACACTCGGATCCGGCGCGGGTCGATCGTGAAGTCTTTGCTGAACACACTCATGACGAAATACTAGATGGACCTGAACGGTTTTGGGCGCGACGATCAACACATGTTCGCTCCCTATTGCTCCCGCCACGGCCACCGCGTCCTGCTCGGCTACGAGTCCGTGATCGCGATCGAACAGACCCCGACGGGTCCGAAGATCCTGCTGCACTGCCACTGCGGCGAGTTGCTGGCCCACGACACCGAGCCGGCACGTGATCACGTCGTCCAAGGGCAAACCCGAGTGCCCGCGCCCGCGGCGAGGGTTAACGTTGGCGGACGTGCGTGCCTTTCCCCTGCCCGATGCCGGTGATCCCGACGTCGGCTCTCCGCTTCGGTTCCTGATCTGGGTCGCGAAGGGCCAGTGGACCACGCTGCTCGGCGGCATGGCGTTCGGCGTCGTGTGGATGTGCGGCCAGGCCGCCGCCCCTTTCGTCGTGGGCAAGGCCATTGACCGAGGGGTCGCCGGTCACGACACCAAGGCGCTGGTCGCCTGGTCGGCCGCGCTGTTCGCGGTCGGCCTCGTCCAGGCCGGCGCCGGCGTCATGCGGCACCGCTGGGCGGTGACGAACTGGATGTTCGCCACCTTTCGCGTCGAGCAGTTGCTGACCCGCAAGTCGGCCCGGCTTGGGGGGTCGCTCAAGCAGCGCATCGACCTCGGCGACGTCGTGAGCACCGCTACCTCCGACGCGATGCACATCGGCAACTGCCTCGACATCACCGCGCGTGGCGCCGGGTCGATCGTCGCGTTCGTCGCGGTCGCCGTCGTGATGCTCGAGACGTCCGTCGAACTCGGACTCGTCGTGCTGATCGGCGTCCCGCTGCTGATGATCGCGATCGGGCCGGCCCTGAAACCCTTACACCGCAGGCAGACCTCGCTCCGCTCATCGGTCAGCCAGTTGACCAGCTTTGGCGCCGACACGGTCGCCGGGTTGCGCGTGCTGCGCGGTGTCGGCGGTGAGGCCGAGTTCGTCGAGCGATATCGGGCGCGGTCGCAAGACGTCCGACGCAAGGGCGTCGCCGTCGCCGCCATCGAGTCAGTCTTGGACGCCGCGCAAGTGCTGCTGCCGGGCGTCTTCGTAGTGATCGTCACCTGGCTTGGCGCGCGGTTGGCGATGAGCGGCCGCATCAGCGTCGGCAGCCTGGTCTCGTTTTACGGCTACGCCGCGTTTCTCCTGGCGCCGATGAAGGTCGCGACCGAAGCGGCTCAGAAGTTCACCCGCGGCGTCGTCGGCGCCGGGCGCGTGCTTCGCGTGCTGTCCCTGCAACCACTCCTTGCCGAGACCGCGACTCCAAGCACAGCGCCGCGACGTGCCGAGCTCGTCGACACGATGACTGGATTCTCCGTGTCCACCGGGGAATTCATCGCGGTGGCGGCAACCGACCCACAGGAGGCCAGCGCGCTCGCCGACCGACTCGGTCGCCACATCGACTCGGCCGACGGCCATCAGGTGCTGCTCGGCGGCGTGCCGCTGAGCAGCATCGCCCTCGACGACGTGCGCCGCCGGATCCTCGTCAGCGACAAGGATCCCCGGCTGTTCGCCGGGCAGCTGCGCGAGCAACTCGATCCGTTCAAGCGTTTCTCGGACGACGAGTTGTCCGCCGCCGTCGCCGCCGCCCAGGCGCAAGACGCCGTCGACTCGGTGCCGGACGGCCTCGACGGCACGATCGACGAGCGCGCGCGGGGGGTCTCCGGAGGGCAGCGGCAACGGCTGGTGCTCGTGCGGGCATTGCTGGCGGATCCCGAGATCCTGGTGCTCGACGAGCCGACCAGCGCGGTCGACGCCTACACGGAGGCGCAGATCGCCGGCGCTCTTTACGACCACCGCGCCGGCAAGACGACGGTGGTGATGACGACGAGCCCGCTGCTTCTCGACCGCGCCGACCGCGTCGTGCTGCTCGACGACAATCGCGTGATCACCACCGGCACGCATCGCGGGCTTTCGCACTCCGATCCTCGGTACCGGCGAGAGGTCGAGCGCGAGGAGGAGTCGGCGTGACCGCTCCCACCACCGCGGCGCTGCCGGTCGCGAACGCGCCACAGGTGCGCGCGCACGCCCGAATCCTGCTTCGCGACAAGCGAAAACAGCTTGGCGGCGTGTTGACGCTCTACGCCCTCGCTGGGTTCGCCGGACTCGCCGGCCCGCGGCTGCTCGGCGAGTTGGTCGGCGCCGTGCAGCGCGGCACGACGCACGCTCACATCGATCGCATCGCGCTCGTGTTGGCGATTTTCGTGGTGGCGCAAGCGATTCTGACGCGCGCCGCCCGGTACGCGTCGTCCGTCATCGCCGAGGGCGTCTTCGCCAAGTTGCGCGAGGACTTCCTGCACAAGGTCGTCTCCCTGCCGCTGTCGACGGTCGAGCGCGCGGGTACCGGCGACCTGCTCACGCGCATGAGCAGCGACATCGACGCGATGTCGCGCAGCGTGCGGTTCGCCGTGCCGGAGACGCTCATCGCAACGGCGACCGCGGCGTTGACGTTGGTCGCCGCGTTCGTCACCGCGCCGCTGGTGGCGTTGCCGTGTCTCGTCGTCGTGCCGCTGATCGGCGGCGCCACCAAGTGGTATCTGCGCCACGCGCCGCGCGGATACCTGCGAGAGCGCCGCGTCTATTCGCGATTGTTCGCCACGATCACCGAGACGGTCGAGGGCGGCCGAACGATCGACGCGCTGCGGCTTGAGAAGAAGCGCATCCGCAAGGGCGACGACGACGTCCGGCGCGCTTTTGTCGCAGAGCGATACACGCTGCGATTGCGCACGGTGTGGTTCCCCAGCGTCGAGACCGGATACGTCGTGCCGGTCGTCGCCTGCCTTCTCGTGGGCGGCCTGCTCGCGATTCACGGGCAGGCGAGCCTCGCGCAGGTCACGGCCGTCACCTTGTACATGCAGCAGCTCGTCGATCCGCTTGACCGGCTGCTCAGCTGGATGGACGAGCTGCAGATCGGCGCGTCGTCGCTCGCGCGGTTGATCGGCGTGGGCTTCGTCCCCAGCGACCGCGAGGCCACGGGCGCCACACCGTCCGACGAAGAACTGCAAGCCGACGGCGTGCACTTCGGCTACCGAGCGGATCGCGAGGTGCTGCACGGCATCGATCTCGACGTGCGTCCGGGCGAGCGCATCGCAATGGTCGGGCCAAGCGGCGCGGGCAAGAGCACTCTCGGCCGACTGCTCGCCGGCATTCACGGTCCCGACCGCGGGCGGGTGACCGTCGGCGGCGTCCCGCTCGTCGACCTCGACGTCAGCCGGTTGCGACGCGAGGTCGCGCTCGTGACGCAGGAACAGCACGTGTTCGTCGGTTCGGTCGCCGACAACCTGCGGCTCGCGAGACCCACCGCGGACGACGCCCAGCTTCGCGCCGCGCTGGCGGCCGTCGACGCGAGCGGGTGGGTCGACGCGCTGCCGGAGGGACTCGACACCGCCGTCGGTTTTGGCGGCCATCCGGTGACGCCCGCGCAAGCGCAGCAAATCGCGCTAGCCCGCCTCGTGCTGGCCGACCCGCACACCCTGGTGCTCGACGAGGCGACGTCGTTGCTCGATCCCAGGGCGGCGCGGCACCTGGAGCGATCGCTGGCGGCGGTGGTCGACGGGCGCACGGTCATCGCGATCGCGCACCGGCTGCAAACCGCGCACGACGCCGACCGGGTGGCGGTCGTCGTCGATGGGCGCATCGTCGAACTCGGCTCGCACGACGAGTTGATCGCCGCCGATGGCAGCTACGCGCGACTGTGGGCGTCGTGGCACGGGTCGCCGAAAGGGCACTCGTAGGCGGACGCCGCATCTCACATAGTGGGCGCGGCTGGACGTGGGCGGCCCAGCGTCGCACACTGTCACCATGACGCGGTCGGCGTACTTTTACGGTACGGGCTTCTTTTATGAGAAGAGCCCGGCAGCCGTCGACGCCGTCTGAGCAAACAGACATCAACCGACGCCCCGGGCTCACGAGCCCGGGGCGTTTGGTCGTCTCCGGGGATGCGCGAGCTCGAGGCGGCACGACGAAAGGCCAGCACCGATGAACCAGACCGTGAGCGACGGCGTCGCCGAGTCGGACGACGCGACCGCTAACCATTCCGACGCCGACGACGTCAACGCGGCTGTCACGAGACTGCGCGAGGAGATCGACGAGATCGACGCCGAGCTGATCAGCATCGTGCAGCGGCGAGTCGCGGTGTCGAAGCAGATCCAGGCCGTGCGGATGTCGCGGGGCGGCCCGCGCCGTCAACACTCGCGTGAGCTGAAGATCGTGAACGCCTACGTCGAGGGCCTGGGTCGCGGCGGCAGCCAGCTGGCGCTGACCGTGCTCGAACTTTCCCGCGGCCGCGCGTGACACCGCGCGGGACGCGCGCGGTGAGGCGTGACCGCGTGACGCAGTCCCGCTTGGCGGAGGGCCGAAGGGCCCTGGGCTGACCGGTCCTGCGACCGTACGTTGGCCGTGTGACTGCGCGGACTGTGACCGCGAGCGGGCCACGGGAAACACGGCGATGGCCGGCGCTCGCGGTGCTGTGCGTCTCGCTGCTGCTGGTCACGCTCGACAACACGATCCTCAACGTGGCGCTTCCGACGCTCGTGAGGGATTTGAGGGCGACGACCACCGATCTGCAGTGGATCGTCGACGCCTACATCCTGGTCTTCGCCGGCCTGTTGCTCGTCGCGGGCAGCCTCGCCGACCGACTGGGCCGCAAGCGCACCTTTCTGGTCGGGCGTCGCGTTGTTCGCCGCGGGATCCGCGTGGGCGGCGTTCTCCGGCTCGGTCGGTGTGCTGATCGCCGCCCGCGCCGAGCATGGGCATCGGCGGCGCGCTGATCATGCCGTCGACGCTCGCGATCATCACCGACATGTTCCGCGACTCCGAGGAGCGGCAGCGCGCGATCGGGCTGTGGGCGGCGACCAGCGGACTCGGCATCGCGCTCGGCCCGCTCATCGGCGGCCTGCTGCTTGACCACTTCTGGTGGGGATCGGTGTTCCTGCTCAACGTCCCGATCGCGGTCGCTCGGCATCGGGTTCGCGATCCCGCTCGTGCCCAACTCGCGCAACGAGCACGCGAAGCGACCCGACGTCGTCGGCGCGACGCTGTCGGTGGCCGGCCTCGGACTCCTCGTGTGGGCGATCATCGAGGCGCCCGTGCACACGCTGGTCGTCGGCGCGCGTCCTCGCCAGCCGGTTGCGCGGCGGCTGCTGGTGCTGGCCGCCTTCGTCGTGGTGCGAGCGGCGCAGCACGCATCCGATGCTGGAGCTCGGTTTCTTCCGGCAACCGCGCGTTCTCTGGCGCGGTTTCGTCGGTCGCGTTCGTGATGTTCGGCCTGTTCGGCGCGCTGTTCCTGCTGACGCAGTACCTGCAGTTCGTCCTGGGCTACAGCCCGCTCGCCGCGGGCATCCGCGCGCTGCCGGCAGCCGGCGCCATCGCGTCGTCGCGCCGTTGTCAGCGGCGCTCATCGCCGGCCGTCGGCACGCGGTCACCATCACCGCCGCACTTTGCGTCATCGGCGGCGGCCTTTGGCAGCTGTCCGCGCGACCACTGGCTCCACCTACGGCGACATCGTCGCCGGGCTTGATCCTGCTCGGCGTCGGCGCCGGGCTCGCCATCCCGTCGGCCACCGGCTCGGTCATGGGCTCGCTGCCGCAACAGCACACCGGCGTCGGCGGCGCGACGAACGGCACCTTCCTGCAGGTCGGCGGCGCGCTCGGCGTCGCCGTCGTCGGCAGCCTGCTCGCCACCCGCTACCAAGACCGGATGGCCGGCCGTGCTGCCCGCCGGCATACCGCGCGCCGCGCGCGACACGATCCTCGGCTCGATCGGCGGCGCCCAGCAGGTCGCGGCGCGAGTCGGCGGCGCCACCGGGCAGGCACTCGACCAGGCGGCGAAAGCGGCGTTCGTCGACGGCATGTCCCTCGGGTTGACCATCGCCGCGCCACGTGGCGGCGGTCGCCGCGGTCATCGCGTTCGTCGTCCTGCCACCTCGTCGCCGGCAGGTCACGAGCCTGCCGCCCGCGGCGAGTCGCCGCGCAAGCCGCCTGACCGGCCGCTTGACCGGCCGCTTGACTCGCAAGTCGACCGGCCGCGCGACCCGCTCAGCAGGTCGACGACCACCTCGACGCGCTGGAACTCCTTGAGGTCGGAGTAACCGCAGGTCGCCATCGACTTGCGCAGCGCGCCCACCAGATTGGTGGTGCCCTCGGCGTCGCTGGCCGGTCCGTAGAGGATCTCGTGCAAGGCGCCGGCGGTGCCCGCGCGGTAACGCTGGCCGCGCGGCAGCTCGTCATGCCGGGCTTCGGCGCCCCAGTGCCAGCCCTGCCCCGGCGCTTCGGAGGCGCGCGCCAGCGGCAGCCCGATCATCACCGCGTCGGCGCCGCAGGCGATCGACTTGGCGATGTCGCCGCCGGTGCGCATCGCGCCGTCGGCGATGACGTGCACGTAACGGCCGCCCGACTCGTCGAGGTAGTCGCGCCGGGCGGCCGCGGCGTCGGAGACGACGGTCGCCATGGGCACGCCGATGCCAAGCACCGAGCGCGTGGTGTGCGCGGCGCCGCCGCCCACGCCGACCAAGATGCCGGCCGCGCCGGTGCGCATCAGATGCAGGGCGGCTTGGTAGGTGTACGAACCGCCGACGATGACCGGAACGTCCAGGTCATAGATGAACTTCTTCAAGTTCAGCGGCTCGGCCCGCTTCGACACGTGCTCCGCCGAGACGGTGCTGCCTCGGATCACGAACAAATCGACGCCGGCGTTGAGGACCGCCTGGTGGTATTGCGCCGTGCGCTGAGGCGACAGCGCGCCGGCGGTGACGACGCCGGCGTCGCGGATCTGCTTGATGCGCGCGCCGATCAACTCTTCTTTGATGGGCTCGGCGTAGATCTGCCGCATGCGCCGCACAACGTCGGCCTCGGGCAGCTGCGCGATCTCGTCGAGATACGGCTTGGGGTCGTCGTAGCGGGTCCACAACCCCTCGAGGTCGAGGACGCCGAGGCCGCCGAGCCGGCCGATCTCGACGGCGGTCTCGGGCGAGACCACGCTGTCCATGGCGCTGGAGATGATCGGCGCCTCGAAGCGGTACGCGTCGATCTGCCACGCGACCGACACCTCCTCGGGATCGCGGGTGCGTCGCGAAGGCACGATCGCGATTTCATCGAAGCTGTAGGCGCGCCGCGCGCTCTTGCCCATGCCGATCGAGACCTCGGCCATCAAGAAGCCTTTCTAGACAAGGGAATTCGATCAGCGCGAGTGGTAGTTCGGCGCTTCGGTGGTCATCTGGACGTCGTGCGGGTGCGACTCCTTCAACCCGGCGCCGGTGATGCGCACCAGCCTGGCATTTTGCAACTGGCCGATGGTGGCGGCGCCGCAATACCCCATCGCGGACCGAAGGCCGCCGACCAGCTGGTGGACAACCGCCGAGAGCGGGCCGCGATAGGGCACCTGGCCTTCGATGCCTTCGGGCACCAGCTTGTCGTCGGAGAGCACGTCGTCCTGAAAATAGCGGTCTTTGCTGTAGGAGCGGGCCTCGCCACGAGTCTGCATCGCGCCCAGCGAGCCCATGCCGCGATAGGTCTTGTATTGCTTGCCGTTGATGAAAATCAGCTCGCCCGGGCTTTCCTCGACACCGGCCAGCAGGCTGCCGAGCATGACAGCGTCGGCGCCGACCGCGATCGCCTTTGCGATGTCGCCGGAGTACTGGAGCCCGCCGTCGCCGATCACCGGCACACCCGCCGCCCGACAGGCCCGCGCGGCGTCGTAGATGGCGGTGACCTGCGGCACGCCGACGCCGGTGACGACGCGCGTGGTGCAGATCGACCCGGGCCCGACGCCGACTTTCACGCCGTCGGCGCCGGCGTCGACAAGCGCCTGCGCGCCCTCCCGGGTGGCGACGTTTCCGCCGATGACGTCGACGGCGACGTCGCGCTTCAACCGGGAAACCATCTCGAGAACCGCCGTGGAATGGCCGTGCGCGGTGTCGACCACGACGATGTCGACGCCCGCGTCGACCAAGGTGCGCGCGCGCTTGTACGAATCCTCGCCGACGCCGACCGCTGCCGCGACCAGCAAACGGCCCGCAGGATCCTTGCTGGCGTTGGGGAATTGGTCGCGCTTGGTGAAGTCCTTGACCGTGATGAGGCCGCGAAGCCGGCTCGCGGCGTCGACCAGTGGGAGCTTCTCGATCTTGTTGCGCCGCAGCAGTGCGAGCGCGTCGTCGTCCGACACACCGACCGGCGCGGTGACGAGCGGCATCGGAGTCATGATCTCGCGCACGACGCGGGAGAAATCAGTCTCGAAGCGGATGTCGCGGTTGGTCACGATGCCGACCAAGACGCCAGCGCCATCGACGACCGGCACGCCCGAGATGCGATACCGCGCGCAAAGATGATCGACGTCGGCCAGTGTGTCGCCTGGCGAGCACGTGATCGGGTTGGTGATCATTCCCGCCTCAGACCGCTTCACCAGATCGACCTGCGCGGCCTGTTCCTCGATGGAGACGTTGCGGTGCAACACGCCGACGCCGCCTTGACGGGCCATCGCGATCGCCATGCGGGCCTCGGTGACGGTGTCCATCGCGCTGGACAACAGCGGCACCCGCAACGAGATGCGGCGGGTGATCCGGGTGGTCGTGTCGACCCCGCTGGGGATCACGTCGGACGCCGCCGGCAACAGCAGGACGTCGTCGTAGGTGAGGCCGACAGTGGCGAACTTTTCCGGAACGGCTTCGATGGGGTCGCTCAACAGATCCTCCGGGCGCGGGCGATACACCATGCTAGCGGGCACCGGAGTTAGGCTCCGAAGATGCACGAGGCCAGCGGCGAGCCACTCAGTCCAGAAGATCGTGAGGAGATCCTGGTCGACCTCGAGGACCTCGAGGTGTTCCAAACGCTGTTGGAGTCGCGGGGAGTGCGCGGCCTCGTCGTTGACTGCGCCGACTGCGAGTGCGAGCACTACTTCGAGTGGGAGTTGTTGCGCGGCAACCTGCGGCACCTGCTCGACGTCGGCAGCACGCGCGTGCACGAGCCGGCGTTCGACCCCGACCCGGCCGACTACGTCAGCTGGGATTACGCGCAAGGCTTCGCAGACGCCACCCTCGAGGCGGCGCGTGAAGAGCCTGACGAGCCGGAATCCAGCTAGCGGACCAGCCCGCTTCGGAAACCGAGCGCGACCGCTTGCGCGCGGTCGTTAACGCCGAGCTTGCGAAACAGCCTGCGGGCGTGGGTTTTCACGGTGTCTTCCGACAAAAAGAGCTCGCGGCCGATCTCGTTGTTGGTCTTGCCGCGGCTCATGCCGTCCAGCACCTGGCGCTCGCGCTCGGTGAGGGGCGGCTCGATGGCGTGGGTTGGCGCCGGCGCCGCATGCGGGCGAGGCGGCTCCCCGGCGTCGACGACGTGCGCGAGGGCCGCGCACAACTCCTCGACGGAGACGTCCTTGGTGAGGTAGCCGCGGGCGCCACCGGCCAGCGCCTCCGCCAGCTGCTCGTGCTCGCCGCTTCCGGCGAGCATCACCACATTCGCGCCGGGGTGCGCGGCGACAAGTCGACGCGCGGTCTCGGGCCCGCCGAGCGCCGGCATCGCGACGTCGAGGAGCACCAACTCGGGCCGTTCAGCGGCGTAGCGGGTGAAGGTCTCGGCGCTCGTTTCGGCCGTCGCCACCCGATCGACGCCCGGCACGGCGGCGACGAAGCGGCGCAGCTGATCGCGGAAGCGCCGATGGTCGTCGCAGATCAGAACCGTTGTCACCAGGGCTCGCCCGTCTCCATGGTCAATGTGGTCGGATCCGACGCGGTCGGATCAGCTTGGTCTGGCTGCCGGCCTGTCAATGCCGACGAGACAGTCATCGGCGCCGTTTCCCGGGACCATGAGCCGCATAGGCGTCATTCCGTTACGCCGAACAGCCCAATTCCATGACAACCAGGGCAGCTAGATCGAGAGTAACGCCTCGATATCCGGACGGACCAGCCATTCTTCGCGTACGTCATCAGGAAGATCGCCAGCGATTGTCAACACGGCAGACCGGGCGGCCTGCAGGCTGCGCGCGCTGGTGGCCGGGTCCTCGTCGGCGACCATCGCGCCGATCAACGCCCGTGCCGGCCAGATCAGCGGCGTCGTGCCCAGCTGCTCGGCAAGGGTTGCGGCGCGCCGCAGCGTGGTCAGCGTGTCGGGCGCACCGGATTGCGCTTGCGCGACCCCGAGGAAGAGCAGTCCCTTTGCCACGTGCCGCGGCGCCTTTGCCAGCTCCGCCCGGTCGATGGCCTCGCTGGCGGCTTCTTGCGCCCCGGCGGGGTCCTCGTCGAGCAGCGCGATCTCGGCGCGCACCCAATCGAGGCGCACCCGCTGCCGCCACCAGTCGCGGTGGGCTTCGACCAGGCTGGCGGCCACGCCTAGCTCGGTCGCCGCGATGTCGCGCTCGCCAAGGCCGACCGCGTCGGACGCCAGGCCAAGGCGGCAGTCGAAGACCGCCTCGTCGAGACCGGGGATCGCGTCGGCGGCCGTGAGCCCGAGCGCGTCGAAGTCCCACGCCGTGGTGTGCCGGCCCAACTGGCGGTGCACGCTCGCCACCGTGGCAGCGGCCAACGCGCCGAAAAGCCGCAGTTCGGGCGCGGTCTCCTCACCCGAGACGGCCGCGCGCAGCGGACCCATGACGCCGCCCAACAGGGTGAGCGCGGTGCCGAACCGGCCGCGGGCCGCCTGGGCGACTCCGAGCAACCAGCTCGCCGCGGTCGCCTCGGCGGTGCGGTTGCCCGCGGTCGCCAGCTCGACCGCCTGCTCCAGCGCCGCGACGGCCATCCCGGGTGGGCCGTGAAAGGTCGCGCGCTCCCCTTTGGTGAGCAGGCTGGCAAGGTCGTCGGACGACGCGGGCGTGGCTGAGAGCGGCGCAGTGGCCGCGTCAGTCTCGCCGTTCATCCCGACGCACTCCTCGCAAGCATCGATCGTGGCCGCGCGTTAGCGAGCCCTCTTTGCGGAGGCTACTTCAGCGATCGCCACGCGCAGGCGCGAATCGCGATCGCCGCGCCGCTTGGGCAGCGCAAACGGGACGCCCGTGCAGATTGAGGTCGGCCACCCGCCGGTGCCAGCGCTGCGCCAGTCGGAGCAATCAGCGTGCGCCGCGGGTTACCGTCACCCGAGGCCCCGGAGCCAAGGGACTCGTCCGAAGCGCTTTGCTTTGAGTCAGAAGTTCTGAGTCGCCGCGAGCGACGCGACGACTGCCGCAGATGATCTCGACGTCGCTGATCTCCGAAAGTGCCGCGTAACACCGGCGCACGCAACCGTTGGCTCGAGGCGACGCTTCTGCTAACCCACCATGCTGGCTACCTCACCCTCGTCTTCGTCACAATGTCACCGCTTAAGGGACTGGCTTTCATCGCGGTCCACCAGGCCTTGCTCGGTTGTTACCTCGGCTGCTCGTTTGCGCCAAACCACAAAGGGATGCGCATGCTCACGCCGGAAGAGTCGATGGGCTTCCTTCGCCGCCAGGTGCTGACCTCGCGCAACATACGTGGTGGCAGGTTGGTCGGCGCCGTATTCGGTCGTCTGAACTGGCAAATCGAACACCACCTTTTCCCGAGCACGCCTCGGCCGAATTTGCGACTGGCGCGCGCATTGATAGCGCCCTTCTACACCGCCCACGACCTGCCCTACACCGGAGACAACGCTGTTGAACTCCTACATACTCGTGCTTGAGCACCTCCAGACCGTCGGTGCCGCTGGCACCACCCGGTAGACCGCCCCCATCGGCCCGCGGAGGTCAAAGCGGACTGTGAGCGGCCCGGCGGTGGGCTGCAACGCGTGTGGCGGTCTCCAGTCCTCGCTGGCCGAGGGTTAGCGCTGGGGCTGGGCGCGGTTGGTTCGGGTGGCCTCGGCAACCTGGCTGACTGGCGACGGTGTCTGGCCCTTCACCCGCTTGTTTTGGTCCTCCTTGGGCTTGCGGGTCTCGCGGCCGTCCTTGTTCTTGCTCGCCATCGCATTCTTGCGGCCGACGTCGAAGAAGGCTGAATGCGCGATTCGCCGCACAGCTCCTCGCGAGGTAGACTCCAGGTCGCCGGTGTGATTTCACAGCGGCGCTCGATCCCTCTTCGGCCCGTCATGGGCAAGGCCCTTCGAGCGGACGATTTTGTCGCAGACGCAAACGCTCGTTTCTTGACGAACGCCGGCACCCACGCTGCTTTCGCGCGCCGCGACCCGTTTTCTTCGACCGCGTGAGGCTTCGTGCTCTGCCGCGACGCCGCCCTACCGGAAGGCCTCGTCCTGTGACGACCCGCTTCGGATTTGTCAGTACCTATCCGCCGACTCTTTGCGGCTTGGCGACGTTCACCTCGTCGCTTTTTGCCGAGCTCGCGAACGCACACGACGCGGTTGGCAGCGTTGTCCGTGTCGTCGACACGTCCCAGCCGCGCACCGGGCCCGAAGTGATCGGCGAGCTACTCGCAGGTGACCCAGACAGCGCCGCCCGCGCGGCGAGCATGTTGTCCGGCTGCGACGTCGCCATCGTCCAGCACGAATATGGCCTCTATGGCGGCGCGGACGGCGACGAGATCGTCGGCTTGCTGGCCGCCCTGACGGTCCCGTCGATCGTCGTCCTACATACCGTGCTGAGCGCCCCCACGTCTCACCAGCGAACCGTGCTCGAGTTGATCGTTTCTTCGGCTGACGCCGTGGTGACGATGACCGCAACGGCCCGTGATCGCCTGGCGACTGGCTATGCGGTCGACATGGCGAAGGTCAGCGTTATTCCGCACGGCGCGCCGGCGTTTGGGCCGAGCCGCGTGCCGATCTTTCGAAGCGTCGAGCCCACCGTCTTGACGTGGGGGCTGATCGGTCCGGGCAAGGGAATCGAGTGGGGCATCGAGGCGATGGGGCTTCTGGGTGACCTATATCCCGCACCCCGTTACCTGGTCGCCGGGCAGACTCATCCCAAAGTGCTCGCGCGCGAGGGCGAGGCATACCGCATGCGGCTGACGCAAGACGTGCAAGCGCGTGGGCTCGCTGGCAGGGTGAGCTTCGACAGCCACTACCGAGACCGCGCGGCACTCGCCGACCTGGTAAGCGCTGCCGACGTCGTCCTGCTGCCTTACGACTCCACCGACCAGGTGACGTCCGGCGTGCTCATCGAAGCGGTCGCAGCGCTCAAGCCGGTGATCGCCACCCGGTTCCCGCATGCCATCGAGCTGCTCGGTGACGGCGCCGGCTTGCTGGTGCCGCACAAAGATCCGGCCGCGATCGCCGCAGCCTTGCGCACGTTGCTGACCCATCGTGACTTGGCGGCGGGGATGACGAGAGCCGCCGTCGCCACAGCTCCGGAGCTGCTCTGGCCGGCCGTCGCGCAGCGGTATCGCAGCTTGGCCGCCGCGCTGATCAACGCTCGAGTCGCGGCGTGAGCTTTACGGGTGCCGCGTCGGCGCCCGTCTTCGACCATCTGCGGCGGCTTACAGATGGTCATGGTCTGTTCGAACATGCGCAACACCGCGACCCGCGCCGCGATCACGGGTACTGCCTCGACGATGTCGCCCGCGCGCTCGTCGTGACGTGTCGCGAGCCACGGCCGGATGCGCAGGTGCAACGGCTCGCCCGGCAATATCTCGATTTCACGTTGTCGGCGGTGCACGCCGACGGATCGTGTCGCAACCGCATGAGCGCGGACGGTGAATGGAATGACGCACCCGCGCTCGGTGACTGGTGGGGCCGCGCGTTGTGGGGGCTTGGTGTCGCCGCCGTGCAGGCGCCCACCCAAGCGATGCGGGCAAGTGCGCTCCTCGGTTTTCGGACGGCGGCCCGCCGGCGTTCACCACACCGGCGGGCAATGGCCTTCGCCGCGCTCGGCGCCGGCGAGCTGCTGCTCCATCGTCCGGACGAGCTGTCCGCGCGAGAACTGCTGACCGATGCCGTAGCAGCCGTCGGCACCGGCGAGGCGAGCCATGACTGGCGGTGGCCGGAGCCGCGGCTCAGCTACGCCAATGGTTCGATCGCCGAAGCGCTGCTGGTGGCGGGGGCCGCGTTGCCGGACGCCGCCGCGTACGTGCTTGGCTTGCAGCTGCTGGCATTCCTGCTTGAGACCGAGACCCGTGATGGGCACCTGTCACTCACCCCGGTCGGCGGGCGCGGTCCCGGCGAGTCGTTGCCGCGCTTCGACCAGCAACCCATCGAGGCGGCCGCACTTGCCGACGCTTGCGCGCGCGGGTACGCCCTGACCGATGATCCCCGCTGGTTTCGCGGCGTGTGCATGGCCTGGGCCTGGTTCGGCGGCGACAACGACAACGGCACCACGATGTACGACCCGGAGACCGGTGGCGGCTTCGACGGCCTGCAAAGCGACGGCTGCAATCTGAACCAAGGCGCCGAGTCAACGCTCGCGCTGCTTTCAACCGCTCAGCATGCAAAACGGCTCGGTGTGTTGACGTGAGCGCGCAAACGCCCGTCATCCACCACACGGAAGAGGCACTGCTGCCCGACCCCGCTCGGGTCATAGCCCGGCTGTTCCTCCCCGGCGAGGAGTTACCGAACGGGCGCTCACGGGCGAGCGCTGTCGTCGCTCGCGTTCTTGCGCTATCCGAGGCGGAGGTCGAACAGGCTGCAGCTGACGTCATCGAGGCTTTCTCCTGCCGGCACCAGGAGTTCATCCGCTTGCTCAACACGCACGCGTCGACGATCAGCTCTCACCTGCAAGCCGCCATCCCAATGACCCAGGCCCGCACTTTACTCATGGGTGCGAGCTTCACGGCCGAGTACGCGATCGAGGGCGCCGCGCTGTGCAACCCCAGCGTGGTGTTGCATCCCGATCAGAGCGGGTTGCGGCCGGGGCACGCTCGTGTCGCGCTCAGTGTGCGGGCAATCGGCGAAGGACATCTCTCGTCGTTGGGGTTTTGCACTGCGGTTGTCGGTGCCGGCGCGTGGAAGTTCGAGCCGCGCAAGCTGCCCGTCGTGGCTGGAAACAGTCACGCCGCGACGTGGAGGAGGGACCATCTGCGCGCCGTTCTCGCCGATCAGGGTCGCATCAACGGCCTCACGCACAGCGTGCTGGCGGCACTGCCCGACAACTTCACTGGCACCGACCTGGAACGCGCTCTCGCGGATGCGCATCACGATCTCCTCGACCGGCCCGGCAGTTCCGCAACGCTCGATGAGCTACGTCGCTTGGTCGCCTCGGCGTACGAGGTCTCGTTTGCCGACGACGTCGCGCTCAGCCAGCAGGTGCTGTTGCCGTCGGCGCCTGACGAGAGCAACGGGCTGGAGGACGCGCGGCTCGTTCGGTTCGTCGGCGACGACGGAACGGTCGAGTACAGGGCGACCTACACGGCATACGACGGCCGCGTGATCGCTCCAAGGCTCCTCACCAGCGCCGACCTGCGGACGTTTCGCGCGCACCGCCTCGCCGGACCGGCGGCACGCAACAAAGGCATGGCGTTGTTTCCGCGATTGATTGACGGTCGCCACTGGTCGCTGTGCCGGTCGGACGGGGAGAGCAACTCCGTGGCGCGCTCCGACGACGGCCTGGTCTGGGCGAAGCTAAGCGTGATCCAGGCGCCCAAAGCGCCGTGGGAGGTGGTTCAGTCCGGCAATTGCGGCTCGCCGATCGAAACCGACCACGGCTGGCTGGTGCTTACGCACGGTGTCGGGCCGATGCGCACGTACACGATCGGTGCGATGCTCCTCGATCTCGACGATCCGACCCGCGTGATCGCGCGGCTGGAAGAGCCCCTGCTCCAAGGCGCCGACTCCGAGCGCTACGGCTACGTTCCGAACGTCGTGTACTCCTGCGGCAGCATGATTCACGACGGGCAGCTTTGGCTGCCGTACGGCATCGGCGATTCGCGCATCGGCGTCGCCTGGGCTCAGGTTGACGAACTGCTCGCCGCAATGCGTTCGTAGACGCGCACGTACTCATCGACCATGCGGTCGACGCCGAAGCGCGCTGCCGCCCGCGCGCGCACCGCCCGCCGAGCAAGACCGACTGCTCGCTCAACCGCGCTCACCGCCTGCGCGACGTCCTCGATGAGGAATCCCGTCACGCCCTCGTCGACCACTTCGGGCATCGACCCGCGCCGGTACGCAACTACCGGCGTGCCGCACGCCATTGCCTCGACCACGGAGAGGCCGAACGGTTCATCGAAGTAGATCGGGTGCAGCAGAACGGCCGCCTCCCCCAACACCTCTGCGCGCTCCTGGGGGCCTACCGAACCGCGATAGACGACTCGGTCGCCGTCGACATGCGGCTCGACCCGCTCGGCGAAGTAGGCGGCGTCCTGCACGATGCCGCAGATGACAAGCCGTCGACCGCACCTGCGGGCGATCTCGATCGCGTCGGCGGTGCCCTTGTCAGGGTGGATGCGCCCAAACACCACGAGGTCGTCGCCCGCATTTTCCTGCAACGGCAAGGCGTCGAGGTCGATCCCATGATGAATGGTGGCGACATAGTCGAGTTCGGGGCGGCGATCGGCGTCCGATATCGCGACATATTTCGATCGCGCCCGCGCGTAGGCGGGGAGAATCCCCGCACCTGAGAAACCGTGGATCGTCGTCAGCATCAGTGCGCGACAGTGCTCGACGAACGCCAGCGGGAGCCAGTCCATCTGGTTGTGGACTATGTCGAAATCTGCTGACCGCGCGAGCGCCTCCGCCACATGCATCGCTTCCCACACCCGGCCGTCCATCGAAGGATCCTCGGCGTACCCGTGCTGGCTCACGCCACGCAACCGCGCACTCGTCTGCGAATCAAGCGTCGCGAACAGCGTCACGTCGACCCCACGGGACACCAACCCTTCGGTCAACAAGCTGGTCACCAGCTCCCACGGGCCGTAATGCCGCGGTGGCGTCCGCCACGCGATCGGCGCCAACATCGCCACGTTCACCAGGTCGCCCTCAATCCCATAGCCCGTCTGCCAGCGACCCAGTGTCAGCTACGAGATCGGATGTCCTCGGCGGGCCCGAATGCGCTATCCAGGTGGCCCGGGTCGCTAAATGCGGTCGGACGAGGGGAATCGAACGGTCGGGCACACCCGTACAAAAGCACAGATCTCATCTCCGCGCGACCACCGGAGACGCTGCGTCTCGCCGAGAGCCACACGTTTGGTCGGCGCAAATCTCCAGATCAGTCGGATGGCGCGGCACGAGGTCATCTGGCCTGGCAAGTGAAGGCACCTGCATGGCGGCCGTGGCCAATGCGACGGCGATGAGTTTCGCGTCCGGTCCCGGTCAGAGGATGTGACAGACCTCCAGAGGAGGCCGACAGGGCAAGGGAGTTGTGGGATGACGCGGTACCTGATCTCGTTCGACGATGGCGCGATGACCTTCCCCGAAGATGAAGGGTCCGCCGTGGGCGAGGCCGCACACGCGGTGGTCAGAGCTGCTCAGGAGGCAGGGGTCTGGATATTCGGCGGCGGGGTGGACAGCCAGCGGGCGAGCATCGTGGCCACCGACGGGACGGCTACTGACGGCCCGTACCCGGAGGCTAAGGCGGTCATCGGCGGGTTCGCGATCGTCGACGTACCCTCACGCGATGAGGCCCTCGAGTGGGCTGCGAAGTTCGCTGTTGCCTGCCGCTGCGCGCAAGAGGTCCGGGAGATCGGGTTCGACCCGCGCTGCTGCCTGAAGGATCCGCGCCACCGGTGCACCGCCACACCCGAGAAGACGAGGCGTGGATCGTCCTCGACGGTGAGGTCACGTTCTTCCTGGACGACGAAAAGCACCTCGCCGGGCCTGGCTCCTACGTCTTCGGCCCACGCGGGCGCGCCCACACCTTCCGGGTGGAATCTCGGACCGCGCGGATCGCCACCGTGCTCAGCCCTGGCGGCGGCGAAGCGTTTTTCCATGCCACCGGCCGTCCCGCGGAATCACTCACGCTGCCACCGCCGACCCAGCCCGACCTCGCCCAGCTGCTGGCCGGCATGAGCGAACACGGCATCGAGTTCCTCGCCCCGCCACCCAACCCTGGCAGCGAGCGGACGGCGCCGCGAGTTGGCCAGTCCTAGCGCCTCATCGCGCTCGGTGACGATCAGTGTTCCGCCGTCCGGCCCGATCAAGCCGTTGTCCTCCCACCCGCGCCGCCGGATGCGTGGCTGCGCCGCCGGACCTCGCGACCACGTGCCGGTGACGTGACGACGCGCCACCGCACTCACCCGTAGCGTCTGAGTCGGGACGGCTGTCGGCGGTGGCGCGGCTATGAACCGCCATTCCTGCCGACAAACGGCCGCAACCCGCGCGTGACTCAGAACTCATGACTCAGAGCAAAGGAAGGCGGCGAGGACCCGGCCATCGCCGGGTCCTCGCCGCCTCACGCCTGGGCGTGCCACCTAGTGCGTGTGGCTGTGCCCGCCGTGGCTGTGCCCGTGGCCGTGGCCGTGCCCCGCGTCGTCCGCCGCTTCCTTCGGCGCCTCGACGACGAGCGTCTCGGTGGTGAGCAGCAGGCCGGCGATCGAGGCCGCGTTCGCGAGCGCCGAGCGGGTCACCTTCACGGGGTCGATGACGCCCGCCGCGAGTAGGTCGACGTACTCACCGGTCGCCGCGTTGAGGCCGTTGTTGATCTCGGACGACGCCACGCGGTTGACCACCACGTAACCCTCGCGACCCGCGTTCTCGGCGATCCAGCGCAGCGGCTCGACCAGCGCCTTGCGAACGATCGTGGCGCCGACCGCCTCGTCGCCCAAGAGTTGGCCGCTCGACAGCAGCGGGTCGATCGCGGTGGCCGCGTGCACCAACGCGGTGCCGCCGCCGGCGACAATGCCCTCTTCGACAGCCGCGCGGGTGGCGGAGATGGCGTCTTCCAGCCGGTGCTTCTTCTCCTTCAGCTCAAGCTCGGTGGCCGCGCCGACGCGGATGACCGCCACGCCGCCGGCCAGCTTCGCAAGCCGCTCCTGGAGTTTCTCGCGGTCCCACTCGGAATCCGTGCGTTCGATCTCGGCGCGCAGCTGGCGGACCCGGTCCTCGACCGCCTGCGCGGCGCCGCCGCCCTCGACGATCGTCGTGTCGTCCTTCGTGACGGTCGCGCGGCGCGCGGTGCCCAGCACCTCGAGGCCGACCTCGTCGAGCTTCAACCCGACGTCGCTGGAAACGACCTGGCCGCCGGTCAGGATCGCGATGTCCTGCAGCATCGCCTTGCGGCGGTCGCCGAAGCCTGGCGCCTTGACCGCCACCGAAGCGAATGTGCCGCGGATCCGGTTGACGACCAGGGTCGAGAGCGCCTCGCCGTCGACGTCGTCGGCGACGATCATCAGCGGCTTGCCGGCCTCGATGACCTTCTCGAGCAGCGGCAGCAGCTCGGCGACGGCGCCGATCTTGCCTTCGTGGAGCAGGATCAGCGGGTTGTCGAGCACCGCCTCCATCCGCTCGCCATCGGTGACGAAGTAGGGCGAGACGTAGCCCTTGTCGAACTGCAGTCCCTCGGTGAACTCCAGCTCGGTCGTCATCGTGGTGGCTTCCTCGACCGTGATGACGCCGTCCTTGCCGACCTTGTCGAAGGCGTCTGCGATAAGGCGGCCGATGGTGGCGTCCTGCGCCGAGACGGCCGCGACGTTCGCCACGTCGTCCTTGCTGACGACCTCGCGCGCGACCGCCAGCAGCCGATCGGAGACGGCCTCGACCGCGGCGTCCATGCCCTTCTTCAGCGCGAGCGGGTTCGCGCCGGCGCCGACGTTGCGCAGCCCTTCGCGGACCATCGCCTGGGCGAGCACGGTGGCGGTGGTGGTGCCGTCGCCCGCGACGTCGTTGGTCTTGGTCGCGACCTCTTTCGCCAACTGCGCGCCGAGGTTCTCGTTCGGGTCGTCGAGCTGGATCTCACGCGCGATCGTCACGCCGTCGTTGGTGATGGTGGCCTGGCGACCGCCCGAGGCGAGGAGCACGTTGCGGCCCTTCGGGCCGAGGGTCACCTTGACCGCGTTGGCCAGCGCGTCGACACCGCGCTGAAGAGACTGCCTGGCGTCCTGGTCGTATTGCAGGATCTTGGGCATTTCGCGAGCGATCCTTCCGAAAAATCTGGGGGCTGGCTTGGGTGACAGCGGGCCGTCATAGCGGCCGCCCCGGGCCGAACAAGCGGACCGGGGCGGCGCACTACCGTGCTGAACTCGCTGCTGGTGCTTACTTCTCGATGACCGCGAGGACGTCGCGGGCCGAGAGCACGAGGTACTCCTCGTTGTTGTACTTGACCTCGGTGCCGCCGTACTTGCTGTACAGCACGCGGTCACCCTCCTTGACGTCGAGCGGGACGCGCTTGCCGTCTTCGAAGCGGCCGGGGCCGATCGCCAAGACGATGCCCTCTTGCGGCTTCTCCTTGGCGGTGTCGGGGATCACCAGGCCGGACGCCGTGGTGGTCTCAGCCTCGACGGCCTGCACGACGATGCGGTCTTCGAGCGGCCGGATCGAGACCTTGGAACTGGTGGCGGTCGTCACTTTGTGACTCCCCCTCCTTATGTGTCGGACTGACGTGGACATCGGTCGGCGGGCAGGTCGCCGGTCCGCCGTCGCGGGGGTCGAACCGGGCGGTGCACGCCGAAGGCAGCTGAGTTGGCAAACCCGTGGTGAGAGTGCCAACCACTAGGTCGCAGACTATGCCGGGGTTAGCACTCCGTCAACCTGAGTGCCAAGCCGTTGGCTTGGCGCCAATCGGACGCAGTGCCAAGCCGGTTGCGTGAGAGGCTCGCGCGCATGGACGCCGAGGCCTTCCGCTCGCTGCAGTCGGGCCCTGGCGCCCGCGCGCTGGCCCACGCGATGAGCGCGTTCGACGCCGGCGCCGACCCGCTCGCGGTCGCGACCGACGTCCGGAGACGGCTCGCGAACCTCACCCCGGAGCTGGCTAGCGCGGCGCTCACCCAGGCGCAACTGCGCCGGCGGGCGCGAGACAAGTTCGGCGCCGACGCCGACCGGATGTGGTTCACCCCCGACGGCCTCGAGCAAGCGACCCGGGTGGAGGTAGCCGACCACCGCGCCGCCCGCTTCGCCGCGCTCGGCGCCCGGCGTGGCCGCCCGCTCAGAGTCGCAGACCTGTGCTGTGGCGTCGGAGGCGACCTGCGGGCGCTGGCGGCGGCCGGGTGCGCGGTCGCCGGATACGACAAGGATCCGCTCACCGCCGAGGTGGCCCGCGCCAACGTCGACGTCTTGAAACTCGATGCCACCCCGGTCGAGTGTCTCGATGTCGAGAAGCTCGACCGCAGTTCGTTCGACGCCGCGTTCATCGATCCGGCTCGCCGGCAGGACGGCCGGCGGGTATTCGACGTCCACGCCTTCTCACCGTCGTGGACGTTCGTCAAGCAGCTGCTCGGATCAGGTCCGGCGGCGGCGAAAATGGCGCCAGGGATCCCCCATGACATCGTGCCGCCCGGCGTCGAGGCGGAGTGGGTCTCGTTTCGGGGCGAACTCAAGGAGGCGGTGCTGTGGTCGGGCGAGCTCGCGACGCCGCAGGTGCGGCGGCGCGCCACCTTGCTGCCTGACGGTGACACGCTGACCGACGCCGACGACGTGGCCGCCGAGGCCGTCGCTCCCGGACGCTTTCTTTACGAGCCTGATCCAGCGGTGGTGCGGGCGCACCTGGTCGGCGCCGTCGCACGCGTTGTCGACGGCGGCCTGCTCGACGCGACGACCGCCTACATCACCAGCGACGCCTTGGTGCCCACGCCCTTCGCGCGCGCGTTCGAGATCACCGACGTGATGCCGTTCTCGTTCAAGCGACTGCGCCAAACGCTGCACGAGCGCGGCATTGGGGCGATCACCATCATGAAGCGCGGCTCGGCGGTCAACGTCGAGCAACTGCGCCGCGACCTGCGCCTGAAGGGCCGCCGGCACGCCGTCGTCGTCCTTGCTTTAGTCGACGGGCGACGCGACGTGTTGCTCGCGCAGCCCGCGGCGGCAGAGCGGGCAGCCCGCTAACCCTCAATCGAAACGGGAGTGAACTCCCACGCGTTGGCCTCCCGAGCGCAAAACCGCTCGGCGCCGAGGTCGAACCAGTCGTTTCCCCGGGCAAGCGCGTCGGAGTCGGTCCACCTCGTGATCACGACAGCACTGTGCTGCTCGTCGGAGCGGTAGAGCTCACCACCGAAGAACCCTTGCGCGGCAGCGAACTGGGGCCATGCCTCGCGCCGCGTCCAGTCGCAAAACTCGTCGAGTTGGCCTGGGTTGATGTGGGCTTCCCACATTCTTGCGATCACACCAGCACCTCCGTGATCGGGAGCGATGAGTCGGCGGGCAGATCGAGCGCCGAGGGATGGCAGCCAGCGTCGACCAGCCGCGCGCCGAGAGCGGCGACCATGGCGCCGTTGTCGGTGCACAGGCCCGGCCGTGGCACGCGCAGTCGCAGGCCGGCCTTGTCGCAGCGCTCTTGGGCAAGCGCGCGCAACCGCGAGTTCGCCGCCACACCACCGCCGATGAGCAGGTGGTCGACACCGTTCTCAAGGCACGCGGTGATCGCCTTCGCGGTCAGCACGTCGGCGACCGCCTCCTGGAACGACGCGGCGACGTCCGCCACCGGCACCGGCTCGCCGGCGCGTTGGCGCGCCTCGATCCACCGCGCCACCGCGGTTTTCAAGCCCGAGAAGGAGAAATCGAGCGTCCCGTCGTCCGCCTTTCCTCGCGGGAACGTGGCGAACGCGGCGTCGCCCTCGCGCGCGATCCGGTCGATATGCGGGCCGCCGGGAAACGGGAGGCCGAGCACGCGGGCGACCTTGTCGAAGGCCTCGCCCGCTGCGTCGTCGACGGTCGAGCCCAACGGCCGGACGTCGTGCGTGACGTCGGGCACCAGCAGCAACGAGGAGTGGCCGCCGGAGACCAGCAACGCCACGCAGGGCTGCGGCAACGGACCGTGCTCCAGGACGTCGACCGCCACGTGCGCGGAAAGGTGATTCACGCCGTACAGCGGCTTGCCAAGCGCCAGCGCATAGGCCTTCGCGGCGGCGACGCCGACGAGCAGCGCGCCCGCGAGACCGGGACCGGCTGTCACGGCCAGCGCGTCGACGTCGGACAGCGTGATGCCCGCCTTGTCGAGCGCGCGCTGCATCGTGGGCACCATCGCCTCAAGGTGCGCGCGGCTCGCGACCTCGGGGACCACGCCGCCAAAGCGCGCGTGCTCATCAACGCTGGAGGCGATTTCGTTTGCCAGCAAGGCGTTTCCGCGCACGATCCCCACGCCGGTCTCGTCGCAGGACGTTTCGATGCCGAGCACCAACGGTTCGTCAGCCATTTCCTGCCCAGTCTGCGGGGTTCACGCCACCGAGGTTCAGCACCATCAGATGGGCGTCGGTGTTGCTCGGCTGGTAGTAGCCCTTGCGGACGCCGACCTGCTCGAAGCCGAACCGCCGGTAAAGCCGCTGCGCCGCCGGATTGTCGGCCCGCACCTCGAGGCCGACCATCGGCTCGCCGCGCCGCCGCGCCTCGTCGATGAGGGCGGTGAGCATCCGCGCGCCGACGCCCTCGCCCTGCCGGTCGCGGCGCACCGCGATGGTCTGGACAAACGACTCCTCTGGATACGCGCAAAGGCCGGCGTAGCCGACGATTTCGGCGCCATGTTCGGCCACGATGTAGTGGCGGGTGTCGTGTTCCGACAGCTCCGACCAGAACATCGCCACTGTCCAGCTCTCGTCGCCGAACAGGTCGCACTCGATCTCCATGACGGGCTCGATGTCCCACCACCGCATCCGACGAAGCGTGGCGGTACCCGCCGCTCGGGTGTCTACCGCGCTCACGCGGGCGTCACCGCCTTGCGCGTGCCTGGTTCGACGGCGTCAGGACGTCGCAGATACAGCGGCTCAGGGTCGAGGACGGTGGCCCGCCCTTCGACGACCAGCGCGCAAAGCGTTGCGGCGCTTGGGAAATGTGGTTCGTGAGCCCCCACGAACTTCTCGCGATACAGCAGCGCGCCCGCGCCGAACGCCGGACCGCTCCAGCCGAGGTCGGCCGGCCGATCGACGTGGGGACCGTCGACGCGTTGCCCCTTCTCGTCGTACGTCGCCCAGTACACCTCGCGACGACGAGCGTCAGTGGCGACGAGAAATGACTCCTCGCACACGACATCGGCGGCGAGCACGTCGAGCGTGCAAACGCCGACCACCGGAATCCGAAGCGCGTCGCCCATCGCGCGCGCGCTCACCAGACCGACCCGAAGCCCGGTGAACGGGCCCGGCCCGACGCCGACCGCGATCTTCGTCAGGCCGGACGGCGAGATCCCCGCATCGGCGAGCACCTGCGCGATACCGGGCCCGAGCAATTCGCCGTGCCGGCGCGCGTCGACGACCGCGCGTTCGGCGCGCACCCGATCGCCATCATGAACGGCGACGGTGACCGCAGGGGTCGCGGTGTCGAAGGCGAGCAGCACGCCTTCGAGCCTAGCGGGACCGCTTTTCCCGATCAGCCGGCGACCGCGCCGAGGTCGACCGACTCCCAGCGCGGGCCGTGGGCGCTGATCCGCACCCGGCGCGCGTCGTCCGCGGCGCTCTGTTCGCCGCTGTCGGCGGTCGCGCGCTCGATCGCGACCTCAAGCCGGTTCACGGCCAACTCCTCGACCAGGCCCTCGCCCCACTCGACCAGCGTGACGGAATCCTCGACCGACGCGTCGAGGTCTAGGTCGTCGACCTCAAGGCGACCCCTGATGCGGTAGGCATCGACATGAACGAGCGGCGGCCCGTCGGCAAGCGAGGGATGCACCCGCGAGATGACGAACGTCGGCGAGGTGACGGTGCCGCGCACGTTCAACCCTGCGCCGATTCCTTGCGCCAGCGTCGTCTTCCCCGCGCCGAGCGAGCCGGTGAGGACGACGAGGTCGCCGGCCCGCAACATCGCCGCGACCCGCTCACCGAGGCCGCGCATGTCGTCGGCCGTCGGTACCGCGATCTCCACGCTCACCCGCTGACCTCCTTCGCCGACGCCGCGAGATTCTCCTTCGCCGCCCTCGCGAGATCCTCTCGCAACGCCGCCCGCGGCATACCGCGCGGGCCGAACCTGACCGCGGCCGACGGGTGGTAGGTGGCGAGCACACGTCGTCCGGCTTTGTCGTGCACCTGCCCTCGAATCTCCCCGATTTTCGCGCCCCTGCCGAAGAACCACTCGACGGCGGTGCCGCCCATCGCGACGATGAGCGCGGGCTCGACGATAGCGATTTGCGCGGTCAGCCAACCGCGGCAGTTGCCCACCTCGGCGCGCCCCGGCTTGCGGTTGCTCGGCGGACGACATTTCAGCACGTTGGCGACCGCCACCGAGTCGCGCGGCAGGCCCACCTCCGCAAGGAGTTGGTCGAGCAACTGCCCCGCTTTGCCGACAAAGGGGACCCCGGTGAGGTCCTCGTTCGCGCCAGGGGCTTCGCCGACGAGCAACACCCTGGCGCCCCGCGCCGGGTACTGCCCGACGACGACGTTGGTTCGCGTCGCGGCGAGTTCAGAACACGCCCGGCAGCCGCGGATTTCGGCGGCGAGCGCGTCCCAGGAGCTCACTTGGTGTAGACCCGTGGCACCCGGGGGCCGATGCGGGTGACGATCTCGTAAGAGATGGTGCCGAGCGCGGTGGCCCAGTCTTCGGCGGTCGGCTCGCCGTTGTCGCCGGGGCCGAAGAGCAACACCTCGTCGCCTGCCATGAACGCGCCGTCGTTACCGGCGCCGAGGTCGACGACGAACTGATCCATGCAGACGGCGCCCGCGATGGTGCGGCGCGCGGACGTGGACCCGCCTCTGATCAGGACCTCGACGGTGTTGCTGGCCGCGCGGGGCACGCCGTCGGCATATCCGAGAGGCACCAGCCCGAGCGTGGTGGCCTCCGGCGTTCGGTAGCGATGGCCGTAGGAGACTCCCGTCCCCGCCGGCACGCCCTTGGTCAGGGCCAGCCGCGCCGTGAGCGTCATCGCCGGGGTCAGGCCGAGCTCGCTCGGACGCGCGACGTTGGGCGCCGGCGCGAGACCGTAGGCGGCGATGCCGACGCGCACCAGGTCGAAGCGCGCGTCGGGTCGGTGCAGCGCGGCGCCGGAGTTCGCGAGGTGCCGGACCTCGGGCCGGATGCCCGCGCGCTCGGCGATGTCGTGCGCTTCGCTGAACGAGCGAATTTGCGCGGACATCGTGGGATTCTCCGGGTCGTCGCCGTGCGCCGGATGCGACCAGACGCCGACGACCCGGATGACGCCGCGACCCTGGGCGCGAAGCGCGGAGTCGATGAGTTCCGGCCAGTCGGCGACCACCGCGCCAGCGCGCGACAGACCGGTGTCGACCTTCAGGTGGACCCGCGCCTCCTTGCCGGCCTGCATGGCGGCGGCGGCGATCTCGTCGACCATCCAGGCCGCGGAGGCGGAGAGGTCGACGTCCGCCAAGATCGCCTTGGTCAGCTGCTCGCCCGGGGCCGCGAGCCAGCACAGCACCCGTGCCGCGACGCCGGCCGCTCTTAGCGCGAGCGCCTCTTCGACGAACGCGACCCCGAGCCAGTCCGCGCCGCCCGCAAGCGCCGCGTCGGCGCTGAGAATCAGACCGTGGCCGTACCCGTCGGCCTTCACCACCGCCATCACCTGCGACGGGCCGACGAGTTCGCGGATGCGCCGGACGTTCGCGGAAATCGCGCCCAGGTCGATCCGGGCGGCGGCGCGCAGCCGCCCAGCGCCAAGGGCCGAGTCGGCGGGGGGCTGCGAGCTCACGACCGCCAGTCTGCCATCGGGACTGCGAGTTCGGCGGCGGCGGCGCGCGTGATGAGATGTCGCCATGCGGATGACCGAAATTCACGCACGCGTGCGTGCGACTCGATGACGGCGATCGACGGCTCGTGATCGACCCTGGCGCGTTCTCAGAGTGCGCGCAGGCGCTCGACGGCGCCGACGCGGTTCTGATCACCCACGAGCATTTCGACCACGTCGACGTCGAGGCGTTGCTGTCCGCCGCGCGGGCGAACACGAAGCTGCGCGTGTGGGCGACGTCCGCCGTGGTGCAGCAGCTCGCCGAACTCGGCGCGCGCGCGGTGGCGGTCGAGCCAGGCGAATCGTTCGACGCCGCAGGCTTTTCGGTGCGCGCGTTCGGCGGCCAGCACGCGGTGATCCACCCGGCGGTCGGAACTCCGTGCGCGAACGCGAGCTTCCTGGTGGACGACGCGGTGTATCACCCGGGCGACTCGTTTTTCGTTCCGCCCGTGCCGGTGCAGACGCTGCTCGTCCCATTGCACGCGCCGTGGTCGAAGCTGGCCGAGATCATCGACTTCGCCGTTGCGGTGCGTGCGCCGAAGGCGTTTCCGATCCATGACGCGATGCTCAGCGACGTTGGCGTGAAGAACACGGTGGGCCACGTCACCCGATTCACCGAGCCGTACGGCATTTCCTTCTCGCACCTCGCGCCGACAGAGGCGGTCGAGATTTAGGGACACTCAGTCGGCGCGAACGTCAAGTCCCAAACCGCCGGCGACGACCACCGCCTGCTCGTAGGTGACGATCGCGCCGACGATCGTCGCGGTCTTCGGATCGAGCGCGGAGATGTCGCTGCCGCGAAGGTCGCAACGACCGAAGTCGGCGGCGTCGAGCGCCGCCGCCGAGAGGTCGCAGTCGCGGATCGTCGCGCCAACGCACGACGCGTCGCTGAGATCGCATTCGCGCATCCGAACCTCGTTGAACGAGGCGCCGTCAAGCTCGGCGCGCGCGAGACCGACGAAAGACCAGTCTCCGCCGCGCACCTTCAGCAGCTTGAAGCTGCAACGCTCGAACCGGCTTCCGATCAGCTTGCAACTGGTGAAGGACACATCGAAGAAGGAGCACGTGGTGAACACGCAGTTCACGAACGCCGCGTCCGTGTGCGTCGACGCGTTGAACTTCACGTTGCGAAAGACGCATTCCTCGAAAGTGCTGCCCTCATTCGCCAATTCGGTCATGTCGACGTCGACGAACGTCACTCGCTCGAACGACTGATGGTCGAGCGCCTCGCCGTCCCAATCCTCGTCGCGGACCGACGTCCCGGACTCAGCCACCCGCCACCGCCGCGACCGCCGCGGGGATCGCAGCGATGACGTCGTCGGCGATCAGTGGTGACTCGCCGCCGTGTCGCGTCACCGCGAGCCGGGCCGCCGCCCCGTGCAGGTACGCGGCACATCCGGCGGCGTCGAACGCCGACAGACCGCCTGCCAGCAACGCGCCTGTCATCCCCGAGAGCACGTCTCCGCTGCCCGCCGACGCCAGCCACGGCGTGCCGGTCGGATTCACCCGCGCGTCACCGGCGGCCGAGCAAACCACGGTGGTCGAACCCTTCAACAGCACCGTGACACCCAGCTCAGTCGCGGCAGCGCGCGCGTAGTGGAGCCGGCGCGCCTCGACGTCGCCGCGCGCGTCGGAGGGTAGGCCGAGCAATCTCGTGAGCTCGCCCGCGTGCGGGGTCAACACCGTCGGCGCCGACCTGGCCGCAGCAACTCGCGGGCGGAGCTCAAGACGCTCAGCGCGTCGGCGTCGACGATCACCGGCAGATCAGCCGAAAGCACCTGGGCGACAAGGGATTTCGCCACGTCGCCCGTGCCGATGCCAGGGCCGACGACCCACGCTTGCACGCGACCTGCGTCGAGCACGCCGCTGCCGTCGTCCGCCAATTCGGTGACGACGACCTCCGGCCAACGGCTGCGCACGAGTTCGGCGGGATGCGCCACGGAGGCGAAGCGCACCATGCCGACGCCGGTGCGCAGCGCGCCACCGACCGACAGCAGCGCCGCGCCCGTGTACAGCCGGCTGCCCGCGACGACGCCGACGACACCCCGGCGGTATTTGTCGGACTCAGCGTGCGGCCGCGGCAGCATCGCCGCGACGTCCGGGTTCTGCAACGCCGCCAGCGAGGACGACGGGAGGTGCGGCCCGAGACCGATGTCGACGAGTTCGACGGCCCCGGCGTGCTCGGCGCCTGGATCGACCAGAAGCCCCGGTTTCCAGGTGCCGAAGGTGACGGTGGCGTCGGCGCGGACAACTGCGCCCGGCACCTCGCCCGTGTCGGCGTCGACGCCGCTCGGCACGTCGACCGCGACAATGATCGCGCCGGCCGAGATCTCGGCGACCGCGGCGGAGGCGTCGTCGCGCAACCCGCCCTTTCCGCCGATGCCGACGATGCCGTCGAGCACCAGGTCGGCGTCGCGCAACGCCACCGGCGACGACACCCGGCCGCCGGCCGTCTGCAAAGCCGCGAGACCGCCCTCATGTGCGCGAGATCCCAGCAAGACGGCGGAAACCGCGGCCCCGCGTCGCGCGAGCAGCGCGCCAGCGAACAACGCGTCTCCACCGTTGTCGCCTGACCCGACGAGAAGGACGACGTGAGCGCCGTACACGCGACCGAGCAGCCGGGAACAGGTCGTGGCCAGACCGGCGGCCGCCCGCTGCATCAGCGCGCCCTCGGGCAATCGCGCCATCAGCGCGGCCTCGGCGGCCCGGACGACCGCGACTTCGTGCGCCTGCCTCATCGCCGGCTACTCGACGGTGACGGACTTCGCCAGGTTGCGCGGCCGGTCGACGTTGTTTCCGCGAGCGACCGCGAGCTCGCTGGCGAAGACCTGCAGCGGGATCACCGAGACGATCGGTTGCAGCAGCGTGGCGACCCTCGGCACCCGCACCAGCTCGTCGGCGTACTCATCGACGGCGGCGTCACCCTCTTCTGCGATCACGATCGTGTAGGCGCCGCGAGCCCGCACCTCTTGAACGTTCGACAGCAGCTTCGCGTGCAACACCGATCTGCCGGTCGGCGGCGGCATCACGATGACGACGGGAACCCCCGGTTCCACAAGGGCGATCGGGCCATGCTTCAACTCGCCGGCCGCGAACCCCTCGGCGTGCATGTACGCGAGTTCTTTGAGCTTCAGCGCGCCTTCGAGCGCCACGGGGTAGCCGACATGCCGGCCCAGGAACAACACCGTCGGCGCGGACGCCAACCGCCGCGCGATCTCTCGCACCGGTTCCATGGTCTGGAGCACCTGGGCGACTTTCTCAGGCGTGGCGGCGAGTTCGCGGACGACGTCGGCCACCTCGTCGTCGAATTTCGTTCCCCGCGCCTGGCCGAGATAGAGCGCCACCAGGTAGACGGCGACAAGCTGGGTGACGAAGCTCTTGGTCGCGGCGACGCCGATTTCCGGCCCGGCGCGGGTGTACAAGACAGCGTCGGACGCGCGCGGGATCGTCGACCCGTTGACGTTGCAGATCGCGAGCACGCGGGCGCCCATCTCCTTGGCGTGCTGCACGGCCATCAAGGTGTCGAGAGTCTCGCCCGACTGCGAGATGGCGATGACGAGCGATTGTCCGTCGAGAATCGGGTCTCTGTAACGGAATTCCGAGGCGAGCTCGACCTCACACGGTAGGCCGGCCCAGTGCTCGATGGCGTACTTCGCGATGAGGCCAGCGTGATAAGCCGACCCGCACGCGACGATCACGATTTTGTCGACGTCGCGAAGCAGCCGCGGGTCGAGCCTGGTCTCATCGAGGGTCAGCGCGCCTTCGGCGGTGAGCCGGCCGAGCAACGTCGCCGCCACGGCGTCTGGCTGCTCGGCGATCTCCTTCAACATGAAGTAGTCGTAGCCGCCCTTTTCCGCCGCGGAGATGTCCCAGTCGACGTGGTAGCGACGTCCGGGCACGACCTCGCCGTCGAACGTCGTCACCTCGACACCGGACGACGTGACGCACACGACCTCGTCTTGCCCGATCTCGAGCGCCTCACGGGTCGCCGAGATGAACGCCGCGACGTCGCTGGCCACGAACATCTCGCCCTCGCCGACGCCCACGACCAACGGCGAGTTCCGCCGCGCGCCGACGACAACGCCGGGAGCGTCGCGGTGCACCGCCACCAAGCTGAACGAGCCGTCGATCACCCGGCACACGTCGCGCATCGCCTGCGCGAGGTCGCCGGACCGGCCGAACACGTCCTCGAGCAGGTGCGCGACGACCTCGGTGTCGGTCTCCGATCGGAACTGGTGCCCCGCGTCCAACAGTTGCGCGCGCAACGGCGCGTGATTCTCGATGACGCCGTTGTGAATGACCGCCAGCGCCTTCTTGCAGTCCAGGTGCGGGTGGGCGTTGTCGTCGGTCGGCGCGCCGTGGGTGGCCCAGCGGGTGTGGCCGAGCCCGGTGCCGGACGACGGAAGCGGCGACGCCGCGAGCAGTTCCTCGAGGTTGCCGAGCGCCCCGGCCCGGCGGCGCATCTCGACCTGTTCACCGTCGAGGACCGCGATGCCGGCGGAGTCGTAGCCGCGGTACTCCAATCGGCGCAGTCCCTGGAGCACGACGTCCTTCGCCGGGCGCTGGCCGACGTACGCCACGATTCCGCACATGTCGGCAAGCGTAGTGGCCGCAGCCCTGCGGCTTGGTGATCATGCAGTTAGGCGCGACCTCGCTCCGCGAAAGTCGCGCCTAACTGCATGATCACCGGCCAGTTGCGGCTGGTTGCGCGGTACGGTCAGGCCGTGCCTGTCATCGAGACCGCCGCGCTGACCAAGCGATACGGGCCGGTCACCGCTCTCGACTCGCTGACCGTCGCGATCGAGCCGGGCATCATCGGCTGGTCGGCGCCAACGGCGCGGGCAAGAGCACGCTCGTCAAGGTCCTGCTCGGCCTGCTCGACGCCGACCGCGGGCGGCGCGAAGGTGCTCGGCCACGACATCGCAACCGAAGGCGAGCAGGTGCGCGCGCTCGTCGGCTACATGCCCGAGCACGACTGCCTGCCGCCGGACGTGTCGGCGACCGAGCTCGTCGGTGCACCTCGGCCGGATGTCCGGGCTGCCCGCGCGCCGCCGCCCGCGAGCGCGCCGCCGAGGTGCTGCGCCACGTCGGCCTGTACGAGGAGCGGTACCGCCCGATCGGCGGCTACTCCACCGGCATGAAGCAGCGGGTGAAGCTCGCGCAGGCGCTCGTGCACGACCCGCAGCTGCTGCTGCTCGACGAGCCGACCAACGGCCTCGACCCAGCCGGCCGCGACGAGATGCTCGACGCTCGTCCGAGCGCATCGGCACCGAGTTCGGGATGGCGGTCGTCGTCGCGTCGCACCTGCTCGGCGAACTCGAGCGCATCTGCGAGCACCTCGTCGTCATCGACGCCGGGCAAGCTGCGCGCGTCGGACTCCATCGCCTCGCTACACCCGCACCCAGCAACTGCTGGCCGTCGAGGTCGACGGCGGGTCGGCAGCTCGCGACGCGCTTGCCGCACGGCTGGCCGGGCTCGCGTCGACGCGGACGTCGATGGCCGCGCGCTCGTCGTCGCGTTGCCACCGGACGGCGAGGCCGCGATGTACGACGCGGTGCGCGACGCGGTCGCCGACCTCGGCTTGGCGCTGTTGCGGCTCGAACAGCGCCGGCACCGGCTGTCCGACATGTTCACCGAGCCGCACCCGCGCGGCGCCGAACAGCAGCGGGGCAGCGACAACAGCATGGCGAGGCCGCCGGTGTCTGAGTCCGGCGTGTCATCTACGACATCGGCTACCAACGCTACGACGGCCCACGCCTCGGACGTCGCAGCGCGGTGGTCTCCCTTTATGTGGCACGGCTTGCGCGGCATCTTCGGCTTGGGCCGCGCCGGCGAAGTCGAAGGTGCTGCCGTGGCTCGTCGTCGCCATCATGCTCATTCCGCGTGATCGTGCTCATCGCGGTGATGTCGCGCACCGGCACGCGGTCGAGCGCTACGACTTCTATCCGTTCCAGCTGCAGGCGCCGCTTGCGATCTTCCTCGCCGCGCAAGCGCCCGAGCTGCTGTCGCGCGACCAGCGGTATCAGGTGCTGCCGCTGTACTTCTCCCGCCCGATCGGGCGCAGCGACTACGCGCTGGCCAAACTCGCGCGCGCATGGTGACCGCGATGTTCGCGTTGATCGCCGGCCGCTCCTCGTCTATTGGCTCGGCAGCATCGCGACCGATCAGCCACCATCCCGGCGACGCGCGGCACCAGACCGCGCAGTTCGCCACAGGCCTCGCCAACGCCGGCTTCCACGCGATCCTGCTCGGCGCGCTCGGCGTGGTGATCGCGGCGTTCGCCCGTCGGCGCGCGTTCGCGACCGCCGCGGTCATCGGCGTCTACCTCATCACCTCGGCGGTCGCCGGCGCGCTGTCGGGCTTGCCGAACGACAACGGCCGCTACGGCCGAGCTGTTCTCCCCGTTCACGCTGCTCGACGGGCTGCGCAGTCTGGCTGTTGCACGGCAAGGTCATCGACGACACGTGACGGCGTCGGCCGCCTATGGCATCGTCGAGCGGCTCGCGTTCGCTCGTGATCGTCGTGCTCGGTGCTGTTGCGCCGCTATCGCATGGATCGCGACATGAGGGCGGTCGCTGGATGACCCAACTCGAGCTCGAGCGCGGTGTCGCGCTGGTATGGCAACGTCGTCGCGGTCAACGACATCACGATGACGATCGGCCCCGGTGTCACCGGGCTGCTCGGCCCGAACGGCGCCGGCAAGTCGACGCTGCTGCACATGATGGCCGGCTTCCTCGCCACCGTCCAACGGAACAGTCACGATCGACGGCGAGCCGACCTGGCGACGTCCGAAGATCTACGACGTCGTCGGGCTTGGTGCCGGAGCGCGAGGCGACGTACACCTTCCTCACCGGCCGGTGAGTTCGTCGTGGCCAGCGCGAGACTGCACCGGCTGGCGGACCCGCGCCAGGCCGCGCAGCGCGCGCTCGACACGGTCGAGCATGGCTCGACGCCGCCGACCGCAAGATCGGCACGTACTCCAAGGGCATGCGGCAGCGCGTCGAAGGTGGCCTCCGCGCTGGTCCACGACCCGCAGGTGCTGCTGCTCGACGAGCCGTTCAACGGCATGGACCCGCGCCAGCGGCTGCACATGATGGACTTGCTGCGGAGCTGGCCGACGACGGGCGCACGGTCTTGTTCAGCTCGCACATCCTCGAAGAGGTCGAGCAGCTGTCGGACGTCGTCCAGGTCGTCGTGGCCGGGCCGCCTTGCCGCCTCGCGGCGATTTCCGGCGAGATCCGCCGGCTGATGACCGACCGGCCGCACGTCTTCACCATCCGCTCGACCGACGACCGCGCGCTCGCATCCGCACTGATGAGCGCGCAACACACGGCGGGGGTCGCGCTCGAAGGCCCTGTGCTGCGCGTGCGCGCCGCCGACTTCGGCAGCTTCACCCGCGCCCTCGCCGGCATCGCCCGAGACCACGACATCGGCTTGCGCGAGGTCATCCCGGCGGACGAGTCGCTGGAAAGCGTCTTCTCCTACCTGGTGCGCCGATGAACGCGGTCATTGCTCGCATCACCTATCGCGCGTTGCTCGGACGACGCCGGGTCTTGCTGCTGGCGTTGTTGCCGATCGTGCTGCTGCTTTTGGCGGCCGCGTTTCGGGCCGGGAATGGCAGCGACACCGAGAACCTGCTCGACCATTTCGGCGTCACCGCGTTGCTGCCGCTCGTCGCGCTCATCGTGGGCACCGGCGTGCTCGGCGCCGAACTCGAAGACGGCACCGCCATCTACCTGCTCGCCACCCCGACGCCGAGAAGCACCATCGTCACGACCAAGTTCGTGGTCGGGGCCGCGGTGACGGTCGCGTTCACCGCGATTCCGGAGTTCCTCGCCGGCGTCATCGCGTTTCCGAATCGCACGCGGCTCTCCCTCGCGTATGCAGTGGGCACGGCGGTCGGCGCGGTGGTGTACGTCGCGATTTTCCTCGCGCTGTCCGTGGCGACCCGCCGCGCGATGGCCGTCGGGCTCATCTACGTGCTGGTCTGGGAAGGCCTGCTCGCGAGCTTCGTGTCTGGCATCGGCGTGCTCAGCGTGCAGCAGTACTCGCTGTCAATCGCGCACGCGCTCGCGCGGGCCGGCTCTGAGGTCCCCGCCAACGTCTCGCTGCCGGTGGCGATCCCGATGCTGCTCGTCGTCATCGTCGTGGCCGCTCGATTGGCGACGGATCGGCTCAGCGGTTACCGGATCAGCGGCGAACCCGGTTAGCGGCTAGCCGAGACGGTCGCGCACCACACCGGCCAGCCGCGACGCGACGGCCTCGGCTTGTTCGTGGCTGGCGGCCTCGACCATCACGCGCACCAGCGGCTCGGTGCCGCTCGGCCGCAGCAGAACGCGACCCTCGGCGCCAAGTTCGTTCTGCGCGGCGACCACCGCGTCGAGCAGGTCGATGTCGACGTCGGCCCGCGACTTGTCGACGCCGCCGACGTTGATGAGCACCTGCGGCATCCGGGTCATGACGCCAGCCAGCTCGCCAAGTGACTTGCCGGTCTGCGCGACGCGGGACAACACCTGCAAGCCGGTGAGGATGCCGTCACCGGTGGTGGCGTGCTCGAGCATGATGACGTGGCCGCTCTGCTCGCCGCCGAGCACGTAGCCGCCGGCCTTCATCGCCTCAAGCACGTACCGGTCGCCGACCGCGGTCTCGATCACGTCGATGCCGGCGGCCCGCATGCCGAGCTTGAAACCGAGGTTCGACATCACCGTGGCGACGACGGTGTCGGCGACCAGCCGCCCTTCGTCGTGCATGGCCAACGCCAGGATCGCCAGGAGCTGGTCGCCGTCGACGACCGACCCGTCGGCGGCGATGGCTAGGCATCGGTCGGCGTCGCCGTCGTGCGCGATGCCGGCGTCGGCGCCCTGCCGGACGACCGCTTCTTGCAGCAGCGCCAGATGCGTGGAACCGCAGCCGTCGTTGATGTTCAAGCCGTCGGGCTCGCAGCCGATCGTCGTCACGGTGGCGCCGGCCGCGCGAAAGACTTGCGGGGACGCCGACGAACGCCGCGCCGTGCGCGGCGTCGATGACGACTCTCAGGCCGTCGAGCGGCTGGGACGTCGTCGAGAGCAGGTGCTCGACGTACCGCTGGGTCGCGTCGGGGACGTCGCGGACGCGCCCGACGGCCGAACCGACGGGTCGCTGCCATTCTTCGAGCAGCTGCGCCTCGATGGCGTCCTCGAGCTCGTCGGCGAGCTTGTGCCCGCCGCTGGCGAGGAACTTGATCCCGTTGTCGGGCATCGGATTGTGACTGGCTGAGATCACCACACCGAGGTCGGCGCCAAGTTCGCCGGTCAGGTGGGCGACGGCTGGAGTGGGCAGCACGCCGAGCCGCAACACGTCGACCCCGGCGCTCGCCAATCCGGCGACCATCGCCGACTCGAGGAACTCACCGGACGCACGCGGGTCGCGACCGACCACCGCGACCGGTCGGTGACCTTCGAACGCGCCGGCCTGGCCGAGCACGTGAGCGGCCGCGACCGCCAACTCCAGGGCGAGTTCGGCGGTGAGGTCCTTATTGGCGACGCCGCGTACGCCGTCGGTGCCGAAGAGCCGCACCGGACGCGTACTAGCGCTTGGAGTACTGCGGCGCCTTGCGCGCCTTCTTCAGGCCGTACTTCTTGCGCTCCGTCACGCGGGCGTCACGGGTGAGGAACCCGGCCTTCTTCAGCGTCGGGCGGTTCTCCGGGTCGACGACGAGCAGCGCGCGGGCGACGCCGAGGCGCAGCGCGCCGGCCTGACCGCTCACGCCACCGCCGGTGATGCGGGCGACGATGTCGAACTGCTCGGTGCCGTCGAACAGCGCCAGCGGGCTCTTCACCAGCTGCTGGTGCACCTTGTTCGGGAAGTAGGTCTCGAGAGGCGCGACCGTTGATCTTCCACTGGCCGGTGCCCGGGACGATGCGGATGCGCGCGATCGCCTCCTTGCGGCGTCCGGTGGCGTTGCCGCTTCCGCTCGCCGACCGGCGGCGCACGGTCGCGGTCTCGCTGGTGTAGGACGACGGCGCCTCGACGCCGGCCGACCCGGCGGACTCGACGACGTCGGGGCTGGCGGGGCTGGCGGGACTGGCAGAGCTAGCAGGGCCGGTCGTTTCGGTCAGGGTCTCTGACACAGAACTCCTCAAATCGTTGCGTGCGACCGGGTCGAACGGGGCCGCCCGGTCGGGGGCGTCGCGAGCGTTACTGCGCGACCTGGCTGATCTCGAAGGGCACCGGCGCCTGCGCCTGGTGCGGGTGGTTCGGGCCCGCGTAGACCTTGAGCTTCTTGAGCATCTGCCGACCGAGAGTGGTGTGCGGAAGCATGCCGCGCACCGCCTTCTCGACCGCGCGATCGGGCCGCTCGGCGAGCAGCTCCCGATAGGGCTTCGCGGTGAGGCCGCCCGGGTAACCAGAGTGGCGGTACGCGAACTTCTGGTCGCGCTTCTTGCCGGTCAACGCGACCTTGTCGGCGTTGATGACGATGACGAAGTCGCCGGTGTCGACGTGGGGGGCGAACATCGGCTTGTGCTTGCCGCGAAGCAAGATGGCGATCTGGGAGGCCAACCGGCCCAGGACGACGTCGCTGGCGTCGATCACGTGCCACTGGCGGGTGACGTCGCTGGCCTTCGGAGAAAACGTGCGCACGTAGCTGGCCTTCGGTCGGAGCGAATCTTGCTGGGCTTGTCGGCGGCGCGCAGGGGACAACCCGCGCGGGCGCGCAACGACCCAACAGCTTACCGGCGCGCCGCGGAGACGGTCAAAACCGGTCGTCCGGCCTCACGTAGAGTAGCGGGCAACTCACGCGTAACCATGGGCGGTCACGATCAAGGATCGCCCATTCGCTTGGCGTGCGCACGCAGCGGCATAACCGGTCGCGGCGGCGTCCCAGGCGCGACAGGCTGGATGACATGGACTTCTCGCGGTACGGCCGCTTCTTGGGCACCCCCGGTGTGCCGCGGCTGTTCGCGAGCATGCTCGTCGGGCGACTGCCGGGCGCGATGCTCGGGCTCGCGATCGTCTTGCGGGTCACCGGCGCGGGTGGCAGTTACGCCCTCGCCGGCGCAGTCACCGCCGCCTTCGCGATCGCCGCCGGGGCCAGCAGCCCGCTGCTGTCGAGGCTGGTCGACCGGCATGGCCAGACCGTCGTCCTGGTGCCCACGGCGCTCGCGATGCTCGGCGCGACGCTGCTCTTCGCTGCCCTCTCCCCCGACGCCGGGTGGCTCCTGGTCCTGGCGGGCGCCTTGATCGGCCTGGTGCTGCCGCCCATCACGACGTCGTCGCGGGCGCTTTGGCCGTCCGTCGTCACCGAGGCCGACGCCCTCGAGTCCGCCTACACGACCGACGCCACCTTCCAGGAGCTGATCTTCATCGTCGGCCCGCTGCTGGTCGTGGCGGTCAACGCGCCGTTCGGCTCGGGGGCCGCGATCATCACCGCCGGGATCGTCTGCTGCGTGGGCACGGTCAGTTTCGCGCTCAGCGCGCATTCGCGGAACTGGCGGCCCAGCCCGCGCGAGGAGGGCCGCCGTCACGCGCTGCGCTCGCCTGGCATCCGGGTGCTCATCGCGACGCTGTTCGCGCTGATCCTCGGCTTCTCAGCGATCGAGGTCTCGGTCGTCGCGGCCGCCAAGCACGCCGGCCACGGCGGCGCCTCTGGCGTGCTGCTCGCGCTGTGGAGTCTCGGCAGCCTGCTCGCCGGCTTCGTCTACGGCTCGCGGTCGTGGCCCGGCAACGTCGCGCAGCGGCTCACGGTCCTGCTCGGCGTGATCGCCGTCGTCACCGCCGCGATGGCGCCCTCGCCAGCGCGTCCAACCTGGTCGCGCTCTCCGTGCTGCTCATCTTGAACGGCGCCAACTGCGCGCCGGCGTTCTCGAACATCTACCTGACGGCGCAGCGCGTCGCGGTGCCCGGCGCCGTCACCGAGTCTTACGCATGGTTGAGCGCCGGCACCATGGTCGGCGCCGCGGCCGGTTCGGCGCTCGCCGGCGTCGCGATCAGCGAGCACGGCGCCGGCGGAGGCTTCACGGTGGCGGCCATCGGCACGGTGGTCGCGCTCGGGTCCGTCGTGGCGAGCCGGCACATTTTGTCGGACGACGCGGCGCTGCCGCGCCAGCTCGTGGCGACGGAGAGCTGAGAACGGTGGAATTCTCCAGGCTATTCAGCGTTTTTCGGCTGCCGTCCGTCAGGCGGCTGCTGGCCTTCGCGCTGCTCGCCGAGTTACCCGCTGGCATGACCGCGCTCGCCATAGTGCTGCGCGTCACCCAGGCCGGTGGCAGCTATGCGCGTGGCGGGCTGATCAGCGGCGTCAGCGCGTTGGGCGTCGGGGTTTCCGCGCCCTTGTGGTCGCGGTTGATCGACCGGCGCGGGCAAACGGTGGTGCTAATCCCCACGGGCGTCGCGGTGACCGGTGCGGCGTTCCTGCTCGCGCTGCTGCCGCCCAACGGCGCCGTGCTGCCGCTGCTGCTCGCCGCTTTGCTGATGGGGCTGGTGCAACCGCCCGCGCTCGTCTCGGCGCGCACGCTGTGGCCGAAGGTCGTGCGCGACCCCGTGCTGCTCGAGACCACCTACAGCGTGGAGAGCGCGATGACCGAGTTGGTCTTCATCGTCGGACCGCTGCTCGCGGTCGCGGTGACCGCGTTGCTCGGGCCGGCGCAGGCGGTCGCCGGCTCGGGTTTGCTCGCCGGCGTCGGCGCGTTCGGGCTGGCGACCAGCGCGGCTTCCCGACGTACGCACGGCAAACGGGTTGTCGAGCGCGCGCACGGGGCGTTGCGCTCCCCCGCCGTCCGAGTGCTTGTCTTGACGGTGTTCGCGATGGTGATCGCGTTCGCCGCGATCGACGTGGCCACCATCGCGGCCGCGCGCGGCCGGCACACCACCGGCAGCTCCGGAAACGGCGCCGCCGGGGTGATGATCGCGTTCTGGGGCATCGGCAGCATGATCGGTGGGTTGACGTTTGGCTCACGTAGCTGGCCGGGTCGGCGATCGAGCAAGATCCTGGTGTTTGTCACGGGCATCGTCGTGCTCACCGCGGTCTTGGTGCCGTTGTCGAACCTGGTCGCGTTGACCGTGGTGCTCTTCTTGGGCGGACTCTTCTACGCGCCGTCGTTCTCCTGCATCAACCAAGCCGTGCAACGCACCGCGATGCCCGGCGCGAGCACCGAGTCGTTCGCCTGGATCGGCACCGGCGCGCTGGTCGGCGCTTCGGTCGGCTCAACGCTCGGCGGTTTCGCGGTGACGCACGGCGGGGTGGCGGCGGGCTACGCGGTGGCGACGGGTTCGCTCGTCATCGCGCTTGCGGTCGTCCTTTCCGGACGGCGCGCGGTGCGGGCCGGCGACGCGATCGTCGACGCGCCGCCGGCCCACCCGATCAGCGAATCGGTGAGCTGACCGCCTTCACCACCGCACGTGTCCCCGGCCGGGTCGCGCGTCGCTGCCGAACTCCGACGGCAGGTAGTCGGCCGAGCCGGCGTAGCTCGCATGCACCTGACCGAACAGGACGATCGCGGTCAACCGCGGCGGCACCGGGCAGCTCGCCGTCCCGTTCGCGTCGGTCGTCGCCGTGCAGAACGCGCCGGCCCAGCTGTCGATGACCACCTGCTGCCCGGCGATCGGCGCGCCGTTGTCGGCCCGCGCCAGGTGCGCCGTGACGAGGTAGCGACCGCGAGCCAACGAAATCAGATCCCACAGCGAGCGCAGCGGGTCGACCGTGAGCTGCGTCGCCACCGGCTGAGGCCGCGGCGTGCTGACGTCGGCGACCGCCGACCACGGCTGCGCGTCGTCGTTCGGCAGCACCGCGAGCACCTGGTAGCGATAGGACGTGCCCGCGCTCGCGGTTGAGTCGGTGTAGCCGGTGGTGCTCGCGTCGACGTCGGCCACCGCGGTGAACGCGCCGTCAGCGGCCCCGCCGTCCGCCCGCATGACCCGATATCCGGCGACGTCGGGATCGGACGCCGCCGGCCAGCTCAGCGCCACACCCGCCGCCGTGGCGGTCGCCTGCAACGCGACGTCGACGTGGGTCACCTTGACCGGCGCGGTCAGCGTGACACCGCCGTTCGACGCGCTCACCACGACATCGGTGTCGACGACCGGGTCGGTGGTCGTGAGGTCGAACGGCGCGCTCGTGCTGCCCGCCGCGACCGTGACCGAGTGCGGCACCGCCGCGACGCTCGAGTCGGACGTCAACGCGAACGTCGTGTCGGACGGCGCCGCGCCGGGCGCCGAGACGCTGCCCTGCGCGGTCGAGCCACCGTCGATGGTCGGCGGCGCGTGGAACGCGCCGAACGCCTCCTCCACTGTGAGCGGCGGTGTCGTCGCGATCGCCGACTGCGCCGGACCGGCGCCGACACCGTTGACCGCCGCCACCGTGACCGTGTAATCGGTCTGCGGTGTGAGGTCGCCGATGGTCGCGGACGTCGCGTCGGCGGCGAGATCGAGCGCCCCGCCGTTGGACGCGGTCACATGAACACCGGTGAGCGGGCTCCCGCCGTCATCGGCGGGCGTCGTCCACTGGACCCGAACGGTGTGCGAGTCGACGGCGAAGGCGCGCACGTCGCTCAGCGGCGCTGGCGTGGCCGGCGCTGTCGCCGTGACGGCTTGCGAGAACGGCGCGTCGAGCGTGTGGCCGGCGTAGTCGCGCACCAGCTCACCGACGCCCACCGTCAGCGCCGCGCCGTCCGCGAACGGCTGGTCGGGTGTGAACCGGAACGTCTTCGCGAGCTCCTTGCCGTCCGGCGCGGTTTGCGCGTCGACCGGCTGCGCCGCGCCGCTGACCGGATTGCCGTCGCCGTCGGCGACCGTGATCCGCCCGGTGACGGTCGCGACGTCCAGGTAGTCGTCGAAACCGACCGTGACGCTGGATGCAGCTCCCGACGTGGCCCGGGTCAGCGCCACCGTCGGCGCCGCGACACGGGTCAGCCCGACGTTGACGTCGAACCGCGGCGGCGGGATCTGGAACACCTGGCTGAACGCGGTCTCATAGCCCGGCTTGGAGTAAGCCACCTTCCAATAACCGAACGGCACGTTCCACGCGTACTTGCCCTGCGCGTCGGTGGTCAGCGGGTTCTGCTGGCCGTACGCCGTGGCGTCCCACACGGTGAACGGCCCATCGGGGTTGTCCGCCTTCAACAGTGTCGCGGTCACACCGGAGAGCCGGTTGGAGTTCACCGCCTCGTAGGTGTAGCCACTCGGGTCGATGACCCAGTCCGGGTCGGCGATCTCGTCGACCTGCGTGACGCTTTCGCAGAACGCCAGATCGTCGTGCACCGTCTTTGCCGCGTCGCGGAGCATCTTGTCTTGCGCCGCGTCCATCAGCTTGTCGATCGCGATACCGGCGACGGCGCTGCCGATCGGGCCGAGCCCAAAGCCGACGACCGCGCCGAACACCGTCATGACGCCACCGAAGATCTGCTGGTTGCGCACATCCTTCGCGATGTTGTTGACGTAGTCGCGCAGGTTCGCCGTGTCGGCCGCGTCGCCGCAACTGCTGTTGTCGATGTCGTCGAGCAGACCCGACAGCTGGCCGTACGGTCCGCCGGCCCCAAGGGAGTCCATGATGCTGTGGCCGTTGCCGTACATGTTGATCGTGACTTCGATCGCCTTCTCGACCGGGATCACGACGTCAGCCGGGCGGATCAGGGCGTTCGACTGCGCGGCGCCCGCGGCGCCGGGCGAGGCGAGGCCCTGGCCGGACGGCAGGTAATCCTGGAGCCACGACTGCGGGATCACCACGCGGATCGACGCGTTGACCGAGTCACCGCTGCCCGACATCGACTGGCTGAGGCCGTAAACCGGCACCCCTGCCGCGGCGGACGACGCCAGGTCGGCCGCCGTCGGCGTGTAGTCGATCGTGCGCGTGGAGCCCGTCATAGACACCGAGCCGTTGATAGACGGCAGGCTCGTCGTCAACGTCGTCGAGCCGTCTCCGTTGTCCGTCACCTGGTCGCCGGTGCGGGTGGTCAACACCGTCGGTAGCCGCTGTGCGAGCGCGCCGCTCGGCGGCGCCAGGTCGGAGGCGTTGAACGGCGCGGGCGTCGCGGTGTAGTCGAGGTACACCGCTCCAAGCTGCGAGACGTTCGGCCGCAAGTTCGCCGAGTAGCAGTTCCCGCCGCTGCCGCCCACCAGGGCGGCGCTATCGGCCGTGCCTGTCGCCAGCGACGAGTTCGCCGAGATGAGCGCGGCGTTCGAGCGTGGCGCCGCGCCGGCCAGCGACGCGCTGCCGGAGAGCACCCCGACGCCGGTCGAACCGTGCAGCTGCGGACCGACACGCGCTGCCATGTCACCGACCGTCGTCCCCGCGGGGAAGCAGGCGGAGACGTTCAAGCCCATGCCCGGCACGAACACGTAGGGGAAGCGGGCGACACCGGTCGTGGGGTCGAAGTCCACAACCCGGCCGTCGGGCTGGCTGAGCGACAGCGTCGTCGGCACTACGGCATGGCTGTCGTACGTGATGCGCTGGGTGTCAGAGCGCACCGTCACGCCACCGACGTCGACGACGGCCTGCAGCGTGTAGTGGTACGACTCGCCGCGGTCGGCGAGAGTCGCGGTCGCCGACCACAAGCCGCCTTCGGTGCCGACCGCGGTGGCCACCAGCTGGCCGAACTCGTCATACACGTCGACCGTCGCACCGGCCGGCGCGTGGCCGGTCAGCGCCGCGGTCAGGCCCTTGATCTGGCTCGGCGCGGCAAGCGTCACGCCGACGACCGTGCTGGTCGCCGAGCCGACGAGCGCGTCACCGCTCCCGCCATACGACATCCGCACGATCGAGGTCAGCGGACCGGCCGGCGTCATCGACGACGTGGCCACCGCGTAGTGCACGACACCCGTGCCGCCGCTCGGCAACGACGGCAGCGGCAGCAACGCGTATCCGCCGCTGACGGTCGGGTCGGCGACCGGCTGACCGTCGAGCGTCACGCTGCCCGCCACCAGCGTCGTCCCGGCCGGGACGCCGAGCCGAAGCGCGCCCGTCGTCGCGGACCCGGTGTACGCATAGGAGGCCCGGTATTCGGCGACCTGTCCCGGCGTGAGCTGCGCGCTTTGCGCGACCACGCTGTTGCCGGCCCCGCTGAAGGCGGAGTTGCCGCTCAGCGGGATCTGGCCGGCGGCGGCGACGCCGGACACGCTCACCGTGATCGGCTGGCTGCGCAGGCCGCCTTCCCCGTTGACGTCCACCTCGTACTGACCGGCCGCCGGCACGTCGATCGACAGTCCGCTGCCGGTGCCGAGGGCGTAGTCGACCTGCCGGCGCTGGCCGTCCAGCAGCTGGTACAGATACGCGGTCCAGTGGCCCGGGTAGGGACGCCCGTCGGCGCCGAGGAGCGTCCCGGTGATCCGACCGCCGGCCGACAGCGTCACGGACAGGTTGACGGCGGGATCGACGCCAAGCGTGACCGTGCCGCAGGCGGCGGGCAGGCCGGCCTCGGCGCCGTCGGCGCACATCGTGTACACGTCGCCCGGCACGCCGGTGACCACGATCGTCGGCTGCATGCTCCCGTACCAAGCCGACCCGCGCGGGCCGTGCACGTTCACCCGGAAGTGCACGCCGGTGCGCCAGTCGACGGGAAGCGACGCGGTGCTGCCGTCCGGCTCGACCGTGGTCAGGCCGAGGGTGATCTGGTACGGCCTCGGGCCGACCAGGTCGATGTCGCCGTTGCCGGTGTCGCCAGCGGCGAGGGTCAACGTCTTGGTTCCCGCGACCGCGTTGTAGGCGGTGGCGCTGATGGTGACCTCGCCGGCGAGCACCGACAGCGAGTACGTGCCGTCGGCAGCCGTCCGCATGTGGAAAGTCCACGGCCGGCCGTCGACGGTCTCCGAGACCGAGACGTTGCCGCCGCCCCAACGCGGCGCGGCGCCGCTCACCGTGAGCGTGCCGGTGACCGTGGCGGTCGGCAGGTCGGCGTGATTGACGCTCACCTGGTTTTCGCCCGCCTCCAGGGTGACGGTCTGCGACGCGTGCTTGACGACCCACGCCCCGTCGGAAAGCACCGTCGAGTCGACGCGCACCTGGGTGCCCGCCGGCACCGGGCCGAACGCGTCTTTCACGCCGGCGTCCGCGCCGCTCTTGCTCCCAACGAACGCCCCGTCGGCGTCGTAGACGTCGACCTGGGCGTTGGACACCGGACCGACCTGCACGCTCAAAAACGCCGGCACCACCGGGTTCACCGTGACCGAGGAAGTCGTGCCGGCCGCGACGGCGATGCCCGATTGCTTGGCGACCAGGTAGTTCGGCGTGGCCGCGTAGGTGGCCGGCTCGGTGAGCGTCAGCGTGTAATCGGACGACGGGGCCAGCGCGAGCGTGACCGTGTCACCCCCGTTGACGCTTCGCTGCGCGCCCGTGTCGACCGAGCCGCTCAGGACCGACAGCTTCGCGCCGTCGACGGAACCGTTCGAGGGCGCCGCGACATGCACGGTCAGGCCGCCGCTCACCGGAATGGGCAGGCCGGCCGCGGTGGCCGACACGCTCTGGCCACCAGCGTCCTTCAGCACAACGGAAACCGCGTCGACCGAGGCGATCCCGTCGACGAGTGAGAACGACCCGGTGTAGATGCCGGAGTCGGCCGCGGTCTGGGAGAGCGTGACGTCGGCGGTCGCCGTCGTGGCGTCCGGCTTGGTGTAGTCGACGGTCGCGGTCGCGGTGAGGTTGGCCCCACCGCGTGCCGCGATAGCGAGGTTCGAACCCAGCTTGGCCATCCGCACGCCGTCGACAAGCGGCACGGTCAGCGCGACGCTCGCCGCCGACAGCGCCGGCGTCGTCACCGTGGTGGTGACGGTGTAGTTCTGCTCGCCGTTCGCGCCCAAGGTGTGCACCTGGTAGCGGTACGTGGTGTTCGCCGCCAAACCGGAGTCGACGTGGCTGGTGGTCGCCACGCCGTCGACGTCCGCGATCGGGCTCAGCGGCCCGCTGTCGCCCTCGCCGCGCAGCACCCGATAGCCCGTGACGCCGGAGTCGGACGACGGGTCCCAGGTCAGCGTCGCGTGGCCGGCGCCGGCCGACGCGTCGACCGCGAGCGCCGCCTGGCCCGGCGGCTGCGTGCCGCCCGGGGTGGTGACGTCGGCGGTCAGCGCCGCGCCGACGTTGAGCGCGGCGTCGACCCCGCTGACGGCGAAGTGGTAGGTCTGGCCGGCGGTCAGACCGGTGACCGTGAAGCTGGTCGCCGTCGGGTCGAGGTCGGCGACGGTGTTGCCGTCTTGGGTGATCCGGTAGCCGATGACCACCTGGTCGTCGGTCGCGACCGGCCAGGTCAACCGCACCTGGCTGCCGGTGAGGTTGTCGGCCGTGAGCTGCGCGCCGTCCGCGAAGGACGGCGCGACGGCGTTCGGCGCGTGCTCGTAGACGACGTCTGAACCGGTCGTGAGTTGCGCAAGGTCGGCGTTGTTCGACTGGAAGACCACGCCGGTGCCGTCCGCGGTGATGGCCGGAGTGCGGTCACCTGGGTAGTGCGCGTCAATCGTGCCGTCCGGAAGCGCCGCGATGGGAGTCGCGGCGCCATCGACCGGCGACGCGGTGTACAGCGAGTGGCTGCCCTGCGGGTTCATCGGGTCGAAGACGAGGGTCGAGCCGTCGGCCGACAGCGCAGGCGCCCCCATGTCGTAGCAGGCGTCCTGCGTCGTGTCGCAGTTCGGTTGCGTCGGACTCGTGATGGTCGTCGGCGCCGCAGTCAGGTCGGTCAGATCCTGCACCTGAAGTCCGGACACCTGGGCCTGGACGGGGAACGGGTAAGCGAGGCTACGGCCGTCGCTCGACAAGGAGATGCGCGGCATCATCGCCTGGTAGTCGTACGCGTAGTAGGACTGGTCGCCGATGACGCGGGACAGCACCGGCGTGGTCGGGTCGGCGGTGTTGACCACCACAACTTTCGACTGGGCAGCAGGCAAGATCGCGACAAAAGCGACCTTGCTGCCATCGCCCGAAAGCTCGGGCTCCGACACGTCGTTCGTGCTCGCCGGCGCCGGGATCAACGTCGCGGTGCCGGCCCGCCAGTCCGCGACGACGACATAGACGGCGTTGCCGCCGCTGTCTTGGGCGACGAACGCGACATGGGTGCCGTTCGCGTCCAACGAGATGCCGTGCTGCTCGGAGACCTCCGCGATGGGCGCGCCAAGGTCCGGAATGCTCACCGCGTGCACGACTCCACTCGCGCGGTCGGCGACGAACAAGCCAGCCGTCTGGTCGGTGTCGCCGGCGACGAGGTTGTCGCCCTCGGACACAAAGGCGACCTCGGCGCCGTCGCCGCTGATCGCGACGTCGCTGGTGTAGTCGTACGGACCGGCTGGGGGCACGCCGGGCTGGCCGACGACGTGGCTGATCAACGTGGTGGCGCCGGCTTCACGGTCACGCACCAACGCCTGGGGGTCCTGGTAGCAGGACAGGTCTTGCTGGGACAGCAGGTTTCCGTCGCCGCCATACGGGTTGGCGTAGCAACCCGCCGCGCCAACGAACGCCACATACCGGCCGTTCGCGCTCACCGACGGATTGATGCTGGAGGTGGTCGCCGGGCGGCCGTCCGGCAGCACGCTCACACTGTCGATCGCCTGCGTGCGGCTGACCGCCGCGGTGGCGCCGGTCGCCGTGAGTTCGGCGCTCTGCTGACCGAGGAAGTCGATCGCGCGCACGGCGAAGGTGTGCGAGGACGCTGGCGACAGGCCGGTGACTGTGAAAGCGGTGTTGAAACCGTCGACGACCGCCACCGGCTTGCCGTCGGCGAGGACCTGGTACGCCGTGACCCCGACGTCGTCGTCCGCGTCTGGCCACGACAGGTTGGCGGTGAAGGTGGTCGTCGAGTCGACGCTGAGCGCGGCGCCGTCCGCCCACGTCGGAGCGGCCGCGTCGGCGGACGTCGCGTAGTAGACCTGCAGGCTGCCGTCGGCCGGCCCGTCGAGATTGGTCGCGGACGACGAGAAGACCACCGCCGTGCCGTTCTGCGTCAACTGGCCGATCATGCTGTCGCCGTCGGTCGGTGAGCCGTCGCTTGTGGTGACCGGGAACTGGCCGGCTTCGGCGTCAGGTGGATTTCCCAGCATCACGGTCGAGCCGTTGCTGATGTCGACGTAGGCAACCGACCGGCCGTCGGGCGACAACCGCGGGTCGCCCGCCGAGCTTCCAGCGGCCACCGGAACGCTGGAGTTCTGGTAGACGCCGGAGATGACCGGCTGCAGCCGGTCGGCGAGGTAGGTGTCGAAGGCGACGAACTGGCCGTTCGCCGAAAGCGAGTAGGGAGCGACCGCGACTGCGGCGCCGCCACCCGAGCCCGGAGACGGGCTCGGTGAGGCTGTGGAACCAGAGCCGCCGCCGTTTTGCAGCGGGTCGGAGATGTCGCCGAAGTTGTCGAGCAGCTCGCCGGACGTCTTGAAGACGTAGAGGCTTTGGCCGCAGCAACCACTGCCCGTGACCGCGACCACCGTTCCGTCGGCGGACAGTTGTGGGAAGGCGAACGGACCGGCGCTGTTGGGAGTGTCGATGTCGGTGGCGTTGGCCGCGGTCACGTCCGCGACGACGAGCGACTCGGCGGAGTCGTCGCTGTTCCTGCCGACATACGCCACCTTTCCGCCGTCGGCCGAGATGGCGACGCCGACGCGGCCGACCGCTGAAACGGTGGACGACGGCGCCGCAGGCAGCGGCGCCACGGTGATCGTGCCGCTCGGCCACGTCGCGACGTAAACGTGCTCGGTGCCGTCGGCCGGCACCCCGTCGACCAGCGAAGCGGTGGTGACGAAGGCGAGCGCGTTACCGCTGCTGCTGATCGCGGCGCCGTCGACCGGCGCTGCGGCGGCCGTGCCGGCGGCGTCCTTGCTGACGAGGGTCGTGGTGTTCGCCTGCCGGTCGCGGACGAAGAGCTGGCCGGTGTAGCCGCCGCCGCTGCCGACGAACGCGACGCGGGTGCCGTCCTCGCTCGCCGTCACGCCGGGCTCGGTCGACGCTAACGCGCCCGATCCGTCAGGCAGCACGCTGACAAGGGAGACGTCGAACGGGCTGGGCTGGCTCGGAGCGGCAGCCGCTTGCGGAATCGTGACCAGCAGTCCGGCGACCAGCGCCGACGTCGCGGTCACCGCGACACTGGCGACCGCTCGGCCGCGGCCACCCGCGACCGCCAGCGGCCACCGTCCGAGCGCGCTCTTCGCCCGCCCGAGTTGCCGACCGATCCGCGACCGTTGACGCCGGGCCGTTGCCCCCATGCGCGTTCCTCCTCGTCCACCCCTGATGCCGGCCAGAACTCGCCGAGCCGTAACACCATGGAGGAGCGCGACCGCGCCGCGTAATGGGCCGATCTACGTATTCGCGGAAACGCGTTCAGCAAATTCTCAGGAAGCGGGGATAGCCGCGCCCGAATCATGTAACGATGTCGAATCGCGCCGACGGGCTGATCAAGACGCCGATGTCTTGATCAAAAGAAACTGAGTGGTAAAGCGGATGACCATGAAGCCGGGGGGGCTGTGACCGCAACCGACGGATGGGACGAACGCGATGTCGCCGCGCTCGCGCACGTCGTCCGCCACGGTCGTACCGGGCACCGGCTGACCAAGCGGATCCTTGAGGATCTCCGTCAGCTCATCGACGCGGACCACGTCGCGCTGCTCGAACGCCGCGAGCGCGACCACCGGGAGGACGAGCTGACCGTCGTCACACCCGCCCGACCCACGCCGGAGGCCGGCAACGCGAGCGATGTGTGGCGGCGGGTGTGGGCGGGCGAGGTCTGCGACACCGAGGCGCCCGAGAACGGCTGCCCGGCAGATCACGTGCACGTGGCGGACATGGCCGACGACGGGCACCCGCTGGCCAGCAGTCGGATCATGCTCGCGCCGCTCGCGACCGCGCACACGCTGGCGCGGGTGGTGCTGGTCCGCCACCATCGCGACTTCCACGAGCGTGACCGCTTGCTGCTCGCGTTGCTTCGACCGCACCTGGCCGCCGCTTACCGGCGGTCGGCCGAGCGGCGCACCGCCGGGACCGCCTTGACGGCGCGCCAGCGCGCGGTGCTGCACCTCGTCGCGCGCGGGTGCAGCAACGACGAGATCGCGGCTCGGCTGGTGGTCTCGCCCGGCACGGTGCGCAAGCATCTCGACAACGTGTTCCGCCAGCTTGGGGTGTCCAGCCGCGCCGCCGCCGTCGTCCGCGCGTTCCCCGACGGCCTGCCGCCGTACTTGCCCGACCGACCTGCGCTGGCGGCGGCCGGCCCGCCGTCGCTGGTGGCGGCTGACGTGCGTGCGTTGATGTCGGCCGACCGGCCGGCGCGAGTGCCGGCGCCGGTGCCAGTCCAGCGCGGCTAGTTGCCCCGTCGCGCCCTGGTGACATCGGCCCGGGCGGCGAGGCTGTCGTCGTTCGGATAGCGCACCTCTTCGAGGGTGAGCCCATGGGCCGGGACGACGGCGACGCGCGACTCGCGCCGCGCCTCGGTCAACAACGAGGCGGGCCAGCCAGGCTCGCGTCGTCCGCCGCCCACGGCGAGCAACGCGCCGACCAGCGAGCGGACCATCGAATGGCAGAACGCGTCGGCCTCGACGGCGGCGACCGCGACGCCCTCAGCGTCTCGCGCCCAGTCGAGGCGCAACAGGCCGCGCACCGTGCTCGCGCCTTCGCGGTGGCGGCAGAACGCGGCGAAGTCGTGCTCGCCGAGCAGCAGGCCGGCCGCCTCGTTCATCGCGTCGAGGTCGAGCATCCCGGACTTCGACCAGGCCAGCGTGTCGTGCCGACGCAGCGGGTCGAGCCAGCTGTCGGCGACCCGGTAGGAGTAGCGGCGTGACAGCGCGGCGAACCGGGCGTCGAATCCGGCCGGCGCCAGCGTCACGGCCCTGACCCGGACGTCGGGACCCAGCACTCCGTTCAACCTCCGCGCCAGTTTCAGCCCGCCCGCCCCCGTTTCCCGGTGATCATGCACGTAGGCGCAACGCGCGACGTCGCGCGTTGCGCCTAACTGCATGATCACCGCGGTGGTGGCGGTGGTGGCGGTGGTGGCGGTGGTGGCGGTGGTGGCGGTGGCTGGGACGTCGACGTGCGCGACCTGGCCGCGGGCGTGGACTCCGGCGTCGGTGCGCCCGGCGACGGTCAGCGCCGGAGGCGCCGGCAACCTCAAGACGGTCGCGAGCGCGGATTCGAGTTCGCCTTGGACCGTCCGCAGCCCCGGCTGGCGGGCCCAGCCGGAGAAGTCGGTGCCGTCGTAGCCGAGGTCGAGGCGGAGACGAACGAGCCCGGTCGCACCCTCGGGTGCGCCGGGCTCGTCGATCGGATTGTTCAGCGCTACTCGGCGTTCTTCTGCGCGTCGTCGGCCGCCTCGTCGGCGATCTCGGCGTGCGCCTGCGCTTCGCCGGCCAGCTCGGCCGACTCTTCGTCGCCCGCCTCGCCGGCTGCCTCTTCGGCGACCGCCGCAGCCTCGTCGGCTTCCGCGGCGGCACTCAACGCGCCTTCGACGTCGCCCTCGGCCTCGGCGTCGGCAGCGGCTTCCGCCGCCTCCTCAGCCTTCGCCGCGGCGGCCTCGACCGTCGCGTCTGACGGCGCGGCCGGCCCGGCCGGCGCTGTCTTCTTCGCCGCGGCGCGGTCACGCGCGCCTCGGCGCGCGGCGCCGGTCGCCTCGGCGACCACCTGCTCCGCCAGCGGCTCGACGAGCTCGATGAGCGCCATCGGAGCGGCGTCGCCCTTGCGCGGCCCAAGCTTGACGATCCGGGTGTAGCCACCCGGCCGGGTGCTGTAACGCGGGCCGATCTCGGCGAACAGCGAGTGCACCACGCCCCGGTCGCGGACCACGGTCATCACCTGCCGACGCGCGTGCAGGTCACCGCGCTTCGCCTTGGTGATCAGACGCTCGGCGAGCGGGCGCAGCCGCTTGGCCTTCGCCTCGGTGGTGGTGATCCGGCCATGCTCGAACAACGCCGTTGCGAGGTTGGCGAGGATGATCCGCTCGTGCGAGGGGCCGCCGCCGAGGCGCGGACCCTTCGTGGGCGTTGGCATGACGTCGTTCTCCTGATCGGCGGTTAAGCGGTTGGTCCGGAAGCGAGCTGAGCTGCCGCTTAGAGCTGTTCGGTTTCGGCGTAGCCCTGGTCGTCGTCGTCGTCGTAGTCGTCGCCTGCGTACACGACGCTGCTCGGGTCGAATCCAGGAGGCGCGTCCTTCAGGTTCAGGCCCATCTCGATGAGCTTGGCCTTCACCTCGTCGATCGACTTCGCGCCGAAGTTCCTTATATCGAGCAGGTCGGCCTCGCTGCGGGAGACCAGCTCGCCCACGGTGTGGATGCCCTCACGCTTCAAGCAGTTGTAGGAGCGCACCGTCAGGTTGAGGTCCTCGATCGGGAGGGCAAGATCGGCCGCCAGCGCGGCGTCGGTCGGCGACGGGCCGATGTCGATGCCCTCGGCGTCGACGTTGAGCTCGCGAGCCAGGCCGAACAGCTCGACCAGCGTCTTGCCGGCGCTCGCCACCGCGTCGCGCGGGCGCATGCACGGCTTGGTCTCGACGTCGACGATCAACTTGTCGAAGTCGGTGCGCTGCTCGACACGCGTCGCCTCGACTTTGAAGCTGACTCGCAGCACCGGCGAGTAGATCGAGTCGATCGGCACGCGGCCGATCTCGTGGCTGGGCTGCTTGTTCGCGTTGGCCTGGACGTAGCCGCGGCCGCGCTCGACGGTGAGCTCGATCTCCAGCTTGCCCTTGCCGTTCAGCGTCGCGATCTTCAGCTCGGGGTTGTGCACCTCGACGCCGGCGGGCGGCGCGATGTCAGCCGCGGTGACGTCGCCCGGGCCCTGCTTGCGCAGGTACATGACAACGGGCTCGTCGTGCTCGGAGGAGACGACGAGTTCCTTGATGTTCAAGATGATCTCGGTGACGTCCTCTTTCACGCCGGGGACGGTCGAGAACTCGTGGAGCACACCCTCGATGCGCAGCGAGGTGACCGCCGCGCCGGGGATCGAAGAGAGCAGGGTGCGGCGCAGGGAGTTGCCGAGCGTGTAGCCGAAGCCAGGCTCCAGCGGCTCGATGACAAACCTGGACCGGGTGTCGTCGACCGTCTCTTCGGAGATGGTCGGGCGCTGTGCGATAAGCACGATTCCTCCGAGGGTCTCGGGGCGACCGCTATATGACGCCCGCGAGTAGTTGGGGTGTAGCTCCGCGGCCGAGCGCGAGCCCGGCCGCGGCCTTGCGTTACTTCGAGTAGAACTCGACGATCAGCTGCTCTTGCACCTGGGTGTCGATGACCTGACGCACCGGCAGCGAGTGCACCAGCACGCGCAGCCGCGACGGCAGCACCTCGAGCCAGGCCGGCACGGTCTTCTCACCGGCGACGGCGCGGGCGATGACGAACAGGTCCATCTCGCGCGACTTCTCGGCCACCTCGACGATGTCGTTGTCGCTCACCCGGTAGCTCGGGATGTCGACCCGCTTGCCGTTGACCAGGAAGTGGCCGTGGCGCACGAGTTGGCGGGCCTGGTCGCGGCTGGCCGCGAAGCCCGAGCGGTAGACGACGTTGTCGAGTCGGCTCTCGAGGATGCGCAGCAAGTTCTCGCCGGTGCGGCCGCTCTTGCTGCTTGCTTCCTCGTAGTAACCGCGGAACTGCTTCTCGAGGACGCCGTAGATGCGCGCGCACTTCTGCTTCTCGCGCATCTGCATCAGGTACTCGCTGTCCTTGCTGCGGCCGCGGCCGTGCTCGCCAGGCGGGTACGGGCGGTTCTCGATCGGACACTTCGGCGAATCGCACTTGCTGCCCTTGAGGAAGAGCTTCGTCTTCTCACGACGGCAACGCTTGCAGTCGGGGCCGGTGTAACGAGCCATGGATCAAACCCTCCGGCGCTTTGGTGGACGGCAGCCGTTGTGCGGAACTGGAGTGACGTCTTGGATCGAGCCGACCTCGAGGCCGGCGGCCTGCAGGGAGCGGATCGCGGTCTCGCGGCCGGAGCCGGGACCCTTCACGAAGACGTCGACCTTGCGCATGCCGTGCTCCTGCGCACGCCGGGCGGCGGCTTCGGCGGCCATCTGCGCGGCGAACGGGGTCGACTTGCGCGATCCCTTGAAGCCGACATGGCCGGCGCTCGCCCACGAGATCACCGCACCGGTGGGGTCGGTGATCGAGACGATCGTGTTGTTGAACGTGCTCTTGATGTGCGCGTGGCCGTGAGCGACGTTCTTCTTTTCCTTGCGGCGCACCTTCTTGGCGCCGGCGCCTTGTTGGCGCGACTTCGGGGGCATCTGCTGCTGGCTCCTGGAAAGCGTGAGGTGGTCGGACCCGCGGCGCGGGGCGAGATCGCGGGACTACTTCTTGCCGGGCTTCTTCTTGCCGGCGACGGTCTTGCGCGGGCCCTTGCGGGTGCGCGCGTTGGTGTGCGTGCGCTGGCCGTGGACGGGCAGCCCGCGGCGGTGCCGGATGCCCTGGTAGCACCCGATCTCGACCTTGCGACGGATGTCAGCGGCGACCTCGCGACGCAGGTCGCCCTCGATCTTGTAGTTGCCCTCGAGCCACTCGCGCAGCTTCAGCAGATCGTCGTCAGACAGATCGCGAACCCGCAGGTCAGGGCTGATGCCGGTGCCGACGATCGTCTCGGCCGCGCGGGTGCGGCCGACGCCGTAGATGTAGGTGAGCGCGATCTCCAGGCGCTTGTCGCGCGGGAGGTCGACGCCGACGAGACGTGCCATGCGGGCGGTACTCCTACCTGTTCGCGGAGGTCCTCCGGGCAGCGCCCCTGTCTGCCCAGACAGGGCCCCGGCCTCCGACCGGGGGTACGGCGTCCGAACCGTTCAACTTCTTCGGACGCCGGTTGCTGCTCGCGTTGCCGTGCTGCTCGCTTGCCGTGCTGCTCGCTTGGCGGAGCTCTGCTCAGCCCTGGCGCTGCTTGTGGCGCAGGTTCTCGCAGATCACCATGACCCGACCGTGGCGGCGGATCACCTTGCACTTGTCGCAGATCTTCTTGACGCTCGGCTTGACCTTCATTGGTTTCTCCTGGACGTGCCCTGTTGTCGAACGAGGCGTCCGGGACGCCCAACGGGTGAGCTTCTCACTTGTAGCGGTAGACGATGCGGCCACGGGTCAGGTCGTAGGGGCTGAGCTCGACGACCACTCGGTCACCAGGCAGGATGCGGATGTAGTGCATGCGCATCTTGCCGCTGATGTGAGCGAGCACCTTGTGCCCGTTCGCGAGCTCGACCCTGAACATGGCGTTCGGGAGCGGCTCGACGACCTGGCCCTCGATCTCGATGGCTCCGTCTTTCTTCGCCATGTCCTCCGCGTTCCGTCGTACCTCATGCTGATAGGCGGCACGCGTCTTACCCGGCTCTTGCAGCCGAAGAGCCAGATGGACGACGGGCCGACTGAGAAGTCTACGCGAGCCCTCGCCCGAACGCGAAATGACCCCACCGCCCCCGCCGGCTGGCCGTCTCAGCGAGCCCGTCGCCGATCGCGGCGATCAGCCACCGAGCGCGCGCGGCTTGACCGGGTCGGCTCCTCGTCGTCCGCGACCCGAAGCTTCAAGGTCCGGACGGCGGCCAGCGCGCCGGTGATGCCCAACGGCCAGATCGGCCAGTACGGCTCAATGCTGGACGACGTGATCACCGTGAGCAGCCACACCGCGTTGAGCAGCACCGCCATCGACGCCCACGCCGTCCAGATCCGGCGCAGCTCACGTCGCCGAGGCGAGCGGACGACAGGTGCGGGCGGCACGGGCACTGGCAGGTCGGACGCGAGCGGCGCCAAGTCGGCCTCGGTCTTCGCCGCCAACGCCGCCGCCGTGCGCTCGTGAAACTCCTCGGTGGTGAGCCGACCCTCGGCGAACCCCTCGCGCAGCCGGGCGCAGACTCGCTCGCGATCGGCGTCGGAGACCCGCATCGCCGGACGACGCGCCGGAGACCGGTCGTCAGCCATGGCGCTCGCGCTCACCTGTCGGACGAGCCGGACGACGAGACCGCGCGGCGCCGGCGCGCGCGGACGTCGCCGGCGCCGGGGGAATCGCCACGCCGAGCCTGCCCAGCCTGGCCGCGCCCAGGTCGGGCGCGGTGAGCAACAGCGGACCGTCCGGCGTGACCGCGAAACTGTGCTCGAAGTGCGCGGCCCAGCTGCGGTCGACCGTCGCGACGGTCCAGTTGTCGTCCAAGGTCACGACGTGCCGCTTGCCCATCATGATCATCGGCTCGACCGCCAGCGTGAGACCCGCCTGCAACCGCAGCCCCCGACCTGGCTTGCCGTGGTTGGCCACGTGCGGGTCCATGTGCATCGCGGTGCCGATGCCGTGACCGCCGTACTCCTCGACCATTCCGTACGAGCCCTGCGACCGCACGTAGCTCTCGATGGCGTGCCCGATGTCGCTCAGCCGGCCGCCCACGACGCCCGCGGCGATGCCCCGCCACATCGACTCCTCGCAGACGTCCAGCATCGTCTGGATCGCCGGGTCGATCTGCCCCACGCCGGCGGTGAAGGCCGAGTCGCCGTGCCAGCCGTCGAGGACAGCGCCGCAGTCGATCGAGATGATGTCGCCGTCGCGCAGCACTCGCTTCTTGCTCGGGATGCCGTGCACCACCTCGTCGTTGATCGACGCGCAGATGGTGGCCGGGAACGGCACGTCGCCGCCGGCCGCGTAGCCCTTGAAGTTGGACGTCGCGCCAGCGTCGCGAATCGTGTCGGCGGCGACGACGTCGAGGTCGTCGGTGGTGACGCCGGGCGCGATCGCCGCGCGGACGGCGTCGAGCGCGGCGGCGACGACCAGGCCGGCGTCGCGCATCTTGGCGATCTCGGCCGGGGTCTTCAGATGGATCATGCGACGTACTCCTGCGGCACAGGCGGTGGATGTGCACCCCAAGTGTCGCAGGATTCGCGCCGCGACGTCGCTACCCCACCGAAGCGAGCGACCGCTCGACCTCCAGCAACCGGGCGTACGCCGGCAGCGTCAAGAACTCGACGAAGTCGTCCGACAGCGCGCATCGGAGCAACAGCGCGACCGCGTCGTCTAGCCGGTCGGCCGCGTCCGGCGTCGCCGGCTGGTCCCTGATCAGCGCAGCCTCGGCGTCGACCACCCGCCGAACCAACTCTGGCGTGACGCGCTCGCCGTCCGACGTGCCGACGCGGTGCCGCACCCACTGCCACAGCTGCGAGCGGGAGATCTCGACGGTGGCGGCGTCCTCCATGAGGCTGTTGATGGCGACGGCGCCCTGCCCCGACAACCACGCCTGCAAGTACCGCAGGCTGACCGCGACGTTCGTGCGGACGCCGGCCTCGGTCACCTGGCCCGCTGTGCGGTCGACGGCGAGCAGGTCGGCCGCACCCACGTCGTCCGAGGTCATTCGATCGAGCTGGTTGGGCGCCGCACCCAGAGCGGCGTCGAACACCTCGCGGCAGGTCGCGACGAGGTCGGGGTGCGCGACCCACGAGCCGTCGAACCCGTCGGTCGCCTCGCGCTCCTTGTCGGCGCGCACGGCGGCGAGCGCCCGCGCGTTGACCTCGGGGTCGCGTCGGCTCGGGACGAACGCGGCCATGCCGCCGATGGCGTGCGCGCCGCGCTTGTGGCAGGTGCGCACCAGCAACTCGGTGTACGCGCGCATGAACGGCAGGTCATCGTCACCATGCCGCGGTCGGGCAGCACGAAGCGCGGATTCGCGCCGAAGTTCTTGATGACGCTGAAGAAGTAGTCCCACCGGCCGGCGTTCAGCCCCGCCGAGTGCTCGCGCAGCTCGTAGAGGATCTCCTCCATCTCGAACGCCGCGGTGATCGTCTCGATGAGCACGGTCGCGCGGATCGTGCCCACGCGGGATGCCGAGCAGCTCTTGGGCGCGACGGAAGACGTCGTTCCACAGCCGCGCCTCGAGGTGGTTCTCCAGCTTGGGCAGGTAGAAGTACGGCCCGCTGCCGCCGGCGAGCTGGCGCCGCGCGCAGTGGAAGAAGTAGAGCGCGAAGTCGACGATGCTCGCCGACGCCGGGCGGCCGTCGATGCACAGGTGCTTCTCCGGCAGGTGCCAACCGCGCGGCCGGACGACGATGGTCGGCAGCCCGTCGCCGAGGCGGTACTCCTTGCCGTCGTCGCTGGTGAAGTCGATCCGCCGTTCGAGGACGTCGACCAGGTTGAGCTGGCCGCTGACGACGCCGTCCCAGGTCGGGCTGGTGGCGTCCTCGAAGTCAGCCATCCACACGCTCGCGCCGGAGTTCAGCGCGTTGACAGCCATCTTGCGGTCGGTCGGGCCGGTGATCTCCACCCGGCGGTCGACCAGCCCGGGCTGCCGGCGGCGCGACCCGCCAGTTCGGGTCGGCGCGGACGTCCGCTGTGTCGGTCAAGGAAGTTCAAGGTCGCCGCCGTCGCGCAGCCGCGCGCGGACCTCGCGCGCGGCGGCGCAGCAACTCGACCCGCCGCTCGGCGAACTCGCCGTCGAGCCGCAGCGACGAACGCCAGCGCCTCCGGGGTGAGCATCTCGTCCTGCCGCGGGACATCCGGGCCGACGATCTTGACTCGCCCGCTGTGCGTCCATGCCGTCACCCCTGCCGCTTCGCGTCGGCGGTCACCAAGCCGGTGTCTCGCGCCGTCGTTGAACTGCGCCTCTTCGGTCGAGCCGCGCATCGCGACCGTCTCGCTGTCCGGGTTGAGCACCGTCGCGACCAGGTCGAAGTAGCCGGTGCCGACCTCGGCCTGGTGCCGGGTCGCGGTGTAGCCGCGACGCTCGGACGCGAACTCGGCCTCCTGCAACCGCACGTACGCCGTCATGCCCTCCGTCGCGTAACCCGCTGGCCAGGTCGAACATCGCGTGGTTGAGCGCGTGGAAGCCGGCCAGGGTGATGAACTGGAACTTGTAGCCGATCGCGGCCGAGTTCGTGCTGGAACCGGGCGATCGTCGCCGTCGTCCAGGTTCGCCCGCCAGTTGAACGACGGCGAGCAGTTGTACGCGAGCAGCTTGCCCGGGTAGCTGCGCGTGGATCGCCTGGGCGAACTCCGCGCGCCTCGCCCAGGTCGGGTTTCGCGGTCTCCACCCACAGCAGGTCGGCGTAAGGCGCGTACGCGAGACCCCGCGCGACGGCGGTCGGCAAGCCGTTGCGCACCCGGAAGTATCCCTCGCGGGTGCGCTCCCGGTGCAGAACGCTGCGTCGGCGTCGTCGACGTCCGTGGTGAGCAAGGTCGCGCCGAGCGCGTCGGTGCGCGCGATGAGGACCGTCGGGACGCCGGCGACGTCGGCCGCCAGTCGCGCCGCGCTCAGGGTGCGGATGTGCTGGCTCGGTCGGCACCAAGCACCTTGCCGCCGAGGTGGCCGCACTTCTTCTCCGACGCCAGCTGGTCCTCGAAGTGCACGCCGGCGGCCCCGGCGGCGATCATCGCCTTCATCAGCTCGTAGGCGTTGAGCGGTGCCGCCGAAGCCGGCCTCGGCGTCGGCGACGATCGGCGCCAGCCAGTCGATCGCGTCGTCCTCCCCCGCCGCCGTCGCGATCTGGTCGGCGCGCAGCAGCGCGTTGTTGATCCGGCGCACCACGGCGGGCACCGAGTTCGCCGGGTAGAGGCTCTGGTCGGGGTAGGTCTGGCCGGCCAGGTTGGCGTCGGCCGCCACCTGCCAGCCGGACAGGTAGATGGCCTACAGGCCGGCGCGGACCATCTGCACGGCCTGCCCGCCGGTCAGCGCGCCGAGCGCCGCGACGAACGGCCGCGTGGTCAGCTGGCGCCACAGGCTTTGCGCGCCCAGCGACGGCCAGCGTGTGCTGCTCCCGCACCCGGCCGGCGCAACCGCGCGACGTCACCGGGCGCGTACGGACGACGGACTCCGCGCCAGCGCGGGTTGGTGGCCCAGTCGTGCTCGATCCGCCGTTCGTCCGCCGCCCCGCGCAGCGGTTCCGCATCCGTCGTCCACATCGTCGGCTCCCTGAACTCCGGCCCTTGAAAACTGGCGGGCATTGACGGGTAAGCGTTGAGCGTGCCAGCGTTGGTCGCGAAATCCGCACGCCTTTGTCGGTGAAAAAGCGCGGAAGTTGTCCACCAGTCAAGGACGAGAGAAGTGCAGTGAGACCCACCACCGCACCAACCGGGCCGCGCGCCGATCCGGGCCACGACCCGGCCAGCAACCGGGCCAACAACCCGGCCAACAACCCGGCCAGCAACCCGGCCAGCGACGCGCCCGCGGCCGACCTGCTGACACTCGGCCGGCGGATCCGCCACCTTCGCGAGGGGCAGCGGCTCACCTTGGTCGAGCTGGGCGCGCGGGTCGGCTGCACCGCGTCGCACCTGTCCACGATCGAGAACGGACGACGCGAGCCCCGGCTGCGCTTGCTACACGACATCGCAGGAGCGCTCTCGGTGCCGGTCGCCGAGCTGCTGCGCCCGGCGGCGCCGTCGCGACGGGCCGCGTTGGAGATCAGCCTCGAGCACGCACAGCGCGATCCGGCGTACCAGTCGCTCGGCCTGCCCGACGTGCGGCCGGGTCGCCGGCTGCCGACCGACGTCTTGGAGGCCCTGGTCGGGCTGCACACCGAGTTGCGCGCGCAGGTGCTGCGCCGCGCGGCCACCCCGGAGGAAGCGCGACGGGCCAACGTCGAGTTGCGCAAACGGATGCGCGAGCGTGACAACTACTACCCGGCGATCGAGGAAGCCGCCCGGCCGCTGCTCGATGGCGTGCGGCACACGACCGGCCCGCTGACCCACCAGGCCATCGAGTCGATCGCGGAGAACCTGGGCTTCACGCTGAACCACGTCGGCGACCTGCCGCGCTCGACGAGGTCGATCACCGACCTGCGCCACCGCCGCATCTACCTGCCCCGCCCGAATCTGACGACCGGCCACGACCCGCGCATCGTGGTCCTGCAAACGCTGGGCCATTTCGTGCTCGGCCACGCCGACCCGATCGACTACGCCGACTTCCTTCGCCAGCGGGTCGAGGCGAACTACTTCGCGGCCGCCATGCTGATGCCCGAAGCGGCGGCGGTCGAGTTCCTCCAACGGGCGAAACGCGAGCGTGACATCGCGGTCGAGGACCTTCGCGACATGTTCGCGGTGTCCTACGAGACCGCGGCGCATCGCTTCACCAACCTGGCCACCCGCCAACTCGGTCTGCCCGTGCACTTCATGCGGGTGCACGAGAGCGGCATCATCTACAAGGCGTACGAGAACGACGGGGTGTGCTTCCCGACCGATCCGATCGGCGCCATCGACGGCCAGCTCGGCTGCCGAGCGTGGGCGGCGCGCACGGTGTTCGCGTCGAGCGACCGGTTCGCCTCCTACACCCAATACACCGACACGCCCGACGGGCACCTACTGGTGCGCCGCGCACGTCGAGCCGAGCCTCGGCGGCGACTACGCGATCAGCGTGGGAGTGCCGTACGCGCAGGCGAAATGGTTCCGCGGCCGCGACACCACCCGCCGGCTGGTGTCGACCTGCCCCGACCCCGCGTGCTGCCGCCAGCCGGCCCGCCGCGCTGCGGGCGCGCTGGGCCGGGCACGGCTGGCCGTCGGCGCGCGCCCACTCGCACCTGCTCGCGGCGCTGCCACCGGGCACCTTTCCCGGCGTCGACGAGTCAGACGTCTACGACTTCTTGGAACGCCGGTCGGGCGACTCGCCGGGCTAACAGGTTCGGGTGCCGTCCGAGAACCGCGTCAGCGGGCCCAGTGCCGCAGCGCGGCGACGGCGCGCGCGGTGACATCCTCGACCGGTCCAGTGGCGTCGATGCCCTCCAGCAACCCGCGGGTCGCGTAGTAGCCGATCAGGGGCGCGGTCTGGTCGGCGTAGACCTCCAGCCGGTGCCGGATGGTCTCCTCGCGGTCGTCGTCGCGCTGGAACAGCTTGCCACCGCAGTGGTCGCAAACTCCCTCGACCGCGGGCGGGTCGAACAGCACATGCCAGACGTGCGCGCACTCCCGGCAGGTGCGCCGTCCGGACAACCGCCGCACGACCTCGTCGTCGTCGACCACCAGCTCGAGGACGACCCACAGCGGCGTGCCCATCTCGTCGAGCAATCGGTCGAGGACCTCGGCCTGCGTCTCGTTGCGGGGGAAGCCGTCGAGTAGGAAGCCGTCGCGCGCGTCGTCCTCGTCGAGCCGGTCGCGCACCATCGCGATGGTGATCTCGTCGGGGACGAGGTCGCCGGCGTCCATGTATCGCTTGGCCTCGTGGCCGAGCGGCGTGCCGTGGGTGACGTTGGCGCGGAAGATGTCGCCCGTGGAGATCTTGGGCACGGACAGATGGGAAGCGATGAACTGAGCTTGGGTCCCTTTACCGGCGCCTGGCGGACCTACCAGGACCAATCGCACCGGCGGCCTACCGGAGGAAGCCCTCGTAGTTGCGCAACATCAGCTGGCTCTCGATCTGCTTCACCGTGTCGAGGCCGACACCGACGATGATCAGCACCGAGGTACCGCCGAACGGGAACGCCTGCGCGCTGCCGACGAAGGAGAGCGCCAGCTCCGGCAGCACGGCGACGAACGCGAGGTAGGTCGCTCCCGGCACGGTGATGCGCGACAGCACGTAACTCAGGTATTCGGCGGTCGGCCGCCCGGGTCTGATGCCCGGGATGAAGCCGCCGTACTTCTTCATGTTGTCGGCGACGTCGTCGGGGTTGAACGTGATGGCGACGTAGAAGAAGGTGAAGAAGATGATCAGCGCCGCGTACGCGATCAGGTAGGTCGCGTGCGGGCTGGTCGGCGACAGGTAGTTGTTGATCCAGGTCTGGAAACCGATGTTCTTGCTCCACACCCGGGTCGCCAGCGACGGTATGTAGAGCAGGGACGACGCGAAGATGACCGGGATGACACCGGCCTGGTTCACCTTCAGCGGCAGGTAGGTCGAGGTGCCGCCGTACATTCGGCGGCCGATCATGCGCTTGGCGTACTGCACAGGGATGCGGCGCTGCGCCTGCTCGACGAACACGATCGCGGCGATGATCACGACCCCGATCAGGATCACGCCGCCGAAGACCACGTTGCCCTTGGTCAACCGGATCGAGTTCAGCTCGGAGGGGAACCTGGCCGCGATCTGGGTGAAGATCAAGATCGACATGCCGTTGCCGATGCCACGGTCGGTGATGAGCTCGCCGAGCCACATGATGACCGCGGTGCCGGCGATCATGGTGAGCACCATGGTGCCGATCACGCCGAAGCTGTTGTTCGTGACGATCTTCATCGCCGAACCGGTGTTCGGGTCGTTGCACTGGGTGAAGATCTGTCCCGGCGTGCGAGCGAGCGCGACGAACGCCGCCGATTGCAGCACTGCCAACCCGATGGTCAGGTAGCGGGTGTACTGGGTCATCTTGGCCTGGCCGGCCTGACCCTCGTCCTTCAGCTTCTCCAGCCGAGGGATGACCACGACGAGCAGTTGAATGATGATGCTCGCCGTGATGTACGGCATGATGCCGAGCGCCAAGATCGACAAGTGCAGCAACGCCCCGCCGCTGAACAGGTTGATCAGCGTGTAGATGTCGCCGCCGTTAGACGTCTCCACCTTGAGGCAGTAGTTGATGTTCTTGACCGAGACGCCTGGCGCCGGGATCGAACTGCCGATCCGGAAGAGCACCAAGACGAACAGGACGAACAGCAGCTTCTTGCGCAAGTCGGGCGTCTTAAACGCCTGAGCGAAGGCGGTGAGCACTGTTCCTCCTGCGTCGTCCCGCCGGTTGGCGGTGCGCGGTTCTTCCGGTGTGGCGCTGCGGTTGCGCGCGCGCTCCGCGACTGTAACGCACCTGGCCCGCGGGCCGGGTGCGTTACAGCGTGGTGGCGCTCCCGCCCGCCGCCTCGATCTTGGTCTTCGCGGACGCCGAGAAGCGATGCGCTCGAATCTGCAGCGCAACGGTGATCTCGCCGTCGCCCAGCACCTTGACGAGCTCGCCGTCGCGCACCGCGCCCTTGGCCGCGAGGTCCTCGACGGTCACGGCGCCGCCTTGCGGGTAAAGCGCGGCGAGCCGGTCGAGGTTCACCACCTGGTACTCGGTGCGGAACCGGTTGGTGAAGCCCTTCTCCTTGGGCAGCCGCATGTGCAGCGGCATCTGACCGCCCTCGAAACGGGCTGGCACCTGGTAGCGGGCCTTGGTGCCCTTGGTGCCGCGGCCCGCGGTCTTGCCCTTCGAGCCCTCGCCGCGGCCGACGCGGGTCTTCGGCTTGTGCGCGCCGGGGGCCGGGCGCAGGTGGTGGACCTTGAGCGCGGCGCCGGAACGATCTGGCGCCTCCTCGGCGCTATCGGCAGTCTTGCTGTTCGCGGGCACGATTAGTCGACCTCCTCCACGGCGACCAGGTGCGAGACCGTCCTGATCATGCCGCGTATCTCGGGGCGGTCCTCCTTGACCACGGTGTCCCGCAGCCGCTTCAGACCCAAGGTGCGCAACGTGTCGCGCTGGTTGCTGGTTCCGCCGATTTCGGAGCGGACCTGAGTGACCTTCAACCGTCCCATGCTCAGGCACCCGCCCCCGCCCGAGCCCGCAGCAGCGCCGCGGGGGCGACGTCCTCGAGCGGCAGACCGCGTCGAGCGGCCACCTCCTCGGGACGGACGAGCCCCTTCAACGCGGCCACGGTGGCGTGCACGATGTTGATCGCGTTGTCGGAGCCCAGCGACTTCGACAGCACGTCGTGGATGCCGGCGCACTCCAGCACGGCGCGCACCGGGCCGCCGGCGATCACGCCGGTACCGGGGCTGGCCGGGCGCAGCAGCACCACGCCGGCCGCCGCCTCACCCGTGATCGGGTGCGGGATCGTGCCCTGGATGCGCGGCACCTTGAAGAAGTGCTTCTTGGCCTCTTCGACGCCCTTGGCGATCGCGGCCGGCACCTCCTTGGCCTTGCCATAGCCGACGCCGACCATGCCGTCACCGTCGCCGACGACGACCAGCGCGGTGAAGCTGAAGCGGCGTCCGCCCTTGACGACCTTGGCGACGCGGTTGATCGTCACGACGCGCTCGACGTAGGCGGTCTTCTCCGCGGCGCCCTCCGGGCCCCTTCGGTCGTCGCGCCGCCCGCGGCGCTCGCCACTGCCACCGCCTGCACCGCTGCCGCCGCCGGGTCCGCGGCGCTGAGGTCCTGGCATCAGAGGTTTCCCATCTCGTGAACGGTCGTGCGGAAGATCGAGGTTGTCATCACAGGGTCAGTCCACCTTCGCGGGCGCCATCGGCGATCGCCGCGACGCGGCCGTGGTATTGGTAGCCGGCGCGGTCGAAGACGACGGATTCGATCCCGGCCGCCGACGCGCGCTGCGCAATCAGGTTTCCGACCTTGCGGGCCTTCGCCGTCTTGTCGCCGCTGAAGCCGCGCAGCTCCGCCTCGAGGGACGAAGCCGACACCAGCGTCCGGCCGCTGCCGTCGTCGACGACCTGCGCGAACACGTGACGGCTCGAGCGGTTGACGACGAGCCGCGGACGCGCGGCGCTGCCGGAGATCTTCTTGCGGACCCGGAAGTGGCGACGGGCAAGCGCCGCCGATTTTCCGGCGCCGCGGGCGTGGCGCCGGCTGAGCAGCTGTGAAGAACCGTGAGCCATGGCGCTACTTCCCTGCCTTTCCAACCTTGCGGCGGACGTTCTCCCCCTGGTAGCGCACACCCTTGCCCTTGTATGGCTCGGGCTTGCGCAGCTTACGGATATTGGCCGCGACCTCGCCGACCTTCTGCTTGTCGATGCCGCGGACCACGAATCGCGTGGGCGCCTGCACCTCGAAGCTGATGCCGTCCGGCGCGGGCACGTGGACCGGGTGACTGAAGCCGAGCGCGAACTCCAGGTCGGAGCCGCGAGCTTGCACCCGGTAACCCGTGCCGACGATTTCGAGCGTCTTGGCGAAGCCCTCCGTGACGCCGGTGACCATGTTGGCCACCAACGTGCGGCTCAGGCCGTGCAGCGCGCGGCTGCGGTTCTCGTCATCGGGGCGGCTGACGACAAGCGTGCCGTCCTCCGCCTTGGCGATGGCGATGGGCTCAGCGACGGTGTGGGTCAAGGTGCCCTTGGGGCCCTTGACCGTGACGACGCGGTCGGTGATGTCGACGTCGACACCACTGGGGATCTGGATCGGAAGCCGTCCGATGCGCGACATGACTAAAAACTCCCTTACCAGACGTAGGCGACGACTTCGCCGCCCACGCGGCGCTTCGCGCACTGCTTGTCGGTGAGCAGACCGTTCGACGTCGAGATGATCGCGATGCCGAGGCCGCCGAGCACGCGCGGCAAGTTCGTCGCCTTCGCGTAGACCCGCAGCCCCGGCTTGCTCACCCGGCGCACGCCGGCGATCGACTTCTCGCGGTTCGGGCCGTACTTCAGTTCGACGACGAGGGTCTTGGCCGCGACGTGCTCCTCGACGTCCTCGACGTGCCAGCCGCCGATGTAGCCCTGCTCGAGCAGGATCTGCGCCACGTGCTCCTTGATCTTGGAGTGTGGAATCGGCACGTTGTCGTGATAGGCGTTATTCGCGTTGCGCACACGGGTGAGCATGTCCGCGATCGGGTCGGTCATCATGCGTTGGCCACTCGGCCTTTCTCACCGCGGTTTCCCACGGGATCAACTCCCGCGGACCTTCGGCGTAGTCGGATTTACCAGCTGCTCTTCGTGACGCCGGGCAACTCACCGCGGTGCGCCATCTCGCGGACGCACACCCGGCACAGCCCGAACTTGCGGTACACCGAGTGCGGCCGGCCGCATCGGGTGCAGCGGGTGTACGCGCGGACGCCGAACTTCGGCTTGGCCGCGGCCTTGATAACGAGGGCCTTCTTCGCCATTTGTCAGTTCTCCCTGAAGGGGAAGCCGAGCAGCCGAAGCAGCGCGCGTCCCTCGTCGTCCGTCGTCGCCGTGGTCACCACGGTGATGTCCATGCCGCGGAACCGGTCGATCTTGTCTTGGTCGATCTCGTGGAACATGACCTGCTCGGTGAGACCGAACGTGTAGTTGCCCCGCCCGTCGAACTGCTTGGGCGACAATCCGCGGAAGTCGCGGATGCGCGGCAGCGCGAGGGTGAGCAGCCGGTCGAGGAACTCCCACATCCGGTCGCCACGCAGCGTGACGTGCGCGCCGATCGCCATGCCCTCGCGGAGCTTGAACTGGGCGATCGACTTCTTCGCCCGGGTCACCTGCGGCTTTTGACCGGTGATCGTGGCGAGGTCGCGCACGGCGCCGTCGATGAGCTTGGAGTCGCGGGCGGCGTCGCCGACGCCCATGTTGACGACGACTTTGACGAGTCCGGGCGTCTGCATGACGTTCCCGTAGCCGAACTGCTTGCGAAGTTCGGCGGCGATCTCGTCGCGGTAACGCCGCTTGAGCCGCGGCGGGGTCGCCGCACGCTCGGTGAGAGTCGCGGTCATGTTCCTAGATCTCCTTGCCGCAGCGCTTGCAGACGCGCACCGGACGGGTCTTGCCGGTCTCGTCGTCAACCACGTCTTGACGCTTGCCGATACGGGTGGGCTTGTCGCACTCGGGGCAGACGACCATCACGTTGCTGACGTGGATCGGCGCCTCTTGGGTGACGATGCCGCCGGTCTGCGCGCCACGCGTGCTCTGCGTCACCTTGGTGTGCTTGCGAATCCGGTTGACGCCCTCGACGAGGACGCGGTTCTTGTCGGGGTCGGTCTCGATGACCTTGCCCTTGCCACCGCGGTCCTTGCCCGAGATCACTTGGACGGTGTCGCCCTTGCGCACCTTCAATCCAGCCATGAGTTAAAGCACCTCCGGAGCGAGCGAGATGATGCGCATGAACTTCTTCTCGCGCAGCTCACGGCCGACCGGGCCGAAGATGCGTGTCCCGCGCGGGTCGCCGCCGTCCTTGATCAGAACGGCCGCGTTCTCGTCGAATCTGATGTACGAGCCGTCTGGCCGACGGCGCTCTTTCACCGTGCGGACGACGACGGCCTTGACGACGTCGCCCTTCTTCACACCGGCGCCCGGCAGGGCGTCCTTCACGGTCGCCACGATGACGTCGCCGATTCCCGCGTAGCGGCGCCCGGAGCCACCGAGCACGCGGATGCACAAAATCTCCTTCGCACCCGTGTTGTCGGCCACCCTGAGGCGCGACTCCTGCTGAATCACTGTCGACTCCTGCTCTTCTTCGTTACGCGGACGGCTCGTGCCGTGTACTGCTCGCGGTGAACTGCCACCCGTGCGGTGTTACTTGGTGTTACGTCTTGTTACTGGGCCTTACTTGGCTACTTGGCTTTCTCGAGGATCTCGACGAGCCGCCAACGCTTCGTGGTCGACAGCGGCCGCGTCTCCATGAGGAGCACGCGGTCGCCGACGCCGGCGCTGTTCTGCTCGTCGTGCGCCTTCAGCTTGCTGGTGCGACGCATGACCTTGCCGTACAGCGGGTGCTTGACGCGGTCCTCGACTTCGACCACGACCGTCTTGTCCATCTTGTCGCTGACGACAAGACCCTCGCGCACCTTGCGGAAGCCGCGCTTCGTCTCGTCAACCGTGCTGGTCTGCTCACTCATGCCGCGCCCTCGGTGTTCTCTTCTCGGACCGTGATGCCGAGCTCGATCTCACGCAGAACCGTGTAGATGCGAGCGATTTCCTTGCGCACGGCCCTGAGGCGACCGTGGCTTTCCAGCTGGCCGGAGGCGTACTGGAAGCGGAGCTTGAACAGCTCCTCCTTCGCCTCGCGCAGCTTCGAGACCAACTCGTCGGTCTCGAGTGTGCGGAGGTCGTCTGCCTTGCCCATCTCTACGCCTCCCCGACCTCACGCCGCACGAAGCGGCACTTCATCGGCAGCTTGTGCATGGCGCGCCGCATCGCCTCGCGAGCGATCGGCTCGGGAACGCCAGCGAGTTCGAACATGACCCGGCCCGGCTTGACGTTGGCGATCCACCACTCCGGCGAGCCCTTGCCAGAACCCATGCGGGTCTCGGCCGGCTTCTTGGTGAGCGGACGGTCGGGGTAGATGTTGATCCACACCTTGCCGCCACGACGGATGTGCCGCGTCATCGCGATACGCGCGGACTCGATCTGACGGTTGGTGACGTACGCCGGCTCCAAGGCCTGGATGCCGTACTCGCCGAAGGCGATGCGGGTGCCACCGGTGGCAGCGCCCGAGCGACCCGGGTGGTGCTGCTTGCGGTGCTTGACCCTGCGGGGGACGAGCATTGGCTCAGCTCTCCTCTGCCGTTGGTGCCGTTGGTGCGGTCGGTGCCGTCGGTGCCGTCGGTGCCGTCGGTTCGGTCGCTGCCGTCGGTGTCGGTCGCCTCCGGCGCAACCTCGGTGGTCGGCGCCTCCGGCGCAGCCTCGGTGGTCGGCGCGGTGACTGCGGCCGCTTCGGCGACCGTCTCCGGCTGGACGCCCGCGGCCTCCGCGACCGGCGCGGTGGCAGGAGCGGCCTCGGCAGCCGGCGTCTCGCGGGCCGGCCGAGCAGCGCGGGTGGTCCGCGGCGGCCGCGCGCCGGCTCGCGCCGGACCGCGACCGGACAGCCCGGCCTCGTGCTCGCGGGCGGCGGCGCCCAAACCGTTCAGGACGTCGCCCTTGTAGATCCACACCTTGACGCCGATGCGCCCGAACGTGGTGCGGGCCTCGTAGAACCCGTAGTCGATCTCGGCGCGCAGGGTGTGCAGCGGGACGCGGCCTTCGCGGTAGAACTCGGTGCGGCTCATTTCCGCGCCGCCGAGACGGCCGGAGACCTGCACCCGGATGCCCTTGGCGCCTGACTTCATCGCGCTCTGCATCGCCTTGCGCATCGCCCGGCGGAACGACACCCGCTGGGTCAGCTGCTCGGCCACGCCCTGGGCGACCAGTTGCGCGTCGATCTCGGGGTTCTTCACCTCGAGGATGTTCAGCTGAACCTGCTTGCTGGTCAGCTTCTCGAGGTCGCCGCGAATCCGGTCGGCCTCGGCGCCGCGGCGCCCGATGACGATGCCCGGACGCGCGGTGTGGATGTCGACGCGGACCCGGTCGCGGGTGCGCTCGATCTCGACGCGGGAGATGCCGGCGCGCTCCATGCCGCGGGTCATCAACCGGCGGATGGCGACGTCCTCTTTGACGTAGTCGCGGTACAGCTTGTCGGCGTACCAGCGGCTCTTGAACTCGGTGGTGATCCCGAGTCGGAACCCGTGCGGGTTGACCTTCTGGCCCACTACTGGGTCCCTCCTTCAGTCTCGTCGGACGTCGCGGTGTTCGAGACGTCAGGCTCGGTGGTCTTCTTGGCGGCCGACTTCTTGGCCGGCGCGGTCTTCTCCGCAGCGGTCTTCTCCGCGGCCGTCTTCTTCGCAGCCGTCTTCTTGCAGCCGTTCGGGCGCCTCAGCCGCTTCGGCGACGGCCTTCTTCGCAGCTGCCTTCTTGGCCGGCTTTTCGGCCATTTCCGCCGCCGGCTCAGCGGCGGCCTTCTTGCCGGTCGCCTTCTTCGCCGGAGCTTCCTTGGCGGGGGCCTGCGTCGCCGGCGCGGCGGGGACGACGCGGGCGGACTTGACCCGCTTGGGCACCGCCCGCTTGGTCGCCAGCGTCTCGGCCTCGGCCGACCACGACTCGACGTGGATCGTGATGTGGCTGGTGCGCTTGCGGATGCGGTAGGCGCGGCCCTGCGCCCGCGGCCGGAACCGCTTCAGCGTCGGGCCCTCGTCGACGTACGCCTGCGAAACCACGAGGTCTTCGACGTCGAGCCGCTCGTTGCGCTGCTGCGCGAGGTGTTGCGCGTTCGCGACGGCGCTCTCGAGCACCTTGTAGACCGGCTCGGACGCCGACTGCGGCGCGAACCGCAACACCGCAAGCGCCTCGTCGGCCGGCAACCCGCGGACGAGGTCGACCACGCGACGTGCCTTCATCGGCGTCACGGTCGAGTAGCGCAGCTTCGCCTGCGCGCGCACGACCGGACCGTTGAGGGTGCCGGTCGCACCGATGGGGCTAGCCACGACGCGACCTCCGATCGTCCTTCACGTGACCACGGAAGGTGCGGGTCGGCGCGAACTCGCCAAGCTTGTGGCCGACCATCGACTCGGTGATGAACACCGGCACGTGCTTGCGACCGTCGTGCACCGCGATGGTGTGGCCGAGCATGTCGGGCACGATCATCGAGCGCCGGGACCACGTCTTGATGACGTTCTTGGTGCCCTTCGAGTTTTGCGTGTCGACCTTCTTCTGCAGATGGTCGTCGACGAAGGGCCCCTTCTTCAGGCTGCGCGGCATCGCGTGGAGCTCCTAGCGCTTCTTGTTGGACTTGCGGCGGCGGACGATCATGGCGTCGCTTGCCTTGCGGGTGCGACGGGTGCGGCCCTCCGGCTTGCCCCACGGGCTGACCGGGTGCCGGCCACCGGAGGACTTGCCTTCGCCACCGCCCAGCGGGTGGTCGACTGGGTTCATGGCCACACCACGGACGGTCGGGCGCTTGCCCTTCCACCGCATCCGGCCGGCCTTGCCCCAGTTGATGTTGGACTGCTCGGCGTTGCCGACCTCGCCGATCGTGGCGCGGCAGCGGACGTCGACGTTGCGGATCTCACCGGACGGCATCCGCAGCTGCGCGAACGCGCCCTCCTTGGCGACGAGCTGAACGCTCGCGCCCGCCGAGCGGGCGATCTTCGCGCCGCCGCCGGGCCGCAGCTCGATGGCGTGGATGACGGTGCCCAGCGGGATGTTGCGCAGCGGCAGGTTGTTGCCCGGCTTGATGTCGCTGCTCGAGCCGGACTCCACCGTGTCGCCCTGCTGCAACCGGGCCGGCGCGAGGATGTACCGCTTCTCGCCGTCCGCGTAGTGCAGCAGCGCGATGCGCGCCGTGCGGTTCGGGTCGTACTCGATGTGCGCGACCTTGGCCGGCACGCCGTCCTTGTCGCCCCGACGGAAGTCGATGAGCCGGTAGGCCCGCTTGTGGCCGCCGCCCTGGTGGCGGACGGTCACCCGGCCGTGCACGTTGCGGCCGCCCTTGGAGTGCAGCGGGCGCACCAGCGACTTCTCCGGCTCGTCGCGGGTGACCTCGACGAAGTCGGCCACGCTTGCGCCGCGGCGACCGGGGGTCGTCGGCTTGTACTTGCGGATGCCCATCGCTTCGTGTCCCTTAGATTCTTGCGTTCGTTGGAGCTGCTTGGATTCCGTGGAGCCAGTGCGCCGGCGTCAGGAGACCGGAGCGCCGAAGATGTCGATGCGATCGCCGGCGGCCAGCGTCACAATCGCGCGCTTGGTGTCCTTGCGCTTGCCGTAACCGGACCGGATGCGCTTGCGCTTGCCCTGCCGGTTGAGCGTGTTGACGCCGGTGACCTTGACGTTGAACAGCTTCTCGACCGCGATCTTGATTTGGGACTTGTTCGCGGTCGGCGGCACGAGGAACGTGTACTTGTTCTCGTCGAGCAGCCCGTAGCTCTTCTCCGAGATCACCGGGGCGATCAGGACGTCGTGCGGGTCGGGGATCACTTGGGCTCCTCGCCTTCAGCTGCACCATCTGCACTCGCGCCCGCCGCCGCGTCACCGCGAGCGATGAACGCGTTGAGCGCCGCCTCGGTGAACACGACGTCGTCGCTCACCAGCACGTCGTAGGTGTTCAGCTGATCAGGGACCAGCAGGTGCACCCGCTCGACGTTGCGCAGGCTCTTCCAGCCGAGTTCGTCGCTGCGCTCCAAGACGACGAGGACGTTGCGCCGCTTGTCGCCGACCGCGGCCGTGAGCGCCTCGAGCGCGGCCTTCGTCGACGGGCTCTCGCCGTCGACGACACCGCCGAGCACGTGCACCCGACCGCCACGCGCGCGGTCGGACAGCGCGCCACGCAGCGCGGCCGCCTTCATCTTCTTGGGCGTCTTCTGGTCGTACTTGCGCGGCGACGGGCCGTGCACCACGCCACCGCCGGCGAACTGCGGCGCGCGGGTCGAGCCCTGGCGGGCGCGGCCGGTGCCCTTCTGGCGGTACGGCTTCCTGCCGCCGCCCCGGACCTCGCCGCGGGTCTTCGCGTCGTGGGTGCCCTGGCGAGCTGCCGCGAGCTGGGCGACGACGACCTGGTGGATCAACGGCACGTTGACCTGGACGTCGAAAACCTCGGCCGGCAACTCGACGGTCCGCTGGGTGCCTGCGATGGTCACGGTGCTCATGCGCTCGCCCCGCTGGTGTTGACCGCGCCGCCCTTGGCCGCGGTGTGGACGTAGACCAGGCCGCCGGCCGGTCCGGGGACAGCGCCCTTGACAAGGATCAGGTTCGCCTCGGTGTCGATCGCGTGCACGGTGAGGTTCTGGGTCGTGGTGCGGACACCGCCCATGCGGCCGGCCATCCGCACGCCCTTGAACACCCGGCTCGGCGTGGCGCACGCGCCGATCGAACCGGGTGAGCGGTGCTTGCGCTCGGTGCCGTGGGAGCTCGAGAGACCCTTGAAGTTGTGCCGCTTCATGACACCGGCGAAGCCCTTGCCCTTGCTGGTGCCGACGACGTCGACCTGCTGGCCGGCGGCGAACACCTCGACGGTGACCTCCTGGCCGAGCGTGTACTCAGAGGCGTCCTTGGTGCGCACCTCGATGAGGTAGCGACGCGGCGGCACGCCTGCCTTACGGAAGTGCCCTGACTCGGGCTTGTTCACCTTGCGCGGGTCGATCGCGCCGTAGGCGAGCTGCACGGCGCTGTAGCCGTCGACGTCCGGCGTGCGGACCTGCGTGACGACGCAGGGACCTGCCTGGACGACGGTCACCGGCACCATGCGGCCCGCTTCGTCGAAGACCTGTGTCATGCCGAGCTTCTCGCCCAGCACGCCCTTGATCTGCTTAGCCATGAGAAGTCGCGTCCTCTTACAGCTTGATCTCGATGTCGACGCCCGCCGGCAGGTCGAGCCGCATGAGCGAGTCGACGGTCTTCGGGGTCGGGTCGATGATGTCGATGAGCCGCTTGTGGGTGCGCATCTCGAAGTGCTCGCGGCTGTCCTTGTACTTGTGGGGCGAACGGATGACGCAGTAGACGTTCTTCTCCGTTGGCAGCGGCACCGGGCCCGCGACCTGCGCACCAGTACGCGTCACCGTCTCGACGATCTTGCGCGCCGAGCTGTCGATGACCTCGTGGTCGTAGGCCTTGAGCCGGATGCGGATCTTCTGTCCCGCCATGGTGGGTCCCGGTTCCTGTCTCTCGTACTGCCGCTGCTGTTACCAGGTCGTGTTTCTCACGGGACGGCGGCCGGAGGTCAACCTCCGGCCGCCGTGCCGCACTACTTGAGGATCTTGGTGACGCGACCCGCGCCGACCGTGCGGCCACCCTCGCGGATGGCGAAGCGCAGGCCCTCTTCCATGGCGATCGGCTGGATCAGCTGGACCGTCATCTCGGTGTTGTCGCCCGGCATGACCATCTCGGTGCCCTCGGGCAGCGTGACGACGCCGGTGACGTCGGTGGTGCGGAAGTAGAACTGCGGCCGGTAGTTGTTGAAGAACGGCGTGTGCCGGCCACCCTCGTCCTTGGACAGCACGTAGACGTTCGCCTCGAACTCGGTGTGCGGGGTGATCGAGCCCGGCTTGCAGAGCACCTGGCCGCGCTCGACTTCCTCGCGCTTGGTGCCACGCAGCAGGACGCCGATGTTGTCGCCCGCGCGGCCCTCGTCGAGCAGCTTGCGGAACATCTCGACGCCGGTGACCGTGGTGCTCGCCGTCTTCTCGTGGATGCCGACGATCTCGATGGTCTCCCCTACCTTGACCACGCCGCGCTCGACACGACCGGTGACGACGGTGCCGCGACCGGTGATCGTGAAGACGTCCTCGATCGGCATCAGGTACGGCTTGTCAATCTCGCGCACCGGCTCGGGGATGTTGTCGTCGCAGGCCTTCATCAGCTCGAGGATCGACTCGCCCCACTTGGCATCGCCCTCGAGCGCCTTCAACGCGGAGACGCGCACGACCGGGACGTCGTCGCCGGGGAACTCGTAGCTGGACAGCAGCTCGCGGACCTCGAGCTCGACCAGTTCGAGGATCTCCTCGTCGTCGACGACGTCGGCCTTGTTGAGCGCGACGACGATGTACGGGACGCCGACCTGACGGGCGAGCAGGACGTGCTCCTTGGTCTGCGGCATCGGACCGTCAGCCGCGGAGACGACCAGGATCGCGCCGTCCATCTGCGCCGCGCCGGTGATCATGTTCTTGATGTAGTCGGCGTGACCGGGGCAGTCGACGTGCGCGTAGTGCCGGTTGTCGGTCTGATACTCGACGTGTGCGATCGAGATCGTGATGCCGCGGGCCTTCTCCTCCGGCGCCTTGTCGATCTGGTCGAACGGCGTGAAGGGGTTGAGGTCCGGGTGTGCGTCGTGCAGGACCTTCGTGATGGCCGCTGTCAGCGTCGTCTTGCCATGGTCGATGTGACCGATGGTGCCGATGTTGACGTGCGGCTTGGTCCGCTCGAACTTCGCCTTCGCCACTGGGTGCTCCTTGAGGACGGTTGCTTCGCCGTACGACTTGCTCTTGATGTTGGGCTGGTGCTGGTGGTGCTGACGTGCTGGGGGTTGCGGGTCCGCGGTGATTACTCGCCGCGAGCCTTCTTGATGATCTCCTCCGCGACGCTCCTGGGAACTTCGGCGTAGGAGTCGAACTCCATGCTGTAGCTGGCCCGGCCCTGCGTGCGACCGCGCAGGTCACCCACGTAGCCGAACATCTCCGACAGCGGCACCTGGGCGCGGACGACGCGGGTGCCCGCGAGGTCGTCCATCGCCTGGATGATGCCACGACGGCTGTTGATGTCGCCGATGACGTCGCCCATGTACTCCTCGGGCGTGCGCACCTCGACGGCCATGATCGGTTCGAGCAGCGCCGGGTCGGCCTTGCGGGCCGCCTCCTTGAACGCCATCGAGCCGGCGATCTTGAACGCGAGTTCGGAGGAGTCGACGTCGTGGAAAGCGCCGTCCTGCAAGGTGACGACGATGTCGACCAGCGGGTAGCCGGCCAAGATGCCGAACTGCATGGCCTCCTGGCAGCCGGCGTCGACCGCGGGGATGTACTCGCGCGGGATTCGCCCACCGCTCACCTTGTTGATGAACTCGTAGCCGCCCTCGCCGTCACCGCTGTTGCCGGGCTCGAGGTCGATGATCACGCGCGCGAACTGGCCGGAGCCACCGGTCTGCTTCTTGTGCGTGTAGTCGACCTTCTCGACCTTGCGGCGGATGGTCTCGCGGTAGGCGACCTGCGGCTTGCCGACGTTCGCCTCGACGTTGAACTCGCGCTTCATGCGGTCGACCAGGATGTCGAGGTGCAGCTCGCCCATCCCGGCGATGATCGTCTGCGCGGTCTCCTCGTCGGTGTGCACCTGGAAGGTCGGGTCTTCCTCGGCGAGCCGCTGGATCGCGACGCCGAGCTTCTCCTGGTCGGCCTTCGTCTTCGGCTCGATGGCCACCTGGATGACCGGCGCCGGGAAGGTCATCGACTCGAGGATCACCGGGCTGTCGGGGTCGCACAGCGTGTCACCGGTGGTGGTCTGCTTCAGACCGGCCACCGCCACGATCGAGCCCGCGCCCGCGACGTCGATGTCCTCCTGCTTGTTCGCGTGCATGCGAAGCAGGCGGCCGATGCGCTCCTTGCGGTCCTTCGTGGAGTTGAGCAGCGCCGCGCCGGACTTGAGCGTGCCCGAGTAGATGCGCAGGTAGGTGAGCTTGCCGAGGTACTTGTCGCTCATGATCTTGAACGCGAGCGCGGACGAGCGGCTCGTCGTCGCTGGGGGCACGGCTGATCTCGACCGACTCGTCGCCGGGCTTGTGACCGACGATCGCGCCGACGTCGATCGGGCTCGGGAGGTAGTCGGTGATCGCGTCGAGCATGGGCTGGACGCCCTTGTTCTTGAACGCCGTGCCGCACAGCACCGGGTTGAGCTTGCCGGCGATCGTCGCCCGGCGAATGCCTTCCTTGATCTGCTGCGGGGTCGGCTCGGTGCCCTCGAGAAACATCTCCATGAGCTCGTCGTCGTTCTCGGCGAGCGTCTCGATCAGCTTGTCGCGCCACTCGCGGGTCACCTCGGCGTGGTCGGCCGGGATGTCGACGATCTCGTACGCCTCGCCTTTGCCCTCGCCGGTCCACAGCAGTGCGCGGTTCCAGACCAGGTCGATGACGCCCTTGAAGTCCGCCTCGACGCCCCACGGCAGTTGCACCGGCAGCGGGACGGCGTTCAACCGGGTGACCATCATGTCGACGGTGCGGTGGAACTCCGCGCCGACGCGGTCCATCTTGTTGACGAAGCACATCCGCGGCACGTTGTACTTGTCCGCCTGCCGCCAGACGGTCTCCGACTGGGGCTCGACACCGGCCACCGCGTCGAACACCGCGACCGCGCCGTCCAACACGCGAAGCGACCGCTCGACCTCGACGGTGAAGTCGACGTGGCCGGGCGTGTCGATGATGTTGATGGTGTGGCCCTCCCACTGGCATGTGGTGGCCGCCGACGTGATGGTGATACCGCGCTCTTGCTCCTGCGCCATCCAGTCCATCGTGGCCGAGCCCTCGTGGACCTCACCGATCTTGTAGTTGATGCCGGTGTAGAAGAGGATCCGCTCGGTCGTCGTGGTTTTGCCCGCGTCGATATGAGCCATGATCCCGATGTTTCGGACCTTGGCCAGATCTGCCATGACACCAGTCGCCACTTCTTGAGCTTCTCTCTTCGTTCGTCTTCGTACGTTGCCTGGATGTTGCTAGGTGGTCCGGGGCTGGGTTACCAGCGGTAGTGCGCGAAGGCGCGGTTGCTCTCGGCCATCTTGTGCGTGTCCTCGCGGCGCTTCACGCTCGCGCCGAGGCCGTTGCTCGCGTCGAGCAACTCGTTCATGAGCCGCTCGGTCATCGTCTTCTCGCGGCGCGCCTTGGAGTAGCCGACCAACCAACGCAACGCGAGCGTGCTGCTGCGGCTCGCCTTGACCTCGATCGGCACCTGGTAGGTGGCGCCACCGACGCGCCGGCTTTTGACCTCGATCGCCGGCTTGACGTTGTCAAGCGCGCGCTTGAGCGTGATGACCGGGTCGGTGCCGGTCTTGGTGCGGCAGCCCTCGAGCGCGTCGTACACGATGCGCTCGGCGAGCGACCGCTTGCCGCTGGTGAGCACCTTGTTGACGAGCGCGGTGACGAGCGGCGAGCCGTAGACCGGGTCGATGACGACCGGGCGCTTCGGGGCCGGACCCTTGCGCGGCATTAGCTCTTCTCCTTCTTCGCGCCGTAGCGGCTGCGCGCCTGCTTGCGGTTGCGAACGCCCTGCGTGTCGAGCGAGCCACGAATGATCTTGTAGCGGACGCCGGGAAGGTCCTTCACACGGCCGCCACGCACCAGCACGATCGAGTGCTCTTGCAGGTTGTGCCCGACGCCCGGGATGTACGCGGTGACCTCGATGCCGCTGGTCAGCCGGACGCGCGCGACCTTGCGCAGCGCGGAGTTCGGCTTCTTGGGCGTCGTCGTGTAGACGCGCGTGCAAACACCGCGCCGCTGAGGGGAACCCTTCAGCGCCGGCGTCTTGGTCTTGCCGACCTTGTCCTCGCGGCCCTTGCGGACCAGCTGCTGGATCGTGGGCATGAGCGCCTTTCAGTCTCCGGCTCGTACGTACTTCACATGCGGTCGTTCAGGTGCGGCGTTCGCCCGCGTCGTTCAGCGGTCGCGCGCGTTTCTGCGGTGTCGCTTTCCGGTGTATCCGTACTGCTTTGTCTCCGACCCACGCGGTCGGGCGTGTCGCCCGCCCGCACCCGGCTCGGCGTGGGGGCCGATCCAAAGGATGGAGGCACCTCAGCTGCCAACGCCGCCGGCGATCTGATCCGATCACCAAGCGCAGCGCGCTAAGGAGCGGCCTGGGCAATCCCAGGCACGAGGAGCAAGGTTACCTGGCAGGTGGCGGAGGGTCAAAACGGGGGTCGAAGGGCGAACCTCACGGGCCGCCTGGCAGCCGGCCGGCATGTGACCAACCCAACGAGTGAAGGGTTTGGGTCGCCCCGGATGGCCCGGACACGACCCAAACCCTTCAGTCGACGTATCGGTACTTGCTACCGCGCGTACCTGCCGTGCTGCTCGCTACCGCTCGTATCTGCCGTAGTCGTACTCCTCCAGCGGCACGGCCTGGCCCGCGGTCGCGCCGAACCTGGCGTACTCGTCCTCGAAGCCGCCCTCGTAGCCGGTCATCGAGTACATCGCCGCCTTGGCCTCCTCGGTCGGCTCCACCCGGATGTTGCGGTAGCGCGGCAAACCGGTGCCGGCCGGGATGAGCTTGCCGATGATGACGTTCTCCTTGAGGCCGAGCAACGGGTCGGACTTGGCGTGGATCGCCGCGTCGGTGAGGACCCGCGTCGTCTCCTGGAAGGACGCCGCCGACAGCCACGACTCGGTGGCCAGCGACGCCTTGGTGATGCCCATCAGCACCGGACGCGCCGACGCCGGCGTGCCGCCCTCCGAGACCACCCGGCGGTTCTCCGCCTCGAAGCGAGGCCGCTCGACGAGCTCGCCGGGCAGGAAGTCGGTGTCACCGGACTCGAGCACGTTCACCCGCTTGAGCATCTGGCGCACGATGATCTCGATGTGCTTGTCGTGGATCGGCACACCCTGGCTGCGGTAGACCTCCTGGACCTCCTGCACGAGGTGCACCTGCACCGCGCGCGGGCCGAGGATGCGCAGCACCTCGTGCGGGTTGACCGTGCCCTCGATGAGCTGCTGGCCGACCTCGACGTGGTCGTCGTCCGCCACCCGCAGCCGCGAGCGCTTCGACACCGGGTAGGCGATCTCCTCCCCGCCGTCGTCCGGCGTGACGATGATCTTGCGCGCCTTGTCGGTGTCCTCGACCTTGATCCGGCCGGCGACCTCGCTGATCGGCGCCACGCCCTTGGGTTGGCGCGCCTCGAACAGCTCGACGACGCGAGGCAGTCCGTGCGTGATGTCCTCACCCGCGACACCGCCGGTGTGGAACGTGCGCATCGTCAACTGGGTGCCGGGCTCGCCGATCGACTGCGCGGCGATGATGCCGACCGCCTCGCCGACGTCGACCGTCTTGCCGGTGGCGAGCGACCGCCCGTAGCACGCGGCGCAGGTGCCGACCTTCGACTCGCAGGTCAGCACGCTGCGGACCTTGACCTCCTGCACGCCTTGCGCCATGAGGTCGCCGATCGACAGGTCGCCGAGGTCGGAGCTCGCCGGGGCCACCACGGCCCCGTCGACCCGCACGTCCTCAGCCAGCGTGCGGGCGAACACCGAAGTCTCGACGGTGCTCGGCCGAACGAGGACGCCGTCACGGCCGGGCGCCGCGATCCGCATCATGATGCCGCGCTCGGTGCCGCAGTCCTCCTCGCGGATGATGACGTCCTGCGACACGTCGACGAGGCGGCGAGTCAGGTAGCCGGAGTCGGCGGTCCGCAACGCGGTGTCGGCCAGCCCCTTGCGGGCGCCGTGCGTGGAGATGAAGTACTCCAGCACGGACAGGCCCTCGCGGAAGTTCGCCTTGATCGGCCGCGGGATGATCTCGCCCTTGGGGTTGGCGACGAGGCCGCGCATACCGGCGATCTGCCGCACCTGCATCATGTTTCCGCGGGCGCCGGAGTTCACCATCATGAACACCGGGTTTTCCTTCGGGAAGTTGCCTTCCATCTCCCGCGCGACGTCGGCGGTGGCCTGCGTCCAGATCTCGATGAGCTCCTGGCGGCGCTCCTCGTCGGTGATCAGACCGCGCTCGAACTGCTTTTGGACCTTGTCGGCCTTGGCCTCGTAGTCCTCGAGGATCGCTTGCTTGCGCGGCGGCGTCACGACGTCGGAGATCGAGATCGTGACCCCTGCGCGCGAGGCCCAGTGGAAGCCGGCCGCCTTCATCGCGTCGAGCGTCGCCGCGACGACCACCTTCGGGTAGCGCTCGGCCAGGTCGTTGACGATGGTCGACAGATCGCGCTTGCTGACCTCGAAGTTGACGAACCGGTAGTCCTGCGGCAGCGCGTCGTTGAAGTACACCCGACCCAGGGTCGTCTCGACGAGCATCGGCTCGCCGGGCGTCCAGCCCTCGGCCGGCGTCCAGCCGTCGATGCCCGGGCCGTTGTCGACGGCGGGCACGCCGCTCAACCGCAGCTTGATCTTCGCCTGAAGATCAACCGCGCCGAGGTCGTTGGCCATGATGGCTTCGGCGAACGACGAGAACACCCGGCCCTCGCCGAGGGCGCCGTCGCGCGCCGTCGTCAGGTAGTAGATGCCGAGCACCATGTCCTGCGACGGCATGGTGACCGGACGACCGTCGGCCGGCTTCAAGATGTTGTTGCTCGACAGCATCAAGATCCGGGCCTCGGCTTGCGCCTCCGCCGACAGCGGCAGGTGCACCGCCATCTGGTCGCCGTCGAAGTCGGCGTTGAAAGCCGCGCAGACGAGCGGGTGGATCTGGACCGCCTTGCCTTCGACCAGTTGCGGCTCGAACGCCTGGATGCCCAACCGGTGCAAGGTGGGAGCGCGGTTCAGCAGCACGGGGTGCTCGGTGATGACCTCTTCGAGGACGTCCCACACCACGGACCGGGCCCGCTCGACCATGCGCTTGGCGCTCTTGATGTTCTGCGCGTGGTTGAGGTCGACCAGCCGCTTCATGACGAACGGCTTGAACAGCTCGAGCGCCATGTCCTTCGGCAAGCCGCACTGGTGCAGCTTCAGCTGCGGGCCGACCACGATGACCGAACGCGCCGAGTAGTCGACGCGCTTGCCGAGCAGGTTCTGGCGGAACCGGCCCTGCTTGCCCTTGAGCATGTCCGACAGCGACTTCAGCGGGCGGTTGCCCGGGCCGGTGACCGGCCGGCCGCGGCGGCCGTTGTCGAACAGCGCGTCGACGGCCTCCTGCAGCATGCGCTTCTCGTTGTTGACGATGATCTCGGGCGCGCCGAGGTCCAGGAGTCGCTTCAACCGGTTGTTGCGGTTGATCACGCGACGGTAAAGGTCGTTCAAGTCGGACGTCGCGAAGCGACCGCCGTCCAGCTGCACCATCGGCCGCAGGTCCGGCGGGATCACCGGCACGCAGTCGAGGACCATGCCCATCGGGCTGTTGCGGGTGTTGAGGAACGCGCTGACGACCTTCAGCCGCTTGAGCGCGCGGGCCTTCTTCTGGCCGCGGCCGTTGCGGATCTGGTCGCGCAGCGACTCGGCCTCGGCCTCGAGGTCGAACGACTCGAGCCGCTCCTTCAGCGCCTGCGCGCCCATACCGCCGCGGAAGTACTCGCCGAAGCGGTCGCGCATCTCGCGGTAGAGCACCTCGTCGCCTTCGAGGTCTTGCACCTTGAGGCTCTTGAACCGGGCGAGCACCTCGTCGAGACGGTCGATCTCGCGCTGCCCGCGGTCGCGCAGCTGCCGCATCTCGCGCTCGGCGCCTTCTCGCACCTTCCGCTTGGCGTCGCTCTTCGCGCCCTCCGCCTCAAGTGCGGCGAGGTCTTCCTCGAGCCGCTTCGCCCGCGCGTCGACGTCGGCGTTCTTGCGATCGTCGATCTCCTGGCGCTCGACCGAGATCTGCGCCTCGATGCTGGGCAGGTCGCGGTGCCGCGCCTCGTCGTCGACCCACGTGATCATGTAGGCCGCGAAGTAAATGATCTTCTCGAGGTCCTTGGGGGCGAGGTCGAGCAGGTAGCCGAGCCGGCTCGGAACGCCCTTGAAGTACCAGATGTGGGTGACCGGTGCGGCTAGCTCGATGTGGCCCATCCGCTCGCGACGCACCTTGGCGCGGGTTACCTCGACGCCGCAGCGCTCGCAGATGATGCCCTTGAAGCGCACCCGCTTGTACTTGCCGCAGTAGCACTCCCAGTCGCGGGTCGGTCCGAAGATCTTCTCGCAGAACAGGCCGTCCTTCTCAGGACGCAGCGTGCGGTAGTTGATGGTTTCCGGCTTCTTGACCTCGCCGTGCGACCACTGGCGGATGTCGTCGGCAGTGGCGAGGCCGATACGCAACTCGTCGAAGAAGTTGACGTCGAGCACAGGTTGTTCCTTCTTTCACCTTGAGCGGCGGCTCGCTGGTTTTCCAAGTCGGTGATCATGCAGTTAGGCGCAACGGCTGGACCGGATGGTCGCCCCTAACTGCATGATCACCGCGAAATTCGTCTCAGACTTCTTCGACGCTGCTCGGCTCACGCCGGGATAGGTCGATACCGAGCTCCTCCGCAGCGCGGAAGACCTCGTCGTCGGTGTCGCGCATCTCCAAGGTCATGCCGTCGCTGGAGAGCACCTCGACGTTGAGGCACAGCGACTGCATTTCCTTGACGAGCACCTTGAACGACTCGGGGATGCCGGGCTCGGGGATGTTCTCGCCCTTGACGATGGCCTCGTAGACCTTGACCCGGCCAAGGACGTCGTCGGACTTGATCGTGAGCAGCTCCTGCAGCGCGTAGGCCGCGCCGTAGGCCTCGAGCGCCCACACCTCCATCTCGCCGAAGCGCTGACCACCGAACTGCGCCTTACCACCGAGCGGCTGCTGGGTGATCATCGAGTACGGTCCGGTCGACCTGGCGTGCAGCTTGTCGTCGACCAGGTGGTGCAGTTTCAGGATGTAGATGTAGCCGACGCTGACCGGCTGCGGGTACGGCTCGCCGGAGCGGCCGTCGAACAACCGGGCCTTGCCGTCCTCGCCCACCATGCGCAGGCCGTCGTCGTTCGGCAAGGTCGCCGCGAGCAGGCCGGTGATCTCGTCCTCGCGAGCGCCGTCGAAGACCGGCGTGGCGACGAGCGTGTTCGGCCGGCGCCTCGAGGGCGTTGATGTCGGACAACCGCTGCACCCACGGGCCCGGACGTCGTTGCCGTCGACCTTCCAGCCGGACTTCGCGGCCCAGCCGAGATGCGTCTCGAGCACCTGGCCGACGTTCATCCGGCCGGGGACGCCCAGCGGGTTGAGCACGATGTCGACCGGCGTGCCGTCCTCCAAGAACGGCATGTCCTCCTCGGGCAGGATCTTCGAGATGACGCCCTTGTTCCCGTGCCGACCGGCCAGCTTGTCGCCGTCCGTGATCTTGCGCTTTTGCGCCACGTAGACCCGCACCAGCTCGTTGACGCCGGGCGGCAGCTCAGCGTCGTCGCGGGTGAAGACCTTGACGTCGATGACCTTGCCCTTCTCGCCGTGCGGCACCTTGAGGCTGGTGTCACGCACCTCGCGGGCCTTCTCGCCGAAGATCGCGCGAAGCAGCCGCTCCTCCGGCGTCAGCTCGGTCTCGCCCTTGGGCGTGACCTTGCCCACGAGCACGTCACCCGGGACGACGTCGGCGCCGATCCGGATGATGCCGCGCTCGTCGAGGTCGGCGAGCACTTCCTCGCTGACGTTCGGGATGTCGCGGGTGATCTCCTCGGGGCCGAGCTTGGTGTCGCGGGCGTCGACCTCGTGCTCCTCGATGTGGATCGAGGACAAGACGTCGTCCTTCACCAAGCGCTGCGACAAGGATGATCGCGTCTTCGTAGTTGTGACCTTCCCACGGCATGAACGCCACGAGCAGGTTGCGCCCGAGCGCCATCTCGCCCTGGTCGGTGCACGGCCCGTCGGCGATCGCCTGGCCGGCCTCGATCCGCTGGCCCTCGTGGACGATCGGCCGCTGGTTGATGCAGGTGCCCTGGTTCGACGCGGCGGAACTTGGCCATCCGGTAGGTCTGCCGAGTGCCGTCGTCGGCCATGATCGTGACCGCGTCGGCGGACACCTCCTCGACCACGCCGGCCTTCTCCGACACCGTGACGTCGCCAGCGTCGACCGCGGCACGGAACTCCATGCCGGTGCCGACCAGCGGCGCCTCCGACTTGAGCAACGGCACCGACTGGCGCTGCATGTTCGAACCCATCAGCGCGCGGTTGGCGTCGTCGTGCTCGAGGAAGGGGATCATCGCGGTCGCGACCGAGACCATCTGCCGCGGCGAGACGTCCATGTAGTCGACGCTGGACGGCGGGACGAAGTCGACCTCGCCGCCCTTGCGGCGGACCAGCACCCGCTCGTCGGCGAAGGTGCTGTCGGCCTTGAGCACCGCGTTGGCCTGCGCGATGACGAACCGGTCTTCCTCGTCGGCGGTCAGGTAGTCGACGTCGTCAGTCACCTGGCCGTTGGACACCTTGCGGTACGGCGTCTCGACGAAGCCGAACGCGTTGATCCGGCCGTGGGTGGCCAGCGAACCGATGAGGCCGATGTTCGGGCCTTCGGGGGTTTCCACCGGGCACATCCGGCCGTAGTGGCTGGGGTGCACGTCGCGCACCTCCATGCCCGCGCGCTCGCGGCTCAGACCACCGGGGCCGAGCGCCGACAGCCGGCGCTTGTGGGTCAGGCCGGCCAGCGGGTTGGTCTGGTCCATGAACTGGGAGAGCTGCGAAGTTCCGAAGAACTCCTTGATGCTCGCCACGACCGGGCGGATGTTGATCAGGGTCTGCGGCGTGATCGCCTCGACGTCCTGGGTCGTCATCCGCTCGCGGACGACCCGCTCCATGCGAGCGAGGCCGAGCCGCACCTGGTTTTGGATCAGCTCGCCGACCGTGCGCAGCCGGCGGTTGCCGAAGTGGTCGATGTCGTCTTCCTCGACGATCGCCGGGCGGCCCGCGACGTTCATCTCGGTCTCGCCGGCGTGCAGCCGGACGATGTACTCGATCGTCGCGACGATGTCGTCCTCGGTGAGCGTGCCCTGGGTGAACGGCAGGTCGAGACCGAGCTTCTTGTTGACCTTGTAGCGGCCGACCTTGGCCAGGTCGTAGCGCTTGGAGTTGAAGTAAAGGTTGTCGAGCAGCGTTTGCGCCGCCTCGCGCGTCGGCGGCTCGCCCGGGCGCAGCTTGCGGTAGATGTCGATGAGCGCCTCGTCCTGGGTGTGGACGTGGTCCTTCTCCAAGGTCGCGCGCATGGACTCGTACTGGCCGAACCGCTCGAGGATCTTCGCGTCGTCCCAGCCGAGCGCCTTCAGCAGCACGGTCACGCTCTGCTTGCGCTTGCGGTCGACTCGGACGGCGACGGCGTCGCGCTTGTCGATCTCGAACTCGAGCCAGGCCCCGCGGCTCGGGATGATCTTGCAGCCGAAGACGTCCTTGTCGGAGGTCTTGTCGATCGTCTTGTCGAAGTAGACGCCCGGCGAACGCACGAGCTGCGACACGACCACGCGCTCGGTGCCGTTGATGATGAAGGTGCCCTTGTCGGTCATGAGCGGGAAGTCGCCCATGAAGACGGTCTGGCTCTTGATCTCTCCGGTCTGGTTGTTCACGAACTCCGCTGTGACGAACATCGGCGCGGAGTAGGTGAAGTCGCGCTCCTTGCACTCCTCGATGGAGTTCTTCGCCGGCTCGAACCGGTGATCGCGAAACGACAGCGACATGGTGCCGGAGAAGTCTTCGATCGGGCTTATCTCGGCGAAGATCTCCTCAAGCCCGGACGACGTGTTGACGTCGTCGCGGCCAGCCTTCTTCGCCGCTTCCAAGCGGGCTTTCCATGCGTCGTTGCCGAGCAGCCAGTCGAACGACTCGACCTGAAGGGCGAGCAAATTCGGAACCTCAAGAGGTTCGCGAATCTTGGCGAATGAGACGCGGGGCGGGGTGGGTACTGCGGAACGGGAATCGCTAGCAGAACTGCCAGTGGAGGTGCTGCGCGAGGCGGCCAAGTGAGGTCCTTCCAGGGCTCGCGGTGTCGTCGTGCGCACGACGGACCGCCCGCGACCAAACAGCGAGCACGGGTGGTCAGAGGACAGCGCAAAAGAGCAGTGTAGCCAACGGGCGCACTGCTGTCGAGGCGACCTTTAGGGAGCCGCCTCTGGTATCGGGCCGACCCACTGGGACAGCCGCAGACCCAACCGAAGTATTCACAGGTACTGCGAGGATGCGCGCTGTCCGGGTGTCGCGTCAAGCGATGCGGCCCGATTGTGCACGACCGGCCCAACCGCCCGCGTCGATCACGCTCAGGGTCGAACTCGTCGCCAAATCAGCGACCGCCGGCCACCCCAGAGGCTGGGGCGGCCGGCGGCCTCAATGCGCGGCTGGTGTCGCGCTCGCTGGAGCGCTACTTCAAGGTCACCTTGGCGCCGGCGCCCTCGAGCGACGCCTTCGCCTTGTCGGCGGCCTCCTTGTTGACCTTCTCCAGGACCGGCTTCGGAGCGCCGTCGACAAGGTCCTTGGCCTCCTTCAGACCGAGGCTGGTGAGCTCGCGGACGGCCTTGATGACCTGGATCTTCTGCGCGCCGGCGTCGTCGAGGATGACGTCGAACTCGTCCTGCTCCTCGGCCGCGGCCTCGCCGCCACCGCCGGCGCCGCCGGCCGCGGGAGCGGCGGCGACAGCCACGGGAGCGGCGGCGGTCACGCCAAAGGTCTCTTCGAACTGCTTCACGAACTCCGAAAGCTCAAGAAGCGAGAGCTCCTTGAATGCGTCGATGAGCTCGTCGGTGCTGAGCTTCGCCATGGTGGCGGATCCTTCCTACGGATGAAACGGGAGTCTGATTCGGGCGGGTCAGGGTTCAGCGGTCAGGGTCAGGCTTGCGCAGACCCGTCCTGCTCGGCTTTGGCGCGCAGCGCGTCGGCAAGCCGAGCGGCCTGCGAGAGCGGCGCCTGGAACAGCGCGGCCGCCTTGGCGAGCGTGGCGTTGGCCGCCCCGGCGACCTTGGCGAGCAACACCTCGCGGGATTCGAGATCGGCGATCCTCGACAGCTCGCTGGCGCTGACCAGCTTCCCGTCGAGAACACCGCCCTTGATGACAAGCAGCGGGTTCGCCCTGGCGAAGTCGCGGAGGCCCTTGGCGGCCTCCACCGGGTCACCCTTGACGAACGCGACCGCTGACGGGCCCTCAAGCAGCGACTCAAGCTGCTCAAGCCCGGCATCGCGAACCGCGATCTTCGACAGGGTGTTCTTCACCACGGCGTACTCCGTGGCCTCACCGAGCGCACGTCGCAGCTGGGTCAGTTGCGACACGGTGAGCCCGCGGTACTCGGTGAGCACGGCCGCCTTGGAGCTGCGGAAGTTCTCCGTCAGCTCGGCGACGGCGCTCGCCTTGTCAGGCCTTGGCATGAGTGCGCAGGCCTCCTTCCGGGTGCGGTTAGACCGGTCGGAGACGGTTGCCTGGTTGCGTGAAGGTCCGCGAAATGCGAAACGCCCCGGCGCAGGCGCACGGGGCGATCCGGACGACGTGAGCGTCGCGCCGGTGCAACGTGTGCCTGCGCGGGCCGCCCGCTCTCGCGGGGCCTTCGGGAGTCGCAAACTGTGCGCAGACTTGCTGCGAACAGCGACAACACCGACCGGCGGTCTGTGGCGGGTCAACAGTACGTGGTGGGTCGGCGCCGGTCAAAACCGGGGAGCCCACGCGCGACCATCGACGAGTGAAGGGTTTGGGTTGCGCCGGAGCGTCCGGCAGCGACCCAAACCCTTCAATCGATGAAGCGGGCGCCGATCAGGCGTTCGCCGACTCGTCGGCGAGCAGGTTGCGGGTGCGGTTCGGGTCGAGCGGAATGCCGGGACCCATGGTGGTGGTGATGGTCGCCTTCTTGACGTACCGGCCCTTCGCCGCCGACGGCTTGAGCCGCATGACCTCGTCGATCGCGGCCGCGTAGTTCTCCACCAGCTGCTGGTCGGTGAACGACGTCTTGCCGATGATGAAGTGCAGGTTGGCCTGCCGGTCCACGCGAAACTCGATCTTGCCGCCCTTGATGTCGGAAACCGCCTTGGCGACGTCGTTGGTGACGGTGCCGGTCTTCGGGTTCGGCATCAGGCCGCGGGGGCCGAGCACCCGCCCGAGCCGGCCGACCTTGCCCATCAGGTCTGGAGTCGCGACGGCGGAGTCGAAGTCGAGGAAGCCGCCGGCCACGCGGTCGATCAACTCGTCGGCGCCAACGATGTCGGCGCCGGCCGCCTTCGCCTCCTCGGCACGGTCGCCGGTCGCGAAGACCAGCACCCGGGCCGTCTTACCGGTGCCGTGGGGCAGGTTGACCGTGCCGCGGACCATCTGATCGGCCTTGCGCGGGTCGACGCCGAGCGACAGCGCCACCTCGACGGTGCCGGCGTTCTTGGTGGTCGACGTCTCGCGGGCCAACCGCACCGCGTCGAGCGGGGCGTAGAGCTTGTCGTGGTCGACCTTCGCGGCCGCTGCGGTGTATGCCTTGCTGCGCTTCATTGCTGCTCCTGAGGTGAGTGGAGGTCGTGGTACATCGGGCCGCGCTCGGCCCTCCCACGGGTGTTGCGAATGTCAGTCGTCCAACAGTCAATCGTCCAGCAGCCAGCCGTCCAGCAGTCAGCCGTTGACGGTGATGCCCATCGAACGCGCGGTGCCGGCGATGATCTTCTCGGCGGCCGTCGAGGTCGCGCGCGTTGAGGTCGGGCATCTTGGCCTGCGCGATCTCGCGCACCTGGGCCTTGGTCAACGACGCGACCTTGGTCTTGTGCGGCACCGCCGAGCCCTTGTCGACGCCGGCCGCCTTCTTGATCAGCTCGGGCGCGGGGGGCGTCTTGGTGATGAACGTGAACGAGCGGTCCTCGTACACCGAGATCTCGACCGGGATCACGTTGCCGCGCTGCGACTCGGTGGCCGCGTTGTACTGCTTGCAGAAGTCCATGATGTTGACGCCGTGCTGACCAAGCGCCGGACCGATCGGCGGCGCGGGCGTCGCGGCGCCGGCGTTGATCTGCAGCTTGATGATCGCCGCGAGCTTCTTCTTGGGGGGCATGACTGGTCCTTCGCGATGGCATCGACAGCCCGTTCGGGCCGTTCAAGAGTACGGGACGACGGGAGGTGGTGGTTCTCCGACGTCCGATTAGATCTTTGAGACCTGGTTGAACTGCAGCTCGACCGGAGTCTCGCGGCCGAAGATCGAGACGAGCACCTTGAGCTTTTGCTGATCGGCGTTGATCTCGCTGATGGTCGCCGGCAAGGTGGCGAACGCGCCGTCGGTGACGGTGACCGACTCCCCGACCTCGAAGTCGACGATCTTCGGCGCCGCCGCCGCGGCCGCCTCCTTCTGCTCCTTGGTCGCCGGCGCGAGGAAGCGGAAGACCTCGTCGAGGGTCAGGGGCGACGGCTTGCTCGAACTGGGCCCGACGAAGCCGGTCACGGCAGGCGTGTAACGCACCGCCGACCACGACTCGTCGCGTCATCTCCATGCGCACCAGCAGGTAGCCGGGGAAGACGTTGCGCTTCACGTTCTGCCGCTTGCCGTTCTTGATCTCGACGACGTCTTCTTGCGGCACCTCGATCTGGTAGATGAAGTCCTCCATGTTGAGGGACTGCGACCCGGGTCTCGAGGTTCGTCTTCGCCTTGTTCTCATAGCCCGCGTAAGTGTGGACGACGTACCAGTCCCCAGGCGCGTTGCGCAGCGACTGGCGGAACTCCTCCGCCGGGTCGGTCTCGTCCTCATCGACGGCAGGCTCGCCGGCAGGCTCGACCGCCGCGGTCTCCGGCCCAGCCGCGGTGTCGTCCGCCGCCTCGACCGCCGCCGTCGTCCGCCGTCTCGACCGCCGCGTCTTCCGCCGTGTCGACCTCGGACGACGCGCTGTCGCGCGACTGGTCGTCGCCCGGTTCGGCAGGTGCGGTCGGCCAGGGTGACTCGCTCACTGGGTATCGGTTCCTTCTTTGGCAGATGCGGGGATTCGGCGGTTCGGCGGACGGCGGGTGGTCAGCCCCAGATCTTCAGGACCGACCAGTTGGCGCCGTAGTCGACGCCGAACACGATCAAGATCATGACCACCGAGAAGACGAACGTGACGATCGTGTAGGTGACCAACTCTTTGCGGGTCGGCCAGATGACCTTGCGCAGTTCGGCGACGATCTGCCGCCACCACAGGCCGATCCGCTCAAACGACGTTGCCGACGCTCGCCCGGTCGCGCCGACCGCCGTTCCGGCCGCGAACCGGCGCCGGTGGTGCGTGTCGCTCACGTCAACCTTCTCTCGACGAACTGCGGGACCGCTCGGGACTGCTTGGCAGGGCAGGAGGGACTCGAACCCCCAACCGCCGGTTTTGGAGACCGGAACTCTGCCAATTGAGCTACTGCCCTATGTGACCTGTGTGCGCGCCAGGTCGCGGGGCGAGCCCCGGGCCAGCTTCGACAGTGTACGTGGCAGCCCGGAGACGGTCGAACGCGCCGGTCGCGCCGACCCCGAGTGCTCCGCGCTAACCCGACGGCGACGCAGGCCCAACTCATGGGACCATTGCGGCATGACCGAGAGCACTGCTTCAGCAGCCCGCGCGCCGCGTTTCTCGCCGGATCGGCGCGATCACCGAGTCGGCGACGCTCGCCGTCGACGCCAAGGCGAAGGCGCTGAAGGCGGCCGGCCGGCCGGTCATCGGCTTCGGCGCCGGCGAACCCGACTTCCCGACGCCTGAGCGCGATCGTCGAGGCCGCCGTCGCCGGCCGCCCGCGACCCGAAGAACCACCGCTACACCCCAACGCCCGGGGCTGCCCGAGCTGCGCGAGGCCATCGCGGCGAAGACGCACCGCGACTCCGGGCTACGAGGTCGGCGCCAGCCAGGTGCTCGTCACGAACGGCGGCAAGCAGGCCGTCTACGAGGCGTTCGCCACGCTGCTCGACCCCGGCGACGAGGTGCTGCTCCCGGCGCCGTACTGGACGACGTACCCCGAGGCGATCGCGCTGGCCGGCGGCGCCCCGGTCGACGGTCCACCACCGACGAGTCCACCGGCTTCCGGGCGAGCGTCGAGCAGCTCGAGGCGGCCCGCACGTCGCGCACGAAGGCGCTGTTGTTCTGCTCGCCGTCCAACCCCACCGGCGCGGTCTACACCCCCGACGAGGTGGCAGCGATCGGCCGCTGGGCGCTCGAGCACGGCGTCTGGGTGATCACCGACGAGATCTACGAGCACCTGGTCTACGGCGACGCGGCGTTCGCGTCGATGCCGACGGTCGTCCCCGAGCTGGCCGAGCACCTGCGTCGTGCTCAACGGCGTCGCCAAGACCTACGCGATGACCGGCTGGCGGGTGGGCTGGATGATCGGGCCCGCCGACGTCGTCAAGGCAGCGACCAACCTGCAGTCGCACCCGACGTCCAACGTCGCCAACGTCTCGCAGGCGCGCGGCGCTCGCGGCGGTGTCCGGCGACCTGGTCGCCGTCGCCGCGATGCGCGCGGCGTTCGACCGGCGCCGGCAGACCATGTCGCGGATGCTGCAGGAGATCCCCGGCGTCGTGTGCCCGGAGCCGCACGGCGCCTTCTACTGCTACCCGTCGGTGAAGGGGGTGCTCGGCAAGGAGATCCGCGGCGGCGGCCGGCCTCGTCGGTCGCACTCGCCGAGCTGGCCCTCGAGGAGGCGGAGGTCGCCGTCGTGCCCGGCGAGGCGTTCGGCACGCCGGGCTACTTCCGGCTCTCCTACGCGCTCGGCGACGACGACCTGGTCGAAGGAGTGTCGCGACTGTCGAAGCTGCTGTCGGAGGCGACCTGACCCTGGTGGGTCGGCGCAGCCGCGACCGCCTACCGGGCCGCGACCTGCGACACGGGTGCCGCCGCCAGCTCGCCGGCCATCATGCGGCGTCCGGCCGCGAGGCCCGGCCGAGCAGCGCGGGCGTCCGGGAGAAGTCGCGGAGGTCGTGCCGGCCGATGCCGAGAGACGGCAGCCGTACGACGCGCTGCCCGGCTGCGGCGACGTCTCGGCTCGGCCGAGGTGGGCGCGCGAGACGGCGAACGCCTCGAGCAGCCGTCGAGCGCGGTCATCCGCTCGCCGTCGAACGGGTGGAAGTCGCGGACACGTCCAACACCCAGACCCGCGCAGCGCCGAGGTCGAGGGCGCGCTGTGTCGGCACCGGGCAGACGGCACCGCCATCCTCGTGCAGGCTTCCCCGAGCACCACGCGGGGGGAATCATCAGCCGGCAGCGACGCACTCGCCGTGAGAACGTCGGTCGGGTCGCCGGCCGTCCACCACGCCGCGCCTCCGGCGCCGCAGGTTCGGTGCCAGTCACCACGTGGACCGGGACCGCCGTCCGCCGCGAGGTCGTCGAGCGGGACGCAACGACGCACCAGGTCACGCAACCCGTTCGGCGAGTAGAGGTGGTCGACGCGCGCCGGGCGAGCCGCCGGGCGACGGTGAACCGGCCGTCGGGAAAGATCGTCCCGGCATCCAGCTCGAGCCACACCCGCTCCAGCTCCGCCACCCGGGCGAGGTCGGGCGCGACCGCGAGGAACGCCGCGTTCAGGGCACCGACCGAGCAGCCGAGGACGACGTCGGGCACGACGCCGGCCTCGAGCAACGCGCGCGCGGCGCCGACCTGCGCCGCCCCCAGGCTGCCACCGCCGGAGAGCACGAACGCCTCGCGCGGCGGCACGGGGGCTCCCCGGTCCGGCTGCCGCCGGGAGCGCCGCCAGAGCGTCAGCACGGTCACTGCCGCCCCCCGGTGGTCGACGAACGGTAAGCGCGGACTACCGCCGTTTCGGAATCTTCCACAACCGGGATCGGCACGCGGGGCGTACGACTCAACCCGGAGGCGGCCGCTCGCCGGGGTCACCCGCCGGCAGCCTCCGCGCGAGCCGGCTCGGCGACGGCCAGGGCGGGAGTCCGCCGGCCCGGCACCAGCAGCACGGCGACGGCCGCCACCGCGACGGCGAGTGCGCCGACGGCGACCGCCGGACGCAGCCCGTCGACGAACGTCTGCGCGCTCCCGTAACCGCCCCGGGCGGCGAACACGGAGGCCAGCACGGCGACGCCGAACACGCCGCCGAGCTCGCGGATCGCGTTCGTCGCCCCCGACGCCACGCCCTCCTCGTCGCGGCGGACGGCGGACAGGACCATGTTCGCCACCGGAGCGAAGAACAGCGCCATGCCGACACCACTGACCACGAGGCGGGCACGAGCGCGAGATAGGCGACCGACGTGGTCGTGACCGCCGCGATCCAGGCCGAGCCCGGCCGCCTGCAGCAGCAGCCCGGTCGCGACGACACGGCGGCCGCCCACCCGGTCGGACAGCACACCGGCGACCGGCGCGACGAGCACCGGCATGCCGGTCCACGGCAGCGTGCGCAGCCCGGCCTCGAGCGGGGAGTAGCCCTGCACGGTCTGGAGGAACTGTGCCAGCAGGAAGATCGCGCCGAACATCCCGAAGAACATCAGCAGGCTGGCCACGTTGGTCGCGGTGAAACCCCGTGACCGGAACAACCGCAGCGGAAGCATGGGCTCCGGGGCCCGCCGCTCCCACGCCGCGAAGCCGACCAGCAGCAGCAGGCCGCCGCCGACCGCCGTGAGGACGTAGCCGGACGTCCACCCGAGAGCGTTGCCCCGCACCAGGGCCAGCACGACGCCGAACAGGCCGGCGCTCGCCAGCCCGAGACCGGGCAGGTCGAGCCGGGTCGCGGGCCCGCGCGACTCCTGCAGCCGCCCCAGCGCCAGCGGGACCAGCACGATGCCGAGCGGGACGTTGAGCCAGAAGATCCACTGCCAGGACGCACCCTCCACGACCGCACCGCCGACGAGCGGTCCGACGGCGATGGCGAGACCGCCGACCGCCCCCCAGGCGCCGAGCGCCAGCCCCCGCCGCTGCGGCGGCACCGCCGCGGACAGCAGCGTGAGGGTCAACGGGCGCGATCGCCGCCGCGCCGGCGCCCTGCACGGCCCGCGACGCCACGAGCCACCCGGCGGTCGGCGCGAGGGCGGCGGCGGCGCTGCCGAGCGTGAACACGGTGATGCCCAGGACCAGCACACGCCGCCGGCCGAACCGCTCGCCCAGCGCCGCGCCGGCCAGCAGCAGCACGGCGAACGTCAGCGTGTAGGCGTTGACCGTCCACTCCAGCTGCTCCAGCGACGCGCCGAGGTGCGCCTGATCGCCGGCAGCGCGGTCGTGACGACGAGGTTGTCGAGCTGGCCCATGAACAGGGCCACCGAGGTGACGACGAACGTCGCCAGCGGTCTTCCACGTCCGGTCATTGCATGGCTCCCGTCGAGCTGATCGAGGTTTGTCGAGCGATGGGTGTCGTTGGATGAGGCTGTTGCTGAGTGAGACGATCACTGACTAAGATGCCAAAGAAAAGCGCCGCTAGCCGCGGCAGAACGGATCCGTGTTGCACAACGCGCGCGCCCACGGCTCGTCGACTTCGTCAAGTTGCAAGGCGGTGGAGACGTTGCAAAGCATGCCGGTGGCGAAGAACAGCGCTAAGTCGGTCGGGCTGGCCCCCGAAAGCCACGTACACCTGGTTGTAGAGCTTCCGAAAGCCAGCTCGAGCGCAGTCGCGGATGTCGGGATCGCCGCATGCCGCGTACATCTGGAGTTGCGCCAACAGGTTGTCGCGATCAGCGATCAACCCGTGGTAGCTCTCGCCCATCGCGTGCATCGCCTCGGCTCCGGCGAGGCCGTGCGCCGCCGCGGCGAAGGTCGCGGAGATGTTCTCGAAGCACCGGTTGGCCGCCGCGATGAACAGCTCCCGCTTGGTGCCGAACAGCCGGAACAGTTAGGGCTGCGAGATACCTGCCGGTCGGCGATCGCCTCGGTGGACGTGCCGGCCAGCCCCGTCTGGGCGAACTCGATCAGGGCCGCGTCGAGCACCTGGTCGCGGCGCTGCTCGCGCTCATCCGGGAGGTCGTGGGCTGCCACGCGAAGTAAGTTAGTGGTCACTCACTTCCTGTGTCAAATCCATACCGTCCGGCCCGGCAGCCGCAGGCGGGCGCCGGGCGCGCGGCCGCGGCCAAGCGCGAGGAAGCGATCAGGTGGAGAGCCGGACCACCGCTCTGGCCATGCCGAGCACCTTGTCACCGGCGCTGCGCCGGAGCAATACGAGGAATGTCGAGAACAGGACATA
>CAVVEX010000011.1:0-421968 GCA_963747395.1 uncultured Actinomycetes bacterium | reverse complement strand
GTGTTGCCGGCTGTCGCGAGCATGTCGCCGGCCGCCGCGAGGGCGATGCTCGAGTACCGGATTCGACGGCTGCCGCAGGCGCGGGCGATCGCTCGCGCGCGCGGTCTGGAGGGCGCCCGTTTCCCTTGGGAGTCGGCGTCGCTCGGCGTCGATGTCACGCCGATGTCGGGGCGCGCGAACGGCGAGTGGGTTCCGATACTCACCGGCCAGCTGGAGGAACACATCAACTCCGACATCGCCTGGGCGGCGTGCCACTACGCCGCTTGGACCGACGACACGGCGTTTCTGGCCGACGCCGGCCGGCCGCTGATCACCGAGACCGCGCGGTACTTGGCCTCTCGCGCGCACATGGACGAGGACGGAACAGCGCACATCCGGCACGTCATCGGGCCCGACGAGTATCACGAGGACGTCGACGACAACGCGTACACAAACATCCTGGCCCGATGGAATCTGCGACGCGCTGCCGCGCTTGAAGGCGAGGGCGTCGAGACGTCCGCGTGGCTACGGATGGCAGACGCCCTGGTCGACGGCTACGACGCGGTGACCGGACGACACGAGCAATTCGCCGGCTACTACCGCTCTGGAGCCGCTCCTGATGGCCGACGTCGGCACGCCACCACTGGCCGCCGATCTGCTGCTCGGCGCTGGATCGCACGTCACGATCGCAGATCGTCAAGCAAGCCGATGTGCTCATGGCGCATCACCTGTTGCCCTCAGAACTGCCCGCCGGTTCGCTAGCCGCCGATCTCGACTTCTACTTGCCACGGACGTCACATGGCTCGTCGCTGTCTCCGGCGATCACGGCCGCGCTGCTCGCCAACGCCGGGAGGCCGGACGACGCGCTGCACCATCTCGACATCGCGCTGCGCATCGACCTTGACGACCTCACCGGGATGACCGGCTCCGGGCTGCACATCGCCACACTGGCCGGCGTCTGGCAGGCGCTGCTGTTCGGTTTTGCCGGTGTCTCGGTGCGCGACGGCGCCGTCAGCGTCGATCCCCACCTGCCGCGCCGATGGGCCAGCCTGACCCTGCGCTTTCGCTGCTTGCGCCGACGCGTCGAGCTGAGCGTTGACGGCGACGCGGCCGTCGTCACGGTCGAGCGGTCCATTGCATGTTCGCGTCCCCGACAGCGAACTGGTCCGGGTTACCCACCGGCTACGTCTCGTCGACACCGACACCGGATGGGTGGTGCGTCCCTGATGCACGTGATGCTCGCCTTCGCGTCGAGTGAACCGACGATCACGCCGTGACGGCGGCGTCGTCCGCACTTGCCGGCGCTCTTGGTCTGGGTGTTGAACGACGTCACCTGCGGGCAGACCATGATGCCGCCGACCGCGTCCGCCGCCGTCCAGGCCGTCTTGGACGACGTCGCCAACGCCGAGTGGCACTGCTGGCGCTGCCCTATTCAGCCGGGGCACGCCGCGCATCTCGTCATCGACGTCATCCAGCGCTGCCCGAAACCCGTGCTTGTGGTTCCGGTCGGTAGGCGCGCCGTCGGCGACGACCGACGTCGATCGGGTTTTGGTGCCGCTGAACGGCACCTCGCTGTCTGCCGACACCGTCGCCGAGACGGTCGGCATGTTCTGCGCCCGGGGCACCGACGTCGTGGTGTTGCACGTTTTCGAGCAGTCGACCGTTCCGAAGTTCTGGGATCAAGCAGAGCACGCGCGCAAGAGTTGGGCCGAGCGAGTTCCTCGCCCGCTTCTGCGATCGACCGACCGCACGGCTGGAAGTGCGCAGCGGCATGCCGGGCGCGAACATCGTCGACGTCGCCGATGGCCGAACACGCGGACCTGATCGCCCTGGGCTGGGCGCAAGACCTGTCGGCCGGCCACGCCCACACAATCCGCGGCACACTGGCCAGCTCCCCGATCCCGGTGTTGCTGCTGCCGCGGCCACGCGTGGACGAGGAAACCGCGGTCAAGCCATGACACAGGCGTGGGGTTACACCGGGGCACCACCGATGATCGGCGGTTCGGACGCCGCGCAAACCCTCGTCGAAGGTTCGATGTTCTGCGTCGCAACCCCGACCGGCGACATCTCGGCCGACGGACCGCACGGGTTGTTCTTCCGCGACCTTCGATCGCTGTCGCGCTGGGAGCTGCGGGTCGACGGCCGCAGCCTGGAGGCGGTCAGCACCGAACAAGACGCGCCGTACTCCATGACGTACATCTGCCGCGTGCCGCCGCTCGCCCGGTCGCGCGGATAGCCACCTGCTCGTGCTGCGCCGCCGCTACGTCGGCGACGGGATGCGCGAAGACGTCACCATTTTCAACCTGGGGCGGAAACCGCGGGATGCACGGTGACGTTGCACGTCGACGCCGACTTCGCCGATCTCTTCGAGGTCAAGGAGAACCGCGTCGTCGCGCATCCGGAGCGGGTGACCGAAGTTTCCGCAGGGGGGCCTCGCGGCGTCGCGTTCGTTTACGAATGGCTCGGACACCGGCGGGACGTGGTGGTGACCGGCGACGCGCCGCTGACGCGAGGGCCCGGTGTCTTCACCTTCTCGATGGCGATCCCGCCGCGGGACCAATGGCAAACCTGCCTGCAGGTGCGCTTCTCCCTCGACGGCAACGCCATCACGCCGGCTTATCCAATGCGGGGAGCATCCGGATTTCTCGCGGCCCGCCAGGCGCAACCGCGAGTGGACCAATCGCGGGCCGCTGATCACGTCGGCGCACCAAGGCCTGGAAGCCGCGCTGCGCACCGGTCAACGCGATCTCGGCTCGTTGCGCATCCCTGATCCGCAACGTCCGGGGCGTGAGGTGGTCGCCGCCGGGGCTCCGTGGTTCATGACGCCGTTCGGCCGCGACTCGCTGCTGACCGCGTGGATGGCATTGCCGCTCGACCCGGACTCGCGCTTGGAACGCTGGAGACACTGGCTCGACACCAAGGGCGCGTCGATCGACCCGCTCACCGAGGAGGAGCCCGGCCGGATCCTGCACGAGATGCGCTTCGGCGCGCAGGCCGGCTTGGCGCTCGGCGGAGGCAACGTCTACTACGGAACGGCCGACGCGACACCGCTTGTTCGTGATGCTTCTTGGCGAAGCCTTTGGTTGGGGCCTGAGCACCGACGACCTGACGGCGCTGCTGCCCGCGGCCGACGCCGCACTTTCGTGGATCGAGCAGTACGGCGATCGTGACGGCGACGGGTTCGTCGAATACCAGCGCGCCACCGACCGCGGGTCTGCTGAATCAGGGCTGGAAGGACTCCGGCGACGGAATCACCGACGCCGAGGGCAGATTCGCCATTCCGCCGATCGCGTTGTGCGAGGTGCAGGGCTACGCCTACGCCGCGTATCTGGCTCGCGCGCGAATCGCGAGTCACCTTGGCGACGACGCCACCGCTGGGCGCTGCGTCGATCGTGCCGCCGCGTTGAAGCGAGAGTTCAACAGCGCCTTTTGGTTGCCCGACCGTGGCTACTTCGCACTCGCTCTTGACCGTGACAAGCAGCCGGTCGACTCACTGACGTCGAACATCGGCCATTGCCTGTGGACCGGGATTGTCGACGACGACAAAGCGTCGTCCGACAGCGGCGCACTTGATGTCGCCGCAGATGTTCAGCGGGTGGGGCGTGCGCACGCTCGCCTCCTCGATGGGCGCGTTCAACCCGCTGAGCTACCACAACGGTTCGGTGTGGCCGCACGACAACGCGATCGCGGTCGCCGGGCTGATGCGCTACGGATTCGTCGATCAGGCTCAAAGAATCACTCGCGCGGTGCTGGACGCCGCCGCCACGTTTGGCTGGCGGATGCCGGAGTTGTGGTGCGGATTCAGCCGCTCGGACTTCAGCGCGCCACTGCCTTATCCCACGGCGTGCTCGCCGCAGGCTTGGGCCGCCGCGACGCCGATCTTCTTGCTGCGCTCGCTGCTGGGTCTCAACCCGTGGCTGCCGGGGGGGCAGGTCCGCGTCGCGCCGCAAGTGCCCGGCGAGTTCTTGCCACTGACGGTGGAGCGGCTCTCACTTGGCGCCGGCAACGTGCGGGTAGACGTCCACGGCACCGGGCGAGACGACTGGTCGATCGACGGGCTACCCGAGGGCGTCGAGGTCGCGGCAGCGTTCGCCCGCTGACATGCCCAACGCGACCAGGAGGCGCCGCGTCCGCAAGGAGGGACAAGCGATCATGACCTCGAATCTCCCAGCAAGCCGCCGGTTGCCGGGCTTGCTCGTCGTGGCGGCCGCTGCCGCGTTGGCCGGCTGCGGCGGTGGCAGCTCGCCATCCGTCGTCCACTCGACTGGCCTGCCGCCGGCATCGTCGAGCACGTCGCCGGGTCCGCCGTCTTCGGCTCGCGCGACGAGCGCGCCCGGCGTCTCCCGGAGGGGGCGGCGGGCAAACCGTCTCGATCTCGCCGAACACCGGGCTGCGCTCGGGAATGACCGTCCACGTGACGGCGCAGGGCTTCACGCCGAACTCACCGCTGGTGGTCAACGAGTGCGCCGACAAGGGAACGGGCACCGGTCCCGGAGACTGCAACCTCGAGGGCATGGTGGTCACGACCGCTGACGCCGCCGGCAAGGTGTCGGTCGACTACATCGTGACGGCCGGGCCGTTTGGCGCGAACAACATCGTGTGCGGCGCGACCCAGCAGTGCCTGCTCTCAGTGAGCCAAGCGATTCCGTCACCGACCGAGGAAGCCTCGGTCTCACTGTCGTTCAAGTGACGACGGCGGAATCACGCCGGCGCCGACGCGGCCCTCGCGCATTCGCACCAGCCGATCAGCGCACCCGGCGAGGCGGTCGTCGTGCGTGACGAGGATCATCGCCAGCTCCGGCCGTTCGCCGCGCAGCCGCTCGAACAGCGCGAGCACCAGCTCGACACTTCGCTCGTCAAGACTGCCGGTGGGCTCGTCGGCGAGAAGCAGAGTCGGCTCGTTTGCCAACGCGCGCGCGATCGCCACACGTTGGCGCTCGCCACCGGACAGCTTCGTCGGCGGCCGGCTCTCTCGACCCGCGAGGTCGACCTCGGCCAGTAGCCGCAGCGCCCGGCGATGCCGCTCGGCGCGCGAACGCGCGGTGCCGAACATCGCGATCTCGACGTTTTGGACGGCGGACAGCTGCGGCAACAAGTTGTGCAGCTGGAACACCATGCCGACGTGTTCGCGCCGGTAAGCGGCCGCGTTCCGGACCTTCTCGAGGTCGACTCCGTCGACCCGCACTGTGCCTGACGTCGGCTCGTCCAATGCGGCGATCAGATGCAGCATCGTGGATTTTCCACAACCGGATGGCCCGGTCACCGCCACAGTTTCGCCCTGGCCGACGACGAGGTCGACGCCGTCCAACGCTTTGATCGATCCGCCGTCGAACGACTTGCGCACCGCGACGAGTTCCACCGCCGGCGCGCTACTCATGGCGGAGCGCCTCCAACGGGGAGGTCAACGCCGCTCGCAGCGCGGGGTACAGCGCACCCAGCATCGTCATCGCGGCCGCGGTGTACAGCCCGCGGCCGAAGACGGCGGAGGTGTACTCAGGTTCCAAGATGCCCGTGAACGAAGGCAGCTGCTGGATCACCACCACCGCGAGATACGACAGCAGCGAACCCAACGCCGCACCGAGCAGACCGACGACGAACGCCTCACCAAAAATCATCGCCAGCACTCGGGAGCGCGGCCATCCGATCGCGGCAAGCACACCGAATTCCCGCAATCGCTCGACGAACGACATGCTCATCGCGCTCATCACCACGATCGCGCCGATGACGACCGCGAGGATCGTGCTCCCGCGATCTGCCGCTCTGATCAATGAAAAGCTGCGATCCGCACGGCCGAAGTCGCTGACCGCGCGGATAGTCACCAGTTGCGGATTGTCACGCTCGATGCTGGCCCGCACGCCGTCGAGATCCGCGTTAGGCGTGAGTTGCACGAACAACAGCGTGTACTGGTTTGGTTGACGCTGATAGGTCTGGAACGCGCGCAACGGCAGCATCGCGCCCGCGTCGCCGAACGATTGGCCGGTGGAGAAGATGCCGACCACGCGGTAGGTCGTCGAGTCGAGCTTGAGACCGTCGCCCACGTGCGCGCCGAGGCTTTCGGCGGCGCGCCAGCCGAGCATCAACTCGTCCGACGCGTCGGAGGTGAACGCCCGGCCCTGCACGACCGTGACGCCGAACTGCTCGAGGTTCGCCGGATCGATACCGATCTCGATGAACTGCGGATTGTCGGCGTCGAGCTTCGTGGTGCCGATCAACACGCCGACGGCCTGCCGAACGCCGGGCGTCTGCGCCACACGCGGCAGCTGCGACGCCTCGATGCCGCTGTTGACAATGTCCGAAACGCCGCGTTGCGCGACGGTGAAATCAGCCTTGCCGGTCTGCAAGACGGCGAGCGCGCTGCTTTGCAGGCTGTGGGTCACCACGCCGAGTGCGACCACGGCGAGAACGCCGACGCCGACCGCCAGCGTGGTCAGCGCCAGCCGGACCTTCTTCACGCCGACGTTGTGCACGATGAGCGCGACGAACGACACCACTCCATTGCGCAGACGCTTCGAGTGCCGCTCTAGGGCTGAACGTCACTACCAACCGTACCGTTCGGCCTGGCCTTCCCGCGCTGCGCGAAGATGCCGGCCATCGGCCAATCCGCACGCCCACGCGGGCGCGGAGCACCCAGGTGCACGTCCGCGGCATCGACTCCGCTGAAGACGAACACCCATCCGCCACGTCTGGTCGGTGTCCAAAGCAACGCCCTTCTCGATGATCTCTCGCAACTCATCATGAGCCCCTCCCACGAACGGTGGGCCATCCAGCGCAGATCCAGGGCTTTCGCCTCTTTTCCGCCGTCCGATTGCCGATCAGCGTCAGACGCGATGGAGGAGGCGCGTTCCGATGTCTGCTGCGACGTACCCGGTGCATGTTGACGCCACCCTTGAGCCGGAGTTGAGCCGGTGGCTGTGGCTGGTGAAGTGGTTCCTGGCGATTCCCCACTTCGTCGTGCTGGCTTTCTTGTGGGTCGCGTTCGTGATCGTCAGCGTGGTGGCGTTCTTCGCGATCCTGTTCACCGGCCGCTACCCGGCCAACCTCTTCGAGTTCAACGTCGGTGTGCTGCGGTGGAGCTGGCGCGTCTGCTATTACAGCTTTGGGGCGCTCGCCACCGACCGCTACCCGCCGTTCACCCTCGCCGACGTCCCGGACTATCCGACGCACTTCGACGTCGACTACCCGACGAAGCTGTCCCGTGGCCTGGTGCTGGTGAAGTGGTGGCTGCTGGCGATCCCCCACTACCTGGTGGTCGGGATCTTCCTCGGCGGCGGAACCTGGGCGCTGTGGCAGGTGACCGACAACAGCAGAGGTGCGCCGGGGCTCGTCGGAGTGCTCGTTCTCGTCGCGGCCGTCGTCTTGGCGTTCACCGGCCGCTACCCGCAGCAGATTTTCGACTTCGTCCTCGGGATGAACCGGTGGGCATTGCGAGTCGCGGCCTACGCCGCCTTGATGACTGACGAGTACCCACCGTTCCGGCTTGACCTTGGCGGGCACGAGCAGGGCGGCACCATGACCGTGCAAGCGCCCACCGAGCCGTCCACGCCGACCGTGCCAACGGCCGCGGCACCGGTGCCGCCGCGTCGCGGATGGACCACCGGCCGCGTCGTGTCGCTCGTCATCGGCTCAATGCTGGGACTGGTCTCGTTCGGTCTGTTGGCCGCCGGTGGCGCGGCGACCTGGGCGACGAACACCCAGCGCGACGCGGCGGGATATCTGACCAGCGGCACTCGGATCCTCAGCACGGCGTCCTACGCCGTCACCAGCGAAAGCGTCGACCTGGGCAACTCCGCCGACTGGATCACACCCGGCGACATCTTGGGAAGTGTGCGCGTCCGGGCCACGGCGACCGACCCGACGAAGGCCGTGTTCATCGGCGTCGCGCCGCAGGCGGCGGTCAACAACTACCTGGCCGGCGTCGATCACCTGGTCGTCACCGACTGGACTAACGGCCACACCCGCGATGTGCTCGCCGCCGGCGCCGCACCAGCCAGCGCGCCGACCGACACGAACATCTGGACGGCGCAAGCGAGCGGCGCGGGCACGCAGTCGCTGTCGTGGCGGCCTTCCAGCGGGCGCTGGGTGGTCGTGGTGATGAGCGCGAACGGCACGCCGGGCGTCTCTGTCACGGCGGACGCCGGCGCCGCCGTTCCCGACCTCGCGTGGATCGCCGGCGGCCTGCTCGCCGTCGGAGGTGTGCTGCTGCTGATCGCCGTCTTCCTGGTCGCCCTGCCCGTCGTGCGTGCGAGCAGATGATGGTCACGAGCGAGCACCGCAGGTCGGCGCCAGCCCAAACGGGCGGTCGCGGCGCCTGGTTGCCGCCGCGGTGGTTCGTCGTCGCGTTCTGGCATCTGCACCGAGCCCTGGTGCGGATCTCAGGCGGCCGGTTGGGTCTGTGGCGACCGAAACCCGGCAAGTGGGGCGCGCTGTTGCTCACCACGACCGGGCGCCGAACCGGTCGGCGCCGGCAAGTGCTCGTGGGTTACGTCGAGGACGGCGAAAACCTCGTCACGATGGCGATGAACGGCTGGGGCGCCGCCGAGCCGGCCTGGTGGCTCAACCTGCAGGCCGACCGTCTCGCGACCGTTCGCACCCGCGACGGTGTGCGTCAGATGCGCGCAAGCCGCGCGGAAGGCGGCGAGCGCGAAAGGCTGTGGGCGCGCTGGGCGACGATCGACATGAACCTCGACGCGTACGCCGCGATGCGCCCCACCGAGACCGCCGTCGTGGTGTTCGAGCCGCCTGGCGCCCGTCACCGTCGTCGGTAGAGCCAGCCGGTCAACGGCGCGAAGACGGCGGCGATCGCCAGCGCCGCGACGAGCACCCAGCTGACCTCATGCGCCGCGGGGACTCCCCCCATGAGGTCACGCACCGCGTTGGTCGGATGCGTCACCGGGTTGGCCGTCGCGACCGGCCGCAACCACCCCGGCATGGTCGCCGGCTTGACGAAGACGTTGCTCACACCGGTAGGTCGCAGTGAGCCGCTTTGGTTCGCGCAGGTGCTACTGGCCCGGATCGGCTGGGACTTTCGGCACTAACCTCGGCAGGTTTTCGAACGTTGGCTCGGCATGAGGAGAGTTACCGAAACTCACTCACCTAGGAGCCAGCCATGCAATACGTCGCGCCTGGTCGATCCGGCAGCATCGTCACCGTCGCACCCCGCTACGAGAACTTCATCGGAGGCAAGTGGGTTGCCCCGAAGGACGGTAAGTACCGAACCAACCTGACCCCTGCCACCGGGCAGCCGATCACCGAAGTCCCCGACTCCACCCCCGCGGACATCGAGTTGGCACTCGACGCCGCCCACGCCGCCAAGGACGCGTGGGGTGAGGCGTCGGCCACCGAACGCGCCGCCGTCCTCAACGCGATCGCTGATGCGGTCGAGCAGAACAAAGAGGCGCTCGCCGTCGCGGAGAGCTGGGAGAACGGCAAGCCGGTCCGCGAGACTTTGAACGCCGACATCCCGCTCGTCGTCGATCACTTCCGCTACTTCGCCGCCGCCGCGCGGTCCGAAGAGGGCCGGACGACGGAAATCGACAACGAGACGATCGCGTATCACTTCCGCGAGCCGCTCGGCGTCGTCGGGCAAATCATTCCGTTCAACTTCCCGCTGCTGATGGCGGCGTGGAAGCTCGCGCCCGCGCTCGCCGCTGGCAACTGCTCTGTGATGAAGCCGGCTTCACCCACGCCCTGGTCGATCCTCAAGCTGCTTGAGGTGATCGGCGGCGTGGTTCCCGCTGGCGTCATCAACGTCGTCAACGGCCCGGGCGCCGAAATCGGCAAGGCGTTGGCGACGAATCCGCGTATCGCGAAGATCGGTTTCACCGGAGAGACGGCGACCGGCCGGCTGATCATGCAGTACGCGGCGCAGAACATCATCCCGTCGACCGTCGAGCTCGGCGGCAAGTCGCCGAACATCTTCTTCAACGACGTCATGGCGTCCGACGACACCTTCCTCGACAAGGCGGTCGAGGGCTTGGTGCTGTACGCGTTCAACAAGGGCGAGGTGTGCACCTGCCCGTCGCGCGCGCTGATCCAAGCCGACATCTACGAGGACTTCATGCAGCTGGCCCTAAAGCGAATTTCCGCGATCCGGCAGGGTGACCCGCTGGACACGGAGACCCAGCTCGGGCCGCAGGTCTCCAAGCAGCAGCAGGAAAAGATCCTGTCCTACATCGACATCGGCCGGCGGGAAGGCGCCGACGTGCTCATCGGCGGCGAGCGCGCGCGGCTCGAGGGCGAGTTCGCCGGCGGCTACTTCGTGCAGCCGACCGTCCTCAAGGGCGACAACCACATGCGGGTGTTCCAGGAGGAGATCTTCGGACCGGTGCTCGCGGTGACCACGTTCACCGACGAGGCTGACGCGTTGGCGATCGCGAACGACACGCTGTACGGCCTGGGCGCCGGCGTGTGGACGCGCGACGGCAACCGCGCCTACCGGATGGGGCGGGGGATCAAGGCCGGCCGGGTCTGGACGAACTGCTACCACCTGTACCCCGCGGGTGCCGCGTTCGGTGGCTACAAGGTGTCCGGCATCGGACGGGAGAACCACCGCATGATGCTCGACCACTACAGCCAGACCAAGAACCTGCTGGTCAGCTACAGCACGAAGCCACTCGGTCTGTTCTAGCCGTTGTTCTGACCGATGTCTTCGCAAGAACGCATTGACGCCACCCCGGCGGCACGCGAGGCGATTGCCCGCCTGCGCGCCGCCAGGGGCGGCGCCCTGATGTTCGTGCAGTCCGCCGGGTGCTGCGCGGGCAGCGTGCCGATGTGTTACCCGGACGGCGAATTCCTCGTCGGGGACGTCGATGAGCTCCTTGGCGACATCGAGGGCTGCCCGTTTTACATCGACAAGAAGCTGGACGTCGCGTGGGGCTGCCCGGAGTTCGTGCTTGACGTAGAACCCGGTGAGCCGGAAGGCTTTTCACTCGCCGCGGGCGAGCGCCTGCGCTTCGTGACGCGAAGTTCCACCACGATGGTCTGCGCTCCACGATCTGATCGAGGTCGCGACCGCTAAGCCGACGCGACCGCTAAGCCGACGCGACCGCCGCGCGAGGATCGGGCGCCCTGTCACTCGAGCCGTCGTCGGGCAATAGGGCGAACGCGAGTTCGTCCTCTTCGGCGTTGTGGAGTTCGAGTACGGCGTGCAGCCCGTACAGCAGGCGCCTGGCTTCGACGACGTCGTCCTCGTCCGGTTCCGTGCCTGCCGCACTGAGCAGTCGGCGCAGTCGGCGCACGTGATGTTCTATCTCGGCGTGAGTTCGGCTAAGCCCGGCGATCGCGTCACGGCTGCGCAGCGCGCGGGCGACGATCGGCAGCAGCTCGTCTTCCTCGGCGCGCTCGTGCGGCAGCAGCGCGGTCTCCAACTCGTCGACAAGGCTGACGAGGCTTCGCAGGTCCGGCTGGCTCGTCGTGAGGGTGTCAGCCACAGACCGCAGCCGGTCGACTATCGCGCGAACCGTTTCGTGTTCGGCGCGAAGGCGTTGCGCAATGTGCAGGTCGGCTTCGGGAAGGTCGATGGTGTGGCGTGGCCCGGGCAGGACGGCACGAAGCGCGATGAGGATCGCGGCCACGTCGATGCCTTCCTGCAGCAGCGCACCGGCGGCCGGCGGCAGCAACCCGGCCGCCGCGAGAGCCATCGCCGCAAGCGACAACCCCATGCCGATGGTCACGGCCTGTGTCGCGATCGCCCTCGCGCGACGGGCGGTGAGCATCGCGTCCGCGAGCGCGTCGATCCGGTCGGCGGTCAGCACCACGTCGGCAGCCTCGGACGACGCTGTCGCGCCACGCGCGGCCAGCGCCACGCCCGCGCCAGCGGCCGCCAGCGCTGGAGCGTCGTTGACGCCGTCGCCGACCATGATGGTCGGCGCGGTCGCGGTCTCACGACGGACGGCGCTGAGCTTGTCGGCGGGGTCCGCGTCAGCCACAACCGCGTCGACACCGACGACCCGCCCGACGGACTCCGCGACGTCCGGCCTGTCACCCGTGAGGAGGACGACGCGGGTGATCCCGGCGTCGCGGAGAGCTCGGATCATGCGCGGTCCATCGGGCCGCACCGGGTCGCGCAGCAGCACGGCGCCAGCGGGTTCGCCGTCGATGGCGATGAACGCGACCGAGGAGCCGTCCAGGTCGGCGCGCCGCCGGGCCCGTCGCGCCCAACCGGGTGTGGCGTCGCCGAGCACCCACTCAGGCTTGCCGACCATCACCTCGTGACCATCCACCATTCCGCTGACGCCGTAGCCCGGAAGCTCGTGCACGCCGGCCGGCATGGCGACGCTCAGCCGATGCCGCGCGGCGGCGGTGGCGAACGCGGCGGCGAACACGTGGGCAGACAGCTGCTCGACGGAGGCGGCGAGGCGCAGCATCCGAAGCGGGTCGTCGTCCGGGTCGGCGGTGACGAGGTCGACGACCTGCGGCCGGCCGCGGGTGAGCGTGCCGGTCTTGTCGAACAACATGGTGCGCCCGGCCGCCAGCTTCTCCAGCGCGCCGCCACCCTTCACGATCACGCCGCCGCTGGCGGCCCGGGACACACCCGAAATCAGCGCGATCGGCGCGGCGAGCAACAGCGGACAAGGTGTGGCGACCACCAGCACCGCGACCGCCCGGACCGCGTCTCCGCTGACCGCCCAAGCGACGCCGGCGACGCCAAGCGTGACGGGAACGAGCAACACAGCCAGCCGATCGGCGATACGCACGAACGGCGCGGTGGCCTGCTGGGCTTCGCGAACCAACCGAACCAAGCCGGCGTAGGTCGACTCGTCGGCCGGGCTGGTGACGGTCACGTCGACGGCGTGGCCGGCGTTGACGACGCCGCTGCGGATCGGCTCCCCACGTTCCCGCTCGACTTCGCGGGACTCCCCGCTGAGCGCCGCCTCGTCGAACACTCCAGGAACCAGGAGCCGACCGTCGACGGGCACGACCTCCCCGGGGCGCACGACCACCCGATCGCCGACGCGAACGTCTTCGATCGGGACTTCTTCGAGGGAAAGCTCGCCGGCGCCACCGCCAGCGCCATAGCGACGCGCGGTGCGAGGTGCGCGAGCGACCAGCGCGCTGAGCTCCCGGGTGGCGCGTGCGGCCGCGCGTTCGTCCAGGAGCTGCCCGCTGGCCAGCATGACCGCGATCACCGCTCCCGCAAACGGCTCGCCCACCGCCAGCGCGCCGCCGAGCGCAAGCAGGGCGATCACGTCAACTGTGGGCCGGCGGCGGGCCAAAGCGCTCGCCGTCGCGGCGAGTGACACCATCAAGCCGATGCCGGCATCCACCGCCCAGACGACGTCGGCGACGTGACGACCGCCCCCCGCCCAGCAGGCCCCGCCCGCGGCCAACGACAGCGAGGACACGGCGAAGAACAGGTGTTCGCGACGCACGCGCAGCCTCCTCGGCAGGCAATACCGGTCGACAACAGCCACGCTATGAACACCGCGGTGCGCCCGGGTACGGGAGAAGGTCACAACCGGCCGACTAGCGGCTGCCGCAAAGCCGACGGGCAGGAGCCAACAGGGCACACAACAGGGCAAGAGTCCGCGAGGCGCGGCAGCGCCCGACAAACAAACAGACCCGGCGCAGCTGCACCGGGCCTGGTCAAACCGACGACTGTCGATATTGGTAGCGGGGGCAGGATTTGAACCTGCGACCTCTGGGTTATGAGCCCAGCGAGCTACCGAGCTGCTCCACCCCGCGTCGGTTCCTCCACCTTACGGCACGCCTCGCGCCCACTCAAATCACGGTGATCGCGACGGCGAGGACGACGCTGGCCCCGATCCCGATCCCGATACCGACGGCGACGGCGTGCCGAGCAGTTGCGCCAGCTTGTCGAGGTCGGAGCTCACCTGCTTCTGCTTCTCGCCGTATGTGGCGAAGTCGCCGCCCGCGAGCGCCTGTTGGCCCGCCGCGTACGCCGCCTGCGCGTCGGCGATCAGCTGCGCCGCGGTGAGCCCGCCCGGGGCGGTCGGTGACGGCGAGGCGGACGACGTGGGCGTCGGCGACGGCGAGCCACTTGCCCCGCCCGAGCCGCCCGAGCCACCGGAACCGCTGGGCGGTGGCGACGGCGACGGCGACGCGTTCACCAAGCTGGCCACCGCCGCCGAGTACGTGGACTCGAAACCGATCCGGTCGCCGAACGACACCAGCACTTTCTGCTGAAGCGGATACGACCCCTCGCCGCCGGACGCCTTCACGTACACCGGCTCCACGTACAACAGTCCGCCGGCGACCGGCAGCGTCAGCAGGTTGCCGTACACCACACCGGCCGCGCCGCCTTGCACCCGCAAGATGTTCAGCTGCGTCTGCACCGCCGGATCGGCCTCGAATTGGTTTTGCACCTGGCCCGGCCCCGACACGGTGGAGCTGCGCGGCAGCTCCAAGACCCTGATCGTGCCGTAGTCAGGCCCGGGATCGCTGTCGACCGCCATGAACGCCGACAGGTTCGGTCTGCCTCGCGGCACGAACGTCGTCGTCAGCGAGAACGACGGCTTCGATTGGTCGGGCATCTTCAGCGTCAAGTAGTACGGCGGCTGGTCGGGCTGCGGGTCGCCCTGCGTCGGATCTGCGGGCACCAGCCAGAAGTCTTGTTGACCGTAGAAGGCGTGCGGGTCTTGGACGTGGTAGCTGGCGAGCAGCTTGCGCTGCACCTTGAACAGGTCTTCGGGGTATCGCACGTGCGCGAGCAGTTGCGCGCTCATCGCCGACTTCGGCTTCACCGTGCCGGGGAACACCTTCATCCACGTGCGCAGCACGGGGTCGGTCGCGTCCCACGCGTAGAGCGTCACGGCGCCGGTGTACGCGTCGACCGTCGCCTTCACCGAGTTGCGCACGTAGTTGATCTGCTCGCTGGCCTGCGCGCGGGTCGTCGCCTTTTGGGTGTTGGTGTCTTGCGTGATGGAGTTCAGATTCTCCCTTTGCGCATAGGGAAAGCCGTCGCTCGTCGTGTAACCGTCAATGATCCAGACCAGCCGCCCGTCGACCACCGCCGAGTACGGGTCGCCGTCGAGCGTCAGATACGGCGCGACCTTCGCGACGCGCTGCCGCGGGTCGCGGTCGTACAGGATCCGCGAGTTCGAGTTGATGCCGTCGGAGAGCAGCAGGTTCTTGTCGCCGAAGCGCAACGCGTACTCGAGCCGCCGGAACGCCGAGCCCATCGGGACTCCGCCGCCGCCGTTGTAGGTGTTGTACTGCTGGCCGTTTCCGCCGTTGACCGGATAGTCGTATTCACGTGGCGCGGCACCCGACCCCGCCCCGACGACGGAGAACGACGTCTCGCCCTCGCCGAAGTACACCCGCGGCTCGAAGTTGCCGAGGAAGCCCTTCACCGGGATGTCGCTTTCGACGAACGACGGCCGGCCGTCGCTGTCGACGCCGTTCCCGGGCGCCGCCACAAAGCCGTACCCGTGCGTGTAAACGAGGTGCTCGTTGATCCAGGTCTTCTGCGTCGCAGGCACGCCGCTCAGATTCAACTCGCGGGTCGCGACGACGGCGTCCTGCTCCTGGCCGTTGATGATGTAGCGGTCGACGTCGAGCTTGTCGACGCTGTAGAAGTTCCTGAACTGCTGCAGTTGGTTGTAGGTCGGCGGCAGCACGGAGTTGTCGAGCAGCCGCACGCCCGCGCCGGTGGCCGTGTTGTCGTCGAGCTGCGCGGCGCTCGCGCTGGTGGTCGCGTCGTACGGCTCCACCTTCGCGTTCGTCAGCCCGTAGGCGTACCTCGTCTGGTCGATGTTGCGCTGGATGTACGGCGCTTCCTTGTCTGCCTCGCTCGGCTTCACCTGGAAGTTCTGCACGATCAACGGGTAGACGCCGCCGATGATGATCGCTGACAACACCAACAGGCCGAACGACGCGGCGGGCAACAGCCAGCCCTTGAGGAAAATGGCGGCGAGGAAAAGCGCGGCGCAAAACAGCGCGATGACGGCGAGGATCGACTTGGCCGGGAGCACGGCGTGCACGTCGGTGTACGACGGACCGGTCACCACGCCGCGCGAGGAGAACGCCAGCCCGAAGCGGTCGAGGTAGTAGGCGATCGCCTTCAACAGCACGAAGACGAACAGCAACGACGCGATGTGCGCCCGGGCGCCACGGGTCACGCGCTCCCCCGGCGTCCGAATCGCGATACCACCGAACACGTAATGCGCCAGCACCGTCAGCAAGGTCGTGACGACGACCAGCGCCATCACGTAGCCCAAGATGAAGCGCTGGAACGGATAGATGAACGCGTAGTAGCTGACGTCGCGGTGAAACTGCGGGTCTTTGTGGCCGAACGACGTCGAGTGGGCCCACATCATCCAGGTCTGCCACTTGCCCGACGCCGCGAGGCCGAAGATCAGCCCGAAGAAAGCGGCGAGGATCCCGAACAGCCACCACCGCCGCGGCTCCATCACGTCTCGGTAGTGCTGCAACGCCAGCTGTTCGCGCGACGACGCGCGGTACGTCGGTCGCAGCCGGTACGCCAGGTACATGTTGCCCAGCACCGTCAGCGCCATAAATCCGCCGAAGCCGAAGAACATCGCGACCCGGGTCCACAGCTGGGTGGTGAACACGGACCGGTAGCCGATCGAGTCAAACCACAACCGCTCGGTGTCGAGCGCCACGAACACACCGACGATGACGGCGAACACCACGAAGGCCGCGATCCCGATCAGAAGCGGCTTGCCCCAACGCGGAAACTGCGGGCGGGGAATCGGCCGGGGGCCGCCCGGTCCGTACGGTCGCCCGCGCGACGGGTCGGGCGGCTCGTGGAACGTCACACACACCTCGTGGGGTCGGCTGCGCACAACCTACCGAATCCGCAGCTCACGCGTCGGGCAAGATGACATCCACGATGACGACCAACCCGGCGCTCGACGCCGCACTGTCCGAGGTCGACCGACATCTGGCCGCCGGTGGCTGGGATCAGCCGCCGCGGCTATACGCGCTCGTGCGAACCGCCGACCTCGTGCGCACGGAGCCCGCGCTCGCCCAAAGCCTCGGTTTGGCGAGCACCGACGACATGTCGGACGACGCGAATCTCACACCGGTCGAGCAAGAGTCGCCGCAGTCCGATCAGCCGCTCGACGAGTGGCTCGCCGGCATCGGCTGGCCAGGGGAGGTGCTCGGCTGCGCGCTCGCGCACGAGGTGCTCGCGTTGCCGCCGTCCGCCGAGGCCGAGATCCCGGACGCCTATGACGCAGACCCGGTCACCTGGGCCGCCGCGCACCCCCAGCGCCGCGAGGTGCGCATGTTGGTCGGCGTCTTGCGCGACGGATCGCGCGCGTCGATCCTTCGGGTGCGGGCCGCGACAACCGACGAGCCGGACGACGTCGTGCGCGGCGAGGAGCTGGCGCCGCGACTGGCGGACGCGCTCGCGGCCACCCTCGTCGACTAAGGGACGCGCCAGCTGAAAAACGCGTCGCCTACGGACGCGCTGGCTGAAGACCGCGCCGGCTAGCTCGCCGAGCAAAGCGGCGGCGTTCCGCCCGATCGCAATGTCTTGAGAGCGTCGACGGCGTCCGACAGCGTCGAGACCTTGACCAGCTTCAGCCCTTTCGGCTTTTCCTTCAGCGCCTCGGCGCAATTGCCGGCGGGCACGAGGAAAGCGACCGCGCCGTTCGCCTTCACCGCGGCCTCCTTTTGCTGCACGCCGCCGATCTCGCCGACCTTGCCGTCGGAGTCGATGGTGCCGGTGCTGGCGACCGTGAGGCCGCCGGTGAGGTTGCCGTCGGTGAGCTTGTCGATGATGCCGAGTGTGAACGCCAGGCCGGCGCTCGGACCGCCGACGTTGTTCAAGTCGATGTCGATCTCGAACGGAATCGCGAAGCTGTCGAGGACGCCGATGCCGATGCTCGGGCTGCCGCCCGGCTTGAGCGGCTGCTGCAAGGTGACGTCCACCGACTTCGCGGCGCCGTTGCGGTTGATGTGCAAGGTGATCTGGTCGCCCACCTTGTGGGTCTTCAAGACGCTCAGCAGCTGATCGGAATTCGCGACCGTCGTCGAGTCCACCCCGACGATCACGTCGCCGAGTTGCAGCTTCCCGTTGGCTGTCGAGGTCGGCTCGACCGTGGAGATCTCGGCGCCCGGTTGCAGCGTGAAGTTCAGGTAGCGCAGGGCGGCGATTTTCGCGTCGACCTGCGACTGATCCATGTCGGCGGTGTCTTGCTGCTGGACTTCCTTCGCGGTCACCGTCGGCGGATACAGCACCCGCAGCGGCACGATCGCGTCCTGGTTGTCCCACCAGCCCGTCAGCACCTTGAACGCCGAGAGGTTCTCACCGGGACCGCCGTATTGCAGCACGGTCACCAAGAAGATCCGGCCCTTGGACTGCGCGGTCTGGTGACCCTTGATGACGATGAGCGGTTTGCCGTTGCTGCTGCCGAGCGTGTCGGTGACCGGCCCCGGTGTCAGTTGCACATACGGGACGGGAAGCGAGGCGCCGGCGAAGAACAGCCCGATCGCCAAGACGGCCGACGCCACAAGGGTCGTGGCCTGGCGTCGCATGCGGCCAAGACTACCTGGCGGCCAGCCGGCCCGATCATGCAGTTAGGCGCAACCCAGCGGAACGCGGGTTGCGCCTAACTGCATGATCACCGCGCCCTGGCAGAACCCCAGGAGGAGGGTGCGGCTTAGCGCGCGAAGAAACCGATGCCGCGCTCGCGGCGGGCGCCGAAAGCGGGCTCCAGCACCTGTGCGTCGTTGTCCGGCGTCGGCGTGACGGCGGGCGACGGTTGGTCGGGCGCCGGCAGCACGCTGGGGACCGGCATCGCGAACTGATCGACGGCCACCAGCGGCTGGTCGGGGACGACGATCCCGGTCATCGAACCCTGGCCGGGTGTCTCGACCGGCGCGCCGGACGACGGAACGCCCGGCACCTCCGCGAGGGAGTAGCTCTCGATCGCCTCGGCGATCGTGGCCGGCGCCGCGAGTTCGACGGCGGGCGCGGCGGCTGCCGCCACCGGTGCGCCGACGACCTGGTCAACCGGCGCGCTCGGCTGCTCGGCCGACTCGCCGGGGATCTCGACCCGGTACCAGGCCTTGAACGACAACGGCACCTCGGTGAGCGAGTACACGGAGGCGCTGCTCACGTTCTCGACGTTGCGCAGATGCTCCACGAACCGCACCGCCTCGTCGAGGCCGGCAAAACGCCGAAACGCGGGCGTGCCGTCGGGTGCGGGAAAAAATACGACGTGCTCCACTGGCCTCACTGCCTCATTCGTAACCGACGTGACTTCGGTTAGATCGGCAAGTGGACCATGCGTTCTTGAGCCGACCGGGCTATTTCGATCGGGCGGCTGATCGTTCGACGTGCTGCGCGAGCGCGCGGCGGAACCGGCTGAACGACTCCATCGACTCTTGCATCTCGGCGGGACGCGCCGGCCGACTGGCGAAGTAGGCCCAAACGATCCCGATGATCAACGCGACCAGCGGGATCGCCAGCCACAGCAAAACCGTCATCGAGACTTGCGCTTTCCCTCAACCGTTGGAACGAGAACCATCTTCACCAAGAACCGTCTTCAGAGTAACCGCAACCTCAGCCCTCGGCGCCGACCCATTCGGTCTCGCCGTCGCGAAACACTTGGCGCTTCCAGATCGGCGCTTGCTCCTTCACGTCGTCGATGAGTTGCTGACCCGCCGAGAACGCGTCGTGCCGGTGCGCGGACGACGCCGCGACCACCACCGCCAGATCGCCGATCGCCAGCAGGCCGACCCGGTGCACCGCGGCCACCGCGATCACCTCCGGCCGCGCGGCGATCGCCGTCGCAAGCTCGCGCATCACCGCCGCGGCGCCCGGATGCGCCTCGTATTCCAGCGTCTCCACCGGACGGCCGCCGTCCTCGTCGCGCACGGTCCCGACGAACAGCGCGATCCCGCCGGCCGCCGGATCGCTGACGGCCGCGAGCACCTCGTCGACCGACAACGCCTGATCGCGGACGCCGACCAGCCGCACCTCACCCATACCGCACCTCACCCACATGCCGCCGCCTCCTCGCTCGACGCACCAACGCCGCCGTGCCGACGAGCGCCACGGTGGCGCCGACGGCGGCGCCGGCGGCGGCATCGCGTCGTCCGAGCCGATGACCGCCGATGGCGAGCCGCCCGGACGACTCCGCGAGCGCGGCCCGCAGCGCGTCCTCGTTGTCGTGGACCGGCGTCCAGCCCTGCTCGGTGAGCCACGTCGTCTCGACAACCCACGGGTACACCAGAAAGTGCAGGTCGCCCGCCGACGCCGGCGTCGCACCGAGCCGATGCAGCCGCTCGGCGGTCCCGAAGGCCACCGACGACGGCAGTTCGATGTGCCGCTTGCCGGTGACTCGCTCGACGTCGCGCTGGTCGAGCCAGCCGGCACTGCCGACTGCGACGACGCGATGCCGATCGGCCGCACCCGACTCCATGCCCCGCGTCACCGCCACCTCGAGGGCGGACAACAGGTCGTCGACATGGCAGAACTGCCAGTGCATCGGCGCGCCCTTGAGCGCCAGCAACCGGGGGGCCTCGAAGTGCCGGGTGACGACAGTGTCGACGCCAGCGCCCACGAGCGCCGCCGGGCGCATCACGCTGACCGTGAGCCCGGGATGGGAGCGCGGCGCTTGAGCGGCAAGCCGTTCCATCTCCAACAGGTCGCCGAGTAGCGCGCTGTCGGGCGCCGCCAGCAGCGGCGCGTCCTCGGGCAGCGGCACCGCGTTGTCGGCCTGCGCGCCGTAGACCATCGCGCTCGTCACCAGCACGACGTGCTGCACGCCGGCCGCGGCCGCCGCCGTCAAGACGGTCGCCGTGCCGCGCACGTTCGCCGAGTGCCGGTCGATGCGCTCGGCCGCCGAGCCGACGTCGACCGCGAGGTGGACGAGGACGTCGACGCCGCCCAGCCGGTCCGCGACGGCCGGTTCGCGGACGTCGGCCAGCCGCCAGGTCGCCTCGGGCGCGTCGCCGCGGATGGTGTCGATTGCCACCACCTTTTTCACCGCGCCGGACGACGCCAGGTGGCGAACCAGTTGCTCGCCGATGCCGTGCGCGGCGCCGGTTACCGCGACGACCGGCCCGCCCCGCGCCGCCGCGCCGCGCCTGCCGCTCGCCGGCGCAGCGGCCCGCTTGCGCGGCGGCGGCTTCGGCGCCGCGTCGTCCGGGCTCGTTTCCGCGGTGTTTTCGAAGCTGCGCGACGAGCTGCCGCTGCGCCGTGCGCGAACCTGCGTTTCCTCGGTGTCCATCGCCCGATCCCCCCGACTACCGTGGGCGACATGGGTCCCGCGAGTCTTGCCCGTGTCGCTGCCGTCCGTGCCCGTCATGTGCCCATCCTGCCCGAGGAGTCGGCGTGAGTGAGATCCCGTTCGGCTTCGGCAAGCCCGGCGACGAGAACAACAGCGGCGACAACAGCTCGTCGAACAACCCATTCGGGTTCGGCGGCGACATCGGGGAGGCGCTGCATCGGTTCGCCGATTTGATGTCCTGGCAGGGCGGGCCGGTCAACTGGGACCTCGCCAAGGACGTTGCCCGGCAGGCCGCGGCGACCGGCGACCGGTCCATCGTGGACTCGGAGCGCGCGGCGGTCACCGACGCGATCCGACTCGCCGAGTTGTGGCTCGACCCCGCGACGTCGTTCTCGTCCGCCACCACGTCGGCGCGGGCATGGAGTCGCGCGGAGTGGATCGAGGCGACACTGCCGACGTGGAAGACGCTGGTCGAGCCCGTCGCGGCCAAGGTGGTCGACGCGTTCGGCTCGGGCTTCTCGGGTCTCCCGGGCATGCCCGGGATGCCGGGGATTCCGGGGATTCCGGGGATTCCGGGGATGCCAGATCTGGGCGAGTCCGACGCCGACCAGGGCGAGTTGCCGGCGCACATGCAGCAGATCGCCGGCCCGATGATGTCGATGATGCGCCAGATGGGCGGCGTCATGTTCGGCGGCCAGGTGGGGCAGGCGCTGGGGGCGCTCGCCCGAGAGGTCGTCTCGTCGACCGACGTCGGCCTGCCGCTCGCCGGAGTCGGAACCGCGGCGCTTCTGCCTGGGGGCATTGAGGAATTCGGCGCCGGGCTCGGGCTCCCGACCGACGAGGTCCGGCTGTTCGTGGCGCTGCGTGAGGCGGCGTGCCATCGGCTCTTCGCCGGGGTGCCGTGGCTGCGCGCACGGTTGCTCGCGGCGGTCGAGGACTACGCCCGCGGCATCACCGTCGACATGGCCCACATGCAAGACGCCGTCGGGTCCATCGACCCGACGAACCCTGAGGCGCTGCAAGAGGCGCTCTCCGGGGGGTTGTTCGAGCCGCAGGACACCCCGGCGCAGCGCGCGACGCTGTTGCGCCTGGAGACGCTGCTCGCCCTGATCGAGGGCTGGGTCGACGACGTCGTGGCGCAGTCCGCGCATGGTCGGCTGTCAGGCGCCGACGCCCTCGCTGAGACAGTGCGCAGGCGGCGGGCGGTCGGCGGTCCGGCCGAGCAGACGTTCGGCACGTTGATCGGGCTGGAGTTGCGGCCGCGGCGGATGCGGGAAGCGGCCCAGCTGTGGCGGTTGCTGCGCGAGCAACGCGGCCTCGAAGGGCGCGACGCGCTGTGGGAGCACCCAGACCTGCTGCCAACCGCCGACGACCTGGCCGACCCGGCCGCGTTCGTCGACCGGCGTGAGATCGACATCGACGTCAGCGACCTCGACTCACCTCCGGACGCCGACCCGCCGTCCGAACCGCCGTCCGGGCAAAGCTAGTCACCAAAGCGGCATCGGGCCCGCCGGCTGGGGCGGCTGGGGCGGCTGGGGCGGCTGGGGCCGGCTGGCCCGGCTGGCCCGCTTCGGCGGCACCCTCCCAGGACGACTGGTCGACGCCCGCGGCGTCGGAGAATCCCAGCAGGTAGCCGCGCGCGAGCTCGGCCTTCGGATACCCGGCGACGAGCGCCTGGAAGCGCGGGCCATGGCCTATCTCGATCAGGTGGGCGAGCTCGTGCAGCAAGACGTAGTCGATCACCCACGCCGGCATCGCCTTCATCCGGTCGGATAGCCGGATGCTGCCGTCGGCCGGCGTGCACGACCCCCACCGCGAGGCCTGGTTGCCGACCCATCGCACGCTGGCCGGAGTGGCGCGGCCGCCCAAGTATTGCCGCGAGAGCTCTGCCGCGCGGTGGGCGAGCTCGTCGTCGCCCCGGCTCGCCTTGCCCGCCCGGCGACGTTCCTGCGCGGCGAGCCGCGCCAACATCACCTCGACCCAGCGCTGCTCATCGGCCCGGGACATCCGGGCCGGCAGCAACACGATCGTGCGATCTCCGTCGCGGTAGGCGGACACCGTCCGCCGGCGCCGCGCGCTGCGGCGGACCTCCACCGCGGCAGGGGCCACCTCGGCACCGGCGTCGTTCCTCACGGGCGCACGGTACCGCCGGGCCGCGACGATCCGGCGCATCCGGCGCCGGTTCGCCGAACTTCGCCGCCTTCCGCTCGAAGATTCTTCGCGTCCACACCATGCGGACGACGTTTGCGCAGGTCATCGCGGCCCTCTGCAATCGGCGACCACGGCTATTCACACGTCGTCCGCGCGTCGTCCACAGCAACACCCCGAGCGGTCCCCACCACGTGCACATCGTCGTCCACAGGCTGCGCGTTTCGTTTGTTGACGACGCTGACACGGCCTCCTACGGTCAGGGCGTTGGAACCCCGGGTCGGGGAGCCGTTCACAAGGGGAAGGTGGATGGCGAAACCGGCCCGGGGTTTCGCATGTGCCGTCCCGAGAGGGGCCGCCGCCCTGTGGAAAACTTGTGGATGTCTTGTTGATCTTGCCTGATCGCGGTAGTCCGGGCGCGGCACGACGCGGCCGCCACGGCGCGCATGCGCGGTGCCTGAGCGTGGCTGACGTAGGGTGTCAGGCGGTTTAACCCATCGGGCAGACGCCGCCCGTCGGGTCCGCTGGTCCGCACCTCGCGGCCGGCAGCAGTCCCGGCACGACCCGCACGATCAGACCACCAGCACCACCCGACGACCAGCACCACCCGACGACCAGCACCACCCGACGACCAGCACCACCCGACGACCAGCACCACCATCGGGGACAGCCGAGGCGGCTTCGGCGACCCGGACCCGTCCAGCTCGTACCAAGGAACAGCACCAACTGCTCCCGACACCCTGCGAGCCCATCGAACTAAGGAGGACCGCGTGGCCGAGAAGTACAGTGGCGAGGCCTACTGCGTGAAGTGCAAGGAAAAGCGCCAGTTCGAAGGCGACGTCGTCGTCAACGAAAAGGGCACCAAGATGGCGAAGGGCAAGTGCTCGGTTTGCGGCACGACGCTCAACCGCATTCTCGGCAAGGCCTAGTCACCTCACACATCAGCTCTCAGCTCAGCTTTCAGACAGGGCCGGGCGAGTCGACGATGACTCGCCCGGCCCTGTCTTGTTTTCGCAGCGTCTTCTCGTCACAGCACCTTCTCGTTTCCACAGCGCGGCGATGTGACCCCGCCGTCCCAAGCCTTGTGGACGACGCGCATGCGGCCTCCGGCCGGATGCGAGGCTTCCGGAACCGGACCTGCGACGCCTGAGCCGACCGGAGGCCCCTGTGCGACCCATCGTGAAGACCGCCCTGCGCCGGCTTTGGCGTGACCACACGACCCTGCAGTTTGGCGTGCGGCCAGAGCGCGCGTTGTTGCTGCGCGGCGTCGGTGATCGCGCCGCACGGTTGATCGCCGCCATCGACGGCACGCGCGATCACCACGAGTTGCGAGCGACGGCCGCCGACCTCGGGCTCGAGCCTGCGTTCGCGGATCGGCTGCTCGCCCTGCTGGTCGACGCGCGAGTGGTCGACGACGCCGCGACCAGTCCTGGCGCGCTGGCGCGGCTGTCCGTCGCCGAGCGCGACCGGCTGGCGCCTGACCTCGCGTCGATCTCGCTGCTCTCAACGGGCGCTGACGGAGGACTAGCGACGTTGGAGTTGCGCCGGCGGGCGAAGGTCGCGGTCGTGGGCGTCGGCCGGGTGGGCGCGTCGCTGGCGGCGCTGCTCGCGGCCGCCGGAGTCGGGCATGTCGTCGTGGACGACGACGGCTCTTGCGCGGCGAGCGACTGCGCACCCGGCGGCGCGTCCATCGGCGACGTCGGCTACAGCCGGGTGTCCGCCGGCCGCGCGGTCATCCAGCGAGCGAGCGCGAGCACCCAGCTTCGCCCGTTCGGTGCGGCCGAGCGCCCGAACCTCGTCGTGCTCGCGCCGCGAGGCGGCGAGGGCGAGCCGCAGCTCGGCGACGAGCTGTTACGCGACGGCACGCCGCACCTGCTCGTCGGCGTCCGCGAGACCACGGCCGTCGTCGGCCCGCTGGTGGTCCCCGGCGAGTCGGCGTGCCTGCGTTGCCTGGATTTGCGCCGCGCCGATCGCGATCCGGCGTGGCCGCTGATCGCGGCGCAGCTCGCCGCACCGCCGCCCCGCGCGCCGGCGCCAGCGTGCGACGTGGCGTTGGCCACCCTGGCCGCCAGCGTGGGGGCGTTGCAGGCGCTGGCCTGGATCGACGCCGGCTGGTCGCCTACGGCGCCGGGCGACCTGCCAGCGAGCCCGCCCGCACCCCTGCCAGCGAGCCCGCCCGCCACCTTCGACGGCACGTTGGAGGTCGCGCTTCCCGACTGGCGGATGCGGCGCCGCCCGTGGTCTCCGCATCCGTCGTGCGGCTGCCACTGGGTCAACGGCTGGGCGGGTGACAGCGTGGCCGGCTGAACGGCCGCGACCGGATCTGAAGTTGTCAGCGAGAATGGGCCCGTGAGCGAGATCCCCCGACGCACCGTCACCCGTACCGCCCGCCTCGCATCCCTGCCGCTAGGCGTCGCGGGCCGGGCCACCATCGGGCTCGGGAAGCGGCTCACCGGAAAGCAGGCCGACGAGGTCGCCACGGAGTTTCAGCAACGCACCGCCGAGCAGCTGTTCAAGGTTCTCGGCGAGCTCAAGGGCGGCGCGATGAAGCTCGGCCAGGCGCTCTCGGTGTTCGAGGCGGCCATGCCGGAGGAGCTGGCCGCGCCGTATCGCGACGCGCTGACCCGGTTGCAAGAGAACGCGCCGCCGATGCCTGCGGCCACCGTGCACAAGGTGATGGCGGGCCAGCTCGGGCCGGACTGGCGATCGATGTTCCGGTCGTTCAACGACAAGCCCGCCGCCGCGGCGTCGATCGGCCAGGTCCACAAGGCGGTCTGGTCGGACGGCCGGCCGGTCGCGGTGAAGGTGCAGTACCCGGGCGCCGGCAAGGCGGTCGTCTCGGACCTGAACCAGCTCGGCAGGCTGGCCCGGCTGTTCGCCGTCCTGTCACCCGGGCTCGACATCAAACCGCTGTTGCAGGAGCTGCGCGACCGCGTCAGCGAGGAGCTCGACTACCGGCTCGAGGCGCAATCCCAGCACACCTTCGCCAAGGCCTACCTCGACGACCCGGACATCCTCGTCCCCGACGTCCTCGCCGGCGCCGACAGGGCCGTCGTCACGGAGTGGGTCGAGGCGACTCCGGTGTCGACGATCATGCGGTCGGGCACCCAAGCCGAGCGCGATCGCATCGGACTGCTGTACGTCCGGTTCCTGTTCTCCGGTCCCGCGCGAGCTGGACTGCTGCACGCCGACCCGCACCCGGGCAACTACAAGCTGCTTGACGACGGGCGGCTCGCCGTCCTGGATTTCGGCGCCGTCAACCGGCTGCCAGACGGTTTCCCGCCCGCCATGGGCCGGCTGCTCACCCTCGCGCTCAACGGGGACCACGAGGCGGTGCGGGAAGGCTTGCGCGACCGAGGGTTTCGTCAACCCGGGCCACGAGGTCGACGCCGACGAACTGCTCGCCTACCTCAACCCGTTCCTCGACCCGGTGCGCACGAGACATTCGAGTTCTCGCGACGTTGGCTGCGCGAGCAGGCGGCGCGCATCGGCGACCCGCGCACGCCGTCCGGGGCACTGGCGCGGCAGCTCAACCTGCCTCCGTCGTACCTGCTGATCCACCGCGTCTGGATGGGCGGGATCGGCGTGCTGTCGCAACTCAACGCGCGCGGCCCGTTCCGCGCCGAGATGGGGCGCTGGCTGCCCGGCCTCGAGACCGGCGGCTGACAGCCCCGGTCAGCCGGTCAGCCCCAGCGCTTTCGCCGCGGCCGTCGGACGTCCCCGCGCGTCGACAGATTCGTGGCGCCGGCCGCGACCGTCGGCGCGAGCGACGGACGCGGATACGGGACGCGCACCCGCACGGTCAGCAGCTCCCCTGTTCCTTCGCGCGTTCTTTCGCGACTGCGATCACGCTAAGGACGAGGAGGGCGGCGAAACCCTAGCCCGCAGGCGAGGATTTGCACCGCGCCCTCACCGCGATGCTGGCCTCAGCCCGTTGACTTAGCCGGACGACGCGGAAGGGGCCGCGCCCTGACGGGCGCGGCCCCTTCCGACCTCGAGTGTTAGCGCACGGCGAGCAGCACCCGCCGGATCCATCGCGATCGCTCGTGAGTGCGTTGCCGGTTGGCCCGCGCTCGATGCGCTGCCACCAGCTGCGCCCGCAACGCGGTGTCGCGGGCGGCGCTATGTCGGTCGGCTACCACGGTTCGCGCGTGCGCGTCGTTGATGAACATGGAAACCCCACAATGAAAAGAAGAATTGGCTGACGGGCCGCGCGTAGTGCGGAGCTGCGGCGCAGCGGCACGGCGCGGTGTTAGGGCAGTTCGCGTGCGCGAACTGCCGGCTGGCCAAGCGGCAGGCGCTTGGCCGAGCCCGAGGCTCGTCGCTGACGGTCGTGCGGGCGAGGGTCCGACGACAGGGGTCCAGCTCGTGGGCCGATCGGCTGACCGAGCGGTCAGGCCGCGACCTCCTTGCGCGGACGCCCTCGCGGACGCTTGCGCGGAACGACGACACCCTGCATGAACAACTCGGCGCCCCACACGCCCCACGGCTCGCGCCGCTCGATGGCGGCGGACAAGCACGCGGCGCGCACCGGACAATCAGCGCACATGGCCTTGGCGGACTCCACGTCTTCCGGCGACTCGGCGAAGAACAGCTCCGGGTCGACGGTGAGGCACGGGATCTCCATCGACCGTCGCAGCGCTTGCGCGAGCACTCGGTCGAACGGGCCGGTCAACATCTGCGTCACCCCCTAGTGACGTCGTAGGTGCGTCGCGCTCATCGGTGCGCGACCTTGGGCTGGGCGAGCTCGGGCCTACGGCGCTGTCGATCCAACCGCTCGGGTCGGACAGTTTTCGTTGGCGCGAAGCAGTAGTTGGGACACCAGGTCGGGGACGGTTTCATCGGGGTCACTTGGTAGGGGACGGATTTGGTTGGGCAACTCGTCGGGGCAACTCGTCGGGCCAACTTGTCGGGGCAACTTGTCGGGACAAACAAAGAGGCCGCGGTTCCCGGTGTTCGGGTTCCGCGGCCTGGAGTGAGCCGGTCTGAGTGCTGTTTCAAACCGGGACCTGCCAGGGCCGGGGCCCTTCGTACACCGTGGTGCGGAACTGCTTGGTGACCTTGCGGTCGAGCTTCTTCGTGCGGGCCTGCATCGACGGCGCTGCCGGCACTGCCTGCGCTGGCATGGCGGCGGAGATCGACGCCGGCGTGCCGAGCGACGGCTGACCGCGCCACGTGCCGCGACCGACGCCGTCCAGGCCCGCACCATTAAGACGAACGGCGCCAGCGAGATGTGACGCGGCGACGCGTGCGGACGGCCGGACGGAGAGTGGTGCGACGGAAATGGCGGGAACGACGACGACAGCACCGACGCGCGCCTGAGTAGTGCACTCCATCAGTCGTTACCTCCCTTCCGCCGAGTCGAGGTCGCTTCCGCGCCCTCGAACTTGTTGCTATTGCAAGTTTTTTGGATTCGGGCAGCCGAATGGGCGACCTCCCGAAACCGACTTGTGCAGGCTACGGGGTGGCGCACCAGCCGGGCAATCCATTTATTCGGTTTGGTTCAGGCACAACGCCAGCACCTCGTCACCGAACGCGTCGAGCTTGGCCGGACCGACGCCGCCGATCGCCGCGAGCTCGGTGCGGCTCGACGGCCGCACCTCGGCGATCCGGGTGAGCGTGGCGTCGGTGAAGACGCAAAAGGCTGGCTGCTTCAAGTCGCGCGAACGATCGAGGCGCCAGTTGCGCAACTTCTCGAACAGCGCCTCGTCGACGTCGCCGGGGCAGTCGACGCAGCGACCCAGCTTGCGCTCGGCGCCGCCGCTCAACACCCGACCGCACACCCGGCAGCGGGCGCTGGTGGCGGTGCGCTCGCGTCGTCCGGGAGAACGTCGGGCCGGAGCGGCGACGCTCGCGCCGGCACCGACGAGCTCGGCGCGCAACGCATCGAGAAAGCGACTCGGGCCGCGACTGGCTCGACCGCCCGGCGATCGCGCGGCCGCCCATGACAACGCCAGCGACGCGCGCGCTCGGGTGATCCCGACGTACAGCAAGCGACGCTCTTCCTCGACTTGCTCGGGCGTCTCCGCATAGACGATGGGCAGCGTGCCGTCGGCGAGCCCGACGATGAAGACGGCGTCCCACTCGAGCCCCTTGGCGGCGTGCAACGAGGCGAGGGTCACGCCGTCGACCACAGGCGCATGCTGAAGCGCCGCGCGCTCCTCGAGCTCGGCGACGAACTCCGGCAACCCAAGGTCGGCCCGGTCGTCGGCGAGCCGCGCCAACGCGGCGAGTGACTCCCAGCGTTCGCGCGCGGCGCCTCCGCTCGCTGGGGCGACCGGGCTAAGACCGCTACCCGCGAGCACGGCGCGCACGCTTTCGCCGAGCGGCGCGTCGTCCGGAGTGGACCGGGCGGCGCCTCGCAGGAGGAACATCGCCTCCCGCACCTCGGGCCGCTCGAAGAACCGCTCGCCGCCGCGGACGACGTAGGGAACACCGGCTTCGGCAAGCGCCTGCTCGTAGGTCTGCGACTGCGCGTTGATACGGAACAGCACCGCGATCTCGCTGGCTGGCAGACCGTCGGCGATCAGCTTCGCCGCCCGCGTGGCCACCGCGCTCGCCTCCGCGACCTCGTCGTCGTGGCTGGTCAACGTCGGCGCCGGGCCCGGTTCCCGCTGCGCGACGAGCTTGCCGCCCGACAGCCGATTCGCGAGCGCGACGACCTGCGGGGTCGACCGGTAGTCGCGCACCAGTCGGACCACGGTGGCGCTGGGATAGCGGCTCGGGAAACCGAGCAGGTGGCTCGGCGAGGCGCCCGCGAACGAGTAGATCGTCTGCTCCGGGTCGCCGACGACGCACAGGTCGTCGCGGCCGCCGAGCCAGGCGTCGAGGAGCCGCTGCTGGGCGGGGTTGACATCTTGGTACTCGTCGACGACGAAGTAGCGATACTGATCGCGCACCTGCGCGGCGACTTCGGGCTCGGTCTCCAGCAGCGCGGTGGCGTGCAGCAGCAGATCCTCGAAATCGAACAGGCTCTTGCCGCACCTTCAGGTCCTCATACCCCGCGTAGATCGCCGCGACGTCGGCGACCGGTCGCGGTGGGATGCGATGCGCCAACTCGACGGACGCCGGGTAGTCGTCCGGCGGCCGCTGCAGCGCCTTCATCCACTCGATCTCGCCGGCGACGTCACGAAGCTCGGACGACGACAGCGACAGCCGCAGCCGGCCGACCACCTCTGCGAGCAGCGGCACCTTCGACTTCAACACCGACGGCAGCTCGCCGCCGACCGCGCGCGGCCAGAAATACTGGAGCTGGCGAAGGGCGGCCGCGTGGAACGTGCGCGCCTGCACGCCGGTCGCCCCGAGCTGCCGCAGCCGGCCGCGCAACTCCCCCGCCGCTCGCGTCGTGAACGTGACCGCGAGCACCTGACCCGGCGCGACCACGCCCTCCTGGACGGCGAACGCGATGCGATGCGTGATCGCGCGGGTCTTGCCCGTGCCGGCGCCGGCGAGGACGCAGACCGGCCCCCGAGTCGCTTCGGCGGCGGCCCGCTGCTCGGGATCAAGACCGGCCAAGACGTCGGGGTGGTCGGCGTTGGTCACGTCCGCCATCCTCGCAGCACCGCCCGACAGCAGGTCGCGGTTCGCGATCGGAAGAAAGGTCGCGGCGCGCGGGTTGTGGATACCTGAGTGCGCAACTACTTGTCGATCACCGCTCATCGAAGGAGAAGATCGCGTTGACCGCCAGCATGGACGTCACGATGTACACCACGACCTGGTGCGGCTACTGCCGCCAGCTGAAGCGTCAGCTGGACGAGCAGGGCATCGACTACACCGAGGTGAACATCGAGCAGACGCCTGGAGCGGCGGAGTTCGTGATGAGCGTCAACGGCGGCAACCAGACGGTGCCCACCCTGCTGTTCCCCGACGGAAGCACGTTGACCAATCCGTCGTTCGCCCAGGTGCGCACCCAGCTCGACGGCATCGCGAGCTGACCAACCAGCTGACACGGCCGCTAACGCGACAACGAGGCCAAGCCGTCGCCGTACCAGCCGCTGATCAGCCGGAAGGCGACCGACGCGCGCATCGGAAGTCCCAGCGAGCCGTCACGGATGGACCCGGCCAACTCCTCGCGGGTGAACCAGCGCGCCTCGCTGATCTCCACGCCGTCGACCGCAAGATCGGACGACGTCGCGTGCGCGGTGAAGGCCAGCATGAGACTCGACGGGAAGGGCCAGGGCTGGCTCTCGACGTAGCGCACGTCGTCGACCGGCACTCCGACCTCCTCGGCGACCTCGCGCACCACCGCCTCCTCCAACGTCTCGCCGGCCTCGACGTAACCCGCGAGCGTCGACATCCGGCCGGGCGGCCAACTCGGTTGACGGCCAAGCAGCGCCCGTCCGGCGTCGTCCGTGACAAGCATGATCACGGCGGGGTCGGTCCGCGGATAGTGCTCGGAGCCGTCGGCGACGCACACCCGCAGGTGACCGCCGAACCGAGCCTCGGTCGCGGCGCCGCAGCGCGGGCAGCGCGGATGACGCGCGTGCCATTGCTCGAGCGCCGCGGCCTGGGCGAGCAGCCCGGCGTCGTCGGCCGGCAGCACCGCGCCGACGTCACGCAACGACCCGACCCTCGTTCCCTCCGGCGGCGGGTCGGGCAGCGGCGCGATCACCGCGAAGTACGCCGCGCCCGACGCGCCGTCGTCCGGTGTGCCAAGGAAAATCCGCTCACCCTCGGCCGCGTTGCTGGTCGACGTCCAGACCAACCCGTCGCCGACGACCAACGCGCGTCCGTTGTCGATCACGAGAACCTTGGACGACGGATGCGCCCACGCGGCGGCAAGCCATTCGTCGTCCGAACGAAGGTGGGCGCCGCGGTTCATGCGCGCTGCGCGGCGAGTTCGTCCCAGAGGTAGGCGACCGCCTCGGCGCCCTTGAGCAACAGCGGTATGACGGCGTGCTCGTCGGGAGCGTGGATGCGGTCGGTCGGTAGGCCGACACCGAGAAACACCAATGGGGCCTGCAAAATCTGGCTGATCTCAGCCTCGGGGCCGGACCCACCCTCCCGGGTGAACAACACCTCGTCGTCGAACGCCCGACCAAGTGCGCTCGCGACGGCGTGCAGCGCCGGATCGTCGAGCGGGACCAGGTAGGGCTGCACGCCGTCGCCGAAGAACTGCACGTTCGCCGTGATGCCGGGCGGCACCCTTTCCTCGACATACGCGTGAAAAGCCGCTTGGACGTCGACCGGCTGCTGGTCTGAGATGAGCCGGAACGAGACCTTGGCGTGCGCGTCCGTCGGCACGATCGTCTTGTGCCCGGCGAGCATGTAGCCACCCCACATACCGTGGATCTCGCACGTCGGGCGGGCCCAGATTCGCTCCAGCGTGCTGTAGCCCGTCTCGCCGTGGGCAGCGCGGCTCTCAGCGGTCGCGAGCCAGCGCGCCTCGTCGAACGGCAACTTCGCGATCATCTCGCGCTCGCGGTCGGACAGCGGCCGCACGTTGTCGTAGAAGCCCTTCAGCGTGACGCGGTTGTCGGCGTCGTGCAGCCCAGCGAGGAGATTCGCCATAACGGTGAGCGGATTCGGCACGGCGCCGCCGAACGAGCCGGAGTGCAGGTCGACGTCCGGGCCATGCAGGTCGATCTGGCAGTCGGTGAGCCCGCGCACGCCGATGCACACGGTGGTCGCGCCCTCGCCGTACATGCCAGTGTCGCTAACGACGACGACGTCGCAATCGAGCCGGTCACGGTGTTCTTTGAGCAGGTGGGTGAACTTCGGCGAACCCGACTCCTCCTCCCCTTCGACGAGGAACTTGAGGTTCACCGCAGGGTTGGTGCGACCGCTCGTCTCCAGGTGGGCCTGCAATCCGAGCAGGTGGTACAGCACCTGGCCCTTGTCGTCCGACGCGCCGCGACCGAGCAGCTTGTCGCCGTCCGGCCCTTCGACGACGGCGGGCTCGAACGGCGCGAAGCTCCACAGGTCGACCGGGTCGACCGGCTGCACGTCGTGATGTCCGTAGACGACGACGGTCTTCGCGTTCGGGTTGTCAGACGGCCACTCGGCGAAGACGCAGGGTGCGCCCCCCGCGCCGCCGGCCGCCCATATCTCCACCGTTGGGAAACCGACCGCCCGCAGCGCGTCGGAGAGCCACTCCGCGGACCGCCGGACGTCGCCGGCCCGCGCGGGGTCGGTCCAAACGCTTGGGATGCGCAGCCATTCCGACAGTTGCGCGACGAACTCGTCGCGATGGCTTTCCACGTACTCGCGGACGGCGTCGCGGCGTGCGTCGTCGATCACCGACGCTGGTCGTGAGGTCATACGTTGCACCTTAGATCCCGCGGCTGCGCGGTCGTTTGGCGCGTCCGGCCGCCCGTGCGCGCGGGCCGTCTTTCCGCGTTCTTGCGCCCGGCCGACGCCGGCTCGTGGCTCAGGTCAGCTTCGGCAGCGGTTGCGCGGCGGTGAGCATCGCCCGGAACGGATCACCGACTTGCGCCAGCCGCTTGTCGATGTTGCGAATGTTGAACGCGTCCGGTCTCAGCTTCGGATCGTCGAGCTCGTCCCAAGCGATAGGCGTCGAGACCGGCGCGCCGGCCGCCGGTCGCGGGCTGTAGGGGGCGACGAGCGTCTTGTTGATGGCGTTCTGCGTGTAGTCAAGGCGGGCGAGGCCACCGCGCTCCTTGACGTCCCACTTCCAGCTGACGAGTTCCGGCGCCACCGCGCCGACCGCCTTCGACAGCTGCTCGACCCACGCCCGCGTCTCGTCGAAGCTTGGACCGCGTTCGATCGGCACCCAGATCTGGATCCCCCGCGCGACCGGTGACTTTGGGAAAGGCGCGCACGCCGAGATGCTCCAGCGCGGTGCGATGCAGGCGAGCCAGCGCGAGGAGGTCGTCCCAGGTGGTCGTGGCGCCGGGATCGAGGTCGATGAGCGCGTACGTCGGGCGATGCGGCAGGTCGGTGCGCGACGTCCAGGCATGCCATTCAAGGGCGCCGAAGTTCGCCGCCCAAACGAGAGTGGCCGGTTCGTTGACGACGAGATAGGTGGTCGTGGCGCCGGGATCGGCTTCCGCGTTGTCCCATCTGCCGATCCAGTCGGGCGCGTGGCCCGGCAATTGCTTGTGCCAGAAGCCTTTCGCCCCGGCGCCGTTCGGGTAGCGGTGCATGTTGAGCGCGCGGCCCTCAACATAGGGCAGGACGACGGGGGCGATCCGCGCCGCGTACTTGATGAATTCCCTCTTCGTTATTGGCTTTTTGCGGCCATGCGCCGGGAAAAGCACCTTGTCGAGGTTGGTGACGCGAAGCCGTCGTCCGAAAATGTCCCAATTCCCGGCGTCTTTGAGCTGATCGAGCGCGCGCAGCTCGTCGTCGCTCGCTTCACCCGCGGCGGCACGCAGGTCGATTGACGCCTGCGCCGCAGGCAAATCTGACCGCCACAGCCGGTCGGGATCGGCCTTCACCTCGTCGTTGGTGCGGCCGCTGAGCACAGACTTGGGATGCTCCTCGGGATCCCATCCCTCCACCGCGTCGTCGTCGTGCTTGTGGAGCAGGATCCACTGCTCCTTGCCGGCGTCGCCGGCCTCGACGCCGGATCAAGACAAAGCGTCCGCGCAGCTTTTCGCCATGGACGTCGACGTGCAGCTCGCCGTCCGCGACCGCCTTCGCCGGGTTGGTCGTCGCGTGTGGCGCCCACGTGCCGCGATCCCACACGATGACGTCGCCACCGCCGTACTCGCCGGCCGGTATCACGCCTTCGAAGTCCGCGTACTCGATCGGATGGTCCTCGACATGCACCGCGGCCCGTTTGACGTTCGGGTCGAGCGTCGGACCTTTCGGCACCGCCCAGCTCACCAGCACGCCGTCGATCTCGAACCGCAGGTCGTAGTGCAGCCGGCGGGCCCGGTGCCGTTGCACCACGAAATGCCTGACGTCGTCCTGACTTGTCTTGGGCGACGCGCCCGCCGGCTCCGACGTGCGGGTGAAATCACGTTTGCGCTGATACTGCGCCAGCTTCTTCTCGGCGGACGTCGGCGTCATGTTGCCCGTTCTACCCCAGTGAGGCGGCGACATCCGACCACCCGACATGCCACCGCTTGGGATCCAAGCCAGCAGCCCACTCACCCGACCGACTCAACCAACCGCGCGAGTCCCTCGCGGTCAAGCAAGTCGGACGGCGAGTAATCCCCACCATCGCGCAAATAGCAGAACGTCGCGCGCACCCGCGCCACCTCGACGCCCGTAAGATCCGCCCACGCGAGCCGATACGCGGCCAGCTGCACGGCAGCGGCCACCGCGTCGTCGCCGCGCTGGCGTCGTCCGGTTTTCCAGTCGACGACGGTGAAACCGCCGTCCGGATCGGCAAAAACAGCGTCCATGCGGCCGCGCACAACGGTGTCGCCGACCACGAGCTCGAACGGCACCTCGACCTCGACCGGATCGCGCTTCGCCCACGGCAAGGCCAAGAACGCCTGCTGCAAAGCCAAAAACTCGACATCTGGGGCGGCGTCGACGTCGGCGGAGCCGGGCAACTCGTCGATGTCGACCAGCCGCGGCGAGGAGAACCGCTGCTCCAACCAGGCGTGGAACGCGGTGCCGCGGCGGGCCAGTGGCGCCGGCGGCATCGGCATCGGTCGCCGCAACTGCGTGGCCAGCTCGGCTGGGTCGCGGCGCAGCAAGACCAGCTGGCTGACCGAAAGTTGGCGCGGGAGCACGACGTCAAGCCTGGCCCGCTGCTCGCGCGCCTCCCGTTCCGCGAGCAACACTTCGACGTCGCCGTCCCATTCGCGCATCGCCGCTGCCACCGACAGGTCGTCGGCCGACGCCGACCTCACCAGCGAAGCCGCCTCCTCAAGGGCCGGGCGACGTTCGCCAACCGGGTCGTACGGCCACGGCAGCGTGGTCTTCCCGGCAGCGAGAAGCGGATTGACGTCGTGGTCGTCGGGCAGCGGCGCCCAGCAGTCGACGACACCTGCGCCCGCCAAGCACGCGTCGCGCACGGCGGTCAGGAATTCGCTGTCGCGGCGGGCACTTTTGATCTCGTCCCATCGGTAGCCGGTGCACAGCAACAACGACTTCGCCCGGGTGACCGCGACATACGCGAGGCGCCGCTCCTCTCGGGTGAGGTGCTCCTTGACCGACTCCGTGAACCGGGAGATCTCCGCAACCGCGTCGGGCTGGTCAACCGACGAGTCGACCGACGTGGCCGGCAGCCCGTCGCGGTCGCCCCGCAACGGCCATGGCAGTTGGCCGCGCCGGGTTAGCCACCCGCGCGCGTCGGCCGGCCGCACGGTCGGAAACAAGCCGTCGACCAGCCCCGGAACGACGACGACGTCCCACTCCAGACCTTTGGAGCCGTGCACGGTGAGCAGTTGCACCCTCGTCGCCGACGCCTCGCCACCGGCGCGCGGCTCCGGCACCGCTGAATCGTCGTCCGAGCGGTCGAATCCGCGCTCCTCAACGGCGGCGGCGTCGAGATAGTCGAGAAACGCGGGCAGGCTGGCCTGCTGGTCGGAGTCTCCGGCCTCCGCGAACTCAGCGGCCACCTCGATCAGCCGGTCGAGGTTCGCCCGCGACGCCAGCGAGTCGCCTCGTGCGAGCACCTCGACGTCGAGCCCGGTGGCGCGGATCACGTCGGCCACCAGCTCCGGCAACGGCTGCGCGATGCGCGACCGCAAGCCGCGCAATTCGTTTCGCAGCAAGGCCATTCGCGCATGGCCGTCCGGTGAGAGCCACTCGCGCGGAGGGAGGTCGTCGAGCGCGTCGATGATGCTGCTCTCGTCGACCTCGTCGGGCTCAGGATCGGCCACCGCGTCGGACGACGGAACCGCGTCGCCGCTCGGCTTCATCAAGTGCCGGGCCCAGCGGCCCAATGCGGCGATGTCACGCGGACCGATCCGCCAACGCGCGCCGGTCAGCAACCGCATCAACGCGTCCCCGCGACCGGGATCGGCCAGCACCCGCAAAACCGCCACCACATCGACGATTTCGGGCTCGAGCAGCAATCCGCCGACACCGAGGATCTCCAGCGGAATGTCACGCGCCCGCAGCGCCGCCTCGATGCGCGGCAGCTGCCGCCACGCTCGCACCAGAACCGCGACGCTGCGCGTCGACTCCCCCCGTTCGCGCGCGGTCGCGTCGGCGTTCCAAATCTCCGCGACCTGTTCGGCGACCGCGTGCGCCTCGTCGTCGATCGTCGGGTAAAGCGCGCATCGGACGACGCCCGGCTCGGCGGTATCACGCGCGACCAACGTCGGTGTCGACACCGCACCTTCACGCAGCGCCGCGGCGACCTCGTTAGCTACTGACAAAACGTTGCTGTCGTTGCGAAAACTCGTACTCAACGTCAGCACCGACGCAAGCCCCGCGTCGTCCGCGAAGTGGGCGGGGAACGCGGCGAGCGTGCCCTGGCTCGCCCCGCGCCAGCCGTAAATCGCCTGGGACGGGTCACCGACCGCGGTGAGCGACGGCGCGTCGCCGACGGCGCGATGCACAGGGCCGAACAACGCGCGCAGGAAGACCAGCTGCGCGTGGCTGGTGTCTTGGTACTCGTCAAGCAGGACGGCACGAAAAGTGGAGCGTTCGCCGGCCGCGATCTCGGGGAAGCGGTCAGCCAATTCGGCAGCCAGCGCCATCTGATCGGCGAAGTCGAGGACTTCCGCCTTGCGCTTGGCGGCGCCGAACGCCGCGACCAACGGCAGCAGCTGGCAGCGCGCGGCAAGCGCACCGGTCACCTTTTCAAGCTCCGTGTGCAAGGCCTTGGCGCCGCGCTGCTTCTCGCCGCGCGGCAGGCCGCTGAGCAGGCTGTGCAACTTGTCGCAGAACGCACGCAAGTCGTCACCGCTCACCTGGTGCTGAGCCAGGCCTTCGGCGAGCGCCAGCACATCGGTGGTGACCGTGCTCGGCTGCACCAGCACACAATCCATGTCACCGTCGTAGGTCTCCACGATGCGTCGCGCGTATTGCCAGGCGACGGTTTGGCTGATCAGCCGCTGACCCGGCTCGCGCCCGAGCCGCGGCGCGTGGTCGGCGACGACGCGGCCGGCGTACGAGTCGTAGGTCGAGACGGCCGGCTCGCCAGACATCACGAGCTCGGCGTCGATCAGCCCGTTGCGCGCCAGCTGCGAGAGCCGGCGACGCACGCGCGCGGCGAGCTCGGCGGCCGCCTTGCGGGTGAAGGTGAGTCCTAGAACTTGATCGGGCCGCACGAGTTCGTTGGCCACCAGCCACACGACGCGCCCGGCCATCGTCTCCGTCTTGCCAGCGCCGGCGCCGGCGACCACCAGGCAGGACGACGCCGTGGACTCGATGACCGCGACCTGCTCCGGTGTGGGCGGCGGCCGGTCGAGCGCGCCGGCGATCGCGGCGGCGGAGTGCTTCACGCCGTCACCTGCCGGCCCTCGCGCTGCACCGGGCACGAGGTGCGCACCGGGCATACCCGGCACAGCTCGTTGTCGATCGCGTCGAAGACCGCGCCAGCCATGCCGTCGGCGCACCTGCGCACTAACTGGTGCGCCGACGACGCGTCGCCGTCGAGCGGATCCTGACGTTGGACGGGCACGGCACTTTTGCGTGCCGCCGAGCTGAATCAGCTCGGCGCCGCCGGTCGTGCGGAGGCCACCGGTGACGTCGTCGAAGGCCCCTTCGACGACGGCGAGCTGATACGCGCCGAGCTGCGCGTGCTGCGGGAGGTCACCGCTGGCCGGCTGGTGCTTGCCGGTCTTCAGGTCAACGACGACCGAAGCGACCTTCGGCGTCGAGTTCGAGCCGGTCGACCTGACCGCTCAAGACCGCTCGCCCGAGGGTGACCCGGAAATCGCGTTCGGCGGCGAGGAACTGGCGGCTGTTGCCACGCATCCATGTGATCAGCTTGCCGAGGATCTGTCGCGGCGCGTTCCCGTTGGCGCGCCGCGAACCACCCGGCGCCAACGTCGAGCTGGGCGACCACCGCGTCGAAGCGAGCGCGCAGCTGGTCGTCGCTCAGCCCCTCCTCCGCCGCTTGCTGCGCGAGCGCGTGAATCATCGTGCCGATCCCCTGCGCGGCGGAGTCGGCCGCCTTCCCGCCGGAGGATTCGAGCATCCAGCGCAGGCCGCAACGGTCGAAGCTTTCCAACCTGGACGGCGAGACCCGCACCTCCTCGTCGTCGTTCGCCAGCGGCGCGTCGTCCGACAACTGGTTCAGGCCGTACCACTGGCCTGGGTCGGCCCCGCGAATGCCGCGGCGGCGAGGCGGGCGCAGCTGCGCGGCGGCGGCGAGGCGGCGGACCCGGCTCGCGTCACCGGTGACGACGGCCCGCAACTCGGCCACCACGGACGGCAGGTCGAGCCCGCGCGACAATCGGGTCAGTGGCCGCTCGTCCGCGTCGACGGGCGCCAACTCGTCGAGGAACCGGGACGGCTGGGCGTCTTCTGCACGCACCGCCGTGACGACGAGCAACCGGCGCGCCCGAGTGACGGCGACGTAGAACAGCCGACGCTCTTCGGCGAGCTGCGCGTGCAGCGCCTGCGCTGGGTTGGACTCGGTGGAACCGCGCGAGCACGTCGACGAGCTGCTCGGCGCCAAGCAGCGAGCCGCGCATGCGCAGGTCGGGCCAGCCGCCCTCTTGCACCCCGGCGACGACCACGACGTCGAACTCCAAGCCCTTCGCGGCATGCGCGGTCATCAGCCGCACGCCATCGGCGGTCGGCGCCTGCGGCGCGAGCGTGTCGCCGGGTATCTGCTGGCCGAGCAGATGGTCGAGGAACACCTCGGGGCCGGCCTTCGGCAGCCGATCGGCGAACCGGCCCGCGGCGTCGAACAACGCGACCACGGCGTCAAGGTCGCGGTCGGCGGCGGCCGCGGCCGGCCCCACGCCCAACGCCACGGCGCCCCAGCGACGCGCCAGCCCGGACGCCTGCCAGACCGACCACAGGACCGCCTCCGCGGTCGGGGTCGCCTCGGCAAGCGCGGCACGGGCGGCCGCGAGCACCCGGGCGACCCGGGCGGCGGGCCCGGCGACCCTGTCCTCCACCGCGGTCAGCTCGGCGGGCGACTCGATCGCCGCGGCGAGCAACGTGGCGGACGATCGCCCTCCTCCCGCGCTCAATTCGATGCGGCGCAGCTCTTGGCGTAACCGGCGCAGCCAGAGCGGGTCGGCCCCTCCGAGCGGCCCGGTGACGAGTTCGCGCGCGAGATCGGGGCCCTCGGCGCCGGCCAGGCCGACCCGGCCGGTCGCGATCTCAAGCAGCCGCAGCAGCGCGCGCACGACCGGAACCTCGACCAGGGCCTGCTCCTCGGCGCGTGCCGACACCGGAACGCCCCCCGCCTGCAACGCCCGGCGAAGCGTCGCGAGCGCGCCCGCGCCGCGCACCAGCACCGCCATGCGCGACCACCCGACGCCGTCGCGCAGATGCGCCTCCCGCAGCCGGTTGCTCACGTAACTCGCCTCGGCGCCGGCGGAGCCCACCAGGCGGACCTCGCACCGGCCCGGCGGCACGTCGGCCGCCGCCGCCAGCCGGCGCTGCTCGCCGACCCCGCCGAGCCGGTCGGCCACCTGCCGCGACGCCGCGAGCAGTTGCGCGCCCGCGCGGCGGCTCACCGTCAACGTGAGCACCCTCGCGGGCGTGCCGTCGGGCGCGGTGAACTCGTCGGCGAACCGCTTGACGCCGCCGGCGTCTGCGCCGCGAAAGCCGTAGATGGACTGGTCAGGATCACCCACGACAAGCAGCTCGCCCGAGCCCGCGACGAGCCTGAGCAACTCCTCCTGCGCGGGATCGGTGTCTTGGTACTCGTCGACGACGACGAACGCGTGTTGCGCCCGGACCGCCTGCAGCGCAAGTGGTTCTCTGCGCAGCAAGGCAACGGCGGCCTGGATCAGCTCGGCGGGGTCGTACGAGGCGGCCTCCCGCAACGCCGACACCTGCGCGTATTGCCGGGCGAACGCGCCGGCGGCCACCCAGTCGTCGCGCTTGTGTCGTCGTCCGAGAGAAATCAAATCGGACGGCGACAAGCCGCGCTCGACCGCACGCTGCAGCAGATCCCGCAGCTCTTGCGCGAACCCGCGGGTGAGCAGCGCAGGCCGCAACCGCTCGGGCCAGCTGGTCGCGCCCGCCTCGACGTCGCCGCGCAGCAACTCCCGGACGACGAGGTCTTGCTCCGGCCCCGAGAGCAACCGCGGACTCGGTTCGCCGCGGCGCACCGCCTCCGCCCGCAACAGCCCGAAGGCGTAGGAGTGGAACGTGCGGGCCATCGGCTCGCGGATCGTGCGGCCAAGCCGCGCGGCGATGCGATCACGCAGCTCGGCGGCGGCGCGGCGGGAGAACGTGAGCACCAGCGCCTGCTCGGGGGCGAGCTCGCCACGCTCCACCCGCGAGACGACCGCCTCGACGATCGTCGCGGTCTTGCCCGTGCCCGGCCCCGCGAGCAGCAGCAGCGGACCGCCCCGATGATCGACCGCGGCGCGTTGCGCGGCGTCGAGCGTCGGAGGTGCGGCGCGGTCGGGCGCGCGCCGCACCAGCCGCAACACAGTTTGCTCGGACGTCGACACGCATGGCATCACACCACGAACCGCCGACATGCGTATGCCGTGAGGCGAATTGCTTGTGAACAAGGCGCAGACGCGATACCCAATGCCCATGGCGTCTGCCTTTGATCAGCTGCTCGAGCGACGCATTGTCATGGCGACCGGTCACCTCGACGGCACGCTGGCCGACAGGGTCACCGCCCAATTGCTCATGCTGGACTCGGAAAGCGACGCGCCGATCCAGCTGGTGGTCGACTGCCCGGACGCCGAGCTCGATCCCGCGTTCACCCTGCTCGACGTGTGCGACGCGCTCGGCGCCCCGCTCACGATCGTGATCGCCGGTCGGCTCGGCGGCGCGGGCCTGATCTTGCTGACCACGCGGCATCGCCGGCTCGCGCGCCCGCACGCGACACTACGGCTGTGCGAACCGAAGTTCGAGACTTCGACGCACACCGCGGACTCCGCCGCCCGGTTGGTGGACGAGCATCGCCGCCGTATCAGCGTCTTGATCGACCGAATCTCAGACCGGACGACGCGCCCCGCACCGCTGGTCGCCGACGAGATCAGCCGCGGCGTCTACCTCACGAGCGACGAAGCGGTGGTCTACGGCCTCCTTGACGACGTGGCCCGCCGCGCCTAGCGGAGGCTAGCCGCGCCTGGCCCAGTCAAGCCAGCCGAAGCGGTGGCTGGTGAACGGCTCGAACACGTGACTGAAGTACCACGTCGGCTGGGCGATGCCGGAGCAGGTGTCCTGCGCCCCGCCGCCGGGGCACGAGCCGTTGTCGCGTTGCAGCGCCCAAAACGACAGCTCCGCCAACTGCTTGGACTTCGCCCACCGCTCGACCGCGACGGCGTCGGACTTGGTGAAGGTCTCCTGCGGGCCGTAGTCGTCCTCGCCGGGCATCTCGGTCACGCCGATCATCCGCCACAGTCGCGACGACGAGTGGTGCGGATACAGCGCGGCCAGCTGCGCGTGCAATCCGCTCGCGGCGGTGAAGGTCGCGGTCGCCATCTCATGCGTCTGGGAAGGCGAGGTCTCGTCGTAGTAGTCGAACGTCATGATGTTGACGATGTCGACGCGCGCGTGGTTGGTCACCGCGTTCTGCAGCACGTTCAGCCCATCGGACTCGAGGCCTTGGGGCTCCGTTGGCAGCGTGTAAACGAATTGGACGACGCGATGCGTGCGCCACGCCCAGTCCTCAACCAGCCTGATGGCTTTGTTGCGGCGGTCGATGCCGGCCTGGTTAGAAAGCGAGCCAGGGTTGGACTCAACGTCGAAGTCGAGTCGCGTCACGCCATACGTCGTGATCACGTTCTCGTAGACCTGGGCGATTTTGTGGACGTCGGTGCAGCTGTCGGCGATCTCGGTGCCGAAGGTGTCGGCTGAGTAACCGCCGAACGACGGGACGACGTCGCCGCCGGCCGCGCGGATCTTCGCGATGTCGCTGCCATACACCGACCACGAGACCGGCGTGCTGGTGTCACCGTTCCAGTAGACGTCGCAAGATCCGGGCTGATCGGTTTGCAGGAACGCCAGGGTCAGGAATCGCGCGCCTGAGGCCTTCGACAGGCCGGACAGGCTGTCGGGGTTGTACGTCTCGAAGTACGGCGCGAACACATGCGCCGGCAACGGCACACCGCCGTTCAACCCGGGCGAATGATGGCCGGGTCCGTCGCTGGCGAAGGCCGTGCCGCCGGACATGAAAACCCCAGCGCACACTGTCGCAGCTGCGGCTACCAACGTCGTCACCCGTGATGACCGAGGCATGTGCCATTCCTCCGCTTGCAGTCGTTAGGGAGGTTTACTAATCGCGATGGACTAGACCTTAAGACCGCGTGCGACACGAGGTCAAGGGTTGGACACGCTCGCTATTAAGCACTTCCGCCGTCCCACCGGGCGACGGGCATGTCGACGCGATCGCCACGCATCGGCGTGCGATCCGCCCGCAGCAGTCGCAGCGCTTCGCCGTCGTGGCACGGCGCCGGCTTTCCATCGGAGTGGACGACGCGATGCCACGGGACGCCGCCGCCCCAGGTCGACATCACCCGGCCGACCTGCCGCGGACCGCCCTCACCGAGCAACTCGGCGATGTCGCCGTAGGCCATGACCCGACCGGCCGGTATTGCTTCGACGACGTCAAGCACTCGCTGCGCGAACTCGGGAATCTCGGCCGCTGGCACGCAGGAATTATGCGGCCGCCACCCGCCGTCAGACAGACTCGGGCAGCACGTACGCGCCGAGCACCAGACGGAGCCGGGTACTCGTAGGTGAGAACCGGCCGACGGTCGCGGCTTTCTATCCCCGCGAACGTCGACCAGCAGGTGAACAGCCGATCGGCAGATCAGTAGGACGGGAGGGAGGGGTCGACCTGGTTGACCCAGCCGACCACCCCGCCGCCGACATGCACGGCGTCGGCGAACCCGGCGCCCTTCGCGACCGCCAGCGCCTCAGCGGAGCGGATGCCGGTCTTGCAGTACAGGACGACGCGCTTGTCCTGCGGCAGCTTCTCCAGGGCCGACCCGTTGAGGAAATCGCCCTTCGGGATCAGCGTCGCGCCCGGGATCGAGACGATCTCGTACTCGGCTGGCTCGCGGACGTCGACCAGGAAGATGTTCTCCCCGCGGTCGATCCACTCTTTGAGCTCGGTCGGCACGATCGTCGACCCGGCCGCCGCCTGCACCGCTTCGTCCGACACCACACCGCAGAACGACTCGTAGTCGATGAGCTCGGTGATGGTCGGGTTCTTCCCGCAGATCGGGCACTCCGGATCCTTGCGGATCTTGACCTCGCGGTAACTCATCTCCAGGGCGTCGTAGATCATCAGCCGACCAACCAGCGGCTCCCCGATGCCGGTGAGCAGCTTGATCGCCTCGGTGGCCTGGATCGAGCCGATCGACGCGCACAGCACGCCGAGCACGCCGCCCTCGGCGCATGACGGCACCATGCCGGGCGGCGGCGGCTCTGGGTAGAGGCAGCGGTAGCAGGGGGCCGTCCCGCCGGGCGCGTTGGCCCAAAAGACGGAGGCTTGGCCGTCGAAGCGGTAGATCGAACCCCACACGTAAGGCTTTCCGAGCAGCACGCACGCGTCATTGACCATGTAGCGGGTTGCGAAGTTGTCGGTGCCGTCGACGATCAGGTCGTACTGCGAGAAGATCTCGAAGACGTTGTCGTTCTCGAGCCGCTCCTCGTGCACGACAACGTTGATCAGCGGGTTGATCTCCAGAATGGATTCGCGGGCCGACTGCGCCTTCGACTTGCCGATGTCGCTTTGCCCGTGGATGATCTGCCGCTGCAAGTTCGACTCGTCGACGGTGTCGAAGTCGATGACGCCGAGCGTGCCGACACCCGCGGCCGCGAGATACATCAGCGTCGGCGAGCCGAGGCCCCCCGCGCCGATCGCCAGCACCTTCGAGTTCTTCAACCGCTTCTGGCCGGCCATCGCGACGTCGGGAATGATCAGGTGCCGCGAATAGCGCCTGACCTCTTCGACGGTGAGGCTTTCGGCGGGTTCGACCAGCGGCGGGAAAGACACCTAGCGCTCCAAAATCAGGCGGACGACGATCAGCTGGCGCGCCGGCTGCCCGGCGCCTCACCGGTCTCAACGGTCCCATGGCGGCCGGTCATTCCCCGACCCAGGGCGCCGTCCAGGAACTCGCGCAACGTGGCGGCGACCCGGTCCGGAAACTCCAGATGCGCGACGTGGCCGGCGTCGAGCATCAGCACGGTGCGCGAGTTGGGAAACGTCAGTTCCGCCCGCTTGGCCATCCGCGGGTCGACCAGCTTGTCGCGACCTCCGTACATCAACAGGGTCGGCACGCTGACCCGCCGCGCCTGCCGCCAAAGGCGGCGTCGTCCGACTTGGAGGTAGGCGGCGACCAACGAGCGCAGCGACGAACGGTAGACCGCTCCGCTGTAGGCGAGCTCGGACCGGCGGCGGGCGGCGGCCACGACGTCCGAGCGGCGTTGGTCGGTGACCGCGTGCGGGTCGCCGTAGCAGAGCCAGAACACCCGGCGCGCCATCCGCTCCGGGTCGCCGCGCAGCGCGGCGTTGACGATCCGGGCGCCGACGCCCGGGACGAGCGCGATCAACAGCTGCCAGCTCCACATGCGCGGGCGTAGGTCGGGCATCGCCGGCGATAACAGAGTGAGGGTCTTGACCAGTTCAGGATGCTCGGCCGCGACGCGGGTGACCACCGAGCCCCCGAGCGAATTGCCGACAAGGTGCACCGGGCCGCGGCCGATGGCTTCGATCACGTCGACCACCGCGCTGGCGTGGACGTGGAGGGCGTGCCCTGCGACGGCCGGCGGCGATTCTCCGAAGCCGGGGAGGTCGAGCGCGTATCCGTCGACCCGGTCCGCCAGAGCGTGGACGACGTCCGCCCAATCAAGCGACTCGCCGCCGAGCCCGTGCACGAACAACGCGGCCTCCAGCGTCACCGCGCCCTCTTGGCCTTCCTCCTCCTCTTCGTCGAGCGAAGGGTTTGCGTCGTCCAAGCCGCCCTGAGAGCGACCCGAACCCTTCAGTCGGCGCGGGGGCGACGGGTCGTGGCGCACGAAGACATCGCCGCGCCGAGTTCGGATGAGGGTGCCGGGCCAGTCGCGCATGGGGTCGGCCTACCCCGGCTAGAGGGCGACCACCGAGCGCAGCACGTCGCCGTGGTGCATCTTCTCGAAGGCCGCCTCGACGTCGCCGAGCCCGATGGTCTCCGACACGAACGCGTCGAGGTCGAGCCGGCCTTGCAGGTAAAGGTCGATGAGCATCGGGAAATCGCGTGACGGCAGGCAGTCCCCGTACCACGACGACTTCAACGCGCCGCCGCGTCCGAACACGTCGAGCAATGGCAGGTCGAGCCGCATGTCGGGCCTCGGCACGCCGACAAGGACGACGACGCCCGCGAGGTCGCGGGCGTAGAACGCCTGCTCGTACGTCGTTGGGTGGCCGACCGCCTCGATGGCGACGTCGACCCCGAAGCCGTCGGTGATCGCGCGGATCGCCTCGACCGGGTCGCCGGTTTTCGAGTTCACCGTGTGGGTGGCGCCGATGCGCTTGGCCAGGTCAAGCTTGCGGTCGTCGATGTCGACGCCGATGATCGTGCGCGCTCCGGCCAGCCGGGCCCCCGCGATCGCGGCGTCACCAACACCTCCGCAGCCGAACACCGCGACCGTGTCGCCGCGGGTTACCGCGCCGGTGTTGATGGCCGCGCCGAGGCCGGCCATCACGCCGCAACCAAGAAGTCCGGCCGCCGCCGGTGACGCCTTCCGGTCGACCTTCGTGCACTGGCCGGAGTGCACCAGCGTCTTCTCCGCGAACGAGCCGATGCCAAGCGCCGGCGACAACTCGGCGCCGTCTTCGAGCGTCATCTTCTGCGCCGCGTTGTGCGTGTTGAAGCAGTTCCAGGGACGTCCGCGAAGGCAGGCCCGGCATTGGCCGCAAACGGCTCGCCAGTTGAGGATCACGAAGTCGCCGGGCGCGACGTTGGTGACACCGTCGCCGACGGTCTCGACGATCCCGGCCGCCTCGTGGCCGAGCAGGAACGGGAAGTCGTCGTTGATGCCGCCCTCGCGGTAGTGCAGGTCCGTGTGGCAGACGCCGCAGGTCTGCACCCGCACAACGGCCTCGCCGGGACCCGGGTCGGGCACCAGCACGGTGGTGAGCTCGACGGGCGCGTTCTTCTGACGGGCGATCACGCCCTGTACTCGCTGCATAGCCGTGATCGTAAGCGCGATAGGACGCGACCGGGAGAGGACGTTCGACTCTGCTCGCCGCGCGTGGTCCACGCCTGGCGCCATCGTTGCCCTTTATGCGCGGCGCGCTTGGGAAATGCGGCCCGCCCGTCCGCTTCGCGCGCCGCCCTGCTGCTTGGCGCGTCGCGAGTGCAGGCCTACCTCGATCGCGGTCAACACGCCAGCCTCACGCGGCCGCGCCCGCTCCTCGGTCGCGAACCGGCGACGCCTGCGCGACAGCGCAATGGCAACCGGCATCCGTTCCATGTGGCGATCGTGCCGGTGCCGCTTCACGTCGTACCAGCCTTGGTCGTGGACGTCGTCCGACGACTTCACCCTTGACGTGACGATGAACCTGCACTTCCGCGGCGACCCGCCCGAACTCGAACATGAACGAGGGCGCGAACAGCCGGTTCTTCAGATTTACCCGACCAACACCGGCCGCTGCCTATCGGATGTATGTGGCGACCGGACCGTGATCCGCTCACCGGGGTAACTTTCAGCGCTATAACGACAAGATGTTTCCCGGTTATCCGCCAAGTGGGACGACGCGTCGCCCAGAGCCTGACCGGTGATTCAGCTGGCGGTGCTGACCATGTGCTCGACGCGCCGGTTCAGGGCGTCGAGGGTGGCCCGGATCGCGGCCTGCCGCACGTCTTCGCGGACGTTCGCCGCGCCGGTCAGCTTCTCGCTGCCGCTGCTGGAAAGCATCGTCACCGCGACCAGCACCGCGCGCTCCCGGCCGGTCGGCGCGACCTCAACCAAATCCAGCTCGAAGCGCGCGCGCCCGTCAAGGAGGTCTTCAACCGCGCGCAGCGTGGCGGTCGCGACAGCGCGTTGGACGCCGCTCTGCGTCGCGGTGCCCTCGGCGTGCCCCATGGCTGACCGGTCGCCGACAGCGAGAGTCACCTCGGCGGTCACCTGCAGGCCCGACGAGATGATGTGCATGCGACGAATGGCCGGCCGGAAGCGGTCGGCCGGGTCGTCGTCCTCGACTTCTTCGATGTCAGGATCATCGAGGCTGGCCTGCATGTCTTCAACCAGTTGCACGCGCTCGGCGTCGACCCCCAAGCCGAACCGCTCGCGAAGCAACCGGCCAACCGCACTGGCCACTTCAACCTCGTCGACTCCTGGAGCGAGGCCGAGGCGCAACAGCCCGAGGCCCTCGCCTTCGCCGTCCGGCTCGACGTCCGCCTCGGCGACGCCCGGCACCTCGCGCAACGCCGCGACGATGTCGCGGTGGTCGGCGATGCTCACGGCGGGTTCCCCTGACGAACGGCGGGCTGCTAGGAGGGCACGTTAATCCTCATCCGTCACGTCGGCCTCGTAGCACGGTTGCTTGAGTCTTGCGCCCGATTGTGACCAGACGCCCAGCTTGGGTCAGGCCGAACGCCGCGTCGCACTAGCCTTTTTGGCCGTCTTCTTGGCCGGGGCAGCCGCTTTCTTGGCCGGTGCCGCCGACTTCTTGCTAGCCGTCTGCTTAGCCGCTGTCTTGGCAGCCGTCTTCTTTGCCGCCGACTTTTTCGCCGACGCCTTCTTGGCCGCGGCCGGGCGCTTCGCCGGGCGGGCGCTCACGCTCTCGTCGGACGACGCGCCGCCGGTGCGGCCGCGCTTGGCCGCGTCAATGCTGGCCTGCAACGCCGCCACCAGGTCGACCACCTTGCCGCCGCCCTCGACCTCTGTCTCGCGCGCCGGCACGAGGTCGCGGCCCTCGACCTTGGCGTCGATGAGCGACTCGATCGCCTCTCGGTATTGGTCGGTGTATTGCGCGGGGTCGAACTCGCCGGACAGCGACTCGACCAGCGAGGCGGCCATCGCCAGCTCCTGCTTGCGCACCTCGGGCGTCTCGTCGAGGAACCCGAACGCCGGCTCGCGGATCTCGTCCGGCCACAGCATGGTCTCCATCGTGAGCACGCCCTCGCGCACCCGCAGCGTCGCCAACGCCTCCCGCCGGCGCAGCGCGACCTTCACGATGGCCACCTTGCCGGAGTCCTCCAGGGTGTCGCGCAACAAGACGTAGGCCTTGGTCGCCTTGGCGTCGGGCTCGAGGTAATAGCTCTTGCTGAAGTAGATGGGGTCGACCTGCTCCAGCGGCACGAACTGAAGGACGTCGATCTCGCGGCTCGTCGTCAGCGGCAACTCGGCGAGGTCATCATCGGTCAGGACGACGATCTCGCCGTCCGGAAGCTCGTAGCCTTTGGCGATGTCGTTGTAGGCGACCTCCTCGCCGCAGATGGAGCAGACCCGCTTGTACCGGACCCGACCGCCGTCCTCGCGGTGCACCTGGTGGAACGCGACGTCCTTCTCCTCGGTGGCGGAGTACAGCTTGACCGCGATGTTGACCAGCCCGAAGGAGATCGACCCCTTCCAGATGCTGCGCATGAGCCTTCCTTCGCCAGGGGAGCACTAAGCGGTGCCCCGGTCCCCTTCTGACGTCCCGACGCGCGCGAAACCATCGGCGCCCGCGCGGCAGACCGTCCAGGTCGGCGACCGGCGGCTGCAGATCTCCAACCTGGACAAGATCCTGTACCCGCAGACCGGGTTCACCAAAGGGCAAATGCTCGACTACTACGCGCGTGTCGCGCCAGCGCTGCTGCCGCACCTCGCCGGACGCCCGCTGACTCGCAAGCGATACCCCAATGGCGTCGACGCGCCACCGTTCTTCGAGAAGAACGCGCCCGCGCGGCACCCCGGGCTGGGTGCGCACCGTCACGCTTCCGGTGCCCGGCAGCACCAAGAACCGCGACACCATCGACTTCGTCATCGTCGACGAGCTGGCGACGCTGGTCTGGGTCGCCAACCTCGCCTCGATCGAGTTGCACGTGCCGCAGTGGAAGGTCGACCGCGCCGGCAAGGTCTTGGACGCCGACCTGCTGGTGCTCGACCTCGACCCGGGCCCGCCGGCGACCGTGGTCGAGTGCTGCGAGGTCGCCTTGCTGCTTCGCGACCTGCTGGCGGACGACGGGATCGCCGCCTATCCGAAGACCAGCGGGTCCAAGGGCTTGCAGCTGTACGCGCCGCTGCGGCGCGACGTCGTCTGAGCGCACTCGCGAGTACGCCCGCGCGCTCGCGCGGCGACTGGAGAAGGAGCGGCCCGACCTCGTGGTCTCGGACATGACGAAGGCGCTGCGGCACGGCAAAGTGCTCATCGACTGGAGCCAGAACACGGCGGCGAAGACGACGGTGGCGCCGTACTCTCTGCGGGCGCGTCCCGAGCCCACAGTGTCGACGCCGGTCAGCTGGGACGAGGTGTCGAACTGCTCCGCGTCGGTCGACGATTTGAAGTTCGTCGCCGACGACGTGCTGCGCCGGCTGGATGCGACGGGCGACCTGCTCGCCGATCTGGTGGAATTGCCGTCGGGAAGACGCGGGCGGTTGCCGCAAATCGCGAGCGAGTCCGGGAGTACCGCTAGCCTCAAGAAGCCTGATCAGTTCATCGGACGACGCGGAGGCCAGGCGTGGAGGTCAAGATCGGCGTGCAGTACTCGGCGCGAGAGATCGTGCTGGAGAGCACCCAAGAGGCCGACGACATCGAACGGCTCGTCACCGCCGCGCTCGACGCCGGGGGTGTGTTCGCCCTGACCGACGAGAAGGGCCGCCGAGTGCTGGTGCCGGTCGAGAAGCTGGCGTATGTCGAGATCGGCGAGTCGCTCGAGCGCCGCGTGGGTTTCGGCGCGATGTGAGGAGCGACCGCGGTTGGTCGCGACGAGGATCGCGCCCATGTGCCCGCGCGATGTGAGGAGCGACCGCGGTTGGTCGCGACGAGGATCGCGCCCATGTGCCCGCGCGATGTGAGGAGCGCCCGTGGTGATCGGCTAGGCGGACAGGCCTAGCGCGGCCATCCGTGCCATGTGCGCGTCGGTGATCCGTCCGAACGTGCGGGTCAGCTCATCGGGGTCGGTGTCGGCACCCGGTATGCCTCCGACCAGCAGAGTGACGAGCGCCTCTCGGTCGGCGCAGACCGCCTGCGCCTGGGCGAGCGCCTCCCCCACGATCCGCCGGCCCCACAACGCGAGCCGGCCCGCCGCCGGGGGCGTGGCCTGGATGAGTTGGCGCACCCGTTCGACCGCGAACTCGGCGTGGCCCGCGTCGGCCAGCACCTCCAAAACGAGCGTCCGGGTCTCGGGGTCGAGCAGCTTCGCGATCTCGCGGTAGAAGTCGGCCGCGATGCCGTCGCCGACGTAGGCCTTCACCAGGCTCTCCGCCCAATCGGACGGCGCGGTCTTCGCGTGAAACGCCTCAAGTGCGACGACGAACGGCGCCATCGCCTTCTCGGCGGCGATCCCCATCTCGTCGAGGTGCGCCTCGATGATGCGGTAATGGCCGAACTCCGCGGTGGCGAGCTCGGCGAGCGCCGCCTTGTCCTCAAGGGTCGGCGCCATCCGGGCGTCGTAGGCGAGCCGTTCGAACGCGATCAGCTCGGCGTAAGCGAGGACGCCGAGCAGGTCGGTGACCGCGTCGCGATAGACGGGGTCCGACAGCAGGTCCGGTTGCTCGCTCACGATCTGGCAGCGTAGTGGCCCACGCGCCGCCACGGCGATTCCGCGTGGCCGCCGGGGTGATCGCCGAGCGCCCGCTAGACTGAAGGTCAACTTTATTTCGAGAGGTACGTCTTCTGACCACGTTCGCTGAGCTCGGGATCGCACCCGAGACCGCCGAGGCGCTTGAGGCCGTCGGCATCACATCTCCGTTCCCGGTGCAGGCGCTGGCCATCCCGCTCGCGCTCACCGGCACCGACCTCATCGGTCAAGCGCGCACCGGCACCGGCAAGACGCTCGCCTTTGGGGCCCCCCTCCTGCAGCGGATCCAGCTGGTCGACGACCACCGGCCGCACGCGCTGGTCGTCGTCCCCACCCGTGAGCTCGCGATCCAGGTCGCCGCCGACCTCGAGGTGGCGGGCAAGGGCCTGGGCGCCCGCGTGATGGCCGTCTACGGCGGCCGGTCCTACGAGCCGCAGGTCCAGTCGCTCAAGGCCGGCATCGACGTCGTCGCTGGCACCCCCGGCCGGCTGCTCGACCTGGCCCGCCAAGGCCACCTCGACCTGTCGGCCATCGAGGTGCTCGTGCTCGACGAGGCCGACGAGATGCTCGACCTCGGCTTCTTGCCGGACGTCGAGCGAATCCTCGCGCTGACGCCGGCAAGCCGGCAGACGATGCTGTTCTCGGCGACGATGCCGGGCGAGATCATCTCGCTGTCGCGCCGCTACCTGAACCAACCCACGCGCATCCGCGCCGAGGAGCCGGATGAAGGGCGCACGGTTCCCGACACCGCGCAGCACGTGTTTCGCGCGCACTCGATGGACAAGCCCGAGATGCTCGCGCGCATCCTGCAGGCGCGGGGCCGCGGTCTCACGATGGTCTTCTGCCAGACGAAGCGCCAGTGCGACCGGCTCGCCGCCGATCTCGCCGAACGCGGCTTCGCCGTCGCCGCGGTGCACGGCGACCTCGGTCAAGGCCAGCGCGAGCAGGCGTTGCGGGCGTTCCGCGCCGGCAAGATCGACGTTCTCGTCGCCACCGACGTGGCCGCCCGCGGCATCGACGTCGAAGGCGTCACCCACGTCGTGAACTACTCGTGCCCCGACGACGAGAAGACCTACCTGCACCGCATCGGCCGCACCGGCCGCGCCGGCGCGTCCGGCGTCGCGGTGACCCTCGTCGACTGGGACGACGTGACCCGGTGGAAGTCGATCAACTCGATCCTCGACCTGCCCTTCCCCGACCCGCCCGAGACCTACTCGACGTCCGACCTCATCCACGACGAGCTGGACATCCCGCGCACGGTGACCGGCGTGCTGCCATCGGCGGAGCGCACCCGGGCCGGCTTGCGGGCGGAAAGGCTCGAGGACCTCGGCGGCGGCGACCGTAAACGCCGGCCGCGCGAGGGCAAGGCAGGCGCGGCGAGCGGGCCAACCGGCAGGCCGGCCAAGTCGGCCACGTCGGCCACGTCGGGCGAGGGGGCGCGCAAGCCGCGTCAACGCAACCGAACCCGCGGCGCCGCCCAGACCGACGCTGGCGACGGCCCGGCCGCCAACAAGACGGCGCCCAGCAACAAGACGGCGCCCACCGACAAGACGGCGAGGGAGCGGCCTCCCGCCGACGGGTCGGCCGCGGCGGCCGGCGACCAGGCCGACGCGCCCAGGCGCCGGCGCCGTTCGCGCGGCGGCCGCGGTCGCGGCGGTGGCGCGCAGGGCGGCGCTTCGACGTCCGAGACCGCGTCGTCTGACTGAGAAGTTCAAGCGGCCCGCCTCGCGATCCGACGATTCAGTCAGACCAACGCGAGGAGGACCAGTGACACTGCGCACCGTCGCCGGAAGGCGCATCGGCGAGACCGCCGAAGACCTCCAAGTCTGGTTGCGGCAGCTGGAAGGCTGCCCGCCGATCTCGCGCACGGTCCTGGCGACCTGCCCGAGCGAGCAGCATGCCGACGACCCGGCGACGTGGTTCTACGTGGAGGCCGACGCCCGCGAGTCCATCGCGCGCCGTCGCTGCCTGTCCTGCGGGCACACCGGCGACGTCCTCGACTCGGCCGAGCACTGGACCGCCCCTCGCATGTGGAGCTGCTCGGGGTGCGGACAGTCGATCGCCGAAGTCGCGGCCGGCCTGCACCTTGAAGGCTCGGACGACGTGACCTGGGTGGCGCTGGCCGCGCGTTGCGTCGAATGCGGCTTCATCGAGGGGCTTACGGACTTCAACGTCGACCCGACGAACGTCGGCGCAGTCATCGCCAAGCTCTAGTTAAGCGAGCACCGGGTCGAGGGCGTCCTGAAAGTCCTCGGGCGTAAAGGGCTTCGCGATCAGGAACATCGCGCCCGCTGCCAACGCCTGCTCGCGCATCTGCGGCGCGGCCTCTGAGGTGACGAAGCCGAACGGCACGTCCCAGCCCGCCGCGCGCAAACCGGTGAGCAGCTCAAGGCCACTCATCTCCGGCATGTTCCAGTCGCACAACACCAAGCCGGGCGGGGACTGGGAAATGACCTCGACGGCTTCGCGGCCGTTCGACGCTTGCACAATCTCGTGCTCGTCGTAACCGGCGAGCTGCAAGGTGCGGACGACGATCATCCGCATCGCCTTGCTGTCGTCAACCACCAAGATGCGCATACCTGCGCCGCCTCACGCAGCCTGCGCGGCCTGCTGCCAAAGACTCACAACCAGCGACTCACCGCGCCACGACAGCGCGACCTCGCGCATCACCTCGGCGCCAGGAACCGCGAGCTGCCCGTGCACGACCAGCGGCAGCGACAGCGCCGACGGCCCAGGCAGCATGCTCTTCACGTTTCCGCCGACCATGTTGGCCAGCTCTCCGAGCGCGTCGACGACCTCGACTTGGGTAACGTCGGTCGGCTGCATGGAGAACAACGCGGCGGCCGCGTAGCGCGCGGCGGGCGCCGAGCAACGCAACATGATCGAGCCGACGTAGGCGCCGGAAAGGTGCACGCACCCGGTGACTTGTTCGGCGTCCGGCTCCGAAGCGCCGGGAAGCAAACCGTCCGGGTCACCGTCGAGGAACGACGTCCAGACCTCGCGGGTGATGACCTCGAGGTCGTCCGCACTCGGGATGTACGTCACCTGGCAGGTCCTTTCAGTAGGCCAGCACGCCGAGCAGGGCGAGCTTGTCGGCGATCGCGTCAGGAGTGAACGGCTTGATCACGTACTCGTGCGCACCGGCCGCCAGCGCTCGCACGATCTGCGACTGCTCGCTCTCGGTGGTCACCATCATCAAGGTGATCTGCCGCCACCTCTCGACTTTGCGGACGGCGTTGACGAACGCCAAGCCGTCCATGACCGGCATGTTCCAGTCGACAAGTGCAATCTCCGGCATCGCGCCGCTTTCGAGGCGGGCGATCGCCTCGGCGCCGTTCGGCGCCTCGACGACATCGAAACCCAGACCGCGCATGATCCGACCGAGGATCAAGCGCATGGCGCTCGAGTCGTCGATCACCATGGCCAGCAACGGACCGCCCCTTTCCTCATACGTACCTTCATCGGCGTTACCGAGACTTAGTTGAGCGGTTGACGCGACGTCCCAGACCGCGGCGGCACCGGCACAGGCGGTAACGGTGGTAACCAGGGCCACGAGCCGGCGCCCCCTGCAGACGGCACCGTTGGCGCGGACGCAGTCGCGGTCGCGCCGAACGGCTGCGGCGACGGAAAGCTCATTCGCCCAGCGACGGCGCCCAGGCTGGCGGCGCCAACGGCCTCAGGCAGCGGCGTCTCCAACGGGGCGGCGCCACGGGGCCGGTAGACCGTCGCGTTGCCGACGGCGACGCGCTCGAAGCCGTCGTCCAGACCGATCGTGGTCTCCGACCCGCCCAGGAAGAGAAAGCCGTCTGGCTTGAGCACGCGGCGCATCCGCTGCAGCACGTCTGCCTTTGTCGCGGCGTCGAAGTAGATGAGGACGTTGCGCAAGAAGACGACGTCCATCAAGGGCAGGTCGAACGGGTCGCCCAGGTTCAACTGCTTGAACTTCACCATGGCCCGGACGGCGGGCACGACCTTCCAGTCGGTCTCCGCGCGCTCGAAATGGCGAACCAGCATCGCGGCCGGCAGTCCGCGGTTGACCTCGAGCTGGGAGTACCGGCCCTGGTCGGCGCGGTGGAGGATCTCCTCGTTGATGTCGGTGCCGAGGATCTGCACCTGCCAGTCGGAGGTGATCAGCGGGTGGTCCAGCGCTGACATCGCGATGCTGTAAGGCTCTTGGCCGGTCGAGCACGCCGCCGACCAGACGTTGATCCGATGCGTCGCGGCCCGCCTGCGGCACAACTCCGGAAAGACGACCTTGTTGAGCAAGGTGAACGGATCGCGGTCACGGAAGAACGACGTCTCGTTCGTGGTCATCGCCTCGACGACGCGCCGGCGCAATCGCTCGTCCGGTGTCATCTGGAGCTTTGCGATGAGCGCTCCGACGTCGCCGATCCCTTCGGCGCGGGCGATCGGCAGCAACCGGCTCTCGACGAGGTACTCCTTGCCGGGCCCGATGACGATCGCCGAGTCCTGCCTCACCAAGTCGCTGACGAACGTGAAAGCGCTGAGGTTGATCGTCACCACGCGCCCCCGAAGGCGGGGCCACCCCGGGTTCCGACACCGACAGGAGCGGACGGCGACGCGGGCGAGGCTGGTGGCAGCCGGTGCGTCGCCGGACGGCGGGCCGATCCCACTGCGGCGACCAGGGTGTCCTTCACCTTCTCAAGCGGCACCACGTCGTTGGCCAGACCGGCCTGTGCCACCGCACCGGGCATGCCCCACACCACCGAAGTCGCTTGGTCTTGGACGACAATTCGCCCGCCAGCGGCGCGGATCCGCTCGGCGCCCTTGAGGCCGTCGCGGCCCATGCCGGTCAAGACGCACGCCAGGGCGCCGTTTCCGTAGACCGAAGCCACGGAGCGGAAGAGCACGTCGACGGACGGCCGGCAGTAGTTCTCCGGCGCCTCTTTCGTGAGCTGCGCGACGACGTCGACGCCTCGGCGGCGCAACACCAGATGGTGGTCGCCGGGCGCCACGAGAATCTGACCGGGCTCGACGGTCATGCCGTCGGCCGCCTCGCGTACGAACAGCGGGCAGCTGCGGTCGAGTCGCTCGGCGAACATCCTGGTGAACAGCGGCGGCATGTGCTGGACCACGACGATCGGCACGGCGAGGTCGGCGGGGAGGCCGGCGACGATCGCGGTGAGCGCGTCGGGGCCGCCGGTGGAGCAGCCCACGGCGATGATGTCGACGCGGTCCTGTCGCACCGGCCGCGTTGGCGGCACCTCGCGGACGCGCGGCGCCGTCTTCTCGCGGGTGGCGCCGACGAGCGCCTTGATCTTCGGGATCAGCTCGCTGCGCACGCGGTCGATCGAGGCGTTGACGCTGCCGACGTGCGACGGCTTCGTGACGTAGTCAGACGCGCCGGCCGTGAGCGCGTCGAGAGTGGCGGCGGCGCCGCGCTCCGTGAGCGTGCTGAACATGACGACCGGCAGGTGCGGGTGCGTGAGGCGCATCGCGCGCAAGGTGGCCAGGCCGTCCATCACCGGCATCTCGACGTCGAGGATCACGATGTCCGGGCGCAGCTGCGGCAGCTTGTCGAGGGCGATCCGACCGTTCGCGGCGGTGCCCACGACCTCGATGTCCGGGTCGTCGTCCAGCACCGAGGCGACCATACGCCGGATCACGACCGAGTCATCGACGACGAGAACCGCGATGCTGCCCACCGACACCTCCGCCGCCGATTGCCGGCCGTCGATGGCCGCACTAACTCATCGGCAGCGAAGCGCCTCGCCTAAGCGAACAACGCGGGGGTAAGACGGTCAGCCGAGGATGCCCATCGCGGTTTCCCACGGGCCGACGAGCACGCCGTAGGTGACCTCGTCGAGCATGTCGTGCAAGACGATGGCCTGCAGGGCGCCGCTCACCGCGTTCCAGACGCCGCGGGCCGCCTGCTCGGGCGTGACGCCGGCGGCGCGCAGCCCGCGCACCGCTTGGAACTGCGCGCTCGCCGCAGGCCGGAGCCGACCCGACAGGTAGGCCGCCCACGCGGCGTCGTGCATTCGCCGGCTCCAGTCGACCTCCACCGAGGACGCCGCCTCCGCCATCACGAGCGCCTGCGGCGCGGTCAGCACCGGCAATCGGTCGAGCACAGCGGCGACATGAACCGCGAACGGCCCGAGGTCGGCCGGGATCGCGGGCAACGCGCGGGAAGCCGCGATCCACGGTCCGCCCAGCTGATGCCTCGCGTCGTCCGGGAGATTGCGGCCGCCGTAGGCGGCGGCGAGCGCGTCGCAGGCCAGCGCCCCGACGTGCGCGGGCGCACCGGTCAGGATGTCCTCGCGCACCAGCCGCAATAGGTCGGGCAGCCCACCGAAGTAGGCGCCGACGAGCCCGGCGGCGACCGGCTCGAGTTCGTGCGCGCGCAGCCGCATGGTGGCCACCGCGTCGTCCAACACCTGCTTGGCGGCCGACAGCGCCTCGTCGACCTTGCGCGAGGGAGTCAGCGCGGAGACCGCAAGCCACGCGGCGGCGCGGCGCGGGTCGTCCGCGGCCGCCGGGTCGAACGCGGAGAGGTCCGCGAACTCGCCTTCGGCGGGCGCGGCCGCGAGCGTCTCCAGCAGGACCGTCGCGACGGCGGCGCCGGTGGGCAACCGCGCGAGGTCGTAACCGATGGTGGGCGCGTTGACCAGCGAGTGCACGGGCTCATCGTCGCAGCCGAAAGCCGCGGCGACCACCCGCCGACCGGGCGAACGAGCTGGCGGGTCAGCCCGAATTCAACGACAAATCAGACCGCGACGCCGATGTCGACGGCGCGTTTGACGTCGAGGGCGAGGAGGAGTTGGTTGTGGAGTTTGTAGGCGCCGAGGATGAGGGCGCGGCCGGGTCCGGTGATGGTGTCGGGGGGTTGTTCGTATTGGTCGGTGGTGACGTGGGCGACGTCGCCGATGGCGTCGACGAGGAGGCTGACGGGTTCGTCGTCGACGCGCACGACGATGTTCATCGGGGTGTGGTCGGCGGGGCGGGGTGGTAGGCCGAGGCGGGTGCGCAGGTCGATGGCGGTGACGACCTCGCCGCGCAGGTTGATCAGTCCGGCGGCGCCGTGGGCGGCGAGGGGGACGGCGGTCATCTCCTGGTAGCGGATGACCTCTTGGACGGTGTGGACCTCGACGCCGAGCAGCAGCGACTCGACGGTGAAGGTGGCGAGTTGGCGGGTGTGGGTGGGCATGGGTCACGACCCGATCTCTGCGTAGGCGGACACGTCGGCGGCGCCGGTGGCGGCGACCGCGTCGAAGAAGCGGGGGTCGGCGGCGGTGATGGCTTGTTCCATGTCGAGGAGCTCGGTGACCCGGTCTTGGACGACCGCGACGCCGGACAGGGCGTGCTCGCTGACCTCGCCGCGGGACTTCGGCGCCTCGACGGCGATGTCGAGGACGGCGTCGACGACGAGCCCGACGCTGCGCCGGCCTTGGGTGTAGACGATGGTCTTCAGCTGCTCCTGCTCGCCGGGGTCGCGCTCGGCGGGGGGGCCGCCGAGCAGGTCGGACAGCCGGGCGAGGGGGAGCAGCTGGCCGCGGTATTGCACGACCTGCCGGGAGCCGACCCGCTCGACGCCGGCGGCGGGGATCTCCTCCAGGCGGGTGACCATCGACAGCGGCACGCCGAGGCGGCGGGCCCCGACGGCGACCACCAGCAGCGGCTCGGGGCCGTCGTCCGCGGCGGCGGTCGCGGCTTGTTTGGCGGCCTCGGCGGCCGGGTCGCCCTCGCGGACCACGCGGGCGCGGCGGGCCAGCGCGCGCACGTCGAGGATCAGCGCGACCCGGCCGTCGCCGAGGATGGTCGCGCCGGCGTAGCTGCCGATGCCCTTGAGTTGGCGGGACAGCGGTTTGACCACGATCTCCTCGGTGTTGAGCACCCGGTCCACGACCAGCCCGAACCGGCGGCCCTCCGCGGCCAGCACCAGGATGTAGACGGCGGCCTCCACGTGCGGGCCGGGCGACAGCTCCAGCACGTGGTCCAGCCACACCAGCGGCAGCAGGTTGCCGCGCAGCCGGAACACCGGCGCGCCGGACAGGTACTCCACCCCGGCGCGGGCCTGGTCGCCCTCCACGCACAACAACTCCTCCAAGCTGACCTGGGGGACGGCGTAGCGCTGCCCGGCGCACTCCACGGTCAACGCCGGGATGATCGCCAGCGTCAGCGGGATCTTGATCCGGATGGTGGTGCCGGCGCCCAGCTCGCTTTGGACGTCGACGACGCCGCCGATCTTCTCGATGTTCGTGCGCACCACGTCCATGCCGACCCCGCGCCCGGACACGTTGGTGACCTGCTCGGCGGTGGAGAACCCCGGCGCGAAGATCAAGCCGACGACCTCCCGCGGGCCCATCGCGCGCAGCTGCTCCGCGGTGGCCAGCCCGCAGGCCAGCGCCTTGGCCGCGACCTTCGCCGGGTCCACGCCCGCGCCGTCGTCGCCGATCTCGATGTTGACCTGCCCGCCCTCGTGGAACGCCCGCAACGTCAACACCCCCTGCGCCGGCTTCCCCGCCGCGACGCGACGCTCGGGGGTCTCGATCCCGTGGTCGACGGCGTTGCGCACCACATGGGTCAACGGGTCTTTGATCGCCTCCAGGATCGTCTTGTCCAACTCGGTCTCGCGGCCCTCCAACTCGATGCGCACGTCCTTGCCGCACGACACCCCCAGGTCGCGGATCACCCGCGGCAACTTGCTCCACACCGTGTCGATCGGCTGCATCCGGGTCTTCATCACACCCTCTTGCAACTCGCTGACCAACAAGTTCAACCGCTGCGACGACCGCAACATCGCCGGGTCGCCCTGCGCGGCCGCCGTCGCCACGATCTGGTTGCGGGTCAACACCAACTCCCCCACCAACCGCATCAACGTGTCCAACAAGTTCACATCCACCCGCAACGAGCTCTCCGCCACCGCGCCGTGCGCGGGATGGGTCGGACCGCCGGTGCGGGCGCCGGCCTGGGCCGCCAACGCCTCGGCGATCTGGTCAGGCGTGGCCTGCCCGTGCTCGACGAGGATCTCGCCCAGCGGACGCTCATCGCCCAGCTGCTGCTCCAGCATCGCGACCGCCACATCGGTGTCATCGATGTCGGAGTGCTGCTTCAACAACTCACCGAGCAGCGGCACGCTCAGCTGCTCCGCCGCGTGCGCATCGGCGGTCGACCCGGGCGCCGGATCGGCGGCTGACTCCGGGCTCCCCGCCTTGGACGGCGCGGCGGCATCGGACGGCGCGGCGGCATCGGACGGCGCGGCGGCCCTGGACCGCGCGGCGGCGGCGACCTCCGGCGCGGCTGGCGCCTGCTTAGCCCGCTTGCGGCGGGTGGTCGCCTTGGGCGTCTTCGACGGCGTCGGGATCGCTTCGCCGGCAGGCTCGGTGACAGATTCGCCAGCAGGCTCAGTGACAGATTCGCCAGCAGGCTCGTGACAGATTCGCCAGCAGGCTCCGTGACAGATTCGCCAGCAGGCTCAGTGACAGATTCGGTGACGGGCTGATCGGGCTCTTGCAGCGCGGTCAGTCGCGACACGAGGTCGGTGTACTCGGGGTCGCCCTCGTTGCCATCGTTCTCGATAGCCGCCAAGATCGCGCGGACCGCGTCGACCAGCTCGAGTAAGCCGCTGGTGCGCTCTTGGTCGAGCAACAGCCCGCCGTCGCGCAGCTTCGCGAGCAGCCCTTCGCCCGCGTGGGTAAGCGCCTCCAGCTTGCCGAAAGCGAGGAAACCGCTGGTGCCCTTGATCGTGTGGATCGTGCGGAAGATGCTTTGCAGCAGGTCGCGCGAGTCGGGGTCTTGCTCCAAGCCCACCAGGTCGCGGTCGAGCTGGTCGAGGTTCTCGTAGCTCTCCACGAGAAACTCGCGCACGATCTCGTCGAACTCGTCCATCTGACTCCTCCGCGCGGACACACGTCGTCCCAACAGGTCTTGCATCGGCTGTTTCGGCCGATCCCTGAGTCGCGAGACCGCGCGGATCACGCTCCGGCGGCGGCGCGGGAGGCGAGGTCGTCGAGCGCCGCCTACGGCTCGCGGGAGGCGAGGTCGTCGAGCGCCTACGGCTCGCGGGAGGCGACGTCGTCGAGCGCCGCCCAGGGCTCGCGGGCGGGCCCGGCGCGCTGCCCCTCCGCGCAGTGCCCTCGGAACGTGCACCACCCGCACTGCCCGCCGGGCCGCGCGGGGAAAGTGTCGGCCGCCGGGTCAGTGCCAGCCGCCTGAATCTCGTCGGCCACCTGCTCGGCTCGTCCAACCTGCCGGGCGAGCGACTCCTGCGTGTGCCGCCAGCTGACAACCTCGCCGGTCGGCACGTGGTGCAGCTCGACTTCGTGGCACGGACGGCGCAGCGTGCTCGCCGCGGCAACCGCGTACAGCGCCAACGCCACCGAACCGCGGGCATCGTCGACGGTGGGCGTGCGTCGTCCGGTCTTGTAGTCGACGACCACCAAGTCGCCGTCGCGGTCGTCGAGCCGGTCGACCCGGCCGGAGAGGGCGAGCCGACGGGTGCGCGCGGCAAGCGTGCGCTCGACCCCGACCGGCTCGCGGCGCGGGTCGAGCGCAGTCACGTACGAGCGAACCATGCCGCCGGCGCGCTGGCGCCAGGACGACGACTGCTGTTCGTCGCGAAAGCCGTCGGTCAGCCAGCCGGCATCGAGCAGCTCGCCGGCGGCGTCGGGCGTGCGGGCGGACGGCGCTAGCCGCCACCAGCCGGCGAGCGCGTTGTGCACGCTCGCGCCAAGGCTGTTGTGCGCCCACGGCGGACCGGGGGCCGGGCGCGGACGGTCGAGGTACTTCATCCGGTAATGCCGAGGGCAATCCACCCAGGTGGTGAGTCGCGAGGGCGTGCAGGAGAACAGCCGAGGAGGCAATCCCTCGAGCTCAAGCTCGCCGGCCGCGGTCATGAGGTCATCCTGTCCGCAAGCGCGGACGATTTCTCAGCGCGCGACACAGGTTCGGGACGATGGCGACCTACTGTGTGGGCATGTGGCTGCCAATCGGTGTAGTCGTGATCGTCGCCGCCATCTTGGCGACCGTCGCGGTGATGGACCGCCGCAGCCGGCGACACCACGTGTTGCGCACCGGCCGCGAGATCAACGGCGACATCCGCGAGGAACGTCGCGACGCGCGGGTGGTCGACGGTTCCGGCGGGTTGATGATCCCACCGCATCAACAGCGCGACCGTACGCCGCCCGACCGCTAATCGTCCTGCTGCAGCCGGAGGTCTACCCGAGCCGGTAGACGCTGGACGGCTGCTATCCCGCCGAACGTCTACCAGCGGGCGGGCGACCGGCTTTCCACAGCCGCGACGTCTCAGGCGGCGCACGCACAGCTTGCGCGCCGACCACCAACCGATCCCTCGGGCGGTCGCACGCTGCCACGCATGCCTCGACCAGCGAACATGCCGCGACTTTCACTCGATCGCCTTGCCTGGCTGCAAGACGGCGTCGTCACTCGACGCCAGCTGAGCGAGCACGGCTACACCAGCGATCATGTCCGGGCCCAGCTGACCGCCCGGCGCTGGACGGCGTACGGCCGGTCCGTCGTCGTGTTGCACAACGGCCCGTTGACCGAGCACCAGAGAAGGTGGGTCGGCGTCCTGTCGCAGTCGGGCGGCGCGCTGACCGGCGTCACCGCGGCAAACGAGCACGGGCTGGCCGGATTTTCCGATCCCCTGATTCATGTGGTTGTCCCGCATGGCTCGCGGCCGCATCGGCTGCCAGGAGTTCGGGTGCACGTCTCACGCCGTTTCGGCGAGCAGGAAGTCCATCCGGGCCGCTCGCTGCCGACGGTCCGGCTCGAACGCGCGCTCGTCGACGCCGCGGCGCAAACTCGGCTGCCGCGATACGCGTGCGCGCTGCTCGCGGCCGGCGTGCAGCAGCGGTTGACGACAGCGCAGCGATTGAAAGCAGAGTTGACGGGCGCGGGTCCCATTCGGCATCGGGCCCTGCTCGGCCATGTCCTCGACGACATCGCCGGCGGCGCGCACTCGTTCGCCGAGATCGACATCGGGCGGTTGGCGCGCGGGGCGGGGCTGCCGCTGCCTCGCAGGCAGAGCTTTCGATTCGATCGGGCGGGGCGGCGGCGATGGCTCGACGCGGAATTCGACGGGTTCTTCGTGGAGATCGACGGCGCGATCCACCTGCGTCCACTCAGTTACTGGGATGACATGGAGCGGCACAACGATCTCGTGATCGTCACGGGACAGCCGATCTTGCGGTTCGCGACCGTCGCGATCCGGCTGCTGCCAGCGACCGTGGAGGCGCAACTCCGATCCGCGGCGACACGCTTCGGCCGGCTCGCGTCTTAGCCGATCGGTCGGTCTGGTCGGTCTGGCCAGTCTGGCCAGTCTGGCCAGTCTGGCTGGTAGACGTTCGCCGGGTTCCAGCGCCGCAAGCGTCTACCAGCTGGCGGAGTAGGGGGCGGGATCGGCTAGCTGGCCGCTGGGCGGCACTGGGCGGCTGGCCGCGCCGGCGGCACTGGGCGGCTGGCCGCTGGGCGGCACTGGGCGGCTGGCCGGTGGCGTCGACTCCCCGTTAGGCGTCGCGCGGCGCGCGGTAGCCGCGGCCCAACGCCCGTGCCTCACCGCCGGTCCGCACCCGGGCGGGCGCCGCCCCGGCGGCCACCTTGGCCGCGATCGCGTCGACGGGCAACGGCGCATCCGAGGCGACCACCACCAGGTTGCCGTGGCGTCGTCCGCGAAAGACCGCGGGCTCGGACACGACGGCGACTTCGGTGAACACCTCGGCCACCGCGGCGACCTCTGGACCCAGCTTGCGAAATGGCACGCCGTCGGCGACGTTCATCATGTACACGCCGCCGGGCCGCAGGATTTCCTTGACCAGCATGGCGAATTCGACGGTCCGCAGGTGCTCGGGCACCACGGCGTCAAGAAACGCGTCGCGGACGACGAGATCGGCTGACGACACCGGCACGGCGGCGAGACCGAGGCGCGCGTCGGCGACCTTGACCCGCAACCGCCTCGACTTGGGCAGCGGCAGCTTCGCCCGAACGAGCGCGACCAAAGCGGCGTCGATCTCGAAGACGGTCTGCCGCGACTGCGGCCTGGTGGCCGCGATGAAGCGCGCGAGCGTGGCGGCGCCTCCCCCAATGTGGATGGTGTCGATCGGCGCGCCGGCAGGCCGTAGCCCGTCGATGACGCCGCCGAACCACTGCATGTACTCAAAGACCAGGTAGGTCGGCTCGTCGAGGTCGACGTGCGAGCTTTCCACGCCGTCCAACAACAGGGTGAACGCGTTGCGGCGCGTGTCGTCGCGCTCGATCTCGGCGGTCGCGTTGTCGACCTGATGTTTCTCGCCTGCGACTCGCCGCCCGACGACTGACAGCCGCCTAGCCCGCGACAATGAACGCCCGGATTCCGTCCGCCGCCAGCTGGACCGCGATCGCCGACAGCAACAGGCCGGCGATACGGGTGAGCAACGTCACGCCGCTGCGCCGCAGCACCCGCAAGATCACCGTGGAAAACCGCAACGTGAGCCAGATGACGACGTGGACCGCGAAGATGGCGAGTCCCAAGGCGAGGCCGTCGCGGAAGTGATGCACCGACTTCGCGAACACGATGGTCGCGGCGATCGCGCCGGGCCCGGCGAGCAACGGAGTGCCAAGCGGGACCATTGACACGTTCGCGTCGCCGTTCGACGTCGGGCCGGAGCCCCATCCCATCAGCAGCTCCAGCGCCACCAGGAGAAGCAGCAGACCTCCCGCGACCTGCAACGCGGGCAGCGTGACATGCAGGTACTCCAGCACCTGCTGGCCGAACAACGCGAACGAGACGATGACGAAGGCCGCCGTCGCCACCGCGAGATCGGCGCTTCGCCTGCGCGCTCTCCTGCTGGTCGACCCGGTCAGCGAAAGGAAGATCGGGACCGAGCCCGGTGGGTCCATGATGACGAGGAGGGTGACGAAGAACTCCCCGAACAAGCGCAGGTTCATCCGCGCACGACCCGCGCGCCGGTGGCTCTGGCGACCAGTTCCTCGAACACCGCGGGTTCGGTCGTCTCCGCGCCGATGAGCGTGGACTTGACGAAGCCGTGGTAGTCGCTCGAGCCGGTCACAAGCAGCCCGTGCCGCGCGGCGACGTCGCGCAGTCGGGCCCGGGCGGCGTCGTCATGGTCGGGATGGTCGACCTCCACGCCGTCAAGCCCCGCGGCGGCGAACTCCGCGAGCGCCGCGTCGTCGACGATTGCGCCGCGCGACGAGGCCGCCGGATGCGCGAACACGGTCACGCCCCCGGCCGACTTCACCAACTCGATCGCGCGGCGCGGCGACAGCGAGTACTTCTCGACGTAGGCCCTACCGCCGTTGCCGATCCACTCCGAGGAGAACGCGCCCGACACGTCCGGCACGAGGCCGACCTCGACCAACGCGCGCGCGACGTGCGGCCTGCCGACCGCGGCGTCACGCGCGACGCCCCGGACCTGATCCCAGGTGATCGGCGCTCCCAGCTCGACCAGCTTGTCGACCATCGCTCGCGCGCGGCGGGTTCGATCGGTGCGCAACAACCCCATCTCCCGCGCCAACTCGGGATGAGCGGGATCAAAGAGGTAGCCGAGCAGGTGCAGGCTGACTCCCTCGAACAGGCAAGAGAACTCGGCGCCCCGCACCAGCGCGATCGGGCGTCCGCCGCGCGCGTCGCGCACCGCCTCAATCGCCGCCGGGTGGCCGGCGACGGTGTCGTGATCGGTCAACGCGACGACGTCGAGCCCGGCCGCGCGCGCGTTCGCCACCAACTGCGCCGGGGAGTCGGTGCCGTCGGAGGCGTCGCTGTGCGTGTGAAGATCGATTCGCATGGCCGTCCCACGTTAGCGGGCCGGCGCGTTGAGATCGCGACGCCGCGGTCTGGCTGTTAAGCCTCCGACGCGCGCAGCGCCGCCAGCCGCGGCATCAGCGCGCCGAACGGGATGTCGGCGCCGACCGAACGGGCGACGAGGTCGTGCAGCCCGAGATCTTCCAGCAACAGCACGCCAGCCGCCTCCGGCCACAGCAACGCCCACACCCAGTCGGCCTTCGCCTCGCCGACGTAGACGGCCAACTCCGGCCCGGCGTCGACGTTCCACATCGGCGTCGGGTGGCCGGCCGCGTCGACCTTCGCGTGCGGCGGTCCGGCGTCGAATCCGTCGCCGGGGTCAGGGCCGGGCAGGCCGGCGAGCCGGGCCGCCAAGCCGACGCCGGGAGTCTCCGCGATCAGCAGCAGGTCGGCCGCTCCGCCGAGCGGCGCCGGGCCCGAGCAGCCCACCACGGTGGCGACCGCGCCGGTGCGCTCGTCGCCGGCGTGGGTGAAACCGGTGACCACCCACCCGGCGGGCAACGGCCAGGGGATCCACAGTGGGATCGACCCCCTCGCGGCCAGCGCCCGCTCGGTCTCAAGGCAATCAGGACTTGGCTTCACCGCTGGCTGGAGCGGCGGCACCGGGCCGTGCGCCTCGCATTGCCACGCGCTGGACCACAGGCTTGGGGCGCGCAACGCCGCGCCACAGCGCGGGCAGCTCGGCTCGCCTTTCACGCATTCGACGGTGTCGCTATTGCGAGGGTCCGTCAAGACCACCCAACAAGGCGAGCACGCCGTTGAGCGTCAGTCGCCGGCTTCGATCTCGAGCTCAAGCTGTTCCTCGGTCGGCCCGCTCTCGTGCAGGACGTCGCCGACGAGCGCCGGCGTCATGATGACGGACGGCGCGGGAGCGTCGCGGCCCTCGACCTCGGCGAGCCGGACGGCGGCGAGGTAGGCCAGCCGCACAGCCTGGATCACCAGCACCCGGCGCAGACCGTCGCTGACCTCTCCTCTTTCATGCGCGACGGCCGCCAACCGGCTGATCGTCTCGCTGCGGCGCGCGATGCGCGTGTCGGGATGCCCCCGCTCCGCGCGCGTCTCGTCGGCGACGAGTCCGAAGCGGCGCGACGGAGGCAACGTCGTCAGCTGCGAGACGGGCGGGATCTTCTCGTTGAGGATCGCGTGGAATCTGGACTGCTCGATGGCCTTCACATACGCGCTGTACTCGAACTCGTCGAGGCGCCGCTTCGCGTCGCGGTCGTGCGAGGGAGCGTCTTGGAGATCCCACAGCGGCCAAAGCTCCAGCTCCGCCACCTCGAACACGTCCAAAATGCGCATGGCGACCGCGTCGGTGCGCTGATTCGTCAGGTGCCGGCGAACGCGCACTCGCAGCTGCTCGTTGGTCTGCCCGACGTAGATCGGCTCGCCGTCGTAATCGAAGAACGCGTACACCCCCCACTTGGCGTTCGCGACGACCCGGCCGGAGTCGTCTTGGGCCGACAAGGCGTGGTCGAGCCGGTCGCGGAACTGCCGGACGATGGGCGCGGGTTGGTCTCGCAGCGGCACCCGCCGCGGGCGAGGCGCGACCGACTCAGGCATCCACCAAGACTCTCGCCGGGCCGCTGTCGGGAAGCTCCGGCGCCGGCCGATCAGCCGTTTGGGTCGAGCGCTCGGGCGCGCCGGCGGAAAGCAGCGGACGCAGGTAATGCCTGGCGATCCAGCTGACGCCGGGCACGCAGACGGCGTCACCGAAGCCGAACAACGCCTGGTTCGACGACACGGAGCCGAACCGATAGCCGTCTGCCACCCCCATCAAGCGGGCGTATTCGCGGGCGGTCATCCACCTGACCCGCACCTTGCCGCGACCGAGCCGGACCAGGGCCTGCTTGCTGGAGCCGCCGCGCGCCGTGCGCAGGCAACCCGAGACGTCGTCGGGGCGGATCTCCCAGACCGCGCGACCGTTTCTGGTTCGCCGGTAGGCCGTGCGCCACGAGATCGCCCGCGCGTCGCGCATCGCGGTGAACCGCTGGGCCTGGACCGGCGACAGCGACGCGACCAAATCAGCGATCCGGCCCTCGGGCCACCACCGGGAATCGGACGCCGGGAGCGATTCGACGAGATCTCCCAGTCCGCCGGTCAGCAGCTCCGGCGGCGCGGGCAGCGCGGCGGCGTGCGTGCGAAGGTAGGGATGGTCGAGCGCGGCGCGAAGAAAGGCCGGTCGCAACGCGCTGTCGGCGCCGCCGTCACCGGCGTCACCGTGAGCGCCGCCGTCACCGGCCGGCGGCTGCTGCGCTCCGATGAGGAACAGCCGCGGCCTTGACTGCGGCACGAACCGGCGGGCGTCGAGGACGAGCGCGTCGACGCTGTAACCGAGCCGGTTCAGATCGGCGACGGCGGCCCGCAGGTCGAGGCCGCCATGCGATGTGGCGAACGCCACGACGTTCTCGAGCATCACGACCCGGGGTCGGCGCCCGCCCATCTCGTCGAGCACGCGGGTGAAGTGCCAAAAGGTGCCGGAGTGCGAGCCCGCCAACCCGCGGCGCCAACCGGCCAGGGACAGGTCGACGCAAGGGAAGGACGCCGTGGCGAGATCGACGTCTGGCACGACGGCTCCGCGGACCTCGGCGATGTCGCCGAGGGCGAAATGCGTGTCGGTGTCACCGAAGTTCTCGGCGTAGAGCGACCGCTTCATCGGCTCGATGTCGTTGGCCCAGCACACCCCGATGCCGGCCGCTTCGAGCCCGAGCCGAACCAGACCGATGCCCGCGAAGAACTCGGCTGCTGTGGGGTTCGGCGCGCTCACACGTCGCAACTTAGCGGCGCCCCCGGACAACGTCGGCGCGGCGCGCTGGACGCGTAGGGTCGGCCACATGCCTGAGGTCGCGGCGGTCGGGGCGATCGCCATCAAGAACGGCGAGATTCTGCTGATCCGGCGCGGCCACGCGCCGTCCGCCGGGTTGTGGTCACTGCCCGGCGGCCGGGTCGAACCCGGCGAGAGCGAGGCCGACGCCGTCCGCCGCGAGGTCGCCGAGGAGACCGGCCTCGCCGTCGAGGTCGGACCGCTCGCCGGCGAGGTGCTGCGGCCCGGCGTCGGTGACGTGGTCTACCGCATCCGCGACTACATCGTCACCGTCGTCACGGTCGTCGGTGACGAGCCGGTGGCCGGCGACGACGCGGACGACGTGGCGTGGGTGCCGATCGACCGGCTCGGGGAGCGGGATTTGACCGACGGACTGCTGCAGTCGCTGCGCGGCTGGGCGCTGCTTCCGTGAGAATGTGACCTGACGGTAAGCAGACGAGACGAGGTGGGCGCATGAGCGTGCCCGGCCACCCGGCCGATCGTCCGTCGCCGACGCTGGAAGAAGTCGCTGAGCACGCCGGCGTCTCGCGGGCCACCGTGTCGCGAGTGGTCAACGACTCGCCGAAGGTGAGTCCGGAGGCCAAGGCCGCGGTCGAGCGTTCGATCCAGGCGCTCGGTTACGTGCCCAACCGGGCCGCCCGGTCGCTGGTCACCCGGCGCACTGACGCGATCGCGCTGGTCATCGCCGAACGCGAGTCGCGGCTGTTCGCCGACCCGGTGCTCGCCGGCATGGTGACCGGCATCGCAGCCGAACTCGCCAACACCGACTACATGTTCGTCCTCGTCACCGCGCAAGGCGACGAAGGCCGCATCGCCAACTACATTCGCAATCGCCACGCCGACGGCGTCATCTTGATGTCATTGCACGGCGACGACGGCCTGCTCGGACTGGTCGAGCGCCAGCGCATGCCCGCGGTGTTGAGCGGTCGCCCACTTTCCAACCACGTCATCCCCTACGTCGACTCCGACAACGCCGGCGGCGCCAAGAGCGCCGTCGAATACCTCTTCGCCCAAGGCCGCAAACGCGTGGTGACCATCGCGGGCCCCGGTGAGATGTGTGCCGGCGTCGACCGGCTCGACGGCTTCCGGCGAGCCCTCCCCGATGACCTGCGACGGAATTGGCGGCGGTTGGTCGCGATGGGGAATTTCACTGAGGAGAGCGGTGAGGCGGCGATGCGTCAGTTGCTCGAACGCCAGCCGCGACTCGACGCCGTCTTCGCCGCCAACGACCTGATGGCCGCTGGAGCGCTGCGCGTGCTGAAAGCCATGGGCCGCAAAGTGCCGGACGACGTGGCGATCGTGGGATTCGACGACTCGCATGTCGCGCGCCACACAGATCCGCAACTGACCAGCGTCCGGCAGCCGATCGAAGACCTTGGCCGCAACATGGCCCGGTTGCTGCTGCAGCGGCTGCGCGACGGCGCGGCCCTCCCGGACCCCGTCGTCCTGCCGACCGAGCTGGTGATCCGCGAGTCCGCCTAGCGCGACACCACCGTGTCGACGTCGCTGATGTCGACGCCTTCGCCGGGAACTGTCGAAGGGACCGGCGTCGGTTCCGGCGGGTCGGCGAAATCCATCCCGGCTTGGTGCGGACCGTAGGCCGCGCGGGTCTGCACCCGGCGCTGCGACGGTGGGATGACGCCGGCATCGTCGATTTGCCGAAGCTCGTGATGCGCCCGAACAGTGAGGACGTCGCCCAGCCGCCGCCGCCACAGCGACAGCTGCGGATCTGCCCGATGCGGGCCGCCGACGTCGTCGAACAATGACTGGTAGATGGCGCTTGCCGCGGTGACCGCGCGGCCGAGCTCGTGCTCGAGCCGGGCGTGGATCTCCCGGCGCTCGACAACGCTCGCATCGCGCGCCTGCGCTTCCACAAGCTGATCACCGAGCCGGGAGACCTCATGCATCGCGCCCATGTAGTGGGACGCCAACCGCTCATCGACGGATGGCTTCCGACGCCGCAGGAATCCGCGACCGCTCATGCCCCCGCCTCCCTTCGACCAGTTGCGAGAGTCCTGCCCACGGTTGCGCGCCTCATGCGCGGCGGAGCGATAACCTCCGCTACATGACGGAGCGCAGCGGGTCGCCGACCCGGGTTTTCATTGCGCGGCTTGCTGGTCTTGTCGTGTTCGATCCCAACGGCGACCAGGTCGGCCGGGTGCGCGACGTCGTCGTCATGCTCCGGCTCGGCCATCAGCAGCCGCGCGCTCTCGGACTCGTGGTCGAGGTGCTTCCCCGCCGTCCGATCTTCATCCCGATGACTCGCGTCACGAGCATCGAGGCCGGCGCGGTCATCACCACCGGCACGGTGAGCTTGCGGCGATTCCAGCAGCGCGCCGCCGAGACGCTGGTGATCGGCGAGCTGCTCGACCGGTCGGTGACGCTGATCGAGACGGGCGCGACGGTGACCGTCACCGACGTCGCGATGGAGCGCACCCGCACCCGCGACTGGATGCTGACGAAGGTCGCCGTCCGGCTGCACGAGGGCGGCCGGGTGCGCCGCCGGGGCGTCACCCACGTCGTCGATTGGGACGGCGTGCGCGGGCTGTCGCTCAACCAAAACGACCAGGGCGCCGCCAACCTGCTCGCCGCTTTCGACCAGCTGCGTCCGGCCGACCTCGCCGGCGTCATCCACGACCTGTCGGAGAAGCGGCGCGCGGAGGTCGCGGCCGCGCTCGACGACGAGCGGCTGGCCGACGTCCTTGAGGAGCTGCCCGAAGACGAGCAGGTCGAGATCCTCGCCACGCTGGAAAGGGAGCGCGCCGCCGACGTCCTTGAGGCGATGGGCCCAGACGACGCGGCCGACCTGCTCGCCGAGCTGTCGCAGGAGGAGGCGGAGCGGCTGCTCGCCCTCATGCAGCCGGAAGAGGCCGACCCGGTGCGCCGCTTGCTGACCTACTCGGAGAACACCGCGGGCGGCCTCATGACGACGGAGCCGGTGATCCTGCCGCCCACGGCGACTGTGGCGGAAGCGCTCGCGCACGTGCGAAACCCCGACCTGTCACCGGCGACGGCGAGCCAGATCTACGTGTGCCGGCCGCCCACCGACACCCCGACCGGGCGATACCTCGGCATCGCGCATCTTCAGCGGTTGCTGCGTGAACCGCCCGCGACGTTGGTGAGCGCGGTCGTCGACACCGACATCGCGCCGCTCGGCCCTAACGTGACGCTGCACCAGGTCACCAGCTACCTCGCGACGTACAACTTGGTGGCGGTCCCGGTCGTCGACGCCGACGACCGGCTGGTCGGCGCGGTCACGGTCGACGACGTCCTCGATCACTTGCTGCCGGAAGGCTGGCGAGACTCCGACCAGGTGAGGACGGGGCAGCCCGATGCCACGGGGTGAGGTCCGCCGGTCGCGGCTCGACCAGCCCATCTCGCCGCGCCGGCTGATGCTTCGGCCTGACTACGACCCCGAGGCGTTCGGCAAGCTGTCGGAGCGGTTCGCGCGGTTCATGGGCACCGCGCGGTTCATCGTCTACATGACGGTCTTCATCGCGATCTGGCTCGCATGGAACACCTGGGGCCCGGCGACCGGCCGCTTCGACCCGCACAGCAAGAACTACACGCTGATGACGCTGATCCTCTCGTTGCAAGCCTCGTACGCGGCGCCGCTGATCCTGCTCGCGCAAAACCGGCAGGCCGACCGCGACCGCGTGCAGTTCGAGGACGATCGGTCGCGCAACGAACGCAACATCGCCGACACCGAGTACCTCACCCGCGAGGTCGCCTCCTTGCGGGTGGCGCTCGGCGAGGTGGCCACCCGCGACTTCGTCCGCGGCGAACTACAGCGGCTGCTCGAGGAGCTGGACTCCCGCCACGACGGTGAGTCTCACAAGGCCGAGGCGGGTGAATAGCTCCGCGCGGGGTAACGACCGGCCGTGGTCACGCTCGATTCAGCGCGCGCCGTTCGCGCGGTCCCCCCACGACGACGCTGGCGGATAGCCGCGGTCGCCACCGCGGTGGTCGGCGGCGCCGTCGTCGGCGTCGCGATGGCGGACGCGAGCGCGGCGATCCTGCGGTCATTCCTGCTGTGCGGCGGAGTCGCCGCGATCGGGCTACGTGCATTCCGCGCAGCCCGCGCCGAAGTCAGCCGGCGCCGCGCAGTTCAGCCAGTTCAGCCGACACGGCCTGCTTCGCCTCGGCGAACTTGGCGCCGAGCTCGTCCAGCTGCTGAGGCGTCGCCTTATCCGCGAACTTGGGCAGGATCAGCTGCTCCTCTTCCTCCACGTGGTGGCGAACCTCGCCGATGATCGCGGCGAGCATCCCGTCCGCGCCCGGAGCGTCAGAGTCCTCGGCCAGCACCTGCTCCAGCATCTCCTCGACGTGATGGTGCTCCTCGAGCCCGTCGTCGACGTCTTCGGCCTCACCCGGCGCGATCTGCTTGATCGCTGGGTAAACGACCTGCTCCTCCGCTTTGGAGTGCGGGACGAGCAGGTCTCTGACCTGCTCAACGAGCGGCTTCACGTCGCCGTCCGCCGCCTCGATGGAGGCGAAGACCTCCTCGAGTTCGCGGTGGTCGTTCTCAATCAGTGTCACAACGTCTGTCACGGGGTTCCTTATCGATGGTGAGAACGGCCTGATGAGACGGCGACGTGGAAACTCCCGGCGCCGTGGCGTCGGAGAGTTTCCACGTCGCCCCCGTCTTGTCGACCCGGTCTCGGGTGTGCGCTAATCCTTGCTGCTGTTCATCTGGTCGCGGACCTTGTCGAGCATCGCGGCGAACGGGCCGGCCAGGTAGTTCGCCGTCGTCGACTTCGCGGACGGGTGCGGGTGCGTCGGCGCCATCTTCTCCGCCATCTTGATCCGCTTGCCCATCTTCTTCAGCTCGTCAGGGCTCTTCGACGCCCGAATCCCCGGGAACTCCTCGTGCTCCTCGTGCTCGGCGTGCGCGAGCACCGACTTCTTGAACTCGAGAAACTTCGGCATGAACTCGGACGACGAGCAGCCGAGCTTCTCCAGCTTCGCGAGCACCTCTTTGGCCTCGTTCTCCTCTTCCATCCGGGCGTCCGCCACCGCGTCGCCGTTGGGGACGTCGGACCGAGTCACCGGCCGCAACACCTCTTCTTCCGCGGTCTCGTGCACCGCGAGCAACGCTCGCAGATGATCGAATTCCCGCTGCTGCGCCTCACCTTCGGTGCTTTCCACGAGCGCGAACAATTGCTTGATCTGGTTGTGCTGGGCAAGAAGGATGTCGATCGCGTCGGCGTTCTCGTTGACGGTGTCGGCGATGTCTCCTGCGCTCATGGGCGAGCCTCCTTGGGGTCGATCGAGAGTCGTGCGAAAGCGTGCCGTGTCGCCGGTGCTTCGTTGGGTACCGTCCGCGGCGACTCCCAAAACCTTCCGACCCGATTCACAGGAGCCGCCATGCTGCGCGTCGTTGACCCCTCAACCGGCGAAGTCGTCGGTGATATTGAGGAGACCGATCCGGCGGGCGCGCAAGCTGCGGTCAGCGCCGCGCAAGCCGCGTTCGCGTCATGGCGGTCGACTCCCCCGGCGCAGCGCGCCGCGACGCTGAAACGCATCGCCGCGTCGATCAAGGCGGAAGCGTCGTCGCTCGCCGAACTGAACGCCCGAGAGACCGGCAAGCTGATTGGCGACGCCCGCGGCGGTGTCGAGGCGGCCGTTTCGACGATCGAGCAGTACGCCGAACTGGGTCCGCTGCACCGCGGCAAAAGCCTGAACGGCAACTGGGACGCGACCGACCTCATGGTCAACGAGCCGTACGGCGTCGTCGCCGTGATCACGCCGTGGAACGACCCGGTCGCGGTCTCGGCGGGGTTGCTCGCCGCGGCGCTCGTCACCGGAAACACCGTTGCCTTCAAGCCTTCCGAGCGAGCACCGCACGTCGGCGCGGCGCTCGCCGCGCATTTCGCGGACGAGTTGCCGGTCGACGTGTTGCGTCTCGTCCAAGGCGGCGCGGACGTCGGCGCGCGACTCGTCGAAGACGCGGGGGTGAAGGTGGTGGCGCACGTCGGGTCGACGGCTGCGGGCCGCTCGATCGCGGCGACAACCGCGCGCACGGGCGCGAAGGCGGTGTTGGAGAACGGCGGCAACGACGCGTTGATCGTCGACGCGCCCGACCGCGCCGCGTTGTCGGAGTCGGAGTCGGCCGAGTGGGCCGAGTGGGCCGAGTGGGCCGAGTGGGCCGAGTGGGCGGCCGGGCAAGCCGCGCTCGGCGCCTTCGCGAACGCCGGCCAGATCTGCACGTCGGTCGAACGGATCTTCGTGGTTCGCGCCGCCGCCGACGCCTTCATCGACGCGCTGGTCTCGCGCGCTCTCGAATTGCGGCCGGGAAACGCGCTGAACGATGACACCCGACTCGGTCCCTTGGTCGACCGGCCGCATCGCGACCAGGTGCACTCCCACGTCACCGACGCCGTCGCGGCAGGCGCGAAAACCCTTGCCGGCGGGGTGATTCCCGACGGCCCCGGCGCCCACTACCCGGCGACCGTGCTCTTGGACGACGCCCGCGACTCGCGCGTGTGGCGGGAGGAGACGTTCGGTCCGGTCGCGCCGGTGCACGTCGTCGAGGACTTCGAAAGCGCCCTGCGCGCAGCGAACGACAGCGCATACGGGCTCGCCGCGACCGTGCTCACGTCGTCCATGGAAAACGCGCAACGCGCGTGGCGCGAACTCGACGTCGCGACCGTGAAGATCAACGCGGTCTTCGGCGGCGCACCCGGCGGCGCGGCGCAACCGCGAAACGCCAGCGGGCGCGGGTTCGGCTACGGCCCCGAACTGCTCGACGAGTTCAGCCAGATCAAGGTCGTGCACCTTTCCAGCCAGTCACCTCGACCTTCCGGAAGATGAGATCGGCTATCGCAGTAAGGCGAGCTTTTCGGCGTTTCCGGTAGAAGCGCCTTCCCCTCAGGTTTTGGTAGCGGCCGTGCGGAAAAGGCGGCTGAGCGAACCGCGCCAAATCCGGAGGGCCAATGCGAGTACTTGGCGTCAACGCCGTGTTCCACGATCCGGCCGCCGCGCTCGTCATCGACGGCGAGGTCGTCGCGGCGGCGGAGGAGGAACGCTTCTCCCGCCGCAAGCACGGCAAGCGTCCGGTCGCCTTCAGCACGTGGGAGTTGCCGGAGCTGTCGGCGGCGTGGTGCCTGAAGCAGGCGGGACTTTCGGCGTGCGACATCGATGCGATCGCGTACTCCTACGACCCGCGACTCGTGCGGCCGGCCGACACGCTCGGCCTGAACGACCCGTGGGACCACCTGCGCACGACCTACGCCAGCCGGGCGCCGGAGTTTCTGGCGACCGCGTTGCCCGGGCTCGACCCTGGCGCGGTGAAGTACGTCCCGCATCACATCGCGCATGCCGCGTCGGCCGGCCTGGCGGCGCCGATGCGCGACTCAAGCGTGCTGGTGCTCGACGGACGCGGCGAGGCGTGGTCGCACCTGGCCGGCCGGTATCGCGACGGCGAGCTCGAAGTGCTTGCGACGCAGTCACTTCCGCACTCGCTCGGCTTGCTGTACGAGGACCTCACCGAGCATCTCGGGTTCTTGCGCTCGAGCGACGAGTACAAGGTGATGGCGCTCGCGTCGTACGGGACGCCGCGGTTCGCGAACGAGATGGCGCAAGCGATTCGGACGACGGGCGACGGCGGCTTCGAGGTCGCGCCGATCGAATGGTCGACGCTGACCAAACCCAGGGCGTCGACGGCGGAGTGGACCAGCGAGCACGCCGATCTGGCGTGCAGCGTGCAGCGCCAGCTCGAAGCGGTGCTGCTGGAACTGGCTGGCTGGCTGCATGGGCAGACGGGTGATCGCGCCCTCACGATGGCCGGCGGAGTCGCGTTGAACTGCGTGGCCAACTCGCGCATCGCTCGCGAAGGACCGTTCGAGCAGGTGTGGGTGCAGCCGGCCGCTGGTGACGCTGGCACCGCCCTCGGCGGTGCTTTGCACGTGGCGCAGGCGGCTGGCGATCGGGTGCGCCCGATGCCCGGCGCCGACCTCGGGCGCGAATGGAGCGAGGACGACCTGCGCGCCTGGCTGACCACGGCGAAGGTGCCGTTCTCCCAGCCTTCCGACATCGCCGAGGAGATCGCCGAGGCGCTCGCGCAGGATTGCGTCGTCGCCTGGTTCCAAGGCCGCAGCGAGTTCGGGCCGCGAGCACTCGGGCATCGTTCGTTGCTGGCGCATCCGGGCCACGCTCGCAATCTCGAACGGTTGAACGACGTCAAGGGCCGCGAGCAGTTCCGCCCGATCGCGCCGATGGTGCTGGCCGAGCGTGCCTCCGAGATCTTCGCGGGCCCGATGCCCAGCCCCTACATGCTGTTCGTGCACGACGTCGCGCCCGCGTGGCGGGATCGCATCCCCGCGGTTGTGCATGTCGACGGAACGGCTCGGATCCAGACCGTCGACCGGGCGACCGAGCCGCTGATGGCGCGGGTGCTGGAGGCGTTCGAGCGGCGCACCGGTTTGCCCGTCATCGTCAACACCAGCCTGAACACCGCCGGCCGCCCGATGGTCGACGATCCCCGCGACGCCTTGGAGTGCTTCGGCTCCACGCCCGTCGACGTGCTCGCCATCGGGCCGTTCGCGGTGTCCCGCAAAGGCTGGCAGGCCGCATGAGCGATCTCCGCGATGTCACGATCGTGACCCCGACAATCGGCCGTCCGAGCCTGCGGGCTTTGTTGGACGCGCTCGCGACCGGCGACGGCCCGACGCCACGCGAGATCGTGCTGGTCGACGACCGCCGCGGGCCGGGCGCGCCTCCGCTCGATGTCCCGCCGGCGCTGAGTTCGCTCACCCGCGTCGTGCGCGGCCGCGGCATCGGGCCGGCGGCCGCCCGCAACGACGGCTGGCGGTCAGCGAAAACGACGTGGGTCGCGTTCTTGGACGACGACGTGCTGCTGCCGCCGCCGTGGCTTTCGGACCTGGCTGCCGACCTGGAAGCAGCGACGGCAGAAGGGATCGCGGCATCCGCCGGGCACATCGTGGTGCCGCTTCCGAAAGACCGCAAGCCGACGGACTGGGAGCGCAACGTCGCGGGCTTGCAGCAGGCGCGCTGGGCGACCGCGGACATGGCGTACCGGCGCGACGCGTTGATCGAGGTCGCCGGATTCGACGAGCGGTTTCCGCGTGCGTATAGAGAAGACGCCGACCTCGCCTTGCGCGCACGCCAGGCCGGGCATCGCATGACAGTCGGAAATCGCGTCGTCCAGCACCCGGTGCGCCCGGCAAGCCGGCTGGTGAGCGTCGGACTGCAGCGCGGCAACGCCGACGACGCGTTGATGCGCGCGCTGCACGGTCGAACGTGGCGCGCCACAGCCGAGGTCTTTCCTGGACGACGTGGGGCGCACGCGCTGACGACGGCGGCGGGCGCCGCGAGCTTGGCGTTCGGGCTGTCGGGTCGAGCGCGTTGGGCGGCCGTGAGCGGCGCGGCTTGGCTGGCGGCGACCGCGCGCTTCGCGCTGCAGCGGATCGGGCCCGGCCCGCGTGACGCGCGCGAAATCGCGGCGATGGCGGCGACAAGCGTCGCTATCCCGCCGCTCGCACTGTCGTGGTGGGCGGTTGGCCGGTGGCGGGCCCGGGGCGCCCAACCCTGGCCGGACCGGCCGACCGCCGTGCTGTTTGACCGCGACGGCACCCTGGTGAAAGACGTTCCCTACAACGGAAATCCGGACCTCGTCGAACTTCAGTCAGGCGCCCGCCACGTCCTCGACACCCTGCGGGCGCGCGGCATTCGGGTCGGCGTGGTGACCAACCAGTCAGGCGTCGGCCGGGGCAAGCTGACCAAGGACGACGTGAACGCCGTGAACGCGCGGATCGAGGAGTTGCTCGGGCCGATCGGCGCCTTCCAGGTGTGCCCGCACACCGAGGACGAGGCCTGCGATTGCCGCAAACCGGCGCCCGGCCTCATCACGGCGGCCGCGGCGTCGCTGGGAGCGCACCCCAGGCATTGCGTCGTCATCGGCGACATCGGCAGCGACGTCGAGGCGGCGCGCAACGCCGGAGCGCAGGGGATTCTCGTTCCGACCACGCAAACACTCGACGTCGAGGTCAAGGCGGCGCGGCACGTCGCAGCCGACCTGCGGGAAGCGGTGAGCCTCGCGCTGCGGCCGGACTTCGTTCGGAGCAAGCGATGAGCCGCAACGTCCTCGTCGCACGGCTCGACAGCGCGGGCGACGTGCTGTTGACCGGGCCGGCGATCCGCGCGGTGGCCGCGTCGTCCGATCGCGTCGTGTTGTTGTGCGGACGACGTGGTGTCGACGCCGCCCGGCTGCTGCCCGGGGTTGACGAGCTGATCTGCTGGACCGCGCCGTGGATCGACGCCGACCCAGCGCCAGTCGCGCCGCGGGAAATCCGTTGGCTCATCGAGCAGATCGGCCGTCGCGACATCGACGAGGCGGTCGTCTTCACGTCGTTTCATCAGTCGGCGCTGCCGCTCGCGCTTTTGCTGCGGCTGGCCGGCGTGCGACGGGTCAGCGCGATCAGCGACGACTACCCCGGGTCGCTGCTCGATGTGCGCCATCACGTCGACGACGGCGTGCCCGAGACCCAGCGAGCGCTGTCGACGGCGGCCGCGGCAGGCTTCCACCTCCCGGTCGGCGACGACGGACGGCTGCGGGTGCGTGACGATCTGCCGGGCGTCGGACAGGTCATGTCGGGGCAAGACGCCTATGTCGTCGTCCATCCCGGCACCTCCGTGCCAGCGCGGGCTTGGCCGGCGAGCCACTTCGCCGAACTCGTGCCGATGCTCGCCGACGCGGGGTTGCAGCCGGTGGTGACCGGTTCGCCCGAGGAAGCGGAGCTGACCCGTCGAGTCGCCGGCGGCGACGGCGTCGACCTCGGCGGCCGGCTGTCGTTCGCGGAGCTCGCGGCCGTGATCAGGGGCGCGAGCGCGATCATCGTCGGCAACACCGGCCCGGCCCACCTCGCGGCGGCGGTGGGCACACCAGTGGTCTCCTTGTTCGCGCCGACGGTGCCTGCCTCGCAGTGGCGGCCGCATCGCGTTCCGCACATCCTGCTCGGCGACCAGTCGGCGCCGTGCAAGGACAGCCGGGCGCGCGCGTGCCCGATCGATGGCCATCCGTGCCTGTCGGGCGTCACCCCCGCGCAGGTGTGCGTCGCGGTCCGCTCACTGGTGGCGATCGCCGCCGAGCACCGCGGTCGTGACTCGGGGATTGCGGTGTCGGCATGAGAATCCTGATCTGGCACGTGCACGGCTCGTGGTTGAACGCGCTTGTGCAGGGCGAGCACGAGTACCTCATCCCCGTCACCCCGGACCGTGGTCCCGACGGGCGCGGGCGCGCCCGCACGTGGGAGTGGCCGGGAAACGCCCGCGAACTGACGCGAGAACAGCTCGCCAACGCGGACGTCGACGTGGTCGTGCTTCAGCGCCCGCACGAGGAACAGCTCGCCACCAGCTGGCTGCGCCGCGGTTTGGGCGATCGGATTCCGCTCGTCTACGTCGAGCACAACACGCCACGGGGCGACGCGCCGACCACCCGACATCCGATGGCCGACCGCCACGACGTGCGGCTGGTGCACGTGACCCACTTCAACGACCTGATGTGGGACTCCGGCAAGACGCCGACCACGGTGATCGAGCACGGCGTCGTCGATCCCAGTGACCGCTACACCGGCGAGCTGCCGCGAATCGGCGTGGCGATCAACGAGCCGATCAGGCGTGGCCGGGTCACCGGCACCGACCTGCTCCCGCGCTTCGCCGACCTCGCGCCGACCGACGTTTTCGGCATGCGGGTCAACGGCCTGGCGAAGGCGCTGTCGCTTGACTCTGAACGTCTTCGCGAATTCGAGGACCCGCCGCAAAGTCGGCTGCACCAGGAACTGCCGCGTCGCAGGGTCTACCTGCACCCGATGCGTTGGACGTCGCTTGGCCTGTCGTTGATCGAGGCCATGATGCTCGGCATGCCGGTCGTGGCGCTGGCCGCGACGGCCGCGTCGGACGCCGTTTCGCCCGATGGCGGCGTCGTCTCCTGCGACGTCGAGACGTTGCGCGCCGCGGTGCGCGAATACCTGAACGAACCTGAGCACGCCCGCACTGTCGGTGCGGCCGGCCGACGCAGCGCGTTGGCCAGATTCGGTGTCGATCGATTCGTCGCCGACTGGGATCGACTGCTGAACGAGGTGACCGCATGAGCGCCGGACTCAAGATTGCCATGGTGTCGGAGCACGCGAACCCGCTCGCCGCGGTCGGCGGCGTCGACGCCGGTGGGCAGAACGTGCACGTCGCAGCCCTCGCCGCGGCGCTGGCTCGCGATGGCCATCGCGTCACCGTCTACACCCGGCGGGAGTCGCCGTCGGATCGCACGCGCACCCGGTTGTGCGACGGGGTGACCGTCGAACTTGTGCCGGCCGGACCCCCGGAAGTGTTGCCGAAGGACGAGCTCCTCCCGCACATGCCCGAGTTCGGCCACTACCTGGCGGACCAGTTTCGGCGCAGCCGCCCAGACGTCGTGCACGCGCATTTTTGGATGTCCGGCCTGGCCGCGCAAACCGCGGTGGGCGCCCTGCCCGCCGAGCCGGTCCCGATCGTGCAGACCTTCCACGCGCTCGGCGTCGTGAAGCGCCGCCATCAAGGCGACCAGGACACCAGTCCCCCACGCCGCCTCGAACTCGAACGCCAGCTCGCCAACGACGTCGACCGAGTGATCGCCACCTCAAGCGACGAGGTCTTCGAACTCGTGCGACTCGGCGCCGATCACCACCGGCTGTCCGTCGTCCCTTGCGGCGTTGACGTCCGCCGGTTCTCGCCGCGCGGCGACGTGGCGCCGAAAACGTCGAGGACGCGGCTGCTGTCCATCGGCAGACTCGTTCCCCGCAAGGGAGTCGACGACGTCATCCGCACGCTCGCGTCCGTCGACGCGGAGCTGGTTGTGGCCGGCGGCCCGTCGTCCGCGCGACTCGACAACGACGACGAGGTCGCCCGGCTTCGCGACGTGGCCGCGCAAGCCGGCGTCAGCGACCGGGTGGCCTTCGTGGGGCAGGTTCCGCGCGCCCAGGTGCCGGCGCTCATGCGGTCGGCGGACGTCGTCGTGTGCACACCGTGGTACGAGCCGTTCGGCATGGTGCCGCTCGAGGCGATGGCCTGCGGCAGGCCGGTCGTGGCGTCGGCGGTCGGCGGCCTGGTCGACACCGTCGTGGACGGCGTGACCGGCTGGTTGGTGCCACCCCGCGACCCACGCCAACTTGCCGACGCGTTGAACGCGCTGGTCACCGACGCCGAGCTTCGCGCCGAATTCGGGATATCCGGACGACGCCGGGTCGAGAGCCGTTACGCCTGGCCGCACGTCGCCTCGGCCACCGCAGCCATTTACCAGGACGTCGCGCGGCAGCGGGCTGCCGCGATTGGAGCGTCATCGTGACTCACCGCCCGGCAGTTCCCCTTGGCCGCGACCACCTCAGCGAGCTCTCGGCGGCGCTCGACGGCATCAGCGCCGCGTTCGACACGATCGACCTGTGGGGCCGTCGCATCGCACAACTCCTGTCGCGCGGCGGGCGGTTGCTCGCCGCCGGAAACGGCGGTAGCGCGGCGCAGGCTCAACATCTGACCGCCGAGTTGGTCGGGCGCTTCCACGGCGAGCGGCGGGCGCTGTCGGCGATCGCGTTGCATGCGGAGACCTCGTCGTTGACCGCGATCGCGAACGACTACGGCGCCGACGAGATGTTCGCCCGCCAGGTCGAAGCGCACGGCCGAACCGGTGACGCCCTCGTGCTGCTGTCGACGTCCGGCAACAGCGCCAACCTGCTGCGCGCCGCCGAGCGCGCCCGCTGTTGCGGGCTCACATCGTTCGCCATCACCGGCCCGGGTCCGAACGCGCTGGCGAACATCTGCGACGAAGCGCTCATCGTGCCGTCTCCGCACACGACCGTGGTGCAAGAGGCACACCTCGTCGTCGTCCACCTGCTGTGCGCGGCGATCGACGGCGGCTTGGCCGCGAAGGCTCAACGCACCATCCGGCTCGAGCGCGAGATCTCCCTCTCACCCCGGGTGTCGGCATGAGCCGTCCGTCGGTCGTCGTCGTCGGGGACGCGCTGCTCGACGTCGACCTGGTGGGCGAGGCGGCGCGGTTGGCGCCCGACGCGCCCGTGCCGGTCCTCGACGGCGTGGTCGAATCGGCGCGACCAGGTGGTGCGGCCCTCGCCGCCGCGCTCACCGCCGCCGAGCAGGTCGACGTCACGTTGGTGACCGCACTGGGCGACGACAGGAGCTCGCAGCGATTGCGAGAGACGTTGCCGCCCAATCTGTCGCTGCTCGAACTCCCGCTGCGTGGCGAGCTGTCGCGCAAGGTTCGCGTCCGCGCAGGCACGCAGTCCCTGGCCCGCCTCGACTACGGCGACGGAGCCGTTGCCGACGGCGCAGGTGACGACGCCGTCCGACAAGCGATCGCAGTCGCCGACGCCGTGCTGGTCTCCGATTACGGCCGGGGTGTCGCCGGCGCGGTGCGCGACCTGGTCGCCGCCGCCGCACGGGACACCGCCGTGGTGTGGGATCCACACCCGAGCGGGACCACGCCGGTGCCCGACGTCGCGACCGTGACGCCCAATCGGGCGGAGGCCGCGCTGTTCGCCGGCGAGCGAGCTGGGTCGTGGCGGTTGCGCGACGTCGCGCGCCACGCCGCGTCCCTGGTCGGCAAGTGGCGGCCGAAGTCGGTGTGCGTGACGATGGGCGCCGGCGGCGCGCTGCTGTCCTTCGGCGACGACAGCCCGCTCGTCGTCCCGGCGCCGGCGGTGTCATGCGTCGATCCATGTGGCGCTGGTGACCGCTTCGCCGGCTCGTTCACGGCGGCGCTTGCGGCCGGCGCGATCCTGTCGGAGGCCGCCGCGGCCGCGGTCTTAGCGGCGTCGGAGTTCGTGCGCGTCGGCGTCGCCCACGCGTTCGACCCGCCCGCCGCCGACAGCCCTGTCGCCCCGGTCGAGGACGACGTTTTCCAGCAAGCGCGGCGAATTCGTGAGCGCGGAGGAACGCTCGTCGCCACCGGGGGCTGCTTCGACCTGTTGCACGCGGGTCACATCGAGACGCTGCGCGCGGCGCGGGCCCTCGGCGACTTTCTCGTCGTCTGCTTGAACTCCGACCGGTCGGTGTCGCGGTTGAAGGGCGCCGGGCGACCGTTGGTGCCGCAAGCGGACCGCGCCCGGGTGCTGAACGCGCTCGAGTGCGTCGACGGCGTGGTGGTCTTCGACGACGACACCCCGAGCCAGGTCCTGCGGCGGTTGCGGCCGCAGGTGTGGGCGAAGGGCGGCGACTACGGCGGGCGGGCGTTGCCCGAGGCGGCCGCGCTCGCGGATTGGGGCGGCCAAGCCGTCGTTCTGCCCTATCTCAAAGGAAAATCAACGTCCGCCTTGGTTTCGGCCGCAGGCGGCGGCCGTGGATAAGGAGATTCGAGCGGTGAGCAAGAGTGTGGGAACGGTGCTGGTGACCGGCGGGGCGTCAGGCCTCGGCGCGGCGATTTGCGCCGCGATCGCGGACGACGGGGGCACCGCGCTGGTGCTGGATCGTCAGCAACCGCAGGGGGATTTCCTGCACCACCGGGTGGTCGACCTGGCTGACACCAGATCCGCCGAGGAGGCGGTCAGGTCGATCATCGAGGGCGCCGGCGGCCGCATCGACGCGGTCGTGACCGCCGCCGGCGTCGACCGCTGCGGCAAGCTGGCCGACATCGACGGCAAGGAGTGGGAGCAGGTCATCGCCGTCAACCTGCTCGGCACGGCCGCCGTCGTGCGCGCGAGCCTGCCCTACCTCAAAACCTCCCAGGGTCGCGTCGTCACGGTCGCGTCGACACTCGGAATCAAGGCGCTGAGTGACGCCACCGCTTACTGCGCCTCGAAATTCGGCGTGGTGGGCTTCACCCGGGCCCTCGCCGCTGAGACGGCGGGAGAGGTCGGCGTCACGCTGCTGATCCCCGGCGGAATGTCGACGCACTTCTTCGACGACCGGCCGCCGCAATACCGGCCGGGCGCCGACGCGAAGCTCAACGCGCCTGAGAACGTCGCCCAGGCGGTGCTTTTCGCGCTGCGCCAGCCGACCGGCTGTGAGTTGCGCGAGCTGGTGATCGCGGCGGCGGAGGAGCCTTCGTGGCCGTGAGCGCGACCAAGCGCCCGCTGCTCCTCGCGCTTCGCGCTCTCGGCCTCGGCGACTTCCTGGTGGGGGTACCCGCCTACCGCGGCCTGCGTCGCGCGTTCCCCGAACACGAGATCAGGCTCGCCACGACCGCGGGAGTCGCGCCGTTGGCGTCACTCACCGACGCAATCGACAGCGTCGCGCCCGCGCGCGGGCCTGACCATTTCGCCTCGCCCAGCCGCGTCGTGGACGTCGCTGTCAACCTGCACGGCCGCGGGCCGCAAAGCACCTCGGCGTTGCGCGCGCTGCGGCCGAATCGCCTGCTGTCATTCGATGCGGGCGCACCTTCGTGGGACGACCGCTGGCCGCGCCACGAAAGGCAGCGCTGGTGCGAGATGCTCGGCGCGTACGGTATTTCGGCCGACCCGGACGACTACCGGTTGCGCCGCCCTGACGTCCGGCCGCCGGCGCGCGACGTCGTCGTCATCCACCCCGGCGCCGCATTTGGCTCTAGGCGCTGGCCGGCGCGGCGCTTCGCCGAGGTCGCCCGCGCGTTGCGCCGCGACGGCCACGACGTGGTGCTCACCGGAGCGCGCGGTGAAATGCGGTTAGCCACCGCGGTCGCCGAGCTCGCCGGGCTCTCGCCGTCCGCCGTCCTCGCCGGCAAGACGGACGTCCTTGGGCTGGCCGCGCTGATCGAGCACGCCGAGTTGGTGATTTGCGGCGACACCGGACCGGCCCATCTGGCGACCGCCTTCACCACGTCGTCCGTTGTGTTGTTCGGCCCCACGCCACCGACGAGGTGGGGTCCGCCGAGCATCGGGCGGCATGTCACGTTGTGGCCGCAGGTCGCGCGCGCCGCGGCCGGCGACCCCCACGGCGACGAGCCAGACCCCGCGCTGCTCGCGATCCAGCCGCCCGAGGTGCTCGAGGCGGCGCGGCAGCTTGTCGAGCGGCGATCGGATGTCCTGGCGGTGTAGGGAATTCAGCCGGACCGCTCGCCGGAGTCGAGGACCAAGATGACGCCGGTGATATCGCCGTCGCCGCCACGCAGCGGGCTCGCCGTCACCCGAACGGTGATCGGGCGGCCTCGACGGTTGATGGCGTCGATGTGCAGGTCTTCGTCAGGCGGCGGGGCGCCATCGCTCAATACCCTGCGCACGAGCGGACGGAGCTGCTCGACGGGCAGGCCGATGTCGAGGTTGAGCAGGTGCTCGCCGATGACCTCCTCGCTGCGCAATCCCCACAGGTCGGCGGCGCGCTCGTTCCACACCAGCAGCTTGAGGTCGCGATCCGTGACCGCCACCGCGTCGCGCAGGCTCGAAAGGATCGACTCCAAGAACTGGTTGAGCTCGCTGACCTGCGTGGTGCGATCGCGCAGCTCGTCATTGCTGCCCTGTAGCTCGTCGTTCATCGACTGCAGTTCTTCGTTCATGGTCTCGAGCTCTTCGTTCGTCGACTGGAGCTCCTCGTTGGTGGTCTCCAGCTCCTCGACAGTGGACTGGAGCTCCTCGTTGGTGGTCTCCAACTCCTCGTTGGTCGACTGCAATTCCTCGTAGGCCGTCTCCAGCTGCCGATTGGCGTACTCCAGCTCGTCTTGCAACTGGCGGTAGCGCGTCACGTCGGTGAAGAAGATGGAGACCCCGAGCTCCGCGCCGGCGTCCGACTGCAGCGGCACGACCTGGACGTCGAAATGCAGGATGTCGCCGCCGGGCCGCCCCCACTCGACGTTGAGCGCCCAAACGGGATGCCGCTCCACCGTCGCCTGGGCGATGTAGGAGCGCAGCTCCAGCGGGCGGTACGACAACTCCAGGTCTTGAAAAGGGCGGCCGAGGTCGCGCTGGGTGACCCCGAAGACCACCTCGGCCCGCTGGTTGACCAGTGCCAACGTGCCATCGCGGTCGACGATCACATGGACGAGCGGGCTGCTGAGCAACGCCTCTTCGGTCAGCCGCGCTCTGTCGCGGCTCGCGTCGCCGCTGAGGTCGCCGTACCCGGCGAGGTCGCCATCGCCGTCAGCGTCGCCATGGTTGCGATTGCCCTTGCCGTTCCGGTTGCCGACGCCGTTCCCGAGGTTCCCGAGGCTTCGCGCCGCGGCCGCGAGCAGCGCGCGATCGCGGGGCCGCTCGAGCGATGTCTTGCGGAAGAACCGCCGGGTGAGGTCGACCGGCTCGAACAACTCGGTGTGGCTGAGCAGCATCTCCGCCTTGCCGAGGAAGAGCAAGCCGGTCGGGTTGAGCGCGTAATGCAGGCGGCGGAGGATCCGCGACTGCTGCTCGGCGTTGAAGTACATCAACGTGTTGCGGCAGACGAGCAGGTCGGTGCGGGATATCGGCGCGTCCTGCACCAGGTCGTTGCGCCCGAAGATGACGGCCCGCCGGAGATCCTTGCGGAAGGCGAACTTGCCGTTGACCGGTTCGAAGTACTTCTCGATCTGCTCGGCGTCGAGGCCGTTCAACTCACGCTCGGTGTAGGTCGCCTGGCGGGCGGATGCCAACGCCTCCTCGTCGACGTCCGTGGCATAGATCTTGACCCGGTCTCGGAAGTCTTCCGGCCCCATGACCTCCGCCAGCGCGATGGCGAGGCTGAACGCCTCCTCGCCCGAGGCGCAGCCAGCGCTCCACAACCGGAGCACCTCGGTGGGCTTCTCACTGACCAGCCTCGGGAGAAAGTCCTGCGACAGGTACGCCCACGCCTCCGGGTCGCGAAAGAAACTGGTGACGTTGATCAGGATCGTGTTGAAAAGAACGGTGAACTCCTCGGGATGCACCTCGAGGAAGTCCTGGTAGTCGTCGTACGTGGTCACCCCGGCCGCCTGCATCTGCCGGTCGACGCGCCGTATCAGGCTGGTGCGCTTGTACCCGGTGAAGTCGAAGCCGCGATTCTCCTTGAGGAAGTTCAGCAGCCGCTCGAAGTGCGGGTCGGCCTCGGCCATCGTCGTCTCCTCGCGGCTAGCGTTTGCTGCCGCACAGGATAGTTCGCACTGGTCGCGGCGGCTGCCGGCAGGCTAGGACGCGTCGGGCACGCCCGCGCTTTCGGCGACGTCGGGGCCCGCGAGCGCCTCACCGAGCAGCCCGCCGCCGCCCACCCCGCGCTCCAGCAACCGCTTGATCGCCTGCGCAGAACTGAGCGTCTCCGCCACCGTCTGCATGAACTTGTCACGACTGAGGGTCCGGCCCGTCGCGGCAGCCCGCTCGGCGAGCCGCCGACACAGATCCGCCTTTTCCTCAAGCGACCGAAGCGCCACCCACAACGCGCCCTCGACGGACAAGCCTTGCCGCTGCAACAGGTTCTCGGCGCCCCACGCGTGGCCGACCCGGCAGCGAAACCGCAGCAGCGCGGCATCCTCCACGAGGTACAGCGTGCCGCTGCAGTCGGGACAGATGTAGCCACTCGGCGGCCCGAGGACGCGGCCGCTGCGCTCGCTCTCGTCGGGCATCGAATCCTCCCGTCCGGCCTGGTCGACCTGCCCTGATTCGCACCACTTCGCGATCACCGCGGCCAGTTCCTCGGCGGTGGCCACGACGTCGGCGCCGATCCGGTCGATCACGGTCTGCGGCATCGCGGGGTAGATGGCGTCGCGCGGTTCCTGGACGAGGACGACGCCACCGCGCTCCCGCACGACCGCCACGCCGGCGGCGCCGTCGTCCAACAACCCCGAGAGCACGACCCCCACGACGTCCGGACCGCGAGCCGCCGCCGCCGACCGAAAGAGCACGTCGATAGCGGGGCGATGACCGTTCTCGCGCGGACCAGCCGACAACCGGACGTGGTCGTCCTCGACGAGAAGGTGGTGATTCGGCGGCGCGACGAGCAGGTGCCCGGCCGCCAGCGGGTCACCGTCGCGGGCCGTCCGCGCGGGCAGCGGGCCTTTGCGGTCGAGGATGTGGCCGAGCGCGCTCGGAGCGGTGGCCGGGATGTGCAAGACGACGAGCACGCAGGCGTTGAGATCGCCGGGCAGCCTCGAGACGACCCGCGACAACGCCTCGACCCCGCCGGCCGAGGCACCGATGACCACGACCCGAGACCGTGCCGGATCTTGCGTCACGCGCTGACACTACCCGCGAAAGATGTCGGCAAGCATGCTGGCGCGGATGACCCGGCGCGCTCACACTCGAACTATGAACCTCAACAGCTCGATCGAGCGCGCGCAGCGGCTCATCGACGCGGAGAAGAAGCTGGCGGGCGTCGAGCGCGAGCGGGCCGCCGCTGACAACGAGCGCGCCGCCTCGGCGGGCATGACCCGGCGCGAGAGTGCCGCGCACAGCGCGGCCGCCCGCACCCATTTGCGCGCCGCGCAGTTGCACGACGACGCCGCGCTGCTTCAGATGACTCACCGCGACCACCTCGTCGCGATGAGCGGCCGGGTCACGACTTTCGAGCCGCCTCTGGCGTGAGGTCGACCGGCGCGGCGGCATCCGACTGGCCGCTGACGCCCTGGACGATCGACGCCGCGACGTCGTGCAGTTTTCGCTGCGACGCCTGCGAAAGTCGCACCAACCGTTCAAACGCCTCGTCGGCGGAACAGCCATGCAGGCTCATCACGACGCCTTTGGCCTGCTCGATGGTGGCTCGGGTCCGCATCGCCGTGCGCAATCCGTCAAGCTCACGGACCGCGGATTCCAACTCCTGTATCAACGCGTTCACTCGCTGCGCCGCCGTCAATCGGTCGCGCGCGGCGTGAGCTTGCGCGACGGCCTCACGGGCTCGCTCGCGCAGCGCCTCAAAGGCGGCGATCGTCTCGTCGGTAAAGCCCTGACGTGGTTGTTCGCGATCAGTTGGCACGACGGAATTGTGCGCTGATTCAGTCTTTAAGCGCTAGTGCACCTTGCATCGAAGGCGAGCGCACGTAGACTGAGGTCGGGTTCAGCAAGCAGCCCTCCCCATTGATGAGCGCCGCCCTTCTGGCGGTCGAGTCTGGCGGTCGAGCAAGCTACCCCTTGCAGTTGATTGCAGTTGACACGGCGCTCTCCCAGCAATTGGAGGGCTCGTGAACGCACGACTGAACCACGCCGGCGCCCACAGCGACGCACCCGCCCACACCCGTGGCGGCGCCCGCGCCGGCTTCTCCGGCGGTACTCACACCGACACGGCAACCCCGATGCGCTGGGCGATGCTCGCGCTCGACTACGGCGTTGAAGCACTTCGCGAGGCCGAACGCGACGGCGCGCCGGCTGGCGAGATCATCCGCCTGTGCGACGAGGTGATCGCGCGGCGGCTTCGCGTCCAAATGCTGCGGCTCGAGTCTGATTCGCCGCCCCCTGCCGACCTCGTCGCGCAAATAGAACGCGATCGGCGACTCCTTGCCCAACCGTCATACCTCGATGACTGAAGGGCACTCAATGACCGACAGCCTCGAACTGAGCATTGTCACTTCACGTGTCGGCGACGAGACCTTCGACGTCACTCACTACGCGGTCCGCAGCTGGCAGCTTTTCGTCGTCCGCGGCGATGTCAGGGGCAACGCCTGCGATGTCGTGACGCAAGCGCTCGACGAGAGTGTTTCCAGCGGCGCGACGAAACTGATCGTCGACCTGGCCCGCGTCAACGCGGTCGAGCCGTCGTGCATTCAGGAGATCGGGCGAATCGACCGGCAACTGCGACGCGAGGACGGCGACTTCAGACTCGTCGTCGACGGCGTCGCCGTTCTGCAAGCGATCCGCCAGGCCGGCTTGAGCGGACGGTTCGAGATTCATCGCTATGTCGGTGACATCGTCGGTGCGGTCGCCGGCATCGACGAGAGCGGTCGCGGCAGACGGCGCGGCACCCTCGGCGCGCCGATCGTCGCGTACCAGGCGCCGCATCAAGCCTGAGCCGCATCAAGCGCGACCGGCGGTCTAAATGGCCGCGTTCTTCCCGATCACGACGATGCCCTGGTCCGAAACGGTGAATCGATCGCGATCGTGGTCGAGGTCGACACCGATGCGCGCGCCGTCCGGGATAGCCACGTTCTTGTCGATGATGGCGTTGCGGACGACGGCGCCACGACCGACGCGCACGTTGTCCATCAACACGCAGCCGTCGATGGTCGCGCCGCGCTCGACGCGCACATTGGGTGAGAGCACCGAGCGGCTCACGGTCGAGTCGGCGACGATCACCCCGTTCGACAGCATCGAGTCGACGACGCGCGTGTCGTCATGCACGATCTTCGCCGGCGGCAGCGGGCGGTGGTTCGTGTAGATCGGCCACTTTTGGTTGTAGAGATTGAAAATCGGGTGCACCGAGATGAGATCCATGTGCGCGTCGTAGTACGCGTCGAGGCTTCCGACGTCACGCCAGTACGCGTGATCGCGTTCGGTGGCGCCGGGAACGGTGTTCTCGTTGAAGTCGTACACCTGCGCGTCGCCGCGAGAGACGAACATCGGGACGATGTTGCCACCCATATCGTGGGACGATCTCTCGTCGGCTGCGTCGCGGTTCACCGCGTCGAGCAACGCCTCGGTGGTGAAGCAGTAGTTGCCCATCGACGCGAACACCTCGTCGGGTGCGTCGGGCAGACCGATGCCCTCGACGTCCTTTGGCTTTTCCAGGAACGCCTCGATACGACGACCCGCGTCTGGCCCGGAACGCGCCGTTTGGATGACCCCGAACGCCGAGGCGTCCTTCCGCGGCGCCCGGATGCCCGCCACCGTCGCGCCGGCGCCAGAGGCGACGTGCTGATCGACCATCTGCTCCGGGTCCATCCGGTAGATGTGGTCGGCGCCGAACACCAGAATGTAGTCGGGTTGCTCGTCATAGACCAGGTTCAGACTCTGGTAAATGGCGTCGGCCGACCCGGAGAACCAGCGCGGCCCCACCCGCTGCTGCGCGGGCACCGGCGTCACATAGTTGCCAAGAAGGGTCGACATCCGCCATGTGGTGGTGATGTGCCGGTCAAGGCTGTGGTTCTTGTATTGGGTGAGGACGACGATCTTGCGCAACCCACCGTTGGCGAGGTTCGACAGCACGAAGTCGATGAGCCGGTAAATGCCGCCGAACGGCACCGCCGGCTTGGCGCGGTCGGCAGTCAGCGGCAACAACCTCGTTCCCTGACCACCGGCCAGCACGATGCCCAACACATTGCGGCCCTTCGCGCCATTTTCCATGAGCGGAACCTACCGAAAACCTCCGCCCCGCGCGATCATCCGCGGGGACAGTAAGGTGACGGTTCATGCGAGTCGCGCTGCTCAGCCGTGAGTACCCGCCCGAGGTCTACGGCGGCGCGGGGGTGCACGTCGAGTACCTGGCGCGCGAGCTTCGCCGGCTCATCGACGTCGAGGTGCACTGCTTCGGCCGGCCGCGGGAGGAGCCCGGCGTCACGGCGCACGTGGCCGACGCCCAGCTGCTCGAGACCGGCGCGAACGCCGCGCTGCTCACGATGTCGACCGACCTGTCGATCGCCGCCGCCACCGGCGACGCCGACCTCGTCCACTCCCACACCTGGTACGCCAACCTCGCCGGCCACGTGTCGAAGCTGCTGCACGACGTCCCCCACGTCGTGACGACGCACTCGTTGGAGCCGTTGAGGCCGTGGAAAGCCGAGCAACTCGGCGGCGGGTACGAGCTCTCCTCGTTTTGCGAGCGCACGGCGATCGAGAACGCTGACGCCGTCATCGCGGTGTCCGCGGGCATGGCCGACGACGTCCTGCGTTGTTATCCCGACATCGACGAGGCGCGACTGCACGTCGTCCACAACGGCATCGACACCGACGAGTACCGGCCGACCACCGAACGCAGCGTGCTCGCGGAGCACGACATCGACCTCGACCGCCCGCTGGTCATCTTCGTCGGCCGGATCACCCGGCAAAAGGGGTTGCCGTACCTGCTGCGCGCCGCGCACCAATTCGACTCCGACGCTCAACTCGTCGTCCTCGCCAGCGCTGCCGACACTCCGGAGATCGCCGACGAGGTCGAGGCCGAAATCCACGCGCTGCAGGAGGAGCGCGAAGGCGCGTCGTGGATTCGCCGCATGGTGCCCAAGCCCGAGCTGATCCAGCTGTTCTCGGCGGCCACCGTCTTCGTGTGCCCCTCCATCTATGAGCCGATGGGCATCGTCAACCTCGAGGCGATGGCCTGCGAGACCGCGGTCGTGGCCACCCGCACTGGCGGCATCCCTGAGGTGGTGGCCGACGGCGAGACTGGCATCTTGGTGCCCATCGACCCCGACCCGGCGGACCCGTACGGCGCCCCGCGCGACCCCGCCGCCTTCGCGGGCGCCTTCGCCGAGGCGGTCAACGCGCTGGTGTGCGATCCGGCGCGCAGTTCGGCCATGGGGGTCGCCGGCCGCAAGCGCGCGGTCGAGCACTTCAGCTGGACGGCGATCGCCGAGCGCACCCGCGACCTTTACGCGTCGCTTGTGTGAAGGCACTGCCGCAGGCCGCGCGTTAGCCCCTCGCCACCTGGCGCCCGTCACCACCTGGGCCGTCACCACCTGGCGCCCGTCACCACCTGGCGCCCGTCACCACCTGGGCCGTCACCACCTGGCGCCCGTCACCAACCCAACACGTCCTTTGCGACCGCCATGAGCCCGGCGAGGGACGCGTTCGATTGGTGAGGGGCCGGCGAAGGTGCCGCTGGCGCGCCTGCGTCAGTCGACGCCGGACTCCATCGCGGCACGATCGAGCGCGTCGTCCGGAGTCTCCTCAGCCTCGCCCGTGCCGCCGGTCGCGATCGCCGCCGCGCCGCCCGGCGGCAGTTCGCCGACCAGCCCTTGCCAGCTGTCGAGGTGGCCGTAGGCGGCGTACTGCTCGAGCTTGTTGCGCGAGTCGGAGATGTCAAGGTTGCGCATGGTGAGCTGGCCTATGCGGTCGACCGGGCTGAACGCGGGGTCGAGGCTGCGTTCCATCGACAACCGCTCGGGGTGGTAGCTGAAGTTCGGACCTTGGGTGTCGAGGATCGAGTAATCCTGCCCCCGGCGCAGCCGCAGCGTGACATGGCCGTTGACCGGGTGCCCAACCCAGCGCTGCAGGCTCTCGCGCAGCATCAGCGCCTGCGGGTCGAACCAGCGGCCCTCGTACAGCAGCCGACCGAGCCGGCGGCCCTCGACGAAGTAAGACGAGAGCGTGTCTTCGTTGTGAATGGCGCTCAGCAACCGCTCGTAGGCAATGTGCAAAAGCGCCATGCCGGGCGCCTCGTAGATGCCTCTGCTCTTCGCCTCGATGATGCGGTTCTCGATCTGGTCGGCCATGCCAAGCCCGTGGCGGCCACCGATGAGGTTGGCCTCCCGCACCAACTCGACGGCGTCCGGGAAGTCGCGACCGTTGATCCGGATCGGCCGGCCGTTCGCGAACTCGATGGTGACGTCCTCGGCCGGGATATCGGCGTCGGGATCCCAGAACGCGGCGCCCATGATCGGCGAGACGATCTCGATCGACGCGTCGAGATGCTCAAGCCGCTTGGCCTCATGGGTGGCGCCCCAGATGTTCGCGTCGGTGGAGTAGGCCTTCTCGGCGGAGTCGCGATACGGCAGGCCGCGCTCGGCCAACCACTCCGACATCTCCTTGCGGCCGCCCAGCTCGCTGACGAACGCGCGGTCGAGCCATGGCTTGTAGATCCGGAGGTTGGGATTGGCGAGCAGGCCATAGCGATAGAACCGCTCGATGTCGTTGCCTTTGAAGGTCGAGCCGTCGCCCCAGATCGAGACGTCGTCGGCGCGCATCGCGCGCACGAGCAGCGTGCCCGCCACCGCCCGGCCAAGTGGCGTGGTGTTGAAGTAAGTCTGACCGGCCGAGCGGATGTGGAAGGCGCCGCAGGCCAGGGCGGCGAAGCCCTCCTCGACCAGCGCCTCGCGGCAGTCGATCAGCCGGGCCCGCTCCGCGCCGTAGGAGAGCGCGCGATCCGGCACCGACGCCAGGTCGGGTTCGTCGTATTGACCGAGATCGGCGGTGTAGGAGTACGGGATGCCGCCTCGCTCGCGCATCCACGCCACGGCCACCGAAGTGTCGAGCCCTCCGGAAAAGGCGATGCCGATGCGCTCGCCGACGGGCAGTTCACTAAGGACCTTGGGCATGGGCCGATTATGTCGCAATGACGGATCGACCCGACCTTCCCGTGCTGCGCCAAGTCGTGCTCGACACGACCGACGCCCGCGCGCTCGCCGAGTTCTACCGCCAGCTGCTGGGCTAGGAGTACCGTCCGGGCGACGAGCCGCCGGACGGCGAACCATCGGACGGCGAACCATCGGACGGCGAACCATCGCGGCAGCGCGCGACTGGCTGGTCTTGCGCGACCCGCGCAGCGGCTGGCGCATCGCCTTCCAGCTCGTCGACGCGTTGACGGCGCCGACCTGGCCGTCGGCGCAGGTGCCGCGGCAGCTCCACCTGGATCTGAGGGTGGAGAGCAAGGCCGCGCTCGACGTCCAGCACGAACGAGCGCTCCATCTCGGCGCCAGCCTGCTGCTCGACAGATCGGACGACGATCAAGAGCCACTGCGGGTGTACGCCGACCCGGCCGGCCACCCGTTCTGCGTCTTCGTCGCGCCCTAGACCCCGAAACTCACCATCGCTAGAGAGGTGCGGGTTAGCCCGAACGGGTGTGTCAACCGAATGCCGGTTAAGTGCGGGGTCGGCCGATTCGATGATGCGGGAGTAGTACGAACGGCTGAGTAGTGCCAACGGCCGAGTTGCACGAACGGCCGAGTGCACGAACGGCCGAGTAGCACGAACGGCCCAGTTGCACGAACGGCCCAGTAGCACGAACGCCGCGGCCCGCCCTGGAAGGATCGCCATCGCCATGTCGATTTCCTCGCGCAACACCATCGACAGCTTGATCGAGTGGCTACTCCTCCAGATCGCCGAGGACGAGATGAAAGCGCGCACCGCCGGCAGCGAGCCCTGGAAGTGGCGGGTCGTCGACACTCCAAGCCAGCGCGACGCGCTCGTGCGGCCGAACGGCACGATCTGCGCCGACTCATGGGGCGCCGACCGCCAGGAGACCGGGTTTCGCGGCGCCGAGGCGAAGGTCTTCATCGAGCGCTTCAACCCCGAGCGCGTGCTCGCCGACTGCGAGGCGAAGCGGCGAATGCTGGCCCGCCTGCAGAATCTGGCAAAAGCGTGGTGGACGACGACGCGCTCGGCCGAGGAAGCCAAGTCGGTCATGCGCGAGATGGCGCTGGCTTACCAGAACCGCCCGGGCTACCGCGATGAGTGGCGGCCCGACCTCGGCGTGCGCGCGCTTCAGGCGGTCTCCGCCGTCTAAGGGGTCCGCCGTCTAAGGCGTCCGCCGTCTGAGGAGTCCGCCGGAAGGCGAAATCGGCGCCGCGATGCTATCGCCGCGCGCGCGTATTGGTCTATACCTTTCGATCGCTCGTTTGCGGCTGAACGGCGGTGGGCACAGCCAGGCATCGGGTGGCGCGCGCCAAGGGAGACAGCCGTGAGCGGGTATCGTCGCGCCATGGCCGATGTCCCGATGACGCTCGTGGTCATCGATGACGCCCCCGAGGTCCGGCTCTTCGTCAAGTCGCAGCTTCGCCGATCCGGCCAGTACATGGTGGTCGGCGAGGGCGGCACCGGGATCGACGCGATCGAGCTCGTCCGACTGCATCGACCCGGCGTGCTGCTCCTCGACATCTCGATGCCGATCATGGACGGCCTCGAGGCCCTGCCGCACATTCGCGCGACGTCACCCCGAACGCAGGTGGTGATGTACAGCGGGTTCGCCTCGCACGGTCTGGCCGAGCGCGCGAAGCAACTCGGGGCCGCCGCGTTCTTGGAGAAGTCGCCTTCCGCCAAGCCGCTGGCCGAAGAGCTGAACCGCCTCCTCGAACTCGACGCCGCGTCCCGGCCGCAGCTGCCGCCGGAGGAATCCGCACCATCGGCGTCCGAGACGGTCGACGAGCAGTTTCTCGATGGGCACATCGAGCGTTTCCGCGAGGTGTTCGAGTCGGCCGCGATCGGCATGGGCACGATGACGTTGGCCGGTCGCATCGTTCGCGCGAACCGCAAGCTGGCCGACATCTTCGGACTCAACGCGAGCGAGGTCGTCGGCCGGCCATACGCCGCACTCGCCGCGAGCGAGGATGTCGTCACCGAGGCGGTGATGCGCGCGGCCGACTCAGAGCTGACGCAGTTCGAGCACACGCCGCGGCACCGTCCCGACCGTCGGGTGATGGTGACCATCTCGCCGGTGCGCGACGAGGCGCAGCGGCCGCTGTACTTCTTCATCCAGGTGGAAGACGTCACCGGGCAGCGCGCCGCGGAGGAGCAGCTGCGGCAAAGCGAGGAGCGCTTCCGCATGCTCGTCGAGGCGGTGGAGGATTACGCCATCTTCATGCTGGACCCTGGCGGCCACGTCGTCAGCTGGAACGCCGGCGCCCAGCGCATCAAGGGTTACGCGGCCGACGAGATCGTCGGCCAGCACTTCCGGGTCTTCTACCCGCGGGAAAAGCAGGAGGCGCGGCATCCGGAGCACGAGCTGCGCATCGCGATCCGCGAAGGGCATTACGAAGAGGAAGGGTGGCGGGTCCGCAAGGACGGCACCCAGTTCTGGGCGAACGTGCTGATCACCGCGGTGCGCAACCAGGCCGGCGAACACGTCGGGTTCGCGAAGGTGACGCGCGACATCACCGAACGGCGGCGCATCGCCAGCGAGCGCGAGCGCACGATGGCCGCGTTGGGCGACGCCAACCGGCAGCTGGAGAAGGCGAACGGCGAACTCGTGCGGGGCGCTGAGCAGCAGGCGCAGTTTCTCGCGATCACCGCGCACGAGTTGCGCACTCCGCTCAGCGTGATCCTCGGCTCCGCCGACTCGCTGGCCGGTCAGCTCGACCACATGGACGACGTCGAACGCGCGGAGACCGTGCAGGCGATGCGGTCGAGCGCGGAGCGGCTGCGGCGATTGCTCGCCGACCTCCTCGCCGCCGCCCGGTTGGAGGCCGGCGTGATGCGGCTCCAGATGCAGCCGGTCGACCTGGCGACCGTGCTCGAGGGAGTGGCGATCTCCACCCTGGCGCTGTATCCAGACGCCGACGTGCAAGTCGTCGGCGGGCGCGGTGTGCACGCCAGCGCCGACCCCGACCGCCTGTCGCAGATGGTCGAGAACCTCGTTGTCAACGCGATCCGGTATGGCGCCGGGCCGATCGTGTTGCGGGCGAGTCACGCCGAGGAGGACCAGGTCCGGGTCGAGGTGCGCGACCATGGTCCCGGCGTCCCGCCAGAGCAAGAACCCACGCTGTTCCAGCGATTCGCGACCGCGACCCGGTCGGGCACCGGCCTCGGCCTGTTCATCGTGCGCGAGCTGGCCCGCGCCCATCGCGGCGACGCGCGGTATGAGAACGCGCAGCCGGGCGCGCGCTTCATCGTGACGTTGCCCGCGCTGACGGCCACCGACCCGGAGCGCGCGGCTGAGCCGGAAGGCAGGCTGGCCGCTCCGCGATGACCCGAGTGCTGCTCGTCGACGACGTGCCCGAGTTGCGTCGTGCCGTGCGACTGGCACTGCGCCGGCACGGAGGATTCGACGTCGTCGGCGAGGCGGGGACGGGCGCGGAGGCGGTGGAGCTCGCCACGGACTTGCGCCCCGACATCGTCGTCCTCGACCTCGGGCTGCCCGACCTCGCCGGCCATGAGGTGCTGACCAGGCTGCACGCCCTCGCCGCGACGCCGAAGATCGTGGTGTTCTCCGGCACCGAATCCAGTGACCGGCATTGGATCCGCCACCAGGTCGAGGGCTACGTCGTCAAGGGCACCGACCTGAGTTACCTCACCAACCTGCTCGCCACGGTCGCGCAGGAGCGGTCCGGTGAGTTCAGCATCCGACTCGCCCGCAACTACGCAAGCGTGCAGGCCGCCCGCCGGTTCGTCCGTCACGCGTTGCACATGTGGAGCGCCGACGGCCAGGTCGACGACGCGGTCATCATCGTCAGCGAACTCGTCACCAACGCCATCGCGCACGCCCACACCGGTTGCGAGCTGCGGATCTCCCGCATGGACGGCGCGCAGGGCGCGATCGTGCGACTTGAGGTCAATGACCGCGGCGCGCACATCCCCGACGTCCAAACGCTCACCGACACCCGCGAGCACGGCCGCGGCCTGCACATCGTCGCGGCGCTGACCAAGGCGTGGGGCGTCGACACGGAGCCAGACGGATCGAAGACCGTGTGGGCCGAGATGGTCGACCGCCAGGCGGCCGACGACTGGATCGCTTAGTCCGCGGTCCTGCGCACCACGAGCAACGCCACGTCGTCGCTGCGATCGTCGTCCGGAATGCAGGTCAGCAACCGCTCGGCCAGCTCCGCGGCGTCGGTGACCGGCGCGCTCATCGCGGTTCGGATCAGCCGTCGGACGCCGTCGTCGACGTCGCGGTAACGGTCTTCGACCAAACCGTCGGTGTAGAACACCAGCGCGTCGCCGACGGACAACTCGCCCGCCCAGTTCACCGCGGGTATCGCGGGCGCGCCCAGCGGCGGCGCCGGGTCCACGTCGACGACGGACGCCGTGTCGCCGGTGACCCAAATCGGCGGCGTGTGACCGGCGCTGGCGATGCGCAGCGCGCCGGTGGCCGGGTCGAGTTCGGCGAACGACGCGGTCGCCACCCGCTCCAGCCCGAGCTGATCCCAGGTTCGTTGCAACGCGTCGATGAGGTCAGCGGGCGACCGCGTGTTCGGTCGCAGCGCGCGGCAGACGCTGCGCAACTGGGCCATCGTCGCGGCGGCGACGGCGTCGTGGCCGGTCACGTCGCCGATGAGGATCGCGGCTTGGCCCGAAGGCAGTTCGACTACGTCCCAAAAGTCGCCGCCGACCTCGGCGTCGCGGGTGCCGGGAACGTAGCGGACCGCGATGTCGAGGCCGCCGATGCGCGGGGCGTGCGCTGGCAACAGGCTGGCCTGCAGGGTGTGCGAGATCGCGCGCACGGCGTCGTACCGGCGCTCTTTCGCGATCACCTGTGCGACTTGCCGGGCCAGCTGCTCGGCGAGCGCGAGCTCGTCTGGACCCAGCTTTCGCCCGGAGGGGCCCGACAGCAGCGACAGGCAGCCCAGCACCTCGTCGGCCGAGATCAGCGGCACCGCCATGAACGAACCGACCTTGAGCGTGCGCAAGATCTCCAGATGGCGCTGATCGCGGGTGACCCGACGCAAGAAGCTGTCTGTGATGTCGCGGCTCCACACCGAATGGCGCTCCCGCATGGCCTGCACGCTCGGGTGCGAGCCGGAGGCGTCTGGCGGGTACCCGCGGCGCAGCTCGTCGATCAGATCGGCGTGCGCCGGGTCGTTGTGCGCGGCGGCGACCCGCGCCAGCTGACCGCGTTCGTCGACGACGTCGATCAAACACACGTCGCCGAGCGACGGCACCGCGATCGCGGCCAGCGCGCGCAACGTCTCCCGAAAGCCGCTGGCGTCCATCATCACGGTAGCCGCGTCGAGCAGGAACCGCTGCTCTCGTTGCGCCGCGGACAGCTGGCTCAACAACGCGTCGCGCGCGGTGGTTGACCCGGTGCGCAAGACCGCCGCGACCTCGAACGCGGCCTCATCGACTGGTGCGGCGAAGCGGGCCAACACCAGCTCCACCGGCGTCGTCCGCTCATCACCGCGGACGATCGCGATCGCCGTCGCCGCGCCTGCGTTGCCGTCCCTGGCGCTGTCCCAAGCCGACTTGTAGCTGGCGACCGAGCCGTCAGTGACCAGCTCGACCATCGGACGCCCGATCAGGTCAGCCGGGACAGCCACGAACAACCGGCCGGCCGAGGCGTTGGCCGCTCGGATCACGCCGGTCGAGTCGACGAGGAGAACCGCCTCGCCGAGGAGTTCGATCACGTTCTGCACGGCACGACCGTACTGTCACCGCGCGCGTACCACGCGCGAACCCACTATGTCGGGTAAGTGACATTGCAGCAACCGGAGCTGCAAGCTGACCGCCGTCGGCGCGCCGTTTCAGCGACCACCGCCACCGCAAGCGACCACGACGTCCGGCGCCCCGCCTTGGCGAACGGCGGCAGGCCGCTCGAGCGTCCTGACCACCTCCGCGCGCCGGTTGTGGGTGAGAACGACGACGGCCACCCGCCCAGCAACTCATTTCGAACACCCATGCCCGGCCGGTACCCATCGACTGCTCATCCGAACGGGGCGGGCGTCGTCCATTAGGGGGAGCGACGACCGCGCGTACGGGCGCTGCCGTGGGCGAATTGCGGCTTGACAATGAGACGCATGAGTCTCGCCGAGCAGCTTCCCGAGAAGCTTTCAGGGCCGCTTTCCGAGCCGCCGCCCGCCCGCAGACGGCTTGGTGATCTGCTCGTCCAAGGCGGCCTGCTGACGCTCGCCCAGTTGCGCGAGTCCCTCGCCGAACAAAAGAGTCCGGACGACGGACGGCGTCGACGGCTTGGCCAGGTCGTGGTGGCGAAGGGCTTTCTCACCGAACACCAGCTCGCCGTCGCCCTCGCCGACCTGCTGGGGCTCGAACTCGTCGATCTTTCCGGGCACAACCTCGAGCTCGGGATCGCCCGCATGCTGCCGCGCCAGGTAGCCGAGCGCAATCGGATGCTGGTGATCGGCCGGACCGGTCCCAGCGGTCAAGGGATCAGGGTCGCGACGTCCGATCCCACCAACGTGGTGGCCTTGGACGACGTCCGCCTCTACACCGGCGCGACCTCGCTCTCCGTCGTCGTGTGCACCGACTCCCAGCTGCGCGAGCAGCTCTCGCGCGCGTGGGCGCTCGGCGACGACCAGGTGGAACTGCTGGCGGTCGCCGACGACCGCGACCAGGTCGACGAGGCGGATCTGCAGACCGCCGCCGACGACGCGGCCCAGGCGCCGACGGTCCGGCTCGCCGCCGGCATCGTCGCGGAGGCGGTGCGACTCGGTGCGAGCGACATCCACGTCGAGCCGCAAAGCGACGGGCTGCGCATCCGCTACCGGGTCGACGGACTGCTGCGCGACGTGATGCGGGTCCCCCGCTCGGCCGCGCCGGCGCTGGTGAGCCGGCTGAAGATCGTCTCCGGACTCGACATCGCCGAGCGCCGGCTGCCGCAAGACGGCCGCACCCGGCTGAACATCGAGGGCGCGAGCGTCGACGCGCGCGTCGCCACGATGCCATCGGTGCATGGGGAGAAGGTCGTGATCCGCCTGCTGGCCAGCGGCGACAGCGTGCCGCCGGTGGCCAGTCTCGGCTTGGACGAGTCGCAGCTCGAGACGCTGCTCACCGGCACCCTCGCGGCGCAAGGGCTCGTGCTGATCACCGGTCCGACCGGCTCGGGGAAGACCCACACGCTGTATTCGGTGCTGTCCCACATCGCGACGTCCGACAAGAACGTCGTCACGCTCGAAGACCCGGTGGAGATCCAGCTGCCGGGCATCACGCAGATTCAGACCAACGACCGCATCGGGCTCTCGTTCAGCAAGGGGCTGCGGTCGGTGCTGCGCCAAGACCCCGACATCGTCCTCGTCGGCGAGGTGCGCGACAGCGAGACCGCCGAGCTGGCGCTGCAGGCGTCGCTCACCGGCCATCTCGTGCTGACGACGCTGCACACCAACGACGCCATCGCGGCGCTGACCCGGCTGGTCGACATGGGCGTCGAGCCGTTCCTGGTCGCGTCGTCGCTGACGATGGTGGTGGCGCAGCGGCTGGTGCGCAAACCGTGCGAGAACTGCGCCGCGCCCTACCGACCGAGCACCAAGGTGCTGCAACTGCTCGGCCTGTCCGACGACGACATCCGCGACGCGACGCCGATGCGCGGGCGCGGCTGCGAGGCGTGTGGAAGCACCGGTTTCCGCGGCCGCACCGGCATTTTCGAGGTGCTGCCCGTCACCGCGAGCCTGCGCACCGTGCTGTTGCGCACGCCGACGGAGGCGGCCGTCGGCGCGGCCGCGAGGGCGGCCGGCATGACCAGCTTGCGCGCCGCCGGACTCGCTCGCGCGCGCCGCGGTGAGACGACCTTTGAAGAGGTCTTGCGGGTCACCCAGGTCGACGTCGCGGACGATCGGCGCTGCACGGTGTGCGACCGCGGGCTCGCGGACGACATGGTGGCCTGCCCCTGGTGCGCGACCGTCGTCGACCGCGGCCACTGCGCGAGCTGCGCGCGCCCGCTCGAGACCGGTTGGAAGATTTGTCCGTGGTGCCGGACGACGGCGAACCGCCCGGCGCAAGCAGAGCGGCGGAAGAGCTCCTCCCGGGTGCCCCGGCTGTTGCTCGTCGGCGACGAGGACGGCATCCGAGAGGTCGTCACCGCCGCCGTCGGCGCCGAGATTAGCGTCGAGGCCGCGGCGACCGGGGACGCCGCGCTCGCGCAGCTGTGGGAGAACGACTACGACGCGGTGGTCATCCAGGACGCCCTGGCCGGACTCGCGGGCGCCGAGTTCTTGCGCATGCTCCGCTCCACCACCCACACCGCGACGCTGCCCGCCCTGTTGGTCAGCGAGATCGGCGATCCGACCGATCGCGACGACGTGAAGGCGCGGCTGTCCGAACTCGCGCAGCGCAGCCCGCACGCGCCGGCGCGTGAACGCCGCCGGTCACGTCGACAGGCGGCCAAGTAGCGAGCCGAGCGCGTTGAGCTCCTCGGGCGCGAAGCGGTCGACGAAGTGCCGCCGGACGCCGTCCAGATGCACCAGCGACGCGCGGCGCAACCGGTCGACGCCGGCGTCCGTCGCGACCGCGTACAAGCCTCGAGCGTCGTCTAGGCAGGGCTCGCGGCGCACCAACCCCTCGCGCTCCAAACGGTCGACGAGCCGGGTCAAGCCGCTACGCGACAACAACACCCGGTCGGCGAGCTCGGTCATCCGCAACCGCCGCAGCGGCGCCTCGGTGAGTTGCACCAGCACGTCGTATGACGCGAGCGGCAGCTCACCCGCCGCGACGAGCTCGCTCTCCAACCTGCGAACGACGTGCGCGTGCGCCCGTAAGAACGCGCGCCACGCGAGGAGTTGCTCGGACGACGGGCGAGCGGACGGCGCTTCCTGGACGGAACCGGTCACCACGGCATCGTAGATGGCGCCGGGTGAACGCCGCGTAACATCGAGGCGTGGACCGGCCAACCCGCCCAGCGCGCACACCGACCGAAGCCGACGTCACGGCGGCGCTCGCCACCGTGCAAGACCCCGACATTCACCGCCCGATCACCGACCTCAACATGGTCGAACGCGTCGACGTCGACGACACCGGCCGGGTCACCGTGGCGGTGCTGCTGACGGTGCCCGGCTGTCCGCTCAAAGACCGCATCCGCACGGACGTCGTGAACGCGGTCTCCAAGGTGCCGGGCGTGACCGCCGTCGAGGTCTTGCTGGGCTACATGTCCGACGAGCAGCGCGCGGCGCTGAAGGAGCAACTGCGCGGCGCGGACGGGCCGGAGAAAACCATCCCGTTCAACGAGCCCACCTCGCTCACCCGGGTCTTCGCGATCGCGTCTGGCAAAGGCGGCGTTGGAAAGTCGTCGGTCACCGTGAACCTCGCGGCCGCGCTCGCCCAGCGCGGGTTGTCGGTCGGCCTGCTCGACGCCGACATCTACGGCCACTCGGTGCCGCGCATGCTCGGCCTTGGCGCCGACGCGCGACCGACCCAGGTCGCGGGAATGATCATGCCGCCGACCGCGAAGGCCGGCGTGCGGGTCATCTCGATCGGCATGTTCGTCGAGGGCAACACCCCCGTCGCGTGGCGCGGCACGATGCTGCACCGCGCACTCAACCAGTTCCTCACCGACGTCTACTGGGGCGACCTCGACGTCCTGCTCGTCGACTTGCCGCCAGGCACCGGCGACATCGCGATCTCGCTGGCCCAATTCGTGCCGGGCGCCGAGATCGTCGTCGTCACGACGCCGCAGCTGGCGGCCGCCGAGGTGGCGGAGCGGGCCGGCACCGTCGCCGTCCAGACCCGGCAGCGCGTCGCGGGGGTCATCGAGAACATGGCGTGGCTGCCGTGCCCGCATTGCGGCGAGCGCGTCGACGTGTTCGGGTCCGGCGGGGGCGAGACGGTGGCGAGCGCGCTGAGCCGCACGTTCGGCGTCGACATCCCGCTGCTCGGCCAGATCCCGCTCGACCCGCGCATCGTCGCCGGGGCCGACGCCGGCGAGCCGTTCGTGCTCGCCCACCCCGACGCCCCTGCCGCGGCCGAGCTGGTGAAGATCAGCGAGTCGCTGGTGATCCGCGAGCGCGGCTTGGTCGGCCGTCCGCTTGGCCTCAGCCCGCTCAGAACCAGTTAGAACCGGCTAGGGCCTGCGGTACACGACTGACAGGGCCGACGCCGCGAACGGCCTGTTGGTCGGCGCCGTCGTCGCAAAGCCGGCCACGGTCTGCGCGAATCCGGTTCCCGACGTGCCGACGAGACCGGTGGCGCCGACCGTCGGGGCGCTCGGCGAGGCGCCGGCCGGCCCGGGCGCCGCGCCGCCGCCGGCCGCACCGGCCAGCACCGAACCGCCGCCTCCGAGCCCGACGACGACGGAGGCGGCGATGCCCGCGGCGGCGACATAACGACCCCGCGCGAGCTGCCCTGCGACGCCGCGCGGCACCCCGGACGCGGCCCTCGGCGGCGGCCGCCTGGTGTTCGCGGAGGTCACGAGTGGGGCCGGGCTGCTCGACCTCGCTGGCTGCTGCGGCGAGGCAGGGAGCCGCAGCAACGAGTCGAGCAGCCCGGCTGGCATGGCCTGCAAGGTGGGGGCGCCGGCCGCGAGCCGCATTCGCGCTTTGACGCGACGCTGCTCTTCGACGTCCGCCCGGCAACTTGGGCAATCGGCGACGTGCGCGAGCGCCCGCAACCGGACGTCGACCGGCACGTCAACCCACGTGCCACTCTCGTCGTCGGCGAGCACGGTGCTCAAGTCGCGCAGATGGTTCATGAAGCGGCGAATCCCGGTGCGATGCGTGGCCGCGTGATGCTGCGCCGTTGCGGAGCGCGATGGGCAAGCGCCTCGCGCAGGTGGGCCCGGCCCCGATGGATGCGGCTGCGCACGGTGCCGAGCTTGATGCCAAGGACGTCGGCGATCTCCTCGTACGACAGGCCTTCGATGTCACACAACACGACGGCCGCCCGGAACTCGGGGGCGAGGGAGTCGAGGGCGCGCTGGACGTCGTCGTCCCAGTGCGTCTCGTCGTACGCCTGAGACGGCGTGGGCTCGCGACCGGCGAGCCGGTCGGGCGCGTCGTCGGACAGCGACTCGAACCGGATGCGGGCCTTGCGCCGCATGTTGTCGAGGAACAGGTTCGTGGTGATGCGGTGCAGCCAGCCCTCGAACGTGCCCGGCGTGTACGACGACAGCGAGCGGAAGACCCGCACGAAAACGTCTTGGGTGAGGTCCTCGGCGTCGTGCGCGTTGCCGGTGAGCCGGTAGGCCAGCCGGTACACCCGCGGGCCATGCGCGCGGACGACGTCGTCCCACGCGGGCGGCTGCCAGTCGGCGGCGGCCTGGTTGGTCTGAGGCTCCAGCAGTTCGGTCATCAGGGCGGCACCTCCATGCGTTATGCGCATCTTGAGACCCGTTCCTGAGGTTTTCCTGATGACTGGCTGACCGTTGGCTGTCGATCGACTGTCGAACGCGTCACATCCCCACTCGGTTCCCGGCGGGGGTTAGGCTGGCGCACGATCATCCCGCCGGTGAAGGAGGGCATCATCTCCGGATTGCAGGCGACCTGGGAGTACACCGAAGGCTTCATCGGTGAGGACGACGTGTTGCGCGCCGCGGCCGCCCGCGGCGGCGAGCTCGGGGCGACGCCGATCAAGCCCGGTGGCGGCGCGGCCCTGCGGTTCTTGGCCGCCACCCTCGACGCGCGCGCGGTCGTCGAGATCGGCACCGGCTGCGGCGTCTCTGGAATTTGGCTGCTCCGCGGCATGAACCCGGCCGGCGTGCTCACTTCGGTCGACGCGGAGGCCGAGCATCAACGGCTCGCCAAGCAGGCGTACTCCGACGCCGGTCTGGCGCCCGCGCGCACCCGACTCATCTGCGGCGCCGCGCTCGACGTGCTCCCCCGGCTGACCGACGGCGCGTACGACCTGGTCTTCTGCGACGCCGACAAGACCGAATACGCCGAATACCTCGCCCAGGCCACCCGACTGCTGCGGGTCGGCGGCGTGGTGGCGTTCGACAACGCGACCTGGCACGACAAGGTGGCCGACCCGGCGCAGCGCGATCAGGCCACCATCACCGTGCGGCAGCTCGGCAAGACCGTGCGAGACGACCCGCGCCTGGTATCGACCCTGCTGCCCGTCGGCGACGGGCTGCTGGTGGTGAGTGGCGAAGACAGCCGAGCCGAGACCGGCCGACGGTCACGGCGTCGAGGGCGCGGGGGCGAGCAGGCTGGCGTAATCGGCGAAGGTCAACGGGTTCGACGACAAGACGCCGCTCACGAGCGGCACCGCCGTCGGCGTCCCGTCGAGGGTGAACAGCACAGACTCGGTGCCCGGATACGACACCGCGGTCAACACCACCTGCGCCGACGCCAGCACCTCGGCCGCTCCGCGGATGTCGCCGAAACTCGAGCTGAGGTCGATGACCGCCAGCGAGCCCTGAATGGTGATCTTGTTCAGCGTCGGCGACGTGTTGATCGCCGTCGTCAGGCCAGCCGCCGACTCGGCTTCCGTCGGCCCGGCCAGCAGCGTGTGGATCAGCGTCGACAAGGTGGCGGTTTGGTTGCGCGAGCGGTGCACCGAAACCAGCCGGTTCGTCGTGTCGTCGACGAGGTAAACCGACGGCGCGAGTGAGTTGCTCGTGCTCGACGGCGACGACGGCGCGCCGAAGCTCGACGGCCCGGACGGCGGGGACGACGAGGGCTGCGACGCCGACGGGCTGGCGAGTGGCGCCGACAACACCGACGGGACGTCGTCGCTTGGGATCACGACCGCGCGTTGCTGCGCGCCGACACCGCAAGCCGCGAGCGCAGCGGCGAGCACGGAAGTGAGCACCGAGGCGACCGCCAGCCGCGTCCGGAATCGCGTCACGCCTCCTCCACCGGCAACTCGATGACGAACCGCGCTCCGCCGCCCGGCCGCTCCTCGACGAGCACCCGTCCCTTGTGCAGCGCGACGTGCTCCGACACCAGCGCGAGCCCAAGGCCGACGCCCGTTCCCGGCGCCCGCCGTCCGGCGCCGCCGCGCGAGAATCGCTCGAACACCCGCTCCCGGTCGGCGAGCGGGACGCCCGGCCCCGCGTCGTCCACCTCGAACCGGACGCCGAACGGCGAGCGCCGCAACCCGAGCCGCACCGCCCCGCCGCCGTAGCGATCGGCGTTTTGCGCCAGGTTGGCGAACGCGCGCTCAAGGCGTCGCTTGTCGATGCACAGCAGCGCGTAGTCGGCCTCTGGCTCGATGTCGACGCACACTCCGGGGTAGACGATCGCGGCGACCCGGCGCAGGAACTCGCCGGCGATCACGTCGTCCAGGACCAGGTTCGTGGCACCGGCGTCGACACGGGAGATCTCCAGCAGGTCTTCGACGAGGCGCTGGAATCCGGTGACCTCCGCGGTCATCAGCTCCAGGGCCTGCCGCTGCGCGTCGGTCCAGCCGCTGGTGTTGCGGGCGAGCACGACCAGCGAGGTCGCGAGCGTGGTGAGCGGCGACCGCAGTTCGTGGCTGATGTCGGAGGCGAACCGCGCGTCTCGAGCGATCCGGGTCTGCACCGCGTCGACCATCGCGTTGAACGCTCCGGCGAGCTTGGCCAGGTCGGGGTCCTCCGCGACCCGCAGCCGGGTGTCGAGGTTGCCGCTGGCGATGTCGCCAGCCGCGAGCGCGACGTCGCGCACCGGCTGGAGCGCCCGCCGGCTCGCCCACATGCCGAGCATCGCGCCGGCCGCGGTCGTGACGAGCGCGGCGAACGCGAGCGACGCGGACAAGATCCGCAGCGTCGAGTCGAGCTCGCGCAGCGAGAACACCTGGAAGTAGACGGCGTCGACCGACTGCAGCGGCACCGCCACCGCGATCTGGGTGGCGCCGGCGTAGTCGAACCGTTGCGTCGCCGCGCTGCCGCTGAGCCCCCTATTGACGATGTCGCCAGGCAGCCGGCTGGGACCAAGCCCGACCGAGCTGCCGAACCAGTGACCGCGCCGGTAGATCAGCGAGTCGGACTCGGTGCCGGTTGGCAGGGTGCCCAGGAAGGTGGTGATGTCGGCGTTGACCGAGCGCAGATCCGAGCGCACGAGTCGGGCGTTGGCGAAGGTCTGCCGCTTCGCCGACGTCTCGCGCTCGCTGAGCAGGTACTCGCGCGCCAGACCGAACGCCAGCGCGGCCATCACCGCGGCGAGCACGAGGGCGCCGATGCTGTAGACCAGCGTGACGCGGGACCGCAGGCCCAACCGCCGGCGGCGAAAAGGCCAGCTCACGGCTGCAGCTTGTAGCCCAGCCCGCGCACGGTCACCAACAACTCGGGTTGGCCCGGATCAGGCTCGATCTTGGTGCGCAGCCGACGCACGTGAACGTCGACGATGCGGCCGTCGCCGAAGTAGTCGTAGCTCCAGACCTTCTCCAGCAGCAACTCCCGGCTGAACACCCGCTGCGGCGCGGAGGCGAGCTCGCACAGCAGCCGGAACTCGGTGCGGGTGAGGTGGATCTGCCGGCCGCCACGCAAGACAACACCCTCGTCGGGGCGGATCTCCAGGTCGCCGACCTGAATGATCTCGGGAGTGGCCGAGGTCGGACGGCTGCGCCTGCGCAGGGCACGGATTCGAGCGGTCAGCTCCTTCATCTCGAACGGTTTGGTGACGTAGTCGTCGGCACCTGCCTCCAAGCCGGCGACCACGTCATGCGTGTCGGTGCGGGCGGTGACGATGATGATCGGGACGTCGCTCGTGCGCCGCAACTGGCGAGTGCACTCAAACCCGTCGATGTCGGGCAACATCAGGTCGACCAGGACGACGTCCGCGCCGTCTGCCCCGAACAACCGCAGGCCCTCTTCGGCGCGGTCGGCTTCGGCGACCTCGTGCCCCTCGTCTTGCAGCGCCAGCCGCATCGACGTCCGAATGCGGTCGTCGTCTTCGATGAGCAGGATGCGCGACACGCGCCAAATATGCCATGACGACGAAGGCGCCGCCCGGCGCCCGAACAGCGGGCGCCTTTCGTCACGCAACCGCAAACAAATGCGGTAGCGGTTGGACACATTGCGCCTTCATGCTCGCTCGTACGGAGGAACCAGAGGAGGGACCACACCCATGTACGACGCGAACAGCGTGAGCAGCCAAAGCGTGTTTCGGTTCGATCTTGAGCGCGAAGAGAACCGGTTGGTCGTCCGCCTCTGGGGAGAACTCGACATCGCCAACGCCCGCCGACTGCGCGAGGCGTTCGGTGCGCTCGGTGACGGCGAGGAGCAGGAGCTGCTCGTCGACCTCGCCGAGGTGCCCTTCATCGACTCGACCTGCCTGGCCGTGCTGGTCTGGGCGGGCAACCGCTGCCGCGAGCAGGGCCGCCAGCTGGTCCTGCGAGCGCCGACCCGTGCCGTCGTGTCGGCGCTCGCGGCGAGTGGGCTCTTGCGCTCGTTCCGCTACGACGCCTCCAGTCTGGACAGCGCCAAACCGTGGCCCACGCGGCTGCCCGCACCAGCCAGCCCTCGCCAGCGGATGGCTCAGATCACCCGCATCGGGCCGAGCCTGAGCCCGCTCGGCGGGGTGACGACCAGCTAGCCGCGCGCAACCCGCGCAGCGCCGTCAGGCGCGCAACCCGCGCAGCGCCGTCAGGCGCGCAACCCGCGCAGCGCCGTCAGGCGCGCAACCCGCGCAGCGCCGTCAGGCGCGCAACCCGCGCAGCGCCGTCAGGCGCGCAACCCGCGCAGCGCCGTCAGGCGCGCAACCCGCGCAGCGCCGTCAGGCGCGCAACCCGCGCAGCGCCGTCAGGCGCGCAACCCGCGCAGCGGGTCAGCGGCGGCCAGCCAGTGAAGTAACAGCCGGACCCCGTATCCGGTGGGTCCCTTGACCACTTCGTGCTCGTCGGCCTCTGCCCGGCCCACGCCCGCGATGTCGAGATGGGCCCACCGGGACCGGCGCCGTCCGGCGAACTCGCGCAGGAAGAGCGCCGCCACGATCGCGCCGCCACGGTAGTCGCGGCCGCTGATGGCGACATTGGCCAGGTCGGCGACCGAGGAGTCGAGCGCGTCGCGGTAGTCCTCGACGAACGGCATCGGCCAGATCCCCTCTCCGCTCGCCTCCCCCGCGTTGACCAGCGCCACGCGCAGCCGATCGTCGGCGCAAAACAGGCCGGCGTGCCGCTTGCCGAGCCCGCTGCTGATGGCGCCGGTGAGAGTCGCCAGGTCGACCACCACGTCGGGATCGAGGTTGGCGTCGGCGTACGCCAGCGCGTCGGCCAACACCAGCCGGCCCTCGGCGTCGGTGTTGAGCACCTCGACCGTGGTGCCGCCGTACTGGGTGATCACGTCGCTCGGCCGCTGCGCCGAGCCGGACGGCATGTTCTCCGCCGCAGGCACCAACCCGGTGACCTTCACCCGCACGCCGAGCTCGCGCAACGCCGACATCGTGGCGATCACCGCGCCGCCGGCGGCCATGTCGGTCTTCATCGCGACCATGCCCGCGGTGGGCTTGAGCGACAGCCCGCCTGAGTCGAACGTGATGCCCTTGCCGACCAGCACGACGTGCCCTGGGGCCGCGTCGTCTGGCGTGTAGGTCAGTTCGATGAGCCGCGGCGGGTTCGCCGACCCCATGCCGACCGCGACGAGGCCGCCGAACCCCTCGGCCCTCAGCTGGCGCTCGTCGCGAACGGCTATTTCCAGGCCGGCTTTCCTGGCCACCGCGCGAGCCTGCTGGGCCAGCCACTGCGGCGTCTTGATGGACGACGGGGTGAAGGCGAGGTCGCGGGCCAGCATCGTCGCGTGCGCCGTCGCCACGCCGGCCCGCAACGCGGCCTCGGACGACGGGCCCCGCGCCACGACCGCCACGGACTTCAGCGCGTGCGGCTTGGGGCTGTTGGTGATCTTGAAGCTGTAGCCGCCGAGCAGCACGCCTTCGGTGACCGCTCGGACGTGGCCTGCGGAGACGTTGGCGGGCAGCGCCACCGCCGCCCGCTCGACGGACCTGATCCGGCGGGCGACCGCAGCGCCGGCCCGCCGGAAGTCGAGCGGAGCGCCCGCCCCCACGCCGGCCGCGATCAGCAGCCGGTCACCGACCGGGACGACGACCGCGTCGCCCGGATTTCCCCTGACCTTGTCGCGCGTTAGCGACGCGGCGAGCGCGTCAAGCGCGGACTCGGGGATGCCCGCCGACCGCAGATGAACGGCCGCGCGGGGGTCGAGCACGGCGCCGTCAGGCCCCGATGACACGGTGACAACCAACGCGACCGCGTCAACCGGCGCGGTCGCGAGGAGCTCGAGTGCCGCAGGCACCGCGAGGATCAGCCGACGACGTTCTTGAGGGCGTCGCCCAGGGCGGCCGCCTCGTCTGCGGACAGCTCGACGACGAGTCGGCCACCGCCTTCGAGAGGAACGCGCATGACGATGCCACGGCCCTCCTTGGTGACCTCGAGCGGACCGTCGCCCGTCCGCGGCTTCATGGCCGCCATGCGTAACACCCCTTCCTCGCCGCTTCCCTAGCGCGTGCTCTTCCATGATTATCGCGTGTGCGACGGGTCCTGGCGAAACCGGCGGCCAAGATGAACCCGGAAGGAGGCGCCGTGAGCGTCGAGATTGCGCGTTCCGACGCGGTGACCACTGTCACAATCGCGGCCCCGCGCGGGTCGCTCGATCACGACACCAAGGACCGCTTGCGCGACATCCTTGCCGCCGTCGCGGACGACCCAGCGGTGCGGGCGGTGGTGCTCGCCGGCGTCGGGTCGACGTTCTGCGTCGGCCAAGACCTGCGCGAGCACGCGAACGCCCTCGACGCCGACGCCACCGCCGCGTGGGACACGATCCGCGACCACTACAACCCGATCGTGACCGCGCTCGCCACCATGCCGAAGCCGGTGATCGCCGCGGTCAACGGCACCGCGGCCGGGGCCGGGGCGTCGTTCGCGTTCGCCTGCGACTTACGTATCGTGGCGGCGAGCGCGGTCTTTCATCTCGCGTTCGGCGGCATCGGCTTGTCGGTCGACTCGGGCATGTCGTGGACGCTGCCGCGCCTGGTCGGCCACGGGCGCGCGCTGGACTTGCTGCTTCGGCCACGGCCGATCCCCGCGTCGTCCGCGTTGGAGCTCGGGCTGGCCCACGAGGTCGTCGCGGACGACGCGCTGCCGCGACGCGCGGCGGAACTCGCCGCGGAGCTGGCGGCCGGCCCCACGATCGCGTTTGGCGCGGCCAAGCAGGCGCTGGCGTACTCGGCCGCGCACAGCCTCGGTGACGCGCTCGAGGTCGAGGCGGCGATGCAGACGCTGGCGGGCACGACGGACGACCACGCGAACGCCGTCCGGGCCTTCCTCGCCAAGCAGCAACCGAGGTTCGAGGGCCGCTAGCCGGCGGTCACGGGCAGCGCGGCCGGGCGACGCAGTCGCGCAGATGGTCGTTGACCATGCCGGTGGCCTGCATGTGGGCGTAGGCGGTGGTCGGTCCGATGAAGCGGAAGCCCTTGCTCTTCAAGGTTTTCGCCATCGCGGTTGACTCCGGCGTGAGCGCGGGCACCTCCGCCGGCGTCTTCGGCGCCTTGCGTCGTCCGGTCGGCGCGAACGACCACACCAGCGTCGACAAGCCGCCGGGCAATTCGGCGGCGGCGCGGGCATTGGCGATCGCGGCCTCGATCTTCGCGCGGTTGCGGATGATCCCGGCGTCAGCGAGCAGTCGATCGACGTCCTTGGCTTCGAATTCGGCCACCTTCTCGATCGAGAAGCCGGCGAAGGCGGCGCGGAAGTTCTCCCGCTTGCGCAAGATGGTGATCCACGACAGTCCGGACTGGAACGCCTCAAGGACGACGCGCTCGAAGACCGCGTCGTCGCCGCGCACCTCGCGACCCCACTCGTTGTCGTGGTAGTCGATGTACTCCGGAGCGCTGAGCGCCCAGTCGCAGCGCTTGACGCCATCGGGCCCGAGGCTCAACGCGTTCCCGACTCGACAAGTTTTGCCAGCCGGCGTAGGGAGATTCGCAGGAACAGCGCGGTGACCGGTCGGATCGCCAGCCAACCGACGTCGCCGAGCAGGCCGAACGGCAGTCGCACCCACTCCGACCACACGACACGCGAGCCGGTCGGCGTGGCCTCCACCTCGAACGCGCCGGCGCCCCTGACGATCGGGCCGATGTGCACCACCTCGCAGCGGGCGACCTGCGCGGGCGGCGGCTGCCAGGCGGTGACGGTCATCGGGTCGCGAAAGGCGAGCCGCCCGACGCCGGTGACACCGACGATGCCGGCGCCTACGCCGACCCGCTCCGCTGTGGTCGGCTCGACTCTGGTCAGCACCATCCAGGCTTGATGACTTTGCCAGTCGACGAGCTTGTCCCACACCGCCTGCGGGGGCGCGGCGACATCCATGCGAGCGACGACTTCAGCCATGTCGAGTCACGTCGTCACTACAGCGGGGCGTTCGGGTCGGCCGGGTCGTGGGACTCGGACGGCGCGACCTCGGGCGGCGCGACCTCGGACGGCGCGACCTCGGACGTCGCGACCTCGGGTCCGCGCCGGCTCGGCCTCGGGCGGCGCCTCGTAGGGGTGGCCGGTGAGCTGCTCGATGCGGGCGTCGCGCTGGGCGATCTCGAGGGCGAGCCGATCGAGCGCGTCGTCCACCTCGGTCATCCGGTAGCCCCGAAACGCCAGGCTGAAGCGCACGTGCGTGACATCGTCGGGGCGCAGCGTGCGGTCCTCCGGCAACCGCCGGCCGGGCCAGTCAGGCGCGAAGTGGGTGATAGAACCGCCATAGCCCATGGCGACGGCAGCGACGACGAAGACCACGGCGGCCGCGACGACAATCTCGAGCACCAGCACGCCCACGATGGTATGGCAGGGGAGCCCGCATGAGTTTGCGACTCGGCACGCGGGAGTTCGGCGACCGCGAGTTCGCCGTCATGGCGATCGTGAACCGCACGCCCGACTCGTTCTTCGACCAGGGCGCGACCTTCGACGTCGCGGCGGCGTTGGAGCGGGTCGACCAGGTGGTCGCCGAGGGCGCCGACATCGTCGACATCGGCGGCGTGAAAGCCGGCGCAGGGCCGGAGGTCGACGAGGCGGAGGAGATCCGCAGGGTGCGCGACTTCGTCGCGCTGGTGCGCGAGCGGCATCCGCAGGTCGTCATCAGCGTCGACACCTGGCGCGCTTCTGTCGGGCGGGCGGTGGTCGACGCGGGCGCCGACCTGCTGAACGACGCGTGGGGTGGTCACGACGCCGGACTCGCCGTGGTGGCGGCGCAGACCGGCGCCGGATTGGTGTGCTCGCACGCTGGCGGGTTGCCGCCGCGCACCGACCCGCACCGAGTCGCTTACGACGACGTGGTCGCGTCGGTGCTCTCGTCCGTCGTCGGTTTGGCCGAACGCGCTGTCTCCGCTGGGGTGCGGCGGGACGGCATTCTGATCGACCCGGCGCATGATTTCGCCAAGAACACGCGGCATTCGTTGGAGGTGAGCCGGCGCCTCGACGAACTCGTCGCGACCGGCTGGCCGGTGCTCGTCGCGCTGTCGAACAAGAAGTTCATCGGCGAGACGCTCGACGCGCCAACGGGTTCACGGCTCATCGGCACCGTCGCGGCGACCGCGGTGGCGGCCTGGCAGGGCGCTCGGGTGTTCCGCGCGCACAACGTCCGGGAGACCCGCGAGGCGCTCGACGTCGTCGCCGCGATCCTGGGCTGGCGGCAACCCGCGGTCTCGCGGCGCGGTCTCGCCTAGCGCGCGCACACCACTGACTGCGCGCAGGTGGAGTAGGACTTCCCGGGCTCCATGAGGTCGCGCGTCGAGAATCGGTAGGTGATTCCGCCACTCGCGTGCGTCACCGTGACGATGTAGGGGACATCGACCTGCCAACCACCGTCGAACTGCAAGGTGAAGGCGTCGTTCTCGCCGTCCTCATATCCATTCACGTACGCGTCCTTCGCGCTCTTCGCGTCAGCGGGCAACAACGACCGGCTGCCTTGGTCGAGCCGCCCTTGCTCCACGCCGGCGATCTGGCCGTCTGTGTAGCCGGCGAGATAACCGCCTGTCCGGGTCGGCGCCGACACCCGGCCCGCGAAGAAGCAGCCGACGCCGATCCCGACGACCGTGACAGCCACGACCAGGTGACGCCAAGAAACCCCGCCGCTCAACCGTGAACTCATGCAGTCTCCTTGACCGCGCCGCTGTCCGCACGACTTTACGGCGCTCGAACAATCCGCCAACCGCGCCGTCACGTGGCGGGCCGAACATCGAGCCATCAAGCTCAAGTGCCCGGGAGGACCCATGAAAGGCAAAATGATCGGTTGGACGGCAGCCGGGTTGGCGGGCGTCGGCGTGTTCGCCGGTGTCGCCAACGCCGCCAACGCCGCCAACGCCGCCAACGCCGCCGACAACAGCAGCGGCACGCCGGCGCCCAGCGCGGCCCAGGCGGCTACCCCGCAGCGCCCTCAGGTGTCGCAGCAGGCCATCGCCCGCGTCGAACACCGCCTGCTCGCGGGCGCGGCGCGTGGCGAGATCGTCCTTGACACGAAGAAGGGCGTGCAGACCGTCGACTTCCAGCGCGGCACGACGAGCAACGCGTCGAGCACGGCGGTGACCGTCACCGACAAGACCGGCGCGGCCCAGGACTGGACCGTCTCGACGGCCACCAAGGTCCGCGAGCGCGGAACGTCGTCACCGCAGTTGGCGGACGGCGAGAACGTCGTCGTGGTCGGCGTGAAATCGGACGGCACGCTCACCGCGCGGCTCATCCTCGTGGTGCCCGCGAAGGCAGCGGCGCCGACGAGCGATCAGTCGACAGCCTGAGCGAGACCGTCGAGCACCTGCGCGCCGGGGACTTCGGCGAGCATCGCCCCCGGCATGACGAGTTTCGACCGGCGCACCCCGCTGCCGATGACGACGTCGCCGGCCTCGGCAACCGCGCGGTCGACCAACAACGGCCAGGACTCCGGCAACCCGATCGGCGTGATGCCGCCGTACTCCATGCCGGATTCGCAGACCGCGACGTCCATCGACGCGAAGGAGATCTTGCGGACGTCGAGGTGCCTGCGCACCCGGTTGTTCACGTCGGCCCGGGTCGTGGCGAGCACCACGCACGCGGCGAGCGTGGTGACCTCGCCGCGTCGTCCGGAGACGATGACGCAGTTGGCCGACTCGGCGGGCAGCACGCCGTAGCGCTCGCAAAACGCGGCGGTGTCGGCCAAATCGGGGTCGATCTCGGTGACGAGGATGTGATCGCCGTGCGGCCACGCCCGCAGCGCCGCCAGCACCGGCGCGGCCACGAGCTCTGGCCGAGACAGCGCGGGGACGGCGGAAAGCCTTTCGCTCAACGGAATCACGGCTCGGCCTCCAGCACCTCGGCGGCGGTCGGACGCATTCGTGGAACGCTGAGCTCGAGCGCGTCGAAGGCTGCCTCGACCGTCGTCGTCCAGACAATCGAATCCCGGACGGCGGGACGCGCGAACCCGCGCAAAACCAGGTCGTCGATTTGCGCGCGCAGCAGCTCGTAAACGCCGTCGGGGTCGAGGATGACGAGCGGTTTGTCGTGCATGCCGAGCGATCGCGACACCCAGACCTCGAATACCTCTTCGAGCGTGCCGATTCCCCCCGGCAAGGCCAGGAAAGCCTCGCAGCGACGATCCATCTCCCCTTTGCGCTCGCGCATGTCGCGGGTGACGACCAGCTCGTCGGCGCCGGTGTCGGCGACCTCCATGTCGACGAGCGCCTGGGGGATCACGCCGATGGTGTGCGCACCGCCGGCGCGGGCCGCGCGCGCGACGGCGCCCATGCACGAGACGGAGCCGCCACCGGAGACCAAGCTGTGCCCGCGAGCAGCCAGCTCGGCGCCGACCACCGCCGCAAGCTTGATGTACCTCGGATCGATGCGCTCGCTGGAAGCGCAGTAGACGCAGATCGCCGGCACGCTATTCGGCCGCGCGGTAGCGATTAGCCTCGAACCGCTCGATGATGTCGACGATCTCGTCGATGTCGTCGGTGAGATGCAGCAGTTCGACGTCGTTCGGCGCGATGTTGCCCGCGCCGACCAGCGTTTCCTCGATCCAGGCCAGCAGCCCGCGCCAGTAAGCGGTGTCGTACAAGATGACCGGGAACGACGTCACCTTGTGCGTCTGCACAAGGGTGAGCGACTCGAACAGCTCGTCGAGCGTGCCGAACCCGCCGGGGAAGACCACGAAGCCTTGCGCGTACTTGACGAACATCGTCTTGCGCGCGAAGAAGTAGCGGAACTGCAGGCCGATATCGACCCAGTCGTTGAGCCGCTGCTCGAAGGGCAACTCGATGCCCAGGCCGACCGAGACGCCGCCCGCCTCGCTGGTCCCTTTGTTGACCGCCTCCATGATTCCCGGCCCGCCACCGGTGATGACGGCGTAACCGGCCCGCGCCAACGCGGCGCCCAACTTCTCGGCCGCCAGGTAATCGGGGGCATCGGGCCGGGTGCGCGCCGAACCGAAGACCGACACCGCGGCGCCGAGCTCGGAGAGCAGCCCGAAGCCTTCGACGAACTCGGACTGGATTCGCAGCACCCGCCATGGGTCGGTGTGCACCCAGTCGGAAGGCCCACGGCTGTCGAGCAGCCGCTGGTCGGTGGTGACCGTTTGCACCTGCGAGCGGCGCAGCGTGACCGGACCGCGCCGCTTCTCGTCGGGAGGCGTGCGAGGGTGCTGGCGCGGGGCGTCGGCGCTGGGGTCGCTCATGGTCATGAAGGCTATCTGGCCTTGATGATCGACGCCCGTGCCTTGGACGGGAGCATGGCGAGGGCCACGATCGCGGGCGGGCAGAAGATGACGCCGCCGATGCCGCTGCCGGTCGCGAGGAACGCGATGATCGGCGTGACCCCCGCGGCGAAAAGCACGGCTGCGGCCAGCCAGTAGCCAAGGACCGTGCGGCGAAGCAACTGCCACAGCGCCACCCCGCAGAGCACGCCGAACCCGAGCAGGCCGGCGCCAAGGGCGGTGGCCCGCGCGACGACGTAGAGACCGCCGAGCAGGGCCAGAAATCCGGAAAGTCCGAGGATCACGGCCGCGTAGAAGAACACCGGCGGCCGCGACGGCGCGGGCGAGGGCGCGGGTCGCCACTGCACTCCGCCGCGCACGTTGCGCTTGAGCTGGCGGCGACCCGGCGGGTCGAACATGCCGTGCGGAGGTTGCCTCACCGTGACAAGAACGCCAGCAGCGCGCGCTCACACTCGACGATCTGTCGAACGTCGACGTGCTCGTCGCGCTTGTGCGCGAGACCGGGGTCCCCCGGCCCGAAATTGACGGCCGGAATGCCGAGTTCGGCGAAGCGGGCGACGTCCGTCCAGCCGTACTTGGCCACCGGGGTGGATCCGGTGGCCCGGACGAACTCGGCGGCGGCTGGCGCGGCAAGCCCCGGGAGCGCGCCACCGGCGACGTCGACGATCTCGACGCCGTGACCGTCGAAGACCGAACGGACGTGATCGACGGCCTGCTCGACGCTGCGATCGGGCGCGAATCGGAAGTTCACCGTGACGACGCACTCGTCAGGAAGCACGTTGCCGGCGACGCCGCCCTCGATGCGGACGGCGTTGAGCCCCTCGCGGTACTCGCAACCGTCGATCGTGACACGACGCGGATGGTATTCGCGCAGCCTTTGCAGCACTTCTCCGGCCTGATGGATCGCGTTGACGCCGAGCCACGAGCGCGCGCTATGCGCCCGCACTCCGGTAACGGTCACGCTCGCCCGCAGAGTTCCCTGGCAGCCGGCCTCGACGATCGCGCCGCTGGGCTCGAGCACGATCGCGAAGTCGCCGGCGACGGCGGCCGGCCGTTCCCGCGCGACGCGACCGAGACCGTTGCGAACCGCTTCGATCTCCTCGCAGTCATAGAACACGAAAGTCAGATCGTGCTTCGGCTCAACGAGCTGGGCGGCGAGCCGCAACATGACGGCGACGCCGGACTTCATGTCGCAAGACCCGCAGCCGTAGAGCAAATCGCCAGCGCGGTGTGACGGGACGTTGTCGGCGATGGGCACGGTGTCGAGATGCCCGGCGAGCACGATCCGCTGCGCGCGGCCGAGGTCGGTGCGGGCGAGGACGACGTTGCCGTCGCGCTCGACGCTGAGATGGTCGAGGCGCCGCAGCGCCGCTTCGACGGCGCCGGCGACCGCCGCCTCGTCGCCGCTGACCGAAGGGACGTCGACCAAGGCCGTCGCGAGCGCGACGACATCAAAGTCGAGATCCAGCTTCATTTACTCGGCGACACCGTGCTCGCGCAGGACGTCGTTGAGCGCCAGCTTGTCGTGCGTCTCGCCCTCGGTGAGTCGACGAAGGACGAGCAGGCACGGCATGCCGAAATCCCCGCCAGGAAAGGACTTCACCCGGGTGGAGCCGACGCACACCGACCACGCCGGAGCCTCGCCACGCGGCAGCTCTTCGCCGGTCTGGGCGTCGAAAACCCTTGTGGAGGCGGTGAGAATGGCACCGGCGCCGAGCTTGGCGCCGCGACGGACGCGCGCGCCTTCGACGACCATGCAGCGAGAGCCGATGAAGGCGTCGTCCTCGACGACAACCGGCTTTGCGTTCGGCGGCTCGAGCACGCCGCCGATGCCGACGCCGCCAGAGAGATGCACCCGCTTGCCGATCTGCGCGCACGATCCGACGGTCGCCCAGGTGTCGACCATGCTGCCCTCGTCGACGTAGCCGCCGATGTTGACGAAGCTCGGCATGAGCACCACTCCAGGAGCGACGTAGGCGCCCCAGCGCAGCACCGCGCCGGGCGCCACTCGGACGCCGTCGAGGGTGGTCTTCAGCGGGATGCGGTCGTGGTAGCGAAAATCGCCGGACGACGACTCGCTCATGGGCAGCACCTTGAAGGACAGCAAGATCGCCCGCTTGGCCCGCGCGTCGACGACGATCTCGTCGGTGGCCGGGTCGACGAACGCGACGCGGGACTTCCCGACGTCCAGCGCGTCGACGGCCGCGACAACAAGCGCGCGGGCGTCGGCGTCGTTAGGGTTGAGGTCGGCTCGACGCTCCCACAGCTCGTCGATCTCGGTCGGCAACGCGCTCACGAACGGCGCGCTCACGAAAGGCTGGTCCATGGCCGCTGACCTTACCGACGCCAGGGCTGATGACTGACGTCGCCTCGCCCTCGATGTCCCTGCGACGTCGTCGGCGCGCCAGGCTGGCCGTGACCATCGGAGTGCTGCTGCTGTTCGGCCTGGGATGGGGCGCCTACCGGGTCTACACCGCCGTCGTTGGCAAGCACGCCGTGGTGACGTCGTGCAAGGTCGTCGGGCTGTCGACGGGCGACGTGTATTCGATGGACCCGGAGCAACTCCTCAACGCCTCAATCATCGCGGACGTCGCGATGAGGCGGGCGCTGCCGCAACGTGCCGTCGTGGTGGCACTGGCTACCGCGCTGCAAGAGTCGAAGCTGCGCAATCTCAACTACGGCGACGCCGACTCTCTTGGCCTGTTCCAACAACGGCCGTCGCAGGGGTGGGGCACAGCCGAGCAGGTGATGTCGCCGACATACGCGGCCGGGAAGTTTTACGACGCCTTGGTGAAAGTGCCGAGCTGGCAGACGATTCCGCTGACTCAAGCGGCGGACGCGGTGCAGCGCAGCGCGTTCCCCGACGCGTATAAGGACTGGGAACCGCGGGCCACCGCGTTGGCCGGGGCATTGACTGGGACGACGAACGGCCAACTCACCTGCCGGATCGCGCGTCCTGGAGCGACGACGACGGTCGACGCCGCGACCGGCGCGATCACGGCAGACCTGCGCTCAGACCTGGCTGTGACGTCGCCGGCAGTGGCGCCGGTCGACGCCAAGCACGCGACCGTGACGGTGAGCGGCCTGGGCGCGACTGGAACCGGCGATGACGCGGCCGCCAAGCATCGCGACGCGACCGTCGCGGCGTGGGCGGTGGCGCATTCGGCGGCGCACGGCATCACGTCGGTGACGATCGGCAGTCGTGAGTGGCGCGCCGATCGTGACGGTTGGCACGATGCGAAGGCGCCCGCTCCCCCGGCTCCGTTGTGATGACGGTGACGTCGACCGCCGAACCTTAGCGATCCGTCAGAACCAGAACGCTGCGCCCGCGGGCGGTGACGGCGCTGGGAAATACTGGGTCTTGTCGAACTCCTCGTACATCTCGACCTTCACCCCGTTGGCGTTGATGCCGTACAGGGTCCAGTCGCCTGGGTGTCCGATCCAGCACCAGAAGGCCGGCGCCGAAGTTGGCTCGTCACCAAAGGCCTGGGCCGCTGGCATGTTGACGGTGCCGTCGGTCGCCGGCGGTCCACCGCCTGACCTGCGGACGTCGCCGATCGTCGTCCGGCTCGCGCTCCCAGCGTTCGACGAGCCAAAGACTCCGGCGCACGCATGCATGGCTGCGGGCGAACTTCGATCAGTGCGCTCGACCGAGCTCTGACTTGCCGCGGCGCCAGGCCGGGTCATCGTCGCTGCCGCGGTCGCCACGGCAACGGCCGCAACCAGGAGGCTTGCCGCCGTCGACCCTCTTCGCATGTCCGCCTCCGCGTCTGCCCGCCGCCAGTCCGCGCGCATCCGTGTCTTGGACGCCACAGATCAACGCGTGGTTTTCGCGCGTCACCAGGTTTCCCATTGATCGTGGGCTTGCTCGATGTAGACGCGTCCGGTGGGGGCGGTCCAGGTGGCGGTTCCGTCGGCGGACAGCGCGAGGCGCCAGCCGCCGTGGGTTTTCATCCGGTGATGCCGCCGGCACAAGCACACGCAGTTGCGCGACGCGGTCGGGCCGTGCGGGTGCGGCACCGTGTGATCGACGTCGCACGCCTGGCCCCGCCTTCGGCAGCCGGGGAACCGGCACCGGCGATCGCGGGCGACCAGGTAGTCGCGCAACGCCTTGGGCGGCCGGTAGATCACGCTGCCGTAGTCGAGCAGCGCCCCGCTGACCGGCTCGGCCACCAGCCGCCGCCAGCGCGCGCCCTCCTCGGCCGCCAACGCCCGGGCGACCTCCGCCGGGACCGGCCCGACCCCGACCAGCTCGGCCGGGGTGTCCGCCAGGCCCAACAACGTCGCCAGGTCGATGACGACCTGGATCTCGGCGCGCCGCCCGGCCGCGTCCTTGACGTTCGGGTCGGCCAGCGCGGCCCGCGCCCAACCGACCAGCGCGTCCGCGCGGCGCGCCGCCACCGGCCCGGCGTCCTCCCCGGCGGCCTTGGCGGCGCGGCCGGCCGCCTTCGCGACCCCGTCCAACGCGGCGAACACGCAGTCGGCGTCCGCGGCCGGCAGGGTGGCGACCAGCTCAGCCATCCCGTCCTCGGCCGCCCGCAAGCTCACCCGCCGCTCCGCGGCCGCGGTCTCGGCGCGGACGGCGGCCAGCTCCGGCGCGGCGGCCAACGCGGCCCGCCGCGCCGCCCGGCGCAGCTGCGGCACCGTCCAATCCGCCGCCTTCCCCATCACCGCGGCCTGCACCGCCGCCACCTCGCCCGGGTCCAGCCCGACCACCGCGTCGAGGACCACCTGCGCGTGCCGGCCGGAGACCTCCCCCGCCTCCACCAACTCCAAAATCTGCGGCAGCTCCTCGCACAACCGGCGGGCCGACTCCATCCGCGCGCCGGCCACCCCCGGCGACCAGCGCAACTGCGCCGCGACCAGCTCCTGCCGCCACTCCCACCGGGCCACCAACTCCCCCGCCGGGCCCGCCTCCACGTCGGAGTTCACCGCCGCCAACGCCCGCGCGCCCTGCGCCGCCACCCACGCCGCCTGCCGCTCCCACGCCGCCGCGACGCTCACCCGCTGCTCCACGTCCAACGACACCCCGCGCAAACCCAGCAGCAGCGACATCGCCAACGGCCCCGGCTCCATCCCCTCCAAGACCGCAACCGTGCGCGCGACCGCGGCGAGCTCGACGACGGTCCCGTCGTCCAACACCTCACACACCGGCAGCGCTGACATGCCGACGAACCTACGGACGACCACCGACAAAAACCCTTACCCAGCAGGCAAAAACCCGCCCCGCCACATCACAGAACGGTAACGATCGGGCGGGGAGCCTGCAGCGAACGCCTCTAATCCTCCATGCACAGCAAGGAAAACCGATCTCACCATCCACAACCACGTGGCCAACCTCTTGCACAACGCACCACAATGTGTTCCGTGGAGGACGTTGTCGCGGTCGAGGTGACACTGCAGACCGGCGAGCACCGATATTTCCTTACGTGGGGCCGTATCTTCGACCCAGTCGACGGCACTGCCTAGCGACGCTCGTGCTTGAGCACGCGCCGATGAATTCGCTCGGCGGTGAGCCGGTATCGGCGCGAGTTTGTTCGACGCTTTCAGAAGCCCGTGACCAGCCCTACTTCTACGAGACCCTGCTTCACTTCGCCTGGCAAGGTCCGCAGTTCGGTGAGCACTACGAGGCGTGGCGGCAGGACCGCGAAACGGCCATGAGAGAAGGGCGCGAGCTGTACTACCTCGGAAAGAGCTAGGCGCTTCGGCCACACGTCACCGACGCCGCACGCCCCCGTTCGAGATGATGCCTTCGTGGACGTAACGCCTCGCCTGACGCGTTGGATCGAGAGGAACTTCCCTCCCGGCGGTGCCGAGGCGGTGCTGGCAGCCCTGCGCGATCTGCCGCCGGTCGTCGTCGGAGGTCAAGACCCTGAGCGCATTCAGGCGTCGCTGGTCATCCGCACCGGTGAAGATTGGCACGCCTTTCAGCAGCGGCTTGCGCTAGCCAAGACCGACTGGCGTGACTGTCTCCTCGCAGCCGATCTAGGCAACGACGACTGGCGAGACCGTCTGAACGCCGAACTTGGGAGCGTTCAGTGGCTACCGCTAACGCGCGCCCGGGGGCGAAGCGTCAGCTGGCCTTGAAACCCATGTCTCGCGACGCGGTCGGCCGCGACGCCAGCACAACCGCGCCGAACACCGGCGACGACGCCGCGTCAACGGCGCCCGTGGCGGTCACGAACCGCGACCGGATGTAGGGATGCTCAAACACCGACCCGTACATGGCCACCGGCAGATGCCCGAGCTGCGCCCGCAGCGCCGTCACGTGCGCGACCAGGTCATCGGTCGCCTCGTCGAGGATCTCCTTCATCACCGGGTCTTCGAGGTTCATCACGGTCTTGGCGATCCGCGCGATCAGGCTCGGGTCGGCCGCCTGCTCCGTGACCCGCGTCATGACGGTCTCCAGGTCGGTGCCGTAGGCGGACGTGATCGCCTGCTCCAACGCGTGCGACTTCGCACCGCGCCCATCGGCCGATCGAACGGCACGGCGCAGCGCCTGCGAGCCGATCCAGAAATGGCTGCCCTCATCCCCGATCACATGTCCGTAACCGCCAGCCCGCCCCGCGCGGCCAGCGGCGTCGCGGCCGAAGGAGTTCGAGCCGGTGTGCGCGATGACGACGATGCCAGGCCCGCCGTTGAAAGCGCCGAGTTGCGCCACCTCGGTGTCGTCGGCGACCACCGCGGCCACGCCGGTCTTGGCGCGCAACTGCATCTCCAGCAGGTGCGCTTCCCGCTTGCTGTGCAAACCGGCCAGCCCAAGTCCGGCCGCCGAGGCGCCCGACTCCTTGATGAGGTTGGCCAACCGATCGAACGCCGAGGCGTCGAGCAACACGTTCAGCGGGCCCTCGGTGAACCGCGAGACGACCTCGCCGTCCTGCACGAGGACGGCCTGCGTCCCAACGCCCGTCGCCTCGACACCGAGAATCGGCAATCCCGCCATCAATCGCTCCGCTCGCTCGCCACCGCACGGCCCGCGCCGGGCCAAGTGACGAAATTTTCGGCGCGAGATGCCGGGAGGCTAAGCAGTTAGAGCTATGAGATTTCTGACGTCAACCGGGCCGCGGCAGCCGTCACCCGCTCATCGGACGCCGTCAGGGCCACCCGGACGTGCCGTTCGCCCGCCACGCCGTAGAAAGATCCCGGGGCGACCAGGATCCCGCGCTCGGCCAGCCAACCCACCGTCGTCCAGCAGTCCTCGTCGCGCGTCGCCCACAGGTAAAGCCCCGCCTCGGAGTGCTCGATCACGAACCCGGCGGCCTCGAGCGCCGGCCGCAAGACCAACCGGCGCGCCAAGTACCGCTCGCGCTGCTCCGCCACGTGCGCGTCGTCGTCCAGGGCGGCGACCATGGCCGCCTGCACGGGCGCGGGCACGATCATCCCCGCGTGCTTGCGGACCTCGAGCAACCGGGCGATCAGCGCCGGGTCGCCCGCCACGAAGCCGGCCCGATACCCAGCGAGGTTCGACCGCTTCGACAGCGAGTGCACCGCGATCAACCCGTCGTGCGACGACCCGCAGATCGACGGGTGCAGGATCGAAAACGGCGGGTTCTCGTCGTCCCAGCCAAACTCGATGTAGCACTCGTCGCTCACCAGCACGGCGCCGCGCTCGCGCGCCCAGTCGACCATCTTCCGCAGATGGTCAGGCGGCAGCACGCGCCCGGTGGGGTTGGCCGGCGAGTTCACCCACAGCATCGAGACCCGCTCCGGACCGGCCGCGACCGTCGCGTCGAGCACCATCGGCTTCGCGCCAGCCAGCAGCGCACCGACCTCGTACGTCGGATACGCCAGGGCGGGGAAACCGACGACGTCGCCCGGGCCGCAGCCGAGCAGCGTCGGCAACCACGCCACCAGCTCCTTGGCGCCGAGCGTCGGGAGGACCGCAGCGGGCTCGGCCGCAACCCCGAGCCGGCGCGACAGCCAAGACGCCGCCGACGACCTAAGCGCCGGTGTGCCGTAAGTGGCCGGATAGCCGGGCGTGTCAGTGCGCGCGGCAAGCGCGGATTGAACGACGGCGGGAACCGGGTCGACCGGCGTGCCGACGGACAGATCGACGATCCCGCCGGGATGCTCGCGCGCCCTCTTCGCGTAGGGCGCGACCGAATCCCAGGGAAAATCCGGGAGCGAGAGCGGCAGTGTCAGGCCCCTTCGCCCTGCGGCGGAACCGCGAGCACGATCGGGTGATCCTTGTCGACCACGCCGAGCTTCGACGCGCCGCCAGGCGAGCCGAGGTCTTCGAAGAACTCGACGTTGGCCTTGTAGTAGTCCTTCCACTGCTCGGGCACGTCGTCCTCGTAGAAGATCGCCTCGACCGGGCACACCGGCTCGCAGGCGCCGCAGTCGACGCACTCGTCGGGGTGGATGTAGAGCATCCGCCCGCCTTCGTAGATGCAGTCGACCGGACACTCGTCGACGCACGCCCTGTCTTTCACGTCAACACAAGGCTGGGCAATCACGTACGTCACGGGATTCCTCCTAATCGGGCTGCCGCACCTAGTATCGGCGAACGCCACCCACTGTCGACCTTCGGGGGTATGCGGCGTGTCTCACATCTCCCCGGACGACGTCGGCGCGCGGATCACCGTCCGACGTCGCGTCCTAGGCGCGATTTCCGACGTGGTCGGCGACTTGGAGTGCTTGGACGACGACGAATTGGCCGTTCGAACGTCCGCCGGGACTTTGGTCACCACTTCCTTCTCGGACGTCGTGGCGGCGCGGTTGGTGGGCGGGAGCCCACGCGAAGCCGTTGAGCTGGAGGGCGTGGCGGCGCGCGGCTGGCCGGCGCCCGACTCGGAATGGCTCGGCGAATGGTGGCTGCGTGCCGCCGCGGGCTTCACCGCCCGCGCCAACGCGGTGCGCCCGCTCGGTCAGCCGGGCGTCGCGCTCGACGACGCCTTGGACCGAGTCCGCGCCTGGTACCTCGCGCGCAATCTGCCGACTCGCGTGCAGGTGGTGGCCGGCGGCAGCCTCGATGGGGAACTCTCCCGCCGCGGTTGGACGGCCGCGCCCGCGGTGTCGGTGATGACCGCGACCCTCGCCGGAGTCGCGCGACGACTTGTCGACGCCGACGGCTCTCGGGCGCGGGTCAGTGACACCGCGTCGTCCGAGTGGTTGCGGCTCTTCCGCGGTGGCGCCACTCCTACGGTGGCGCGCGCGATCCTCGAGGGTCCGCCGGGCGTCGGTTTCGCGATGTTGACGGACGACGAGGCCACGTCGACCGCGATCGGTCGCGCGGTGGTGGAAGGCCCGTGGGCCGGACTCTCCGCCATCGAGGTCGCGCCCGCGGCGCGGCGGCGCGGACACGCCCGGACCGTGATCGGCGCGCTGACGTCGTGGAGTCGCGCGCGGGGAGCGTTGCGCGCTTACCTCGAGGTGCTCGCGACGAATGAGCCGGCGGTCGCGCTGTACCGATCGCTGGGTTTCGCGGAGCATCATCACTACGTGTGCCGGGAAGCGCCTTGAGGATGACCCGAGTCCACGTGTGCGGCGGTGGCCTTCGGGCGCTGCTCATCGCCGACGTCGCCCGCCGGACCGCGCAGCTGTCGGGTCGGCAGGTGGCTGTCTCGTGGGCGTTCGACGAACCGCGAGCGGCCGAGTTCAACATCCACCCGCCCGACGACGTCACCGTGGAACACCCGTCGGCCGGCCTGCTGGTCAACTGCCCCCACACGGCGGATTCCCTTCAGGTCGAGGGGTTCTCCGCGGACCTGAACGCCGACCCGCTGTCCCTTCGACTGGCGCTGCTCGACTCGCCGTTGCGCGAACCCGCGGTTCTCGACGCCGCCGGCACCCCCGGCGCCGCCGTCCCCACCGTCGCGGCCGAGGCCATGCTGCGTCGCTGGCGGTCCGCGGTCGCCCTATGGGCCCGCTCGCCGGGCGCGCCGCTGTCGCGGCGCCACGTCGAGACGGCGATGGCCGCGCTTGCCCGGTTCGACTCTCCGCGCGCGATCGAGGTGCTGCGTTCCGTCGAGGCCGATAATCAGATCGCGCCGGGCACGAAGTTCGAGACCTTCGCCTACCTCGACCGCGTTATCGGCGTCGACTTGGCACGCGACCTCGGCAGCTGACGATTGGGAAGGCACTGATGAGCGACGATCCAACCGGGTTGACCCTCGACCAGCTGAGCGCGGAAGAGGAAGAGCTGCGCTTCCACCGCTTCGATCACGACGACGCATGGCGGCTGGGCTCGTTGCTCGTGGAAACCGCCCGGTCACGCGAGCTGCCGGTCGCGATCGACATCGCCCGCGGCACCCAACAGCTCTTTCACGCCGCGCTTCCCGGCTCGACGCCCGACAACGACGCGTGGATCCAGCGCAAGATTCGCTCGGTGCTGCGATTCGGCCGCAGCTCGATGTACCTGAGCCTTCAGCGCAGCCTCGACGGACGCAGCCTTGCCGAGGTGTCGTTCGTCGACCCCGGTGACTTCGCGGCCGCTGGCGGGTGCTTCCCCATTCACGTCAACGGTTGCGGCATCGTCGGCACGGTCACCGTGTCAGGGCTGCCGCAGGTCGACGACCACCGATTCGTCGTCGAGATGATCCGCGCGTTCCTGTCGTCGGCAGCCTAGGTGTTCTGAGAGCTAGGCGGCCGGCGGCGAAGGCAGCGAGGGCGGCGAGCTGGGCGGCGAGCTGGGCGGCGGCCCGCAAATGATGACCGGCTCGGGGTCGTACCTGGTGTGGTAGACCCTTGTGCGCACGACCTTGCCGTCCTGCTTGAACGTTTGTGTCACGTCGATCTGAAATCCCTGGTTGCCTGACGCCGACTCGCAGTCGGATCGCGTGTTGTATCGCGTGCCCGCGGTTGTGAACGCGTACTTCTGGCTCGCCGACGACTCGATCTCGTAGTACTTCGTGCCCCAGAACGAGATGGTCAGCGAGGTGCCCGTGTACGCGGTCTGGATGAGGATGCCGGTCGCCGTGTCGTTGCGGAAAATCATGTTGGGCTCGGGAAACGACACCGTCGACTCACGTCCAGCCGGATACCGGCTGATGTAGTAGCTGTGCGGGTGGTGCTCGACGTCTTCCAAGCCCGCGAAGAAGACCGCGTTGAACAACGTCGTCGCGAACTGCGAGACGCCGCCGCCCACCGACTCAACGTAGAGTCCGTCGTAGATCATTGGCGCCGGGATGAATCCGCGTGCGCGGTCGCGCTCACCGACGAAGCCGTTGATGCTGAACGTTTCTCCCGGCAACACGACGTGCCCATTGACGATGTCGGCCATCTTGTGAATGTTCGTGACCCGCGCCGCGCAGCACCCGTGATGCGTCGTGAAGGTGCTCACCTTCTCTTTGATGCCGAGCGCTTGCGCGGCCTCAGTCGTGAAGCTCGGCTGAACCGCCGTCGTGGGAACGCTCACCGCGCGGGGCGCCGGCTGCGGGAGCGCGGCCGCGATCGCGGCGCCGAGCTTCTCGACGTCCGCCGTGGTTCCGGGCGCCGACGCGACGACAACCGGGGCGCCGGAGCTCAAGTCGAACGACGCGTCTTTGCCTGGCGTGTCGAGCGGCTTCAACTTGTCACCGAGCGCGCTCGCCACGCCGTCGCCGTCGACGACAGCCGTCAACGTCGTGCCAGTCGGCTTGAACGTCAGGTTCTTGGCGATGACCGCGGGCGAGACGTCGACGCGCGAACCCGCGACGTCGAGTGACACCGGCGCGGCCACCGCGGGCTTCGCGACGGTCTCAATCGTTTGCTGGACGACGTCGGCGGAGATAGCCGGAGCGACCGCCGCGGTCGGCAACCGCACGGGCTCGGACGACCCGAGGAACGCGGCGCGCAGCACCGGAACCGCCTTGTCCTTGACGATTCCTTGCCCCTTCACGGGCGCGATCGCGACGGGGGTCAACCCGTCAAACGTGACGCCGCCGTCGTGGCCTCCGCCGAGTGACGCGTCGAGCTTGTCGAGTTGCTGGGTCAGCTTCGCGGTGTCGACGGCAATCGCAGGTTCGACGTCGTGCTTGGCAACCAACGCGGTGATCAGCGTGAAGGGGTTGGCCGTGCGCCTGCCGGCCGCCGCGACGGTCGCCTTCGCGTCAAAGCTCAACCCGGCTGCCACCGGATCGACGTCCGCCTCCTTTTCCCCGACGAGCACGTGAATCGGCGCCTTCGCCTTATCGGCCAGGCGAGCTTGTAGCTTGGCCTCGGCTTTGGCGGGTGACAGCCCGCCGATCGAGACGCCCGCGACATGCGTGTTCGGCGACACACCGCCGCCGACGAGCAGGTAGGCGACTCCGTACAGGCATCCGGCGAGGCCGAACGCAGCGCCGATCGCGACCAGCGCCCATCTCAGCGCGGGCGGATGCTTCGAGTGACGAGCGGCGGGCACGGTGAACTTGCTCCAAAGCGAGGTTGAGTCGGGTCAGTCGGCAAGTCTGCGGTAGCGGCCTTCGACGTACAGCAGCGGCTGGCGCGGTTGCGGATCGCTCCACAATCCGACGACGTCCGCCAGCACGATGTCGTGATCGCCGCCGTCGTACACCGCGCGGGTGCGGCATTCGAGCGTGGCCGTCGCCAAGTCGAGCACCGGCATCCCGGTAATCGGCGAAGGGTGATGCGGGTAACCGGCGAACTGGCCCGCGGTCGGTCGGCCCTTCTCCGCGAACCAGCGCGACACCGCCTCGGCGTCCTCGGGCAGCACCGACACGGTCCAGGCCCCGCTGCTGAGCACCGCCTCGTGGAACCGGGTGATCTTCTCGACGCACACGAGCACGAGCAGCGGGTCTAGCGAGACGGAGGTGAAGGCGCTGACGGTCATCGCGTAGTCGACGCCGCGATCTGTGGTGGCGGCCACGCAAATGCCGGTGGCGAACCGCCCACACGCTCGTCGGAAGTCGTCGCGGCTAACCTGCCCCGACGAGAACGACGGCTCCGAATCCGGTCCGATTGACTCAACTGCCACGCGCTTGAGCGTATCCGCCAGTCGGCGTCGGCCAACGCGATGTGTTGGACGATCCCCCGCTCACCGCAGGACGCGGTTGTCTGACAGCTCCCCGAACTGGGGCGGCAGCGCGCGTCAGAGCGCGCGGGCGACCGCCAGCCGCGCGTTGTCGATCACGATCGCGGCCGGGTCCTCGACCAGCTTCAGCGTGCCGAGCGCCGTCTCGGAGAAGGCGTTCTTGGCCGCGCTCGAAAGCGACAGCACGCCGACCACTCGGCCGCCGTGGCCGCGCAGCGGCATCGACAAGAAGGTGGCCATCCGCCCCTCGTCGTCCGCCCCGAGGTTCTCGTCCGGATCGGCGACGCGGGCCTCGACGTCGGACACGGTCAGCGAGGCGCCGGTCGCGGCGTTCAACGCGTCGACGGCGGCGGCCAGGAACTCGCCGTAGTGGGTGTGCGACGACTCGCGCGCCACACCGACGTAGGCCGAGCGCTCTTCGAGGAGCAGCACGCCCGCCAGGTCGTTGTCGACGAAGCTCTGCAACACGCCCAGCACCTGGGCGACGGTCTCCTCGAAGGTGTGCGCGGTCGACGCGATCGCGGTCACCTCCGCGGCCACCGAGGTCTCGAACAACTTGCGGTCGAGCAGGTCGCACACCCGCGACAACACGTCGTCCGAGTCGAGCTCGAGCGGGTCGGGGCGAAGCGCCGGACGTCCGCCGCGCGCCGCCTCCGCGGCGGCCATCGCCTCGGTCACCGCCTCGACGAGCTCGGGCGCTTCGAAGTCCTTGGTCAGGTAGCGGTCGGCGCCAGCCTGCGCGCCCCAGTAGCGGTCGCTGGCGGCGTCGAGCGAAGTCAGTAGGACGACGGGGATGTCGGAGGTCTGCCAGTCGTCTTTGAGCAACCGGGCCGCGACGTAGCCGGAGACCCGTGGCATCTGGACGTCGAGCACGACCGCGTCCGGACGGGTGCGGAACACCGCCTGCACGGCCTCCACGCCGTCCTCGGCGGTGACCACCTCGAAGCCCTCGCGGGTCAGCACGCTCGTGACAATGCGGCGCAATGTCGGGCTGTCGTCTGCGATGACCACGGTCGGCATCAGTGTGTTCTCCCCAGCGAGTCGTTCGGTCCGCTCACTACATCGGCCGGTCGGGCGGCGAACCGTACCCCTGCGGTCGATGGATTCAGCGGCCGACCAACCGCCGCACCGTCTCGACCAACTCGGTCTGGTCGAAGTCGCTCTTGAGCAGGTAGGCGCTCGCGCCCGCCTCGAGGCCGGCCCGCCGGTCGCCCTCGTCACCCCGCGACGTCATGATCACGACCGGCACCTGCTCCCAGCCCCTGGTGCGCCTGATCGTGCGAGTGAGCGTGAAGCCGTCCATGCCGGGCATCTCGACGTCCGACAGCACGAGGTCGGCTGGTTCGGAGCGCAGCCGGGCGATGCCGTCGAGGCCGTCGACCGCGGTGATCACCTCGTAGCCGGCGGACTCCAAGATCACCCGCTCGAGCTCGCGCACACCGACGGAGTCCTCCACGACGAGCACCCGCGGCTTGCGGCCGAGCGGCGTCGGCTCCCGCTCCGCGGTGCCCATCGCAGGGGTGATCGATCCCGAGATGGGCGCGGACGTCACGCCTGCGCCGCGGCGGCCGGCGATCTCCCGCAGGTCGATCAGGCACACCACGCTGCCGTCGCCGTCGATCGTGGCGCCCGTGACGAGTGGCAGCCGACCGACGAACGAGCCGAGGTCCTTGACGACGAGTTCCAGCTCGCCTTCCAGCCGGTCGACCGACCAGGCGATCAGGTCTTGGGCGCCGTTGTTGCGGACCACGAGGGCCGCCCGCGGGTCGCGCGCGCCGTCGACGCCAAGGGCGTCACCGAGGTCGAGCAACGGGACGCTGACACCATGCCGCACCACGACTGGAACGCCCGCGACGTGCTCCACGGGGATGTCGCGCAAGCTGATCGACTCCATCACGCCGGGCACCGGGACGGCGTAGCGCTCGTCGCCGACGCGCGCGATGAGGCAGCGCAAGACGCCAAGCGTGATGGGGAGCGTGAGGCTGAAGCGGGCGCCCGAACCGAGATCGCTGAACACGTCGATGGCGCCGCCGAGATCGTCGACGGCCGTCTTGACGACGTCGAGCCCGACGCCTCTGCCCGACGTCGAGGTGATCGTCGACGCGGTTGAGAACGCCGGCATGAAGAGGACTTGCAGCAGTTGCGGCCCGGACAGCGCGCTGCCCGGCAGGCAGCAGCCCTTTGTCGATGGCCGACGCCCGCACCTTCTCCTCGTCGATGCCGCGCCCGTCGTCGCAGACTTCGAGGACGACCGTCCCGCCCGCCGACTTCGCCGACACTGTCACCGTCGCGCGCGGCGGCTTCCCGCGCGGCGATCCGCTCTTCCGGCGTCTCGCAGCCGTGGTCGACCGCGTTGATGAGCAAGTGCTTGAGCGCGTCGGCGACGCCGTCCAGAACCTTCTTGTCGAGCTCGACATCCTCACCGACGAGGTTCAGGCCGACGTCCTTGCCGGTGGAGCTGGCGACGTCGCGCACCAACCGTGGGAACGCCGCGACGACCCGGCGGACCGGCACCATCGCAAGACCCATCGCGCCGTCGCGCACGACACCAAGCCGGCCACGGGAGTCCTCGACGAGTTCTCGCAGCTGGTGGCCCGCGGCGTGCAACTGCTCACCAACCGAGACGACGCGGTGCATCGCGAGCTCGGCTTCTTCCGGCAGCTGCGTCCCGGTGGCGGCGAGCGCCTCGCGAAAGGTGCGCAGCCAACGGTTCTGCTCGGTGACGAGCGCGATGACCTCGACGGCGTTCTTCTCGACGCGCCGGGTGTCGAGTTCCGCCTCGCCGACGACGTCGAGCAGGTCGTACACCCGCTGCGACGTGACGCGCACGCTGTCGAGGGCGCGCTCGCCGCGGTCCAGGCCGAGCGGTAACCCGAGATTGGGCGCGGACGCCGGCGGCGCGGGGACGATCACCGCGGTGGCGGCGGGCGCGCCAGCCTGTTGCTGTTCCGGATTTTGCGGATGTTCCGATGCCGTCGGCGGCCGCTGCTTCGGCGGCGGAGGCGGAAACACGATCGACGACGCCGCGGCTCGGCGCCTTCGCTGAGGCCTTCGCTGAGGTCTTCGCTGGCGCCTTCGCCGGCGCTGGCGCCGCGGCCACCGGAACCGGCTCGGCGAGCCGCGGGATGGTGACCGGGTCGTCGCCCGCTATCGCCCCTCGCAACGCCTCGATCAGCGCGGCGAGGTGCTCCGCCGAGACTGGCGCAGGCACGCCGGGAATGGAGCGGCTGATGCCGTCGACGGTCGCGAGCAACAGGTCGACCAGGTCACGTCGCGCCTGGAACCGTCCGTCGCGGACGGCCCCGAGCAGATCCTCCGCCGCGTGGGCTGTTTCGAGCACGTCCTGAAGGCCCATCATGCGGGCCGATCCCTTGACCGTGTGCGCGTCGCGGAACAAGCCTGCGACGAGTTGCTTCGGCGACGGATGCGTCTCCAGCTGCAGCAACCCGGCGCTCAGCGACGCCAGCCGGTCCTCGACCTCCGCGCGAAAGGTCGCAAGCAGCTCAGGGTCCTCAGCCCAGTTGCCCACTTGTCACTCCCTCCGCGCGGCTATTTCTTTCGTCGAGTGAAGGGTTTGCGCTGCAAATCAGGCCCGAACGGCAGCAGAAACCCTTCATTCGGTGAAGGAAGCTCGTTACGAGACCCGGAACTGCGCGATGGACGCCCGCAACTCGGCGGCCAGCACGTTCAGCTGGGCGGCCGACGCGGCAGCTTGCTTCGAGCCGACCACGTACTGCCGCGACACGTCAGAGACCTGCATCATCGCGGTCACCACCTGGTCGGACGCCGAGCGTTGCTGCTGCGTCGCGATCGAGATCTCCTTTGCGGCGGTGGTGGTCTCATCGACCATGCCGGAGATGCGCTCAAGCGCGTCGACGACACCGCGGGCGAGCTCGGTGCCCTGGTGCACCTCTTTGGCGCCCTCTTCGGTGGCGATGATGGTGGCGTTCGTCTCCGCCTGGATCTCGCTGACGATGCCTTGGATCTGCGCGGCCGACTCTTGCGAGCGCTCGGCCAGCTTGCGCACTTCGCTTGCCACGACGGCGAAACCACGGCCGTGCTCGCCCGCGCGGGCCGCCTCGATGGCAGCGTTCAGCGCGAGCAGGTTGGTCTGATCGGCGAGGTCGTCGATGACCTCGAGGATCCGGCCGATCTCCTGCGACTTCTCACCGAGTGACAGCGCGCGGGTCGCGATCGAGTCGACACGGTGCGCGATCGTGTCCATCGCCGAGACGGAAGCCGACACCGCCTCGCGGCCCTCTTCGGCGAACCGCAGCGTCTCGGCGGCGTACCGAGCCACCGCCTCCGACGTCTCGGCGATCTGCGCGGCGGTGGCCGCCAGCTCCTCAATGGTGGACGTCGTCTCAGCGACCGCCGACGACTGCTGGGTCGCCGAGGCGGCGTGCTCCTCAGCGGTGGCGAGCAACTCGCCGGCGGAGGCGGAGATGCTCTCGCCGCTGCCGCGGATCTGCTCGACGAGTAGCCGCAGGTTGCCGAGCGTGTTGTTGAACGCCGACTGAAGCGACGACATCGTCTCATCGGCCTCGTGCACGGCGTTGCTCCACGCGGTGTTCGCGTTGGACAGGTCGCCCCGCGCGGCGTTGGCCAGCGACTCCGAGAGCCGGTCGACCTTCACCTTCATCTCGGCGCGCTCGCGGCGGGTCTCGTCAAGCAACGCCTCGCGCTCGACGCGAGCGGTCTCGATGCAGATCTGCGCGCAGTTGCTCGATCTCCTCTTGCTGGCGGACGTGCTCCGCCTCGGCGTCGTCGTGCAGGTGCGCGATGGAGTTCGCGAGCGTCGTGGTGAACCACACGACAGCCGGCATCGCAGGGAGGACGAGCAACAGATTGAGTGCGGACGCCTTCTCGACGTCATGGGAGACGGCAGTGGCGGCGAAGGCGAGGACGCTGGCGCCGAACGCGTACGACAGCGACTTCCACGGCCGGTCGACGAAGGCAGTCGACAACAGCACCGGGACGTAGAGCACCCAGAACGGCGACTCGACGCCGTGCGCGGTGACCATGACACCGGTGATCCCGCCCAGGTAGACGAGCCGGCCGAGGTCGGCGATCGGGCCGGTGCGGGTCATCGCCGGGTTGTCCAGCTCGGTCAGCGAGATCGCGGTGACGATCGCAGCGCCCAACGCCGCGACGCCGAGAGCGGCGAGCAGCTTCGGCTGGTTGACCGACACCGACTCGCTGATCTGCGGGCCCAGCCCGAGCACGCCGCCAAATGCCAGCGCGAGCATGAGCCACGTGCAGGCCGACGCGACATGTTGCAGCCGCTTAAAGACGTCCACCAGCCCTCCCAGACTGACGCGGATGGCACTCGTTCACCCATCGGGAGGAGTGAGCGGGCACTGAAGCGCTGGCCCGGCGCGAGATTCGCCCGGGTGGCCTAGCCGACCTCGTCGCTCAGCTCGCCAGGCGCCGCGGAGACGGGAGCCGCAGTCGCAGGTTGAGCACCGCGGCCGGGTCGAGCACCGCGATCGGACCGGTCGGCTCGGTGAACTGCCCGATGAGAAGTGAGGCCGCGTCGCTGTCGAGCGTCATGGGCGCCGTGTCGATGCGGTCCTCGTCGCAGTCGATGACGCCCTGCACGCCCTCGGTCAACAGTCCGACGGTCACCGTGTTCTCGGTCAAGACGACGAGCCGACCCAGGGAGCCGGTCGGCGTGATCGCGGCGCCGAGCAACGGCCGGACGTCGAGAACGGCCAGGATCCGGCCTCTCCAGTTCGCGACACCGGACAGCCAAACCGGCGTCCCCGGCACGCGTGTCAGCCGCGGCAGCCGCCCAACCTCGGCGACCGCAGACATGCCGACCGCGTATCGGGACCCGCCGAGACGCATCAGCACATAGCCGTCGGGTTCGCTGCGCACGCCCCGGTCCGCGCCATCGACCCCCAACGGCGAAGCTGCGTCAAGCTGCGTCATGCCGACTTCATCGGTCGGTTCTGGACGGCGGTAAAGCTCGCGGCGGCACGATCCGGGCCGTCGCCACGACCGCCACGATCACCCCCGCGACCCCGAGCAACAGGAACGCGATCGCGTCCGCTCCCGAGCCAGGCAGCACGATGTCACCGCCCGGGTGCGGCAGGAACAGCAGACCGAGGACGGCGACAAACCAGCCGACCCCGGGCATCAAAGCGGCGTCGCGTGATCGAAGCGCCCAAGCGGCGACCACCCCGAAGCCCGCGTTCAACGCCAGCGCGGCGGCGCCGCCCACCGTGATGTGCACCGGACCCAGCAAGAGGAGCCGCGTCGCCTGCAATCCGCTGAAGAGCCCGACGACGACGCCGACAACGACAATCGACAGCATCGCCCACCGGTACACGCAGCGCAGCCTAGAGCGAACCGGCGAGGCCTCACCGCGCGGCACCGCGCTCGCGACGTCGGGCAGCATCCGACCTAGGCGCTGATTGCCCGCGCGGGGAGACGTTTAGGCATTCGACGGCGGGACAGCAAACGGAGCATGGCCACCCGTGAGCAAGTGCTGCGACTGGTCAGCGACAGCCACGACTACGAGGCGGCGGCCCGTCACCTCGGCATCAGCCCCGGCCTTGCCTACCTGATCGCGACCGGGCTCCCCGCCGACGGCGGCGACACCCCCACCGCCAAGGACCGCGAACGGCCCGGCTTCATCGCCGGCAGCACCCAGCAGTTGTCGAGTCACTCGAACCCGGAGAACCCGCAGCGCAGCGAGAAGGTGCTCGCCTGGATCAAGCAGCGCGCCAGCTCCGACCCCCAGATGATCGCCGCCGCGGCGGCTCGCAACGCGGAGCCCGGGACGCCGAAGGGTGAGAAAGAAGACCAGGACCTGGTCACCGTCATCACCGGCGATCACGACCGGCTCACCGCGCTGGTGCAGCAGCTGTCGACGATCCCGGGTCACAAGGAGGGCGGCTCCAGCGCGCAGATCCAACGACGGGAGTCGATCGTCGACATGATCACGGCGTCGCTGTCGAAGCACGAGTCGGCCGAAGAAGAGTTCTTCTGGCCCACCGTCCGCAAGCACGTCGAGAACGGCGAGGAACTCGCCGAGAACGGCACGCGGCAGGGGCGAGAAGCAACCGAGACGCTGACGGCGCTGGCACGCAGCGACGCGGACTCCGACGAGTTCGACGATCTGGTCGAACAGCTGGTGCTGCAGCTGCGCGAACACGTCTCGTTCGAAGACCGGGCGCTGCTCGCCGTCCGCGAAGCCGTGCCGGACGACGAGCGAACCAGGCTCGGGCGCAAGTTCCGCTCGCCAAAGGGCAATGCGCAGTCGCGACCGCATTCGCAGGCGCCGCGCAAATCGGGCAAGGCCGCGAAGGCCGCGGGCATGCCAGCGTCGAGTGCGGACGAGAGGCGGGACACGGCCGGCAAGCGGCCGGCCGAGCACGAGGGGAAGGAGTCCTGACGTGAGCGTGCGCACATGGATCGCAGACTGGTCGGTGCTTCGCCAACTCCCGTCAGGCGATCCGCTCGGCCGTGGCAAAGCGGCGATGAGCCGGACGACGAAATCACTGACGCCGCGGGTCAAGACGGCCGACAAGGTCGTGAAGTCGGTCTGCCCCTATTGCGCTGTCGGCTGCGGCCAAAACGTCTACGTCGAGAACGACCAGGTCACCCAGATCGAAGGGGATCCCGACTCGCCGATCAGCCGCGGGCGGCTGTGCCCGAAGGGTTCCGCGAGCCTGCAACTGACGACCGGCTCGTCCCGGCTGCACAAAGTGTTGTACCGGCGACCTCACGCGCGCGACTGGGAAGAGCTCGACCTCGAGACGGCGATGGACATGGTCGCCGACCGGGTGATCAAGGCACGCCGCGACGGCTGGCAGTGGGAGGTCGACGGCAAGCGCACCCGCCGCACGCTCGGCTTCGCCAGCCTCGGTGGCGCCACTTTGGACAACGAAGAGAACTACCTGATCAAGAAGCTGTTCACCGCCTTAGGCGCGGTTCAGATCGAGAATCAGGCGCGCGTTTGACACAGCTCCACCGTGCCCAGTTTGGGCACCTCGTTCGGCCGCGGCGGCGCCACGACCTTCCAGCAGGACCTGCAGAACTCCGACTGCATCGTCATCGAAGGTTCGAACATGGCCGAGTGCCACCCGGTGGGGTTCCAGTGGGTGATGGAGGCGAAGGCGCGCGGCGCGACGCTGATCCACGTCGACCCGCGCTACACCCGCACCAGCGCGCTCGCCGACATCCACGTGCCGCTGCGGGCAGGCAGCGACATCGCTTTCCTCGGCGGCATCATCAACTACGTCTTCGAGAACGACAAGTACTTCCGCGACTACGTCGTCAGCTACACCAATGGGCCGACGCTCCTGCGAGAGGATTTCCGCGACACCGAAGACCTCGACGGCGTCTTCAGCGGTCTGCAGCGCGACGACCGCAGCTACGACTTCCACAGCTGGCAGTACGAAGGCGTCGAGGTCGAGTCCTCGGCCGGCCAGCGCGACCAGGAGTACGAGGACCGCAACAAGGACGAGCGCAACGTCGCGAAGTCCGGCCGCAGCGAGAGCAGCGGCTCCGGCGGCCAGGCGATTCCGAGCGGTACGCCCGAGCGCGACGAGACGATGCAGCACCCCCGCTGCATATTCCAAGTCGTACGCCGGCACTACTCCCGCTACACGCCGGAAATGGTCGAGGAGATCTGCGGCATACCCCGCGATCTGTTTCTGAAGGTCTGCCAGAAGATCACCGACAACTCGGGCCGCGACCGGACGACGGCGTTCGCCTACGCCGTCGGGTGGACCCAACACACCGTTGGCGTGCAGTACATACGCGCCGCGGCACTGCTGCAGACGCTACTGGGCAACATCGGCCGACCCGGTGGCGGCATTCTCGCGCTGCGCGGGCACGCATCCATCCAGGGCTCGACCGACATCCCGACGCTCTTCAACATCCTGCCGGGATACATCCCGATGCCACACGCGCACAAGGATGAGGATCTCGACAGCTTCGTCGAGGGAGACTCGGCGAAGAAGGGCTACTGGGGCGAGATGAAGTCCTACACGATCAGCCTGCTGAAGGCCTGGTGGGGCGGCTCGGCGACACCGGAAAACGACTTCTGCTTCGACTACCTGCCGCGGCTCACCGGTAGCCACAGCACCTACGAGACCGTGCTCGCGCAGCAGGAAGGCACCTGCAAGGGCTATTTCCTGCTCGGCGAGAACCCGGCTGTCGGCTCGGCGAACAACAAGATGCAGCGGCTGGGCATGGCGAGCCTCGACTGGCTCGTCGTCCGTGACTTCTCTCTCATCGAGTCGGCCACCTGGTGGAAGGACGGGCCGGAAATCGAGACCGAAGAACTGAAGACCGAGGACATCGCCACCGAGGTGTTCTTCTTCCCGGCCGCGGCACACACCGAGAAGAACGGCAGCTTCACCAACACCCAACGGATGCTGCAGTGGCACCACAAGGCGATCGAACCGCCTGGCGACTCGCGAAGCGACCTGTGGTTCATGTACCACTTGGGTCGAATCATCCGGCGCAAGCTCGCCGGCTCGACCGATGCGATGGACCGGCCGGTGCTCGACCTGACCTGGGACTACCCGGTCGAGGGTCCGACCGACGAACCGAGCGCGGAGGCCGTGCTCGCGGAGGTCAACGGATGGGGCGCCGACGGTGCGCCGTTGTCCTCCTACACCGAACTGAAGGACGACGGCACGACCGCATGCGGTTGCTGGATCTACTGCGGCTGCTTCGCCGACGGCGTCAACCAGACCGCCCGGCGCAAGCCGGCCAGCGAGCAGGACTGGGTGGCGGCGGAGTGGGCCTGGGCGTGGCCGGCGAACCGGCGCATGCTCTACAACCGCGCCTCCGCAGACCCCCAGGGCAAGCCGTGGAGCGAGCGCAAGGCCTACGTCTGGTGGGACGAGGAAAAGGGCCAATGGGTCGGCCACGACGTCGCCGACTTCAAGTCCGACAAGCCACCGTCCTACGAGCCGCCTGAGGGCGCGACAGGTCCCGCCGCGCTGCGCGGCGACGACCCGTTCATCATGCAGGCCGACGGCAAGGCGTGGCTGTTCGTGCCGGCAGGGCTGACTGACGGCCCGCTGCCCACCCACTACGAACCGCAGGAGTCACCGTTCACCAACCCGCTGTACAGCCAGCAGCGCAACCCGGTGCGCCAGGTGCTGCCTTCGCGCAAGCACAACCGCTACCACCCGAGCGACGGCGCTCCTGGCGCCGAGGTGTACCCGTTCGTCGTCACGACGTACCGACTGACCGAGCACCACACCGCCGGCGGCATGTCGCGGTTCGTCCCGTACCTGGCCGAACTGCAACCGGAGATGTTCTGCGAGGTCTCTCCCGAGCTGGCCGCGCTGCGCGGTCTTCAACACAACGGCTGGGCCACCGTCATCACCGCCCGTAGCGCGATCGAGGCTCGGGTGATCGTGACCGAGCGGCTTTCGCCGCTCACCGTTCAAGGCCGCACCGTTCACCAGGTGGGGTTGCCGTACCACTGGGGGACGAACGGCTATTCCAAGGGCGACTCCGCAAACGAGCTCGCCCACATGTCCCTCGATCCGAATGTTCACATTCAAGAGGTGAAGGCGTTCACTTGTGACATCCGGCCCGGCCGACGACCGCGCGGCCCCGACCTGGTACGCCTGGTCGAGGATTATCAACGTCGAGCTGGCATCACCGAGACGACCGGAACCGAGGTGTGACGTGGCGACCGACAACCTGCTCTCCGGCCTGCTGGCTGGCGACACCGACCCAGCCGCCATCAGTGGTCACGCGGACCACCCGCCGCGGCTGGGCTTCTTCACCGACACCTCGGTGTGCATTGGCTGCAAGGCCTGCGAGGTCGCGTGCAAGGAGTGGAACCACGTCCCGGAGGACGGGCTGAACTTCACCGGCATGTCGTACGACAACACCGGCGGGCTCGGGGCCGACACCTGGCGGCACGTCGCGTTCATCGAGCAGCGCAAACCCGTCGCCGGCCAGATCGCGGGCGTTCAGCACGCCGACGCCGGGCGCCTGCCGTCGACGACGCGGGCAGCGAGTTGCGTTGGCTGATGGCAAGCGACGTGTGCAAGCACTGCACGCACGCGGCTTGCCTCGACGTTTGCCCGACCGGATCGTTGTTCCGCACGGAGTTCGGCACCGTCGTCGTCCAAGAAGACATCTGCAACGGGTGCGGGTACTGCATCCCGGCCTGTCCGTACGGCGTCATCGACCAACGAAAAGAGGACGGCCGAGCCTGGAAATGCACGCTTTGCTATGACCGGCTGGAGGTCGGCATGGAACCTGCGTGCGCAAAGGCGTGTCCCACCGACTCCATCCAGTTCGGGCCGCTCGACGAGTTGCGCGAGCGCGCGGCGCAGCGGGTCGAGAAGCTGCACGAGGCCGGGGTGACCGACGCGCGGTTGTACGGACACGACCCGAACGACGGCGTGGGGGGCGACGGCGCGTTCTTCCTGCTTCTCGACGAGCCGGAGGTCTACGGGTTGCCGCCCGACCCGGTTGTGACGACGCGCGATCTGCCTTCCATGTGGCGGCACGTCGGCGCGGCGGCGTTGACTCTGGCGGTCGGCGTCGTCGCCACCTTCGCTGGAGGGCGGCGGTCATGAGCACCTCCGACGTCACAAGGGACGGCATTCAAGGCGTTCAGCCCGGACGCGACGCGATGGTCGGCGTCGCCGCCGGCCGCGAACCTGGTGCGCGCAACTCCGGCCGGCGAGGCGGTGGGGAGCGCTCGATGGTTCCCGACGCGAAGTTCTCCTCCTACTACGGAAAACCGGTGTTGAACGCGCCGGTCTGGGAAGCGCCCGACATCCCCGGCTACTTCTTTCTCGGCGGCCTCGCCGGCGCCGCGTCGGTTCTCGGGGCATGCGCGGGCGCGACGCGCCGCCCGACGCTCGCGAAGGCAAGCAAGGTCGGCGCGTTCGCGTCCATCAGCCTCGGCTTGGTGGGGTTGGTGCACGACCTCGGCAAGCCGTCGCGTTTCGTCAACATGCTGCGGGTGTTCAAGCCGACATCGCCGATGAGCGTCGGCTCGTGGGCGCTCGCCGGCTACGGGCCGGCCGCCGGCGCCGCCGCGTTCAGCGCGGTCACCGGCCGGATGAAGGTCGTCGGAACGCTGGCCACGGGCACCGCGGCCGCCATCGGTCCGTTCGTGGCGTCGTACACCGCGGCCCTCATGTGCAACACAGCCGTTCCATCGTGGCACGAGGCGTACCGCGAGATGCCCTTCGTCTTCGTCGGTTCAGGCGCCACCGCGGCTGGCGGGCTTGGCATGCTGGCGGCGCCGGTCGCCGAGGCCGGTCCGGCGCGCCGCACCGCGTTGTTCGGAGCGGCGCTCGAGCTGGCCGCGTCGCAGGTTCTTACTCGGCGGCTGCCCGAACCACTGTCCGAGCCTTACGAGAAAGGCAAGAGCGGCACCCGGCTCAAGATCTCAGAAACGCTGACCGTGCTTGGCGCGGCCGGCAGTCTCGTGCTCGGACGACGCAGCCGCGCGGCGGCTGTCGCAAGCGGGCTGGCGCTGATCGCCGGCTCCGCGCTCAGCAGGTTCGCCATCTTCGAAGCCGGCATGGTCTCAGCGAACGACCCAGAGCACACCGTCCGGCCGCAGCGCGAGCGGCTGAACGCGAAGGCCGCGGAGAGTCGCTAGACCCTTCTCGGCCATGTACCGCGATCCCGGCTGACGTCGTCCTCCCGATCCCGGCCGCCATCAGACCCGCTCCTTGCGATTGCGGCGCGCCGCCAGAATTCCAGCCACCAGCCCGCCTGTCGCCACTGTCGCGATCCGAACGTGATGTCGAGGGGAGCGCTCGACATGCGGCGGCAACGGCGCCGTCTGAGCCGCCATTCGGTCGCGTCGACGGGCCCGCGCGCCCGCCGACAGTTGCAGGACCAAAGCGATCAACAAGTAGACGGCGGGCGTCATCATCCAGGGCTTGAAGACGAAGCCGGCGCCGATGAACCCGACGATGCCCGCCGCCAGCATGGAGGTGTAGCTGTGACTCGGCACCACCGAGTCACCGATCGAGTCGGCCCGCCGGTGCATCAACCACCAGGCGACCGCGGCGATGAGCTCGATGAGCAAAATGACGCAGCCGAACAGCGTGACGGCGAACGCGCTTCCGCCATAGATCAGGTGGGTGAAGAAGGCGAGCGAGAGGAAGGCGCCCCACGCGGCGATGACGTCAGGTCCCTTCGGCCGCATGCGCTTTCTCCATCGCGAGTCGGCGGTCGAGCAGCGGCGTGCGGCTGGTCACCCGCGGCACCGGCCAGTGCTCGTTGAAGTTCAACATGGGCGGCGGCGACGACGTCGCCCATTCCAACGTGTGCGCCTGCCACGGGTTGGGCCCCGCGGGTTCGCGCCGGTAGAGCGAGACGGCGATATTGATGATCAGCATCACCATCGACCAGGCCAGGATCCCCGCGCCGATGGTCGACGTCAGGTTCAGCGCCCCCAGCCCTGGCAGGTTCGGATATGTCTGCACCCGGCGCGGCATTCCGAGAAACCCAGACGCGAACATGGGCAAGAACGTGACGTTCGTACCAACGACCATCAGCCAGAAATGCGCCAGACCTAGCTTCCGGCTGGTCATCACACCGGTGACTTTGGGGAACCAGAAGTAAAATCCGGCGAACAGACCAAAGACGCTTCCCGCGAGCAGCGTGTAATGGAAGTGCGCCACCACGAAGTAGCTGTCTTGCGCCTGGTAGTCGATGACCGGCGTCGCGACCATGATGCCGGTCAGGCCCCCGATGAGGAACTGCGGGATGAAGGCCAGCGCGAAGAGCATCGGCACCGTGAACCGCAGCCGGGCGCCGATGAGGGTGGCCAGCATGTCGAAGTACTCGATGCCGGCTGGCACCAGCAACAGCGTCGACGTCAGCTGGTAGTAGTCATCGGTCGCCTGGCCTGTGGTGAACATGTGATGCCCCCACACGCTCATCGACAGCGCGGAGAACGCGAGCAACGACAGCACGGCCGCCTTGTAGCCCGCGAACGGGCGGCCGGCAAAGGTGGAAAGCACGTCGGCGACCGCGCCGACGAACGGAAAGAACATCACGTAGACGACAGGGTGCCCGTAAAACCAGAACAGGTGTTGATAGCCGATGTTCCACACGTTGTTCGTGAAGATCGTCGGGTCCAGCCGGCCGGCCGCGATGAGTCCGAGTGCCGCGAGCAGCGACGGAAACGCGCCGAGCACCATCAGCACGCTCGCCACCATCGACCAGGTGAACACCGGCATGCGCAGCATCGCCATCGAGGGCGCACGCCGGAAGAGGATGGTCCACAAGATGGCGCCGGCCATCAGGATCATGCCGACCGCTGCGACGAACACGCCGAACAGCCATAGATTCGTGCCCCAACCAGGGCTGTGTTGGCTGTCTGACAGTGGCACGTACGCCGTCCACCCGCTGCTGGCTGCCCCGCCCGCGACCCCGAACCCAGACAGCACCGCGACGGCGCCGACCGCGTACAGCCAATAGCCGAGCATCACGAGTCGTGGCGCGGCGATCGCGGGCGCTCCGATCTGGAGTGGCACCAGGTAGACGCCCATCGCCATCGCGAACGGTGTGATCGCGAGGTAGATCATGCCGGAGCCGTGGATGGTCAGCAGCTGGTTGTAGGTGCTCCGATTGACAATGCTCAGTCCGGGTTGCGCCAGCTGCGACCGCATCAGCAAGGCGAGGATGCCCATGCCGAAGAAGATCACCAAGGCGGTGCCGCCGGTCAGGATCGCGATCCGCTTGTGATCGGTGGTGAACAACCAACCGCCAGTGCGGGGAATATCTGGGTACGACCGCTGGCGCGCGGCTTGCACGGCGGTCACGACGCCACCGTCGGTTGCCGGGTCGAAATCCACTGCTGGTACTGGTCCGCGGGCGCCGCCTTCAAGAAGAACATCATGGTCGCGTGGCCGAGACCGCACAGCTCGGCGCAATGTCCCATCCATTGGCCAGCAGACGGAATCGTGATGTCGAAGCTGTTTCGGTGGTTAGGCTCGGCGTCCATCTTGTAGCGGAAGTGCGGAACCCAGAACGAGTGGATGACGTCGTCCGACGTCGTCGTGATCTCGACGCGTTCGCCGACCGGCAACTCGAGCACCGGGTAGTCGCCGTGGCTGCACGACGCCGTGACCGTGACGTTGGGCTCCACGTAGTGGAACGACCAGCACCACTGGAAACCGGTGACCGTCACGTGCAGCTTCGGCGGCGGCCCTTTCGGGTAGTCGTTCGCGTTCGCGCGCGCGGTGACGGTCACGATGACGATCGCTACCGCGAACAAGACGACCGCGTAGACCGCCTCAATGCGGGGATGCTCCGTCTTTTGCGATGCGTCGCGACCAGGCCGCGCTCGGTACTTGATGACGGCGACGATCAACGTGATGAAGACGATGGCGAACACGGCGCCCGCCAGCGCGCCTTCGAAGGACAGCACGTCTCCGAAAGTCCGCCGAAATGGCACGCCGCCTCCTCCCAGCTCGATGGCCCGCGGGTACCCATGCGAGATACGGATAACCGTGTTTGTTGGATCTACTTCCGGGTAGCCGCCGTTTCAAAACCACGAGGAGGTGCGAGTGGGCGACCGTTGGCGTGACCCGGCCGCGTCGACGCCCCATGTTCCTGACCGGCTGCCGATGGAGCGCTACCCGCTCGCGTCGCGCGACATCGAGCAGGCCTACGAAGTCGCGGCGGACCGACCTTCCGACATCGAAGGGTTGACTCGACCCGCGCCGGAGGAAGCACAGGATCCACCGCCGCTGACTCAACGGCTGCCTGAAGTCGAGCGACGCACCAGCTTCGTCATCACCACCATGTTCGTGCTGTCGGTGCTGGGTTCGGTGGCGTTCTGCGTCGCCTACGTCCAGATGTCGGTGCACGGCAAGTCGTTGGGGTTGAGCCAGAATCTGGCTCTCGGCATCAGCCTCGCGGTCACCATGCTCGGCCTGGGCTTCGGCATGACCGGCATGGCGAAGAAGCTGTCGCCCGCCATCCATTCGGTGCAGCAGCGGGAGCCGCACCACTCACCCGAGCGAGACGAGCACGCCGCCGAAGAGCAGCTCATCGGCGGAATGTCCGAGATCGGGCTCACCCAACGGCGCGTCATGCGCCGGAGCATGCTAGCCGCGCTCGGGCTGCTGCCGCTTCCGTTCATCTTCGGCTGGCGTGACACCGGCCCTCGCCCGCGAGACCTGCTGCGCGACAACGTGTGGAGTGCCGGCGACCGCCTCGTGTACCGCGAAAGCGGAAAGCCGGTCAAGCTTGGCGACCTCGAGGTTGGCGGCGTCGCCTCGGTGATGCCGGAAGGAAAGACCGACACCACCAAGCCGATTTACGCCGAGAGCCTGGTCGCGTTGATTCGGCTGCCGCCAGGGATCAACAAGCCGCTGCGCGGCCGGGCGAATTGGGCCGCCCACGACCATGTGGCCTACTCGCGAATCTGCACCCACGCCGGCTGCCCGGTCGGGCTCTACCAGCAGAAGAGCCACTACCTCGTGTGCCCCTGCCATCAGTCGACGTTCGACGTCCCGCACGGCTGCCAGGTGTTGTTCGGCCCGGCCGGCCGGCCGTTGCCGCAGTTGCCGATTTACGTCGACGACCAGGGCTACTTCCGCGCCCGCGAGTCATTCAACGTCGCGCTCGGCCCGAGCTTTTGGGAGCGGTCGAGCAAATGATCACCCGCTGGGTCACGAAGAAGACGATGCGCGCGATCGACGCGCGCCTCGGGTCGGGGAAGTTCCTTCGCAATCAGCTCAACAAGATCTTCCCGGACCACTGGTCGTTCATGCTGGGCGAGCTCGCGCTCTACTCGTTCGTCATCCTGCTCATCACTGGAACGTTCCTCGCGTTCTTCTTCCATCCGTCGGCGACCGAGAGCGTCTACCACGGCTCCTACGTCCCGCTGCAGGGCGACAAGGCAAGCGAGGCGTACATCTCGGTCATCCACATCTCGTTCGACGTGCGCGCCGGGTTGCTCATCCGGCAGATCCACCACTGGGCGGCACTGCTCTTCGTGGCTTCGATCGTCATCCACATGTGCCGCATCTTCTTCACCGGAGCCTTTCGCAAGCCACGTGAAATCAACTGGGTCATCGGAGTGACGCTGCTGCTGTTGGCGATGATCGAAGGCTTCTGCGGCTACTCGCTTCCCGACGACCTGCTGTCGGGCACCGGAGTTCGGATCGGCTACTCCATCATCGAGTCCATACCGATCATCGGCAGCTACGTCGCGACCTTCTTCTTCGAAGGCCAGTATCCGGGCCTCGGCGACTTCATCCCGCGACTCTATGTCTTGCACATCTTGTTGATCCCCGGCCTGCTGCTGGCTCTCATCACCGCGCACTTGATGATCGTGTGGCATCAGAAGCACACCGACTTCCCCCAGGTCGCGCGCACCGAGAACAACGTGATCGGCAGCCGGCTTTGGCCCGACTACAGCTTCAAGAGCCAGGGCCTCTTCTTCTTCACGTTCGGCGCACTCGCGCTGCTCGGCTCGCTCGCCCAAATCAATCCCATCTGGCTCTGGGGGCCGAACGACCCCGCGCAGGGCTCGATCGGGTCTCAACCCGACTGGTATCTCATCTGGCTGGAAGGCTCGCTGCGCCTGATGACCGGCGCCGAGACGCACTTTCTCGGGCACACGGTCGTGTGGGACGTGTTCCTGCCCGCCGTCGCGTTGCCAGCGCTGATCTTCCTGGCCTTCTACCTCTATCCATTCCTTGAGCGCGCCATCACCCATGACAGCGAGCCGCACGAGTTGCTTGAGCGGCCGCGCGACAACCCCACTCGCACGGCGATCGGCATGTCCGTCGTCGTCTTCTACGCGGTGCTGCTCGTCGCCGGTTCGAACGACATCGTCGCGGTCACTTTCAAATACAACTTGACCGCGCTCACCTGGGCGTTGCGCGGGTTGGTGCTCGCACTCCCCCCGCTGACCTTCGTCATCACCCGGCGGATCTGCTTCCGGCTCCAGCGCCAAGAGCAACCGCCGTCACATCATGACGAACCGCGAAAGCACATCGTGTCGCCGGTCCGCTGACAGCGCTCCTCAGCGAAGCGCGGGCGTCGGCCCCGTCGACTTCTCGTGAATGCCCTCGGTGAGGTCGAGCAACGCGGCGTCGGCCGACATCCGCGGCTGCCAGCCGAGCTCATCGCGGGCCCGCGTGGTGTCCATCAACGGCGTGCGGGCCGCCATGTCGACCCAACCGGCGTCCGTTGGCTGCAGGCCGAGGGCGTAGGTGGCGCTTGCCAATGCGCGAACCGCCCGCAGCGGCGCATGCACCGGGCGTGCGTTGAAAAGTCGCGCCAGCTGCGCGGTGCCGAGCACCGGATCGGCCGCGATGTTGAAGGCGCCGCGGACGTCGCGAACGAGCGCCGCCGCGTACGCCTGCGCCACGTCATCCGTGTGCACGGCCTGGAAGCGCATGACGTCAGGCATCGGCACGACCGGCAGCAGGCGCGGCCGAACCGCGCCGCGCGGCACCAGCGGGCCGAGGAAGTAGCGCGCGATCTCGGTGCCGGCGTCGCGCTGGAATATCAGCGCTGGCCGAAGGCGGACGACGCGCAAGCCGGGATGCCCGGCCTCAAGGCGATCGAGCATCGCCTCCACGTTCGCTTTGTCGCGCGAGTAGGACGACGACGCGATGCCGGTGTGCGGCCAGCTTTCGTCTACCGTGCGGTCCTTCGGTCCAGCAGCGTACGTTCCGACGGACGACGCGTACACGAGCGTCTGCACGCCACTTGCCAACACCGCGTCGAAGACCCGCCGGCTGCCGTGCACGTTGGTGAGATGGAGCTGACTGCGTCGCCGAGCCGGCTGGATCTGCCACGCGAGATGGACTACGGCGTCGGCGCCGTGGATCACCGGCGCCAAGTCGTCGGACGTGAGATCTACCCGGCGCCAGCTGACTTTGCCGCCGTAGCCGCCGTCGGCCGGCTCTTCGTTTCCGGGCGGACGGCGCGCGACACCGACGATGTGGTCGACCTCCGGCCGGTGCTTCAGCGCGCGCAGCAGCGAGATGCCGACATTGCCCGTGGCGCCGATCACCACCACTCTCACGGCCGCAACACCACCTTCACCACACCGTCTTGCTTGCGTTTGAACGCCTCGTACATCTGCGGCGCGGATCGCAGCGGCGCCTGATTGGTGACCAAGCTGGCGGCGTCCCAAGGATCGCCGTTGCGGAGCACCTCCAAGATGTCGGCGGTCCATCGCCGCACGTTCGCCTGACCCCATCGCAAGGTGACCTGCTTATCGAAGAGGTCGCCGATCGGGAAGTTCGGGAACCACATGCTGTAGACGCCGATCACCGACACCGTGCCACCGCGCCGCACGGAGCCGAGGGCTTCCCGCAGGCCGATCAGCCGATCCGGCTGCACCTTGAGCGTTTGCAGCACGCGGTCGGGCGCCGATCCGGCGGCGTCCATGCCGACCGCGTCGATGACGCAGTCAGCTCCGCGGCCCTTGGTCAGTTGCTCGATCGCCGCGACCACGTCACCGGGCGAGTCGAACTGGGTCGCGTCCAGCGGTTCGACGCCGTGCCGCGCCGCCATCTGCAGTCGTTCGGCGACGATGTCGACGCCGATCACCCGGCCCGCGCCGTGGTGCAGCGCGATGCGCGAAGACATCTGGCCGATTGGGCCGAGACCAAAGACCACCACGGTCGAACCTGGTTCGACGTCGGCGTACTTCACCGCCTGCCACGCCGTCGGCAACACGTCCGACAGCAACACCGCGGCCATTTCCGGAACCGACTCGTCGACGCGGATCGGACCGAAATGAGCCATCGGCACCCGCAGATACTGCGCCTGCCCACCAGGAACGCCGCCGTACAGATGCGTGTAGCCGAAGAGCGACGCGCCCTTGCGTCCACCGAGGTTCTGCGTCTCCTCGCACTGGCTGTACAAGCCGCGCGAGCACATGAAGCAGTTCCCGCACGAGATGTTGAAGGGCACCACAACCGTGTCGCCGGGCGCGATGTGCGACACCTCCGACCCGACTTCCTCGACGGTGCCCATCGCCTCGTGACCGACGATGTCACCGGGCTTCATCGCCAGCGTCGCGCCGTGGTCGTACAGGTGCAGGTCCGAGCCGCAGATCGCGGTCGCGGTGACCTTGATGATCGCATCCGTCGGTTGCTCGATTTTCGGGTCTGGGACCTCGTCGACGCTCACCTTGCGAGGGCCCATCCAGCGAACGGCCAGCATGACGTCGCTACTCCCCCGACACGACCGACCTAACCTCGTTTCCGGCCCGTATCAGCCAAGCTGCCGCAAGGCCGCGGCCAACTCGGTCGCGATCTGCCTCGCCAGAAAGCCGACCGGGCCGACCGAGGCGGCGAGCCGATTCCCCGCCTCGGCGTGCAACCGGGCGGCCCACACGGCGGCTTGCGCCGGGTCGGCCCCCCTCGCCAGCAAACCGCCCACCGCGCCGGCGAGCACGTCACCAGAGCCGGAGACCCCCAACCCGCTGGCGCCGTGGTCGTCGATCCAGCACTGCCCGTCGGGCGCCGCGGTCACCGAGAGCGCTCCACCGCCATGCACCACCGCGCCGGCGCGACGAGCCGCGCGCGCCGCGTCGGCGACCGGGTCCACGTCGTCCGATCCCACCAGCATGCCCAACTCCGCCAGGTTGGGCGTGAGAACGGCGGGCGGCTTGGCGACGCGCAGCGCGTCGTCCAACGTCACGAAGGACAGCGCGAGCGCGTCGAGCAGCACCCGACCCGTGATGCTCGGCAGCAGCCGCTCGACAAACTCGCGAGCACAGCGCACGCCCATGAGGCCCGGTCCGACGACGACCGCGTCGGCGTCACCCGCCAAGTCAACAAGCAAGTCGGACGCCGCGGGCGCGAGGTGGCCGGCCGGCGTCTCGGGAAGCGGGCGCACCAACGCTTCGGGCAACGCCACGCCCAGCTCGGCGGCGCGCGATTCCACGGTGGCGACCTGCAGCTTGCCGGCCCCGACGCGCAGCGCTGCCTCCGCGGCGAGCAGCACCGCGCCGACGGTCTCCTGCGAGCCGCCGACGATCAGCACGCGCCCGCGTTCGTTCTTGCCGCCGCTCGCCGGCGGCAACGGCCACGACCGCAGCAGTCCCGCCGTGACAGTGTGCTCGGACGGCGACCTTGGGCTAGACGTCGACATGGGTGTCGTGTCCCGCAGTCGCGGGTGCTCCATGCTCGTCGAGATGGTCGATCGCATCGTGCTCGATGAGGCGCAGCCGCCCGTCAGCGGCCGGCTCGTACAACGTGATGCCACCGTTGTGAAAGCGCGTCGTCCGATCAATCGCGAGAATCTCCTGCTCGGTAAGGCCTTCCACGATGTAGCGCGTCACGAACAAGACGGCCTGATGCGAGAACACGGCGACCCGCAGCTGCTCCGGCGCGTTGCGCAACTCGGCGAGCAAGGCACGCACGCGGGAGGCGACGTCCGCCCAGCTCTCGCCGCGCGGCGGCCGGTAATAGAACTTGCCGAGCTTCGCCCGCCGGGCCGACTCGTCGGGATAGCGCTCGCGGATGCCGAGGCCGGTCAACCCGTCGAAGAGTCCGAGATCGCGTTCTCGCACGCGTTCGTCGCGCTCGATCGGCAGGTCGAGGCCAGCCTCCGCCAGCGCGATCTTCGCGGTGGCGTAAGCGCGTTCGAAGGGCGACGAGACGACGCGCGTCGGCTGGAGCTCGGGCGGCGCAGCGGCCAGGCGGCGGCCGATGGCCACCGCCTGGCGTCGTCCGAACTCCGACAACGCGACGTCGGGATCGCGGACGTCGATGTCAATCGTCGGTGACCCGCGCTCGATCGCGAGCTGGTCGGCGACATTGCCCTCACTTTGGCCATGCCGGACGAGCCACAGGCGATCAAACGTCACACGCGAGCCGTACCCAAGATCTCGCCGGACCCGACGTTCTCTCGCAGATCGATGACCTTCGGCCCGTCGGTTCCGATGGCGGCCGTGCCAGCCGTCCCGGCAGCGGCCGACTCCAACACGTCGGTGATCTCGTGACCGATCAGCTCGTGCCGCTCGAGCAGCGCGTCGCGCAACGCCTCGACCAGGTGCCGGTTGGACTCCAGCAGGCCCTTCGCCTTGACCTTCTGCTCCTGGAGAAGGTCCTCGACGGCGGCGCGGCCTTGGCGGTCGCCGAGCACCCGCCCGACGATGTTGGTGTCGGAGAAGCCGCTGTTCTGGACGGCCGCGTGCGAGACCAGGGAGCTCGTCATGCCAGCCGCGCCGACCATCTGGGCGGCGGTGTTCGTCGCCGCCAGCAGGTCACCGGCCGGGCCGGTCGAGACGTCGCCGAAGAAGATCTCCTCGGCCGACTGTCCGCCCATCGCGATCTGGATCATCGACAGCATCTCGGCACGTGAGCGGGTGTACACGTCCTCGCGGTCGCCGTGCGCGAGCAGGCCGAGCGCGGTGCGGCGCTTGATGATGCTCAGCACCTCGAGCCGACGCTCGGGCGCGACGAGCCAGGCCACGGTGGCGTGACCGGCCTCGTGCGTGGCGATCAGCCGGGCCTCGTGGTCGGTGTAGTGCACCGGCTGCCCGAGACCGATCTCGCTGTCGAGGCGGGCCTGCTCGACGTCGATCCAGGTCATCGCCCGGCGGGCGTCCTGAACCGCGTTGATCAGCGCTTCGTCGAACAGCCCTTCAAGCATCGCCGGGCTGTAGCCCTGGGTCACCGCGGCAAGCGCGTCGCGCCGCTCCGGCTCGTCGAGCTCCGCCGCGTGCGATTTGCGAGCGAGGAAGTGGTTGATCAGCTCGCGACGTCCTGACTTGTCGGGGCGGTCAAACGTCAGCCGCTGGTCGAACCGGCCGGGCCGCAGCAGGGCGGAGTCCAGCGCGTCGGGCCGGTTGGTCGACGCGATAAGCATGATGTTCGACGGCTTGAGCGGCGCCTTCTTGAACTGGTGCTCGGCCGGCATCAGCAGGTTAAACGTGTCGACGATCTTTCCGACGAACCGCTCGCCGGGCGTTGGCTGGTCGAACGACTGAAGCTGCACGAGCAACTCCTGCACAGCCATGCCAAGGTCGCTGCTGCCGACGAAGTTGGACTGCTCGCGCGCTGGCGACGCCGCGGCCGAGAGCATGGCGAGACCCTCGAGACCTCCGCACTGCATCCGCGACGCGTGGGTCTCCTCGGGGCTGAATGCCGCGACGCCGGAGCGGGCGCCGCCGAGCGCGTCGAACTCGTCGATGTAGCCGATCGCGCCGCCCTCTTTGCGGGCGAGCGCGCGCAACGCGCGGAAGTAGGAGCGCACCTTGCGCTGGGTGGCGCCTTGGAAGCTGGACTGGAACGACGTCGCGGTGGCGAACAGGAAAGGCACGTTCGCCTCGGCGGCGATCGCCTTGGCCGTGTAGGTCTTGCCGGTTCCGGGCGGTCCGTCGAAGAGCAGGCCGCGGCGGGGTCGGCCGCCCATCTCCCGGGCGAATGTCTTGTGCGCGAGGAACAAGTTGAGCGAGCGCACGACTTCGGCCTTGACGATGTCGATACCGACGACGTCGGAGAGCCGGACGTCGATTTGCTCGGGGCGCACGACCTGGTGCGGCGAGCGGCCCAGCGCCACGAAGTACACGACCATCGCGACCGTGAGCAGCAGGAAGAACAGGATCGGCGTGATCAGCAACCAGTTGATCGGGGGAAGGCCGAACTTGATCGGGTTGTGCGTGAAGTAGCGGTACCAGACCCACGCTGTCGGGATCGCGAGGACCAAAGCGAGGCGACGCAACCGTCGGCGGCGCCGCCGCTCGCGGTGCACGCCCACGTCGGCGATGCCTGCGTTGAGCACCTTGCCGGTCGAGACGCTGGCGAGTTGGTCGAACGCGTTGGCGGTGTGGCCCTCGGCGCTTTCCCTGGTGCGACTCTCCACGAGAATCCCCCCTCATTCGGGCTCAAGGCGGGCGCCGCAGCTGCCGATGAAGTCAGAGACGATCGGGGCTTACCGCGCGTTGCTGTCTGCCTGCGAGTCTCGCAGCGCGCGCATGCCTGTGGCTACTCTCAGTAGCCGTCTTCACCCAGATGGCGGATCGGGCCGTCGTGCCCTAGCGGTGGCCCCGCTGCCGGCTCACACTGAACACACGGTGTGCAGGGTGACGTTGGGACCAGGTGATCACCATGGTCGGCGCATCGATCGGATTGTTGCTACTCATCGCGTTGATTGCGGGCGTCGGCTGGCGGTGTCGCCGCGCTCAGCCAGAACTGGCGGGACATCGCAGATGCCACGAGGCTGGCGATGCTCGGATTCGCGGTGGTGGCTTTCCTGGCCGCCGGTTGGCTGACTCGGTCGTCGACAGAGCCTGCGTTCAGACGGCTGTCCGCCATCGCGTGGGTGATCTCCGTCGCCGCTTTCGCCGGCGGCGCGACGGTGGTGAACCACATGGCCGACACGGCGGGAAAGACCATCTTCCTGACTGTGACGACCACGGCGACCGCATACGCCACCGCGCTGTGGTCGGTGAGCCGGCACCCGATCCAGCAGCTTGTGATGTTCGGCGGAATCCTGTTGAGCGCGGCGGCCGTCATCAACTTCGTTGTCGACAGTCCGACGTCCGGGATCTTCGGAATCACACTGTGGATCGTCGGTGTCGCATGGGCGCTCGCGGGTTGGTCTCGTCGGCTCGAACCGTGGTGGGCGGCCGTTCCGCTTGGCATCGCAGTGGCGCTGATCGCGCCGTCCGCGATCGGTTTGACGTGGGGTCTGTTCACCCTTGGCATTGGCACCGCCGCCGCGGTGATGGCTCTCGCCGTCTACGCGAAGTTCGCGCCAGCGTTGGCGTTCGGCGCGATCGCGATGCTGGGATATGTGACCGGCGCGGTCACCTACTACCTCGGTGATCGCCTCGGCCTCCCGAGCGCGCTTGCGCTCACCGGCCTGCTGGTGCTCGCCGCAGCGGTCGCCGCGGCCCGTGCTCTACCGCGAGTCAAGCGCAAGCCTCCGACCCAGCACCCGCGGATCCCGACGTCCCGCCCGCGGCATCGGCCGGCGTGACGCTAGTTTCGGATTTCATGCGCGATCTCGACTGGTTGCTCGATTCTGACCCGGCGATTCGCTGGCAGGTGCTGCGCGACCTCGCCGACGCTCCCGCCGATGTCGTCGCGGCCGAGCGTTCTCGGGTGGCAGGCGAAGGATGGGGCGCGCGGTTGCTGTCACTGCGCGACCGACGACGGGCAGTGGGCGGGCGGCGCCTGCTTCCCCGGTCCCGGACGACGAACGCAGGGCGCCGACACCGCCGGTCAGCCTTGGACGTCGACCCTGCACACCCTGGAGCTGCTGCGCGAATTCGGGCTCGACCCGTCGTCCGAGGAAGTGGTTGAGACGGTCGCCCTGGTGCGCGACAACTGCCGATGGGAGTACGCGGGCGAGCCGTTCTTCGAGGGAGAGGTGGAGCCGTGCATCAACGGCCGCACGGTCGCGCTTGGCGCCTACTTCGGCCAGGACGTCCAACCGCTGGTGACGCGCCTGCTCGGCGAGCAATTGGACGACGGGGGGTGGAATTGCGAGACGGAAGTCGGGTCGGTGCGCTCGTCGTTCGACACCACGATCTGCGTGCTCGAAGGGTTGCTCGCGTACGAGCGCGCGCATGGCGCGACCGAGCGGATCGGCGAGGCGCGGCGGCGCGGCGAGGAGTACCTGCTGGCGCGGCGGTTGTTCCGCCGCGCCAGCACCGGCGAGGTGGTCAAGCCGATGTGGTTGCAGTTCTCATTCCCGACCCGTTGGCACTACGACGTGCTGCGCGGGTTGGAGTACTTCCGCGCCGTCGGCGAACGACCCGACGCCCGGGTCGAGGAGGCGATTGAGCTGGTGCGGTCAAAGCGGCGGCCAGATGGTCGCTGGGTGCTGGAGAACACCCATCCGGGCGCGGTGCACTTCGGCCTCGAGGACGGCGACGGCCGGCCCAGCAGGTGGAACACCTTGCGGGCGCTGCGCGTGCTCCGCTGGCACGACGAGCAGCGGTGATCGGCTAGAACCCGGCGAACAGGTCGGTTTCCCAGTAGTGCTCGCCCTCGCCTGGTCCGCGTTCGCCATGCTTGAGGATGTAGTGCTCGCGACCGAACGCCTTTTGGCCGATGTTGTTCGAGAGCGCGAAAAACGGCCCGTCGACTTGGATCTGGGTCGCATGCGCGCGCATCGCGTCCATCTTCGCGTCAAGGAAGTCGCGGGCGTCGATCGCGGTGGTGATCACGTCGTCCGGCTTGGCGAGCGGCACGTCGTCGGCTGACTCGACGCCGCCGAAGAAGTCGGTGTCACCGGACGCGCGCACCGCGTCGATGCCCGCCTGTAGCACCGAGCGGGGAATCCCGGTCCAGTAGAACTTAGCGACGATGTCGCGGGTTTGCTCGACGGCCCGGGTGGCGACCCGATGCGCCTGGATGTGGTCGGGGTGACCGTAGCCACCGAAGTCGTCGTAGGTGACGACGACCTGTGGCCGCACCTCGCGGATGATCTCGACCAGATGGGCGGCCGCCTCGTCGACGTCGGCCTGCCAGAAGCTGCGCGGATGGCCGTTGGCGGGGGTCTCCATCATCCCGGAGTCGCGATAGCGGCCGGCGCCGCCGAGGAAGCGGTGGTCTTCGACACCGAGGGCGGCGCATGCCTTGTCGAGCTCGTGGATGCGCCAACCGCCGAGTTGGTTGGCGTGCTCGGCGCCGAGCATCTCGAGCTCAGGGACAAGCACCTCACCCTCCTCGCCAAGGGTGCAGGTGACGAGCGTGACGCGGGCGCCTTCGGCCGCGTATTTCGCCATCGTGGCCCCGGTGCCGATGCTCTCGTCGTCGGGGTGGGCGTGCACGAGCAACAGGCTGCGATCGGTCATGTCCCACAGCGTATTAGGCGGTACTGGCAGGATCGGTCGGGTGAGCTTCCCGGAGTTGTCCGCCCGCACCGCGCGATTCACCCTCGGCCGGCCACGCAGCTTCGCGGTCGCGCCCGACGGCCCGCGCGTCACCTTCCTACGCTCCCCCGATGGACTCAATCGGTCGAACGACCTGTGGGTCTACGACGTCGCGACCCGTACGGAGACCGTGATCGCGGGACCGCCGAGGCTGGCCTTCGACGCCGACGACGTCCCAGCCGCCGAGCGGGCCCGCCGTGAGCGCGCTCGCGAGCAGGCCGGCGGAATCGTGAGCTACGCGACCGACGCGGCTTTCACCAGCGCGTGCTTCGCCGTCGCCGGCCGGCTGGCTCGCGCCCGTCTGACCGCGGGCGGCGCGCGGGCGATGGCGGCGCGGTCGCCCGTTTTCGACCCGCGGTTCGACCCGACCGGACGGCGGGTGGCGTACACCTGCGAGGGCACGCTGCGGGTCATCGACCTCGAGGACAACGACCGCGAACTGGTGGCCGAGGATGGCGTTTCCTGGGGTGTCTCGGAGTTCGTGGCCGCCGAGGAGATGAACCGGCAGCGCGGCTTTTGGTGGGCGCCTGACGGCGAGTCGCTGCTGGTGTGTCGCGTCGACGAGAGCTCGGTTCGGCGCTGGCATATCGGCGACCCGGCGCAGCCGGAGCGGACGCCGTCGGTCCTCGCCTATCCGGCGGCGGGCGGCGCGAACGCCGACGTCACGCTGTGGCTGGTCTCGCTCGACGGCGGGCGCACGCGGGTCGACGTCGACTGGCACGAGTTCCCCTATCTGGCGAACGTGCGGTGGCGGCCAGGGCACCGACCGGTCGTGCAAATCGTGTCCCGCGACCAGCGGCAAATCCGCGTTGTCGAGGTGGACGTCGAGACGGGCGCGACGGCGCTGCTGCGCGAAGACGTCGACCCGCACTGGCTCGAGCTCGTCAGCGGAGTTCCCGACCGGGTGCCGGATGGCCGACTCGTCTACACCGCCGACCTCGACGACACCCGCCGGTTGTTGATTGGCGACGAACCGGTCACCCCGGTTGGTTTGCAAGTGCGCGCCGTCGCGTCGGTGACTGACGGCGGCGACGTGCTCTTCTTGGCGTCGTCCGAGCCGACGGAACAGCAGGTGTGGGCGGTGCTCGCGCCCGGCTACGACGAGTGCGTGCCGCTGACCACGTCACCCGGCGTGCACGCCGCGTTCGGTGGCGGCGACGTCGTCGTGGTGACCAGCGCGTCGCTTGACCACGACGGCGCCGAGACCGTGGTGCGCAAGAACGGCGAGCAGATCGGCGTGATCGAGTCGTTCGCGACACCGGCGCCGTTGAACCGCGTGTCTCGATATCGAGACAAGGCGATCGCCAACTTCGCACCGCGCTGGTGCTGCCGCACGACCACGTTCCCGGGGTCGGCGCGGCTGCCGGTCTTGATGGATCCGTACGGCGGGCCGCACGCGCAACGGGTGCTGGCGTCGAGCGGCTCGTACCTGACTTCGCAATGGCTGGCCGATCAGGGATTCGCCGTGGTCGTCGTCGACGGCCGCGGAACTCCTGGCCGCGGGCCGGCGTGGGAGCGGGCGATCGCCGCAGACCTCGCCACCGCGGTGCTCGACGACCAGGTCGAGGCGCTTCAGTCGCTCGCCGACAACAACCGCGACCTTGACCTGACCCGGGTGGCGATCCGCGGCTGGTCGTTCGGCGGCTACCTGGCGGCGCTGGCGGTGTTGCGGCGGCCGGACGTGTTCCACGCCGCGGTCGCGGGCGCGCCGGTCACCGACTGGCGGTTGTACGACACGTACTACACCGAGCGCTATCTCGGCGTCGACGCGACGTCGTCCGCCTATGACGCGAGTTCCCTCATCGACGACGCGCCGGCGTTGACCCGTCCACTGCTGATCGTGCACGGGCTCGCCGACGACAACGTGGTCGCGGCGCACACACTGCGGCTGTCGTCCGCGCTGCTGGCGGCCGGTCGGCCGCACAGCGTGCTGCCGCTCTCGGGTGTGACACACATGACAACGCAGGCGACGGTGGCCGCCAACCTGCTCAGTCTCGAGGTCGCTTTCCTGCGGCGATCTCTTGGTATTGGTTGACGAAGTGCTCGCCTCGCGACTTGACGCTGGCGAAGTTCACCGACCAGCCCACACCGAACGCCCTGGGCACGAACAGCCGAGCGTCATCGGGCGCCCACAGGCTGCGCTTGATGCGCTTGGGCGACGGCGTGCGGAAGTCATAAGGGATCTTGCCCAGGCTGCCCTGCCAGGTGCGCTCCCTCTTCGGACGACGCAGTTCCTTCGCGACCGCCGCCGCCGCGAGTCCGGCGCTCGCCAAGCGAATCGCGCCGCGCAACTTCCCGCGGCGGTCCCGGCGTCGCTTCCCATCCTGCCCGCGTACCTTCGCTGCCATCGTCGCCCTCGCCCTTCGTCGCTATCCGTTTCGATCTCCAGGTCGATTCTGCCCTGCCGGGCGCGGGTAGACCGACGGCATGGTTACCTGGTTGACCCGCAGCCTGCTGTTCATCGTTGCCGGGGCGGTGCTCGCTTATGCCGTCACCGCGCGCACCGCGCACATCGACCTGCAGACGACCGGCATCATTTTGCTGCTCGTGGGGGTCTTCGACCTGCTGCTGAGCGCCGGGCTTGAGCTGTATTACCGGCAGGCGCCACCTTCGACAACTTCCACGACGACCGCGTATCCGCAGCAACGCGACGGCTACCCGACACGGCCGATCCACCGCGACACCGACTGGCGCTAGCCGGGCCGTCAACTCACGATCTCGACCTTGGCCACGCTGGCCCAGAAGTAGCGCGACTGCGGATTCTTTGTGGTGCCCTCGCGGTTTCGCGCGTCGCGGTGATCTGGTCGATGGTGACCGACGCGCGTTCGGAGCTTTCGTTGATGCCGGTGACGATCGAGCGCACCTGTTCGGTGGCCTCGGCGGTCTGCTGGGCGAGCTCGTTGACCTCGGCCGCGAAGGTGGCGTGGTTCGCGACCTCGCTGATAGTGGCGTTGAGCTCCTCGGTCGCCGAGGCGACGGCGTTGATGCCGTCAGCCACCTCCGACGACGTGACCCCGACGTCGTAGGCCTGACCCGCTGTCATCTCCGCGGCGTCGAGCATCCGCTTGTGGACGTCTGCCGCCGCCAGGCGGGCGTCACGCATCCGGTCGGCGCCCTGTCGCACCGTCGCCACGACGGCGACCATGCGGTCGACCAGCTCGGCGACGCCGCGTTCGAGCTGGCCAAGATCGTCATTGCCGGACGGCGCGATCTGGGCAGCCTCGAGGTCGCCCGCGAGCGCGCGCTCGACGGCAGCGCGGAGCTGACGGATTCGCGCTCTACCTGAAGCATTCAGGCTCGCAGGCTATGGGTCGCGTTGGTCTTTGGCTGGGACGCGGTGGATGAGGTTCGCGCCGCTGTGCCAGGTGATGGATCCGTCGGGGTGGCGTTTCACCTTCCAGGGCCGGAAGGTCTTCAGCCGATGGTGACGTCTGCAGAGCAGCCCGCAATTGACCGCGGAAGTCGCCCCGGCGGGGTGCGCGATGGCGTGGTCGAGATCGCAGCCGCAGGCGGGGTTCTCACAGCCGGGGAAGCGGCACGTGCGGTCGCGGGCGGTGACGTAGTCGACCAACGCTTGCGGCGGCCGGTACGTGGCGTTGCCGTAGTCGAGGAGACAGCCGGTGACCGGGTCGGTGACGAGGCGCCGCCAGCGGGCGTCGCCGGCCAGCGCGCGGGCCGCTTCGGCGGGCAGCGGGCCGTGGCCGGCCAGGTCGGCGGGGTTGTCGGCGAGCCGCAGCAGGGTGGGCAGGTCGATGACGACCTGAAGTTCGGCGCGGCGGCCGTGGGTGGTGGGCAGCGTCCGGTCGGCCAGCGCGGCCCAGGCCAGGGCGGCGAGCGCGTCGACCCGGCGGCGGCCGATCCGCACCCGTGAGCGACGGCCACCTTCGGCGGCGTGGCGGGCCTTGGCCAAGGTGTTGACGGCGAGGAACAACGCGCTCGCCTCGACCGCGGGCATGGTGGCGACGATCTCGGCCATCCCGTTCGGCAGCGGGTCGATCCGGACGTCGACGTCGTTCGCGAGCGCGTCTTGGGCCGCTTCCTCGGCGCGCTCGGGCGCGGCGACGAGCACCGCGCGGCGCAACGAACGGCGGAAGGCGGGCACGGTTTGGGCGGCCGCTTTGGGCAGCACCGCGGCCTCCACGGCCGCGACCGTGTCGCGCGGCAGCCCGGCGCAGACCTCGGCCGCGGCCAGCGCGTGCCGGAACGTGACCTCCCCCGCCGCCAGCAGCCGGGTGACGCCGGGCAGCTCGTCGGTCAGCGTGCGCGCCAGGTGCACCGTGTTGTGCGCGGAGCGGGTGGACAGCCGAAGCGCGGCCGCGACCTCGTCTTGCGCCCAATCGTCGGCCGTGGTCGGCTCCGGGCCGGCCGCCGCCACAACAGCGGCCTGCACCTGCGCGGACAGCCAGGCGTGCTGCCGCTCCCAGGCCTGCAACACCAGCAATCGCTCATGGGCGTCGAGCGACTCGACGTCAAGTGAGCACAGCAACGCCAACGATTCGGGCCCCGGTGGCAACTCCAACACCCAGCCCACAAACGAGCCCGCCGCCGCGTCGACGTCGAGCACCTCGGTCGCGGGCATCGTCAAAAGCATGGAGCGAAGCTATCGGCGGGCACCGACAAAATCGCCCGAAAACCCTGCTGGTAAAGAGAATTCTTATCCCCAGCGTCGTCCACAGACTCCGACGCGCTGTTGTCCACGTGGCCGATCCGGCAAGTCGGCGCAGCAGCAGCTCACATCGTCGCAACGACGAACGACCAGCCCTCGATCAACCAAGCATCCGCACTCGGAGCATTCAACTTCCACGGCTTCATTCTGAACACAAGTCGGTACGATCGACACCGCGATCAGTCAGCCGCGCAAAGACCGCAAGCTCGCGAAGCGCGGTTAATCGTTGGGGTGCTCAGGCGCTCAGCCGTCTTCGCGCGCTGCGCGCGCGCGGCGTCCGCGATACTTCTCGCGCTCCGCCATCGACAGCTCCACCTTGCGAATCCGCACCGCGGCCGGCGTCACCTCGACGCACTCGTCCTCGCGGCAGAACTCCAGCGCCTGCTCCAACGACAAGGAACGCGGCGGGATGAGCCGCACCAACTCGTCGCCCGTTGACGACCGCATGTTGGTGAGCTTCTTCTCCTTGGTGGGGTTGACGTCCATGTCGTCAGAACGCGAGTTCTCGCCGACGATCATTCCCTCGTAGACCTCGATGCCTGGCCCGACGAACATGGTGCCGCGCTCCTGCAGGTTGAACAGCGCGAACGACGTTGTGGGCCCCCGCCGGTCGGCGACGAGCGAACCAGTGGGTCGCGTGCGAAGCTCGCCGTGCCACGGCTCGTAGCGATCGAACACGTGGTGCAGCAGACCCGTCCCGCGGGTCTCCGTCAAGAACTCGGTGCGGAACCCGATCAGCCCGCGCGCGGGAACGACGTACTCCATGCGGATCCAGCCGGTGCCGTGGTTGACCATCTGTTCCATCCGGCCCTTGCGCAACGCCATCAATTGCGTGACGACGCCGAGGTAATCCTCGGGGATGTCAACGGTCAGCCGCTCCATCGGCTCGTGCACCTTGCCGTCGACACGCTTCGTGACGACCTGCGGCTTGCCGACCGTCAGCTCAAAGCCTTCGCGCCGCATGATTTCGACGAGGATCGCGAGCTGCAGCTCGCCACGACCCTGCACTTCCCACGTGTCGGGCCGTTCCGTTGGCAACACCCGAATCGACACGTTGCCGACGAGCTCGGCGTCGAGCCGGTTCTTCACCAGTCGCGCGGTCAGCTTGCTGCCGCTCTCGCCGCCCAGCGGCGAGGTGTTGATGCCCACCGTCATCGACAAACTCGGCTCGTCAACGGTGATGACGGGCAACGGGCGCGGGTCGTCGACGTCCGCGATCGTCTCGCCGATGGTGATCTCGGGGATCCCGGCGATCGCCACGATGTCGCCGGCGCCGGCCGACTCGATCGGCACCCGCTCCAATGCCTCCGTGCCCAGCAGCTCGGTGAGCCGAACCCGTTCGACGGTGCCGTCGGTGCGGCACCACGCGACCTGCTGGCCCTTCTTGACCACGCCCGAATACACCCGGCACAACGCGAGCCGACCGAGATATTGCGAGGCGTCAAGGTTCGTGACGTGCGCCTGCAGCGGTGCGTCGGGGTCGTACGACGGCGCAGGAACGGTCTGCGTCAGCGTCGTGAACAACGGCTCCAGGTCAGCGGAGTCCGGCATGCCGCCGTCAGCCGGTCGGTTCAACGACGCGCGACCAGCCTTCGCGCTCGCGTAGAGAATCGGGAACTCCAGCGCCCCGTGGTTGTCGTCGTCGATGAGATCCATGAACAACTCGTAGGTCTCGTCGACGACCTCCGCGATGCGCGCGTCGGGCCGGTCGACCTTGTTGACCACCAACACCACCGGCAGCTTCTTCTGCAACGCCTTGCGCAGCACGAAGCGGGTCTGCGGCAACGGACCCTCGGAAGCGTCGACCAGCAGCAGCACACCGTCGACCATCTCGAGCCCGCGCTCGACCTCGCCGCCGAAATCCGCGTGGCCAGGCGTGTCGATGATGTTGATGGTCATCCCGCCGTGCCGGACCGCGGTGTTCTTGGCGAGGATCGTGATGCCCTTCTCCCGCTCGAGATCCATCGAGTCCATGACCCGCTCGCGCACCGAGTCGGTGTCAGCCTGGTGCTGCGAGAAGGCGCCCGACTGCCACAGCATCGCGTCAACGAGGGTGGTCTTGCCGTGGTCGACGTGCGCGATGATCGCGACGTTCCTAAGGTCATCGCGGGTTGCGGTGGGCATGACGGGGCGCTCCAAACGAAGAGGGGATCCCTCCATGGTACGGGCAACCGCCCCCCAGCGGCCTAGGGCACACTCAGCACCGTGAGCAACGGGTCGGCGCGCGGCGAATGGACCGCGCGAGCGCGCAGCTTCGGCGCCGTCGCGCGGGAGTACGACCGGGTCCGCCCGTCGTATCCCGATCGACTGGTGGACGACGTGGTCACCGAGCTACCCGGCCATGACGTCGTGGAGGTGGGCGCCGGCACCGGAAAGGCCACCGGGCTGTTCGCGGCGCGCGGCTTGCGCATCACGTGCGTAGAGCCGGACGACGCGATGGCGGCCGTCCTGGCGGAGAACTGCGCCGGTTGGCCGAGCGTCGAGGTCGTCACCTCTTCGTTCGAGGACTGGACCCCGACCCGGCGCTACGACGGGCTCTACGCGGCGCAATCGTGGCATTGGACGACGCCGGAGCACCGCTACCGCAACGCGGCGCGAGCCCTGCGGGAAAGCGGAGTTCTCGCGTTGTTCTGGAACGGGACCGACTGGGACCGCACCCCCCTGGCCGGGGTCATCGACAACGTGTACCGCAGGCACGGCCTGCTGCGCGACGATCGGCCCAAACCGTCCCGAGACCCCAACCGTTGGCCGCTCGACGAACTCCAAGCGTCGCAGGCCTTTTCCGACGTCGAAGTGCGCAGCTACCGGTCGACCGCGACGTATTCGACGCAAGAGTGGTGCGATTACGCGGCCTCGACTTCCGAACATCTCATCCTCGAACACGGTCGCAACGCCGCTTTGCTGGCCGACCTGCGCCGCTCGATCGACCGCGAGGGCGGTGTCGTCGAGATCGCGAGGCACTGCGACCTTTTCCTTGCTCGCCGCACCGCGACTCCCGTGTGACGGCCGGTCAACCGCCCCAACTCGCCAGCGACCGATCGAAGGCCTCGATCGCCTGGTCGAAGCTGTCCCGGACGTCGCGGGCCATGCCGAACGCGCCGGCCGCCTCCAGCGCCACGTAGCCGTGCAACAACGCGCGCAAAGTCCGGGTCGCGTCGACCGCGTCGCCGCCCTCGACGCCGTAGCCCTCGAGCACGGCGTAGACGACGTCCAGCAGTTGCCGCGCCACCAGAGCGCTCTGCTCGTCCTCGGACGACGGCGCCCGCAGCGTCGCGGCGTAGCTGCCGGGATGCGCGTGCGCGTACTTCCAGTACGCGTCGGCGAGCGCGCGCAGCGCCGCCGTCCGGGATCTGCCTGCGGTCGCCCGCGTGACCGCGTCGGTCAACTCGCGCAACGCTTGCGCGGCAATCTGACGCTGCAAGTCGTCAAAGCCGCGCACATGCTTGTACAGGCTCGGCAACGCGACGCCGAGTCGTTGGGCCACCGCGGCGAGCGTGAGCTGCGAAAGCCCTGTCTCGTCAGCCAATTCCCTGGCTTGCGCGACGACCACCGCCGGCGACAGACCGGCTCTAGGCACCGAAGACCGTCCGCGCGAACTCGACCACTTTCGGGTTGACGACCTCGGGGAACTCGGCCATCGGGTAGTGGCCGGCGCCGTCGACCAGCACCGCCTCGCCGCCCATTCGCTGGGCGACGTACCTCGCCTCACCGCTCGGGTCTTTGAAGTCGGGGTCCTTCGTGCCCATCACCACCAGGGCCGGCGCCTTGACCTGGTCCGCATACGGCTCGACCTCGGCGTGGCTGAGCTGGCCGACCAGCGTCTGAAAGGCCTTCCAGTGCCCCGGACGCTTCATGCTGGCGCTCAGCTGCCGCTTGTAGTCGGCGAAGTCCGCGGGCTTGCGGGTCTTGTAAAGACCCGCGTAGTAGGAGAGCCACATCGAGGGTCCCCAGGGCCGCAGCAGCGCCGCGCGCATCACCACTTCCATCGCCTTGCTCGACGGCTGGTCGCGAATGAACGCGCCGGTGAGGACGAGGCCCGCGACGAGGTCGGGTCGCTGCCCTGCGGCGATCACCGACGCCGCGGACGACATCGAGTTGCCGTACACCAGCGCCGGACCGCCGAGGTGCTCGATCAGCGCGATGACGTCGCCCGCCGCCGCGAAGTCCTCGAACCGGTCGAACGTGGTGTCGCTGTCGCCTTGGCCGCGCAGGTCCATGGTCGCGACCCGGTGCCCGGCCGCGACCAGCGACCCGACGTTGAAGCGAAACACCTGCCGCAGGTCGCCCATCCCGGGGACGCAGACGATCAGCGGCGCGTCGTCCGGGCCCTGGAGGTCGTACGCGACGCGGCCCGTGCCGCGATCGAGGTACCGGACGTCGCCTTGCGGGGCGGCTGCTGCGTTCATGATGTGCTCCTTTCGGACTGGCTAACTACGTTGTCCGTTAAGCTAATGTAGTTAGCCAGAGCTGTCAAGCGGATGTCCGGAGCCCGGCCGTGACCGATTGCACACGCCTCTGCGCTTCGATCTACGCACCGCCCGGGCGTAGGTTGTGGACGCTCGTGCCCACCATCACCGCAATCGCAGGAGCGAATCGCCGATGACCGTCCAGAGCCAGGCGCCGACGTCCGGTGGGCCGGAAGGCGGCGGCCGGGCTGGCCGCCGAGCCGCCATTGGAGCCCGCACACTGCGCACCGACCGCTGGTGGCTGCAACCTGCGATCACCTTCACGGTGCTGTTCTCGTTCATCGTGTACGCGACGTGGGCCGCCTTCGTGAACGAGGACTACTTCTACGAGCCGTACCTGTCGCCGCTGTACTCGCCCTGCCTCGCCACCGGTTGCGGCTCGGTCCACGGGTCGCACGGCGTGCCAGAGGTCGGCATCTTCGGGCCGTGGTGGGTCGTCTCGCCGGCGATCATCATCCTGATCGTGCCCTTGGGCTTCCGGATGACCTGCTACTACTACCGGAAGGCCTACTACCGCTCGTTTTGGCTCTCGCCGCCGGCGTGCGCGGTCGGCGAGCCGCACAAGAAGTACACCGGCGAGACCCGGTTCCCGCTGATCATCCAGAACATCCACCGGTACTTCTTCTACCTCGGCTTGCTGCTGAACTGCATCCTCACCTACGACGCGGTCATCGCGTTCCGCGACCACCAGGGCAGGTGGGGGCACGTCGGCCTAGGCACGTTCGTGCTGGTGCTTAACGCCATCTTCTTGTGGGGCTACTCGGTCGGCTGCCACTCGTGCCGCAACATCATCGCCGGGCGACTTAACCACTTCTCCAAGCACCCCATCCGCTACATGCTGTGGGGCAAGGTCAGCTGGTTCAACCGCTACCACATGCAGTTCGCCTGGGTTTCCCTCATCTGGGTGGCGCTCACCGACGTGTACGTGCGACTCGTCGCGTCGGGCACCATCCACGGCGGCTGGGTCTAGCGGGCAAGGGCGCGACATGACCCCTCAAGAACCCGCCGAGAATCTCGGCTCCGCTTCCCGCTGCGCTGCTTGCGGCGTTTCCCGCTGCGCTGCTTGCGGCGCTTCCCGCTGCGCTGCTTGCGGCGCCCCGCCGCGCTTCGACGCTCATCTCGGAGGTCGTCTCATGACCGAAATCGAACGGCACTCCTACGACGTCGTCGTCATCGGCGCCGGCGGCGCCGGGCTGCGCGCGGCGATCGGCGCGCACGAGGCGGGAGCGCGCACCGCGGTCGTCTGCAAGTCGCTGCTCGGCAAGGCGCACACCGTCATGGCCGAGGGCGGCATCGCCGCGGCCATGGGCAACGTGTGGTCAGAGGACAACTGGCAGGTGCACTTCCGCGACACCATGCGCGGCGGCAAGATGCTCAACCACTGGCGCATGGCGCAACTGCACGCGCAAGAGGCGCCCGACCGGGTGTGGGAGCTCGAGTCGTGGGGCGCGTTGTTCGACCGCACCAAAGACGGCAAGATCTCCCAGCGCGACTTCGGTGGCCACCGCTACGCGCGGCTCGCCCACGTCGGCGACCGCACCGGCCTGGAGATGATCCGCACCCTCCAGCAGCGCGCGGTGTCGCTTGGCATCGACGTCTTCATGGAATGCACGATCACCGAACTGCTCAAAGAGGGCTCGGACCCCGGTCGAATCGCCGGCGCGTTCGGCTACTGGCGCGAGTCGGGCCGGTTCATCGCGTTCGACGCGCCCGCGGTGATCCTGGCGACCGGCGGCATCGGAAAGTCGTTCAAGGTCACCTCGAACTCGTGGGAGTACACCGGCGACGGCCACGCGCTCGCCATGGAGGCCGGCGCGCCGCTGGTCAACATGGAGTTCGTCCAGTTCCACCCCACCGGCATGGTCTGGCCGCCGTCCGTTCGCGGCATTCTCGTCACCGAGTCGGTGCGGGGCGACGGCGGCGTACTGCGCAACTCCGAGGGCAAGCGGTTCATGTTCGACTACATCCCGGAGTTCTTCAAAGCAGAGACTGCTGACACCGAAGCAGAAGCCGACCGCTGGTACGACGACCACGTGAACAACCGGCGTCCGCCCGAGTTGTTGCCTCGCGACGAGGTCGCGCGGGCGATCAACTCGGAGGTGAAGGCGGGTCGCGGCACTCCGCACGGCGGCGTGTACCTCGACATCGCCTCGCGTCGCACGCCGGAGTTCATCCAGAAGCGGTTGCCGTCGATGTACCACCAGTTCAAGGAACTCGCCGACGTCGACATCACCAAGGAGCCGATGGAGATCGGCCCGACGTGCCACTACGTGATGGGCGGCGTCGAGGTCGATCCCGACTCGCAGATGTCGAAGGTCCCGGGCCTTTACGCGGCCGGTGAGGTCGCCGGTGGCATGCACGGCGCCAACCGACTCGGCGGCAACTCCCTCGGCGACCTGCTCGTCTTCGGGAAGCGCGCCGGCGAGCACGCCGCGGCGTACGCGGCCAGCACCGCGGCGGCCCGCCCGGCCGCGGCTGAGGCCGACATCAAAACGGCCGGCGACGCCGCGCTCGCGCCGTTCTCGCGCGAGGGTGGCGAGAACCCTTACACCGTCCACCGCGACCTGCAAGAGACCATGCACAACCTGGTCGGCATCATCCGCAACGCCGAGGAGATGTCGCGGGCGCTGGAGCAAATCGAGAAGTTCAAGGATCGGGTCGGGCACGTCTCGGTCGAGGGCCACCGGCAGTACAACCCTGGCTGGCACCTGTCGATCGACCTGAAGAACATGCTCCTCGTCTCCGAGGCGATCGCGCGAGCGGCGCTCGAGCGCAAGGAGAGCCGCGGCGGTCACACCCGCGACGACTATCCGGCGACGGACTCGTCCTGGGGCAACGTCAATGTGCTGTGCCGCCTCAACGAATCGCACACCGGCATCGAGGTGTTCCAGCAAGACCTGCCGAAGATGCCGGACGAACTGAAGCAGCTCTTCGACGACGGGAGCCACTGACATGGGCTACGACCTCAAGATGCGCGTCTGGCGCGGTGACGAGGACGGCGGCGAGCTCGTCGACTTCACCGTGCCGGTCGAAGAGGGCGAGGTCGTGCTCGACGCGATCCACCGGCTGCAGGCCACCCAGGCCGGCGACCTCGCGGTGCGCTGGAACTGCAAGGCCGGCAAGTGCGGCTCGTGCAGCGCGGAGATCAACGGCCGGCCGCGGCTCATGTGCATGACCCGCCTCTCGGTGTTCGAGCCGACCGAGACCATCACGGTGACGCCGGTTCGCACGTTCCCGGTCATCCGCGACCTCGTCACCGACGTCTCGTTCAACTACGAGAAGGCCAAGCAAGTGCCGGCGTTCACGCCACCTGCCGATCTGAAGCCCGGCGAATACCGGATGGCCCAGGTCGACGTTGAGCGGTCGCAGGAATTCCGCAAGTGCATCGAGTGCTTCTTGTGCCAAAACGTCTGCCACGTCATCCGCGACCACGACGACAACAAGCCAGACTTCGCCGGCCCGCGCTTCTTCATCCGATACGCCGAACTCGACATGCACCCGCTCGACACGGTCGACCGCAAGGAGATGCTCCGCGAAGAGCAGGGCCTCGGCTTCTGCAACATCACCAAGTGCTGCACCGAGGTCTGCCCCGAGCACATTAAGATCACCGACAACGCGATCATCCCGATGAAGGAGCGCGTGGTCGACGTCAAGTTCGACCCGTGGACCAGGTTCACCCGGCGCCGCAAGAGCCCCGAACAACCCCGCACCCCCGCCAAGCGCACCGACAGCTGACCTAGCCGCCACCCGACTCCAGCAACCTCTTTAGCCGCGGCAGCCGGACGACGAAGGCCTCGAGCGCCGCCGCGTTGTCAGCGGCGTGGCCCCCGTCGATCAGGTTCTGCATGCCGGTGTCGCCAGCGGCCGCACCCGAGTGAATCGCGTCGACCATGCGCCGGTACTTCGGCTCAAGACGTCCGAAGACCTCGGACGGCGAGACCCCGTACGCCTCAGCGAGTAGCCTCAGCCGGCGCACGACCTCCGCGTCAGGATGGGCTGTCTCGTCGTAGCAGGGCAGGAAGTTCCATGCCATGAAGGCCACATCGTCCAGCGGTTCCGCGGGCCCTGACACGTCCCAGTCGATGACACAACGCAAGAGCGGCGCGCCTGTGCCGTCGAAGCCGACGACGACGTTGTAGGGCGCGACATCGTGGTGGCAGACCACCTCGTCGTCCGACAAAGTCTGCGGACCGAAGCGCCACTCGACCGCGCCGCTCGGCCGGAACGTGGCGACCGCGTCGTGATAGCGGCGCAGCCAACGCGCGACCTGCGTGAGCAGGCTGTCCGACCACACCCACGATGGCCACGGGTCGTGCGCGTCGGCGGTGTCGCCGGGCACGTATTCGAGAATTTCGCGTCCCTCGTCGTCGATTCCAAGCACCTGCGGGACACCGTCGAGTCCGGCGCTGTGCAGGTGCGCGAGCAGTGCGTGGACGGCCGGCGTCCACGAACCACTTGGACGACGCACGGTCGACCCCACCCTCACTGCGCCGCCAACGTTTCCGCCGCGCAGCCGAACCGGCGCACTGTCGCCGTCGGCCATCAGCAACGCCAGCTTCTCGACGATCGGCAAGTCAGGTTCGAGCCACTCGACGTCGTGCAGTTCGTCGACGGTCAGCCATCGCAGCGCGGAATGCTCACGCGCCTGCGGAGTGCCCTCGGCGATGGTGGCGAGCCAAACGCGCATCAGCGCGGTCTCACGGATCGGCCAGTCGCGGCCCACTCGGCGTCCGAGTTTGACCTCGACACCAAGCTCCTCGCGGCACTCGCGGATCAACGCGGCCTCGTCGGACTCACCCGGATCCACCTTGCCGCCGGGCAGTTCCCACTTGCCAGCGAGCGCAGCTGGGTGCGCGCGTCGCGCCGCGAGGACACGGCCGCCGTCGAGGATGGCCGCACCGACAACGACCTGCTTCGCGCTCATTTTGAGCCACTTTGCCAGACCTCTTGACGACGCGCGCGTTCGGAGCAGACGGTGGAGTCATGGCAGAGCGTCTTGATTCGGACGGCGTGCGCGCGGCGCTGGCCCAACTGCACGGTTGGTCGGGCGATGAGAACCAGATCAGCCGCAGCGTGAAGGCGCCGAAGTTCGCCGCAGGTATCCGGTTGGTCGACGCGGTGGCGCGAGGTCGCCGACGAGCTGGATCACCATCCCGACATCGACATTCGCTGGACGACGGTGACGTTCACCTGCGCGACCCACTCCAAGGGTGGCGTGACCGACGCCGACATCGGGCTGGCCCGCCGCATCGACGAGCTGGCCGACCGCACCGGCTGAACCCGCGTCAAACCCAGGTCAGAGGTCAAACCCAGGTCAGAGGTCAAACCCAGGTCAGCGGGGTAACAATTCGCCCTCTGGCGCACAAGAGTTACCCCGTTATCGAGAGAACACCGTCCACAGCGCGGCGACGCGGCGCGCACAACCTGCGCAGTGGCGAGCGGTCACCAGCTACCCGAGCCCTACCGTCGTGGCATGGGTCGCCGCTCAGTCGCCGCCGCTCGCGCTGCGCGTGCTCGCGCCGCCGCTCGCGCTGCGCGTGCTCGCGCCGCCGTTCGCGCTGGCGCGCTCACCGTTGCTCGAGCCGTTGCTCGAGCCGTTGCTCTCGTCGCCCCGATGCTCGTCGCAGGCTGCGCTTCGCAGTCCCCGGTTGCGACCGTTCCCATCGTCGCGCCGGCGCCGCCCGCAGGCACGCTGAGCATCCTGACGGAGCCCGACCAAGGTGTCGAGCCGATCTACGCCCTGCTCGCCTCGGCGAGGCACAGCATCGACCTCACGATGTACGAGCTGGTCGATCCGCAGGCAGCGACGGTGCTTGAAGCGGCGGCCGCGCGAGGTGTCGCCGTCCGGGTCATTCTTGACGCCAACCGCGAGAAGACCGCCAACAAGGCGACATTCGACGGTCTGTCAGCGCACGGCATCCAGGTGGTTTGGGCGAACTCCCGATATGCGGCGACGCACGAGAAGTCCGTCGTCATCGACAACTCGGTGGCGGCGGTGATGTCGTTGAACCTCACCGCGCGTTACTACAACGACACCCGCGACTTCGCCGTGCTCGACCGCCAGCTCGCTGACGTGAAAGCGATCGAGGCGACGTTCGAAGCCGACTTCAAACACCGGAGGACAACTCCGACGAACGGCGCCGACCTGGTGTGGAGTCCCGGCGCGCAAGCCACTTTGCTGAGTCTCGTCGACTCCGCCACCGACACGCTGCTCGTCGAGAACGAGGAGATGGCGCTGCCCGCCGCGACCGCCGCACTTGAGCGCGCGGCGCACCGCGGCGTCCATGTCACGGTGGTCATGACCCGACAGGCCGACTGGGCGCCCGACTTCAACAAGCTGGCGCAGGCGCACGTGGCCGTCCGCACGTACGCGCCGTCCGGGAGCATCTACATCCACGCCAAAGCCATCGTCGTGGACGACGGGACGCCGCGGCGGAAAGCCTTTGTGGGCTCGCAAAACTTCTCTTCGGCGTCACTGAATCACAACCGCGAGCTCGGCCTGCTCACCGCCGACCCAACGGTCGTCGCGACGCTCGCCCGCACCATCAAATCCGATGCTGCGGGCGCAGCGCCGTGGAGCCCGTGAGCCGCTAAGGCATCGTGACGCCATGCAACACCACAGGCGACGAGACCGTGTAGTCGAGCTCCGTCGACTGGCTGACGCCGCTCGGCGTGATGGTGTCCATCACCTTCGGCACCGCGTTCGGGTCGAACGTGCAGTGCGGGTCGGACGACGCGGTCGCGCAGACTCCGAAGTTGTACGGCTGCGGCGTCGAGGCGAACGCGCGCGCCTGATCGGAGCTGTAACCGTCTTGGCCGGTGAGGGTCACGGTGAACGTCCACCCCGACGTCGGCGTGCCACCTAACGCGCTCTTGTCGACCGAGAACGTCATGTAGCGCGAGATCGCATTGCCCTTGATGCCGTTCACCGAACCGACCGTCGACCCGTTAGCGTCGATGAACCGAGACCCGAAGCCCTGCACCTCGATCAACCGGCTCCAGGCGTCGGACGACGCGACGGTGTAGTTGCGCTCCGGGAACGACGCCGCGGTCGACGTCGGGGAAGCCGACGGCTCATGCACGTACACGTCGACCAGTTGCGCGCCGATGTCGCTGCCGAATGTCGGCGTCAGGTCGCGGGTCTGCACGCGGAAGGTCACCGTCGTGCCGGTGTCGTAGACCTGGAAGTCTTGCAGGTCATACGCGCCCGGATGGAAGTCACCAGCCGTCGGATAGGCGTAATTGCCAGGCCCGTCGTCGTCGCCGGTCGCGTCGGTTGCGTCGAACAGCAGCGTGCCGTTGACCACGTCGTTCACCAGCGAGCGAGTGGTTTGCGCGGTCGCTCCCAACGACGTGGTTGCCGTGATCACCAACACGTTCGTCCCGGCCGCGACGGTGACCGGCACGGAGAAAGTGCCGTCCGCCGCGGCCTTCCCGCTGTAAATCACGGTGGTGTTGTTGTTGTCGGTGGCCACGTCCGCCACGTCGATCCGCGCCTTGGGCGTGGCGGCGCCGACGACGTTCACCGTTCCCGTCGCCGCCGAGTTGTCGGTCGGCGCGGTGACGGTCAGCGATGCGGTTCCCTGGATGTGCGTGACGTACCGGTTCGTCGTCGACGACGGTCGCTCAAGCACCCGGCCCGCGCTCAGATCCGCGGTCAGCCGAACCTCCGACGCCGCGCCCCACGTCAACGGCGCGGCCGAGCCGTCGGGCTGCCCGTCGACGAACCCGATCGACGCGGTGGTCGGGTCGCTGCCGTAGGGCGAAGCCGCCACGTTCGGGAAATCCCAGTCCTGCTCGGGAACCAGTCCGACTCCACCCGCAAGCTTGTTTATGCTCGCCAAGAACGCCGCCGCGGCAGACGCGTTACCCATGGCGAGATCCTGCTCGCCGCGCTCGGCGGACAGCACCGGCCAGATGTGCCCGGTGCCGTGACCGCTGGGGGCCCATGGCGCGCCGGTGATCGGGCAGTCGGTCAACGGGTCCGGCGCGTAGCAGTCGCCATATCCGTCGCCGTTGTACCGCAAGAAGCCGGTGCCGTTCGGCGTGCTCCGCGCGATGGTCGCGTCGACAACCTTAAGCGAGTTCACGACGTCCGGATCGGTCGCCGAAAGCTCGCCCAGCCGCACGAGTTCCTGGAAGCCAGCGTCGATGACGCTGCGCTGGTCGAGCGTCGGGCCACCGTTGCCGAGGTTGTAGGAGATCGCCGCGTTGGGGTCGCCGGTCTTCGACAGCCGGATGAAGTACGGGTCAGCCGACAGCGTTCCGTTCGTGGTGACCGTCCAGCCCTTGATACTGCGCTGGTACTGGTCAGCGGTCGCCCGCCAGATCCGCGCGTCGGTGGCGTCGTGATGCCGGTCGGCGATGGCCGCCGCGGAGATTAGGCCCGCTATCTCGGCGGCGATCGTCGAAGGCGAGTAGCCGCCCTGCTCCTCCCATCGCTCGACGCCGCTTGCCGGACCATGGCTGATCAGGAAATCGGCGTCCGCCTTGATGCGCGGCCACAGCGTGTTGTCGCCGGCGAGTCCCGACTGCTCGGCCATCAGGATCGGATAGGCCGCCTCGTCGAGTTGGGTGTTGAACGAGTCAGGCGCGACTTTGCCGTTCAGCAAAGAGTTTCTTGGCATCGAGCCGTCGGGTAGCTGTTGGCGCAGGAAGAGGAACCGGACGGCGTCGCGCGCGGTTGCGAGGTCGCCGTCGGTGTAGAGCGCCGTCCAGGCTTCGTACAGGTCTCGGGAGAAGATCTCGCGGTAGGAGCCGAAGTAGGTGTTGTTCGGGTCACCGGCTGAGACGGCCTGCCCCCACGGGCTGGTGAGCGACGCGCCGATCGCTCCGGGGAAGGTCTTGTCTTCGCTGGCCTTCACGACGTTCGCCGAGACGTAGTACGCGCGAACGGCTTGGGCCGACTGCGCCGCCGTCAGGCCAGGCAGGTGCGTCGACGGGCGGCGCAGTTCGCTGTCGTAGCGAAACCAGCCGGCGACGTACGACACGAGTGACGCCAGGTATGGGTGACGGACGGAGGCGCTTGCGGTCTGCACCGCAGCCGCTTGCGTCGTCCCGAAACCAAGCGCCAGCGTGAACGCGCCACCGCGGCCGACGTCGATTCGGGCTGTCTGCTCGACGTTTCCGTTGGTGGCGTCGGTGTAGAGCGGCGCCAGCGCGTGCGCGGTGTCGAGCTGCGCGAGGCCGTCGCTCGGCGTCCCGACGAATCCGCTGCTGACGGCGGCGAATGGTCGGTCGGCACGCAAGGCCAGGTAGGTCGGCACCGCATAATCGCGGTTGACCGCGTTCGTCGTCGTCTTCGTGTCAAACGACACGGGTACCGGGTGCCCGGTCGAGGTGTCGATCGTCGCCGAGTCGGCGCCCCCATTGCCCGAGCCGCCACCGCCGTTGCCCGCCGCCGTCGCGTCAAGCCGCACATAGAGCTGGAAGTGCGCGGCCGCCGCGGTCAGCGGCGTGTACGTCGTGTGGACGAGGACACTGTCGCCGGCCGGATCGGTCGAGTAGACCGTGGTCAGGCGGTAGGCGCCGCTCTTCGCCGTCGAAGTGACCGCGCAGACCATGCCGGTCGGATCCGATCGCACGGTGTAGGTGGTGTCGCGGGTCTGCAGGTCGGTGAACGTCGATCCGTCCGTGACGATGTACTGCATCGTCTCGACGTTGGTGGTGTCTTCGGTGGGCGCGTAGACGTCGGAGAGCACGCCGTTCGCGACGGTGTACCAAATCTTGGACGACGTGTTGCGCGCGGTGCCGAGGCAGTCTTTGCGGGCTTGGTCGAAATGGCTGAGCGCGCCAGGACCGCCCGGCGCTTGCGACACCTGCGGCTGCACAGCGCCGGCGACGCCGGCCGTGCCGGCGATGGTGCCGACCGCGAGCAGGGCGCCGACGGTGGAAGCCAGAAACTTGCGCGACGAGCGAACCATCGAACGCCTCTTTCGTCGGGCCCGATTTCGTGAGGGTGACGACGCACGTTAGAGCGGCGGCCAAGGCTGTGTAAAGGGTCCGCGAGATACGGAAATCCGTTGTTGGTTTGGAGTTTGGGCGGCCCGACACTTGGGCAGAACCGGTGGTTCATCAACGAGTCTGATCACCGAGTGTTACGTCGGCGGTCAGGCAATATCGACGCCCTGGGCGGCACGTTTCAATCGTCAAGAGTCACGTGTTGCAGGTCTTGCCGCGCCGCGAGGTCCTGACTACTGCGGCAGCACGAAGGTGGCCTTTGGCGCAAGCTGGGCCAGCCCTTCGTCCATCGTGGCGAGCTGCGACCGCGGATGCCGACGCACGAGTGCGACGAGGTACGCGTCGATGATCTGTCGGTGGCCACGAACCTTCGACAAGTCGACGTCCGCATACGACACGTCATCGGGCCAGAACCGGCAGCCACGCACCGCACGAACCGCACGCAGCACGGCCGTCGCCGCCGCCTGGCTCTCACCGAGTCGAACGAGAAACCTCAGCAAGGCGCCCTCGACGACCGGGCAGATCGCGAACGCGGAAACACCCGAGGCCCATCTCGTTGCTCTGGCGTGGTGCTCGTGCTCGGCGACGGTCAGGGCGATGAGAACGTTCGCGTCGAGCAGGTACGTCGTCACTCGTCGTCCAGCGCGTCGGCGACATCGTGAGCGGTTACCTTTCGACCGACCCGAATCACCGGAAAGCCGGAATCGGCGTCGACCGTGACCTCGACAGGCTCGTCGAGCTGGGCAAGGCCACGAATCGTCAACTCAGCGATCACCGAGGACAGCGACTGGCCCCGCCGTTCGGCCAAGTCGCGGGCGCGGCGGTGCACGGCGGGCGGCAGATCAACCGTTGTGCGCACCGCTGCATCATATCCGCATCACTCATGATGCGCGATGTGCTTGGCACGGCGTATCGGGGCGACCTGGAGACGACGGAGGTTCGGGGCGGATCACACGTTGAAGCGGAACTCCACGACGTCGCCGTCGGCCATCACGTAGTCCTTGCCCTCGATGCGCACCTTGCCGCGCGCCTTCGCCTCCACCATCGAGCCGGCGTCGACTAGGTCGTCGTAGTGGACGACCTCGGCCTTGATGAAACCGCGTTGGAAGTCGGAGTGGATCACGCCAGCCGCCTCGGGCGCCGTGGCGCCGCGGCGGATCGTCCACGCCCGCGACTCCTTCGGGCCGGCCGTCAGGTAGGTCTGCAGACCTAACGTCGCGAAGCCCACGCGCGCCAGGATCGCCAACCCCGATTCGAGTTGGCCGATCGACTGCAGCAGCTCGAGGGCCTCGTCGTCCGAAAGCTCGATGAGTTCTGACTCGATCTTCGCGTCGAGGAAGATCGCCTCGGCGGGCGCGACGAGCGAGCGCAGCTCGGCCTTCAGCGACTCGTTCGTCATCTCCTCGTCATCGACGTTGAAGACGTACAAGAACGGCTTGCTGGTGAGCAGTTGCAGGTCGCGCAACGGCTCCGGGTCGAGCCCAGCCGCGAAGACGGTCTGTCCCGAGTTGAGCACCTCGCCAGCCCGGCGAACGGCCTCGACGACGTCCGCCTTGCCCTTGGCCGCGGCGCCGCCAAGACGCGTCTCCTTTTCGAGGCGCGGCAAGGCTTTCTCGATGGTCTGGAGATCGGCGAGGATCAGCTCGGTGTTGATGGTCTCGATGTCGTCCTTAGGGCTGACGCGCCCGTCGACGTGCGCGACGTCAGGGTCGGTGAAGACACGGATGACCTGGCAGATCGCGTCCGACTCGCGGATGTTCGCGAGGAACTTGTTGCCGAGTCCTTGGCCCTCTGACGCGCCCTTTACGAGTCCCGCGATGTCGACGAAGCTCACCGTGGCGGGGACGACCTTCGCCGAGCTGGACATCTTGGCCAGGACGTCGAGCCGCGAGTCAGGCACGCCGACCACACCGACGTTCGGCTCGATGGTCGCGAATGGGTAATTCGCCGCGAGCACGTCGTTCTTGGTCAGCGCGTTGAACAGTGTCGACTTGCCCACGTTGGGGAGCCCGACGATGCCGATAGTGAGAGCCACGTCGGGCGAGTCTAGTTGGGTTCGCCGCCGTCCACTCCTCACGGGTGACCCGCCAAACCAGCCTGGTCGGTCAACGCCCGGGCGGTAGACGTCGCGATGCCCGGAACCGTTAATTCGCCGCCCGTCGGCGCGCTTCCGCGGAAGTGTCCGACGCCTTTGCCAGCATGCCTGGCATGAACGCTCTCTCGCTCCTCCTGCTGCTCCTCGGTCTCGGCCTCGGGGGCGCGCTCGGCCACCTCGTCTCGCACTCGCGTTCGAGTGCCAGAATCGCCACGCTGTCGGCGAAGCTAGACGCGGCGAGGCAGGCCGCCGCGGAGCAGGTCGCGGCCGCGCGCGTCACGCAGGAGCAGTTGCGCGAGACGTTCGCCGCGCTCTCGTCCGACGCGCTGCACAAGAACAGCCGCGCTTTCGTCGAGCTCGCCGAGCAAACCCTGAAGCAGGTCACCACCGCCGCCGACGGCGACCTCGCCAAGCGTCAGCAGGCCATCGAGCTGCTCGTCAGCCCGTTGCGTGACTCGCTCACGAAGGTCGAAAAGCAAATCCAGGACGTCGAGAAGGAGCGCACCGACGCTTACGCGGCGCTGCGCCAGCAGGTTGAGTCGATGGGCAAGAGCTCCGAGAAGTTGCAGCAGGAGACCACCCAGCTTGTGGCGGCGTTGCGCGCACCGCAGACGCGCGGCGCGTGGGGCGAGCACCAACTGCGGCAGGTCGTCGAGTTCGGCGGAATGGTCGAGCACTGCGACTTCCTCGAACAAAACACAAGCGTCACCGACAACGGGATCTTGCGCCCCGATCTCGTCGTCCGGCTTGCCGGTGGCAAGCACGTCGTCGTCGACGCGAAGGTCTCGCTCATCGGCTTTCTCGACGCGATGGCCGCCTCCGGCGACGCCGCTCGCGCGGATCAACTCAGGCGGCACGCGCGGCACATGCGCGACCACGTCGACCGGCTGGGCTCGAAGGCGTACTGGGATCTGCTGCCGAACACTCCCGAGTTCGTCGTGATGTTCGTGCCGGCCGAGACCTTTCTCAACGCCGCGCTCGAGCAAGATCCGGCGCTGCTGCAGCACGCGTTCGAGCGAAACGTCGTCATCGCCACGCCTGCGACGCTCATCGCGCTGCTGCGCACCGTCGCCTACTCGTGGCGGCAGGAGGCGCTGGCGCAAAACGCGCAGGACGTGCTTAGGCTCGGTCGCGAGCTGTACAGCCGGCTCGCCACGATGGGCGAGCACGTCGACAAGCTCGGTCGGCAACTCAACTCCGCGGTCGACAGCTACAACAAGACGGTGTCGTCGCTCGAGGGTCGAGTCCTGGTGAGCGCCCGCAAGCTCGTCGACCTGAAGGTCACCACCGACGAGCTCGACGCGCCCAAGCAGATCGAGCTGGTCGCCAAGCAAGTGCAAGCGCCGGAGCTGGTCGCCTCGGCGTCCGACATGCTGATCTCGCTACCCGACCAGTCGCCAGGCCACGCGGCGAGTTGACCGCCGTCCGGGCAGCCACGCGCGTCGCACGTGCACGCCGGCGGGCCCGCCCCGTAGCGTGGCTAATGTGTCCGAAGCCTCATACGAGCACGACGATCCGGTGAGCACCGACGAGCCGGCAATCGCCGCTGAAGCTTTGGCCACGCCTGCGGCGGCTGTCACACCTGCGGCGGAGCCGGCTGCGGCGGCTGCCCCCGAACCGGTCGGCTCGCTGCCCAAGGCGTTCAATCCGCGACGAAGCGCGGCGCCCACGCGCCGGGCGCCGGGGCTCACCGATCGTGGCGTGTGCGTGTTGATCGCGCTTGCGACGTTCCTCGGCGGCATGATCGACATGGCGACCTCCGGACACCGAGGACACCTGTTCGGCGTGCTGTTCGTGATCGCGAGCGCGCTGGGCGCCCTCGCCGTCCGAAAGAAGGACCTGCGCGTCGCGATGATCGCGCCGCCGTTGCTGTACTGCGCGCTGATCTTCGTGATGAGCCTGATCGATCAAGCCGGCTTGACCGGCGGACGGCTCACCCGGGAGGCCTTCTACCTGGGCAACGCGTTCGTCACCGGCGCGCCCGCGATCTGGAGCGGCAGCCTGCTAGCGGCCGCGATCGGCTGGTACCGCCTGCGCGCGTCCGACCGGCGCTAGCGTCGCGCTTTGATGTCGCGCCGCAACTCCGGCGGTAGCGCGAAGGTGAGCGTCTCCCGCTCCGCTTCTATCTCGACGACGTCGGTGTAGCCGCGGGCGGCGAGCCACCCCAACACGCCGGTGACCAGCGACTCCGGTACCGAGGCGCCGCTGCTCACGCCGACGGTTTCGACGCCGTCCAGCCACGACTCGTCGATCTCGGCTGCGTCGTCGACCAGATGCGCGGCGCGCGCGCCGCAGTCGAGAGCGACCTCCACGAGCCGCACAGAGTTCGACGAGTTGCGGGAGCCGACGACCATGACCAGGTCGGAGAGTGCCGCGATCTTCTTCACCGCGCCCTGCCGGTTTTGGGTGGCATAGCAAATGTCGTCGCTCGGCGGGTCGATCAGATTTGGGAACCGCGCCCGCAGCGCGCGGACGGTCTCCAGCGTCTCGTCGACCGACAGCGTCGTCTGCGAGAGCCACGCGATGCGATTCGGGTCTTTCACCTCGACGGTGGCGGCCGCCTCCGGCCCGTCCACGACGGTCACCCGATCCGGCGCCTCGCCGGTGGTGCCGACGACCTCCTCGTGATTGGCGTGGCCGATGAGGAGGATCTCCAGGTTCTGGGCGGCGTAGCGACGCGCCTCGTGATGCACCTTGGTGACCAGAGGGCAAGTGGCGTCGATGGTCCTCAGCTGCCGTTGGTTGGCCTGCGCGTAGACGCTCGGCGCGACGCCGTGGGCCGAGAGCACCACGATGGAGCCCTCGGGCACCTCCTCGGCCTCCTCGACGAAGATCGCGCCCTTCGCCTCGAGGTCGGCGACCACGTGCTTGTTGTGCACGATCTGCTTGCGCACGTAGACCGGCGCCCCGCTCACCTCGAGCGCCTTCTCGACGGTGTCGACCGCCCGTTCGACGCCCGCGCAGTAGCCGCGAGGCTGGGCGAGCAGGACGCGCTTTGCGGTGGCCGCCGGAGGAGTCGCCGAAGACGTCATGGTCCCATCGTAAGTGTCGGGCCGCCCGGGCCCGTTGGCCCGACCCTGCTGGCCCGACCCTGCTGGCCCGGGCTGGGACGGCCCCTGCGCTTAGGCTCACTCACCGTGGCGATGGATTCGAGCGCGGAGCAGCCCGTCCCCGTGCGCACGGTGGCGAACGCCATCTCCCAGTGGGTCGGCCGGCTCGGTCGAGTGTGGATCGACGGCCAGCTGACCGAGATCAGCCGCCGTCCGGGCACCAACACAGTGTTCTTCGTGCTGCGCGACCCGGCCGCCGACATCTCGCTGCGGGTCACCGCCTCGCGCCAGCTCGTCGACACCCTTCAGGTCAGCGAGGGCGCCCGCGTCGTGGTGTGGGCGAAGCCGGAGTACTACCTGCCCAAGGGAACCCTGACGCTGAAGGCGTTCGACATCCGCCCGGTCGGCGTGGGCGAGCTGCTGGCCCGCATCGAGCGGCTCAAGCAACTGCTCGCCGCCGAGGGACTGTTCGCGCCCGAGCGCAAGCGCCGGCTGCCCTTCCTGCCCACCACCGTCGGGCTGATCTGCGGTCGAGGCTCGGCCGCGGAGCGCGACGTCCTTGAGAACGCGAAGCGCCGCTGGCCCGCGGTCAACTTCCGGGTCGAGGCGGTCGCCGTCCAAGGCCCGTACGCCGTCCCGGAGATCACCAAGGCGCTGCAGGCGCTGGAGGCCGACAGCTCCGTCGACGTCATCGTCATCGCGCGCGGCGGCGGCAGCGTCGAGGACCTGCTGCCGTTCTCCGACGAGGCGCTGCTTCGCGCGGTGTCGAGGTGCTTCACCCCTGTGGTGAGCGCGATCGGCCACGAGCCCGACTCGCCGCTGCTCGACCTGGTGGCCGACGTCCGCGCCTCGACACCCACCGACGCGGGCAAGCTCGTGGTGCCGGACGTCGTCGAGGAAGAACGCCGCGTCACCCAGCTGCGCGAGCGGGCCCGCCGCAGCGTGACCGCGAAACTCGACCGCGAGCAGCACACCGTCGACACGCTGCGCGCCCGGCCGGCGCTCGCCGCCCCGCACAACGACCTCGAGCGCCGCACCGGTGAGATCCGCGAGCTCGCCGCCCGCGCCGCCCGCTGCCTGTCAGGCAGCCTCGACCGGGCCTCCGACGAGATCGTCCACGTGCTCGCGCGGGTGCGCTCGCTGTCGCCGTCCGCGACGCTCGAACGCGGTTACGCGATCGTGCAGGACGACGCGGGGCAGGTGCTCAGGGCCGCCACCCAAACCCGGGCCGGCCAACGGCTGAGCATTCGCTTCGCGACCGGCCGCGCCTCGGCCGACGTGACCGACGTGACCGAGGTGACCGAGGTGACCGAGCGACCTGGGTGAGGGACGTCGCGCAGGTGGCCGGCACGGCGGACGCGTCGCGGCGCGCCAGTGACGCCCTACGCTTGCGCACTATGGCGAAACCCGGCGAGCAACTGACCTACGAAGCGGCCCGCGAGGAACTGCTCGACGTCGTCCGGCAACTGGAGACCGGCGGGCTGCCACTGGAGAAGTCGCTTGGCCTGTGGGAGCGCGGCGAGGAGCTCGCCGGGATCTGTCAGAACTGGCTCGACGGCGCCCGCGCCCGCCTTGCCGCCCGCCGTCCACGCGAGACCCCAGACGACAGCAGCGACAGCAGCGACGCGCGACGACGGCAACCACGGCAACCACGGCGACGAGGGCGGCGAGGGCGGCGAGGGCGGCGAGGCCCGGAGTAGCCGCCGGAATTAGCCTGCCGAACCCACGTGCAGGCTGGCTGCGAGCCGCTCGAGATTGGGGATGCTCGTCGTCCCGGTGACCATCACCACGCTGTGCGGGCCGTACCAGACCAGCGAGTCTTGCGCCTTGCGGTCGCTCGACAGCCGCGCCCAAACCTGACCGTCGATGGTGCGCAGATCATGGAACACGTTGCCCGCGCTGCGGGTCGTGACGAAGCGCCACGTGTTGGGGAGGTTGGCCTCCTCCAGGCCGACGTAGCCGCCGTCCGGGGCGAGGTAGCCGACGTGCAGTTCCGGGCCTTCCTTGGTCAGCTGGAATCGGGCGCTGTTCGGCTGCCACCCCGCCGGCAGCGGCTCGGGCACGTAGACCGCGAACCCCGGCACCGCCGTCGCCTTCGCGATCGCCGCCGACGGGTCGACCGGGATCACCGTGTCGGCCCGCGGGGCGGGCAGCGCGACGAGCAGCCCCACGGCGACGGCCAGGACGGCGACCGCCCACACCACCACGCTGCGCCGATTCGGGCGCAACGCCTCACGGGGGCCCGACTGGTCGGCGCCCGGTGGGCGCACGTGGATGGTCACGTGGCCACCCGCCCGGGAACCCGGTGGGCCACTCGGCGGTCCACTCGCTGAGACACTCGCTGGGACACTCGCTGGGACACTGGGCATGTCTCTATGCTCCCCCGATCAGGCATGCTGTGGTCACGGAGCCCCCAGCGATTCGATTCACCGAAGGGACCCACGCGTGACCCTCAACTCAGCCGCCGTGGAGACGCCTGATCGAAACCTCGCGCTTGAGCTCGTGCGGGTCACCGAGGCTGCGGCGATGGCGGCCGGCCGATGGGTCGGCCGCGGCGAGAAGAACGACGCCGACGCGGCCGCCGTCGACGCGATGCGCCGGCTCATCGGCACCGTCTCGATGCGCGGCACCGTCGTCATCGGCGAGGGCGAGAAGGACGACGCCCCGATGCTCTTCAACGGCGAGCGGGTCGGTGACGGCAGCGGGGCCGATTGCGACGTCGCGGTCGACCCCATCGACGGCACCCGGCTGACCGCGATGGGCATGAACAACGCCATCTCGGTGCTCGCGGTCGCCGAACGCGGCTCGATGTACGACCCGTCCGCGGTCTTTTACATGTCAAAGCTCGTCACCGGTCCGGTCGCCGCGCCCTACGTCGACATCGACGCGCCGGTCTCGGCGAACATCCGCGCGATCGCCGCGGCAAAAGGTTGCGCCAACGAGGACGTCACAGTCGTCGTGCTCGACCGCCCGCGCCACGCGCAACTCGTCCGGGAGATCCGCGAGGCTGGCGCGCGGATCAAATTCATCATGGACGGCGACGTGGCGGGCGCCATCATGGCCGCGCGCGAGGGCACCGGAGTCGACCTGCTGCTCGGCATCGGCGGCACGCCCGAGGGCATCATCGCGGCGTGCGCGGTGAAGTGCCTCGGCGGTGTCATTCAAGGCAAGCTGTGGCCGCGCGACGACGCGGAGCGCGAGAAGGCGATCGCCGCCGGCCACAACCTCGACCGGGTGCTGCGCAACGACGAGCTCGTGAAGTCCGACAACGTCTTCTTCGTCGCCACCGGCATCACCGACGGCGAGTTGTTGCGCGGCGTCCGCTACCGCGGCGACGGCGCGATAACCAGCTCGCTGGTGATGCGCTCGAAGAGCGGCACGATCCGCACCATCGAAAGCGAGCACCAGCTGTCGAAGCTGCGTGGCTACGCGATCGTCGACTACGACCGCCCGCGGGTCGACCGCGTCGCCTCGCCAGACCGCACCCGCGTGCCCTAGCAGGCCCGCCACCGACCTACGCTTAGGCCATGACCCCGGCTGACAGCGAATTCCGCATCGAGCACGACTCCATGGGCGACGTCCGCGTTCCGCGCGACGCCAAGTGGCGCGCGCAAACGCAACGCGCCGTTGAGAACTTTCCGGTGTCTGGCTTGACGATCGACCGCGACCTCATCGCCGCGATCGCGTCAATCAAAGGCGCCGCCGCGACGGTCAACGCGGAGCTCGGTGTCATCTCGGACGACGTGGCGAAGGCGATCCGCGAGGCGGCTGCGGAAGTCGCCCGCGGCGACTGGGACGCGCACTTCCCGATCGACGTCTTCCAGACCGGATCGGGCACGTCGTCCAACATGAACGCCAACGAGGTGTTCGCGACGCTCGCCAGCCGAACGACTCGGCGCGCCGGTGCACCCCAACGACCACGTCAACGCCTCGCAGTCCTCGAACGACACGTTCCCGTCGGCGATTCACATCGCCGCCACGCGCTCGATCATCGTCAACCTGTTGCCTTCGCTGCGGCACCTCGAGGCCGCGTTATCGCGCAAGTCAGAGCAGTTCGCGGACGTCGTGAAGAGCGGCCGCACTCACCTGATGGACGCCACGCCCGTCACGCTCGGCCAAGAATTCGGCGGATACGCGGCGTCGGTGCGGCTTGGCGTCGAGCGGCTTGAGGCGGCGCTGCCGCGGATCGGCGAGCTCCCGCTCGGCGGAACCGCCGTGGGCACCGGCATCAACACGCCGCCAGGGTTCGCGGCGAAGGTCATCAGCTCGCTCGCGCAGTCGCTGGAGTTGCCGCTGTCGGAGGCGCGCGACCACTTCGAGGCGCAGGGCTCGCGCGACGCGCTGGTCGAGGCTAGCGGCGTGCTGCGAGTCGTCGCCGTCAGCCTTTACAAGATGGCCAACGACTTGCGCTGGATGTCGCTCAGGGCCGCGCACCGGGTTGGCCGAGATCCACCTGCCCGACCTGCAGCCCGGTTCGTCCATCATGCCGGGCAAGGTGAATCCGGTCATCCCCGAGGCGGTGTGCCAGGTCGCGGCGCAGGTGATCGGCAACGACGCCGCCGATCGCGTTCGGCGGCGCGGCCGGAAACCTCGAGCTCAACGTGATGCTGCCGGTGATCGCGCGCAACCTGCTCGAGTCGATCCGGTTGCTGGCCAACATCTCCCGGCTGCTCGCCGACCGTTGCGTCGACGGCATCGAGGCCGACGCCGAACGCTGCCGGTTCTTCGCCGAGTCGTCGCCGTCGATCGTCACGCCTTTGAACAAGTACATCGGCTACGAGGCGGCTGCCAAGGTGGCGAAGCTGGCGCTCGCGCAGAGCAAGACGATCCGTCAGGTGGTGCTGGAGAGCGGATACGTCGCCGAGGGCAAGCTCACCGAGCAGCAGCTCGATGAGGCCCTCGACGTGTTGGCGATGACCCGACCCGCCGGGCCGCTCGACGCCCGGCTAGTACGAGCTGTGGCGTAGCCAATACGACCACGCGTTGCAGGGCGAGCCGTATCGGTTCTGGATGTAACCCAAACCCCAGTCGATCTGGGTGACCGGGTTGGTCCGCCAGTCGGCGCCCGCCGAACGCATCTTCGACGCGGGCAGCGCCTGCGGGATCCCGTACGCGCCGGACGTCGGATTGCGCACGGTCGTCTCGTACTTGCTCTCGTGGTCCCACAGCTTGTCGAGGCACGTCCACTGATTGCCGGTCCACCGGTAGGTGGCGGCGAGCGCCTGCGCGATGTCGCGGGGGTTGCCGCCCGAGATGGCGGCCGACACTGACGAGCGCGATTGCTCGTGAACGCGTGGACTGGCCGCGGTGCGGCGGCGTGGTGCTGGCCGGAGCAGGCCGGGCCTGCAGCCGCCGAGGCCGTCGGACTCGCCAGCGCGTCGGCCGCCGACGCCGACGCCGAGTCGGCCACGGCCCCGTCGGGCCGGAGAAGGCCGAACCAGACTCCCTGGTGCGAACCGGTGATCAAGCTTCGACCGCCTCCTCCCGACGGCGACGCGGATGAGGGGTGAGTAAGGGGCGCTTGCCGAGTCCGCGGCCAGGCCGCCGCTCGTTGCGGCGGATGACCGCTTTGGGGTGCTTCCGACGCCGACGCCGCGATCGAACCGACGACGCAGAGCGAGACGACAACGGAGACGGTGCCCGAGGCGATGACCGCCTCGCGTACCGGGATCCGACTCATAAAGGGATTCCTTTCGGGGTAACACATGCAATGAACTGAGGCGGGCTCGCGCCAGCCCTGCGCCAGCCAGAGCCAAGCAGGAGCCGCCAAACCCAGGCGCGACCGAATAGCGAAAAGGTCATGCCAGTACCGCGGCGCAATAGCGCGTAGGAGAGCGGTACGTCAGGCAGCCATGCCGAACTCAGCCAGCCGGCTGCACGGGGTATGCGCTAAAGCATGCCTGAGCTAACCTCGCGAAGCCAATTGACTTCGGGTGAGGGATGTCACACTCGTTATGTGGTGTGAACGATGTGACTGTTGTGAATGAAAACTTACTTCTCGTGGACACCTGTCTTGCCTGATTGGCAGGTTCTGCTACCATACGCTCTGCATTCCCGGAGTAACCGAGCGTGCAATTGCCGCTAACTAAGCACTTTGTCGACAGATGGACCGCCACACGCCATGGCCTGGTGCCCGTCACGATAATATCTCGACATCGAGACACAATGCCGACCAGATTATCTCGATGTCGAGTTACTTGCGATGCAGTCCTGGCCAGAAGCCGAGGCTAGGAGCCGAAGCGCCGTTCGCGCTCACGTAGGAACGCACCGCGCGAAGGAAGTCGACGCGGCGGAAGTCGGGCCAGTAGGCCTCGCAGAAGAACAGCTCCGAATGCGCGCTCTGCCACAACAGGAAGCCTGACAGCCGCTGCTCTCCCGAGGTTCGAATCACCAAGTCGGGTCAGGCTGGCCTTTGGTGTACAGGTGTTCGGCGATGTGCTCGATATCAAGCAGATTCGCGAGGTCCTCGATGCTCGTGCCACGGCTGGCATGTTCGTGCAGCAATGACCTGACGGCGTCGGCGATTTCTCGTCGCCCGCCATATCCAACGGCGACATTCACCAGTAAGCCCGGAATGTCTGCAGTGGCGTCTTGGGCTTCTTTCAAAGCGCGCGCAGTCGGGTCGGGCAGCAAGTCGAGCGCGCCAACGGGATTGATTCGCCACCGCCGAGAAGCGGCGAGTTCGCGAACGGCGTCCTCAATGATTCGCAGCAGGGGCGAGTTCATCCGTCGGGCGCGTCAGGTTGTCGGTCGACAGCAGCCACAAGGTCACGACGTCGATGTGCAGCTCGGCGCACCAGCCGAGGAACTCGTCGATCTTGTCGGCGCCCCGGCGATGTCCCGACGCCAAGTCCGATCCCGGCCGCGCGAGCCCAGCGCCGGTTGCCGTCGAGGATGACGCCCACGTGCCTCGGTACGCCGGTCAGCGGGCAAGGCGGCAGCAAGCCTGCGCTCGTACGCGCCATAGAGCAATCCGCGCAGATCCATGCGCCGCGGCCGACCTCCGCCCGGGAAAGCGAATGCGGGATTCCACGGGCGAGGTTACCCCGGCGGCCGCAAACCGTGCCTAGGCAGCGTCGGGTCCAGCGGACCGCACCTCTTCGACGGTGCGCATCGCGTCGCGCAGGTTGTCCAACCATTCCTGAGAGTGCTTTCCCACCAGGCGCACGCACCACGCGAGGGCGTCGCTTCGGCTGCGCGCGACCCCCGCGTCGACCAGCGTGTCGAGGACGACGCGATCACGCTGCCGCAAGCGCGTCATGACCGGGACGGACAAGTTCGTGAAGACCTCGCGGCGCTCGCCGCAGCGGGCGCCCCAGGCGACCTTGCGCCCGAACCGATGCTCGGCCTCCTCGGCGATCGCCATCCGAGGACCGCGGGTGTCCTCCCGGAAGGCCTTGATGCGACCGGCCCAGGCAGCCGCGCGCTCGGCCTCGCCGACCTCGCCGCCACCGCCAGCGCCACCGCCCGCCACCGCCACCGCCCGCCAACACCGAGGGCTGGCGCGGCGATCTCGCCGATCACGGTGATCTCTTCGCGGTCGATCACGACCTCGGGCACCGCGACGAACCATTCGGTCGGCAGCCGACCGGCGAACCACCCTCGGACGACCTCGTCAACCTGTTGTTGTGTCATAGTCGAACGATTACACGATTACATTGCAAGCACAATACAGCGACGGCGGCGTTCGCTCACAGCGTCATCTGTTGGCCAGCAGCTCCCCGAGTTCACCCGCCGACCCGACCGGGCGCCGGCACACGAACCCCTCGCAGACGTACGCCGCCGCCCGGCCACCGACCAGGCCGCGTCCTTCGAGCAGCGGCGACCACGGCCGCGACCCCGGGTCGCCGGAGACCGCGACCACCGCGCCCGGCGACGTCGTCATCCGCGCGGCGCGCATCAACGCGGGGTCGTCGCCCACGATGGCGATCTCTTGTGGTCCAGCCAACAACGCGGACGACGCGGCCAGCCCCCAGCCCGCCGCGCGTGGATACCCGCCGCCAAGCACCCGGGTCGCGCCGAGCGCCGCGGTCGCGGCCTCCCGGTGGCGCGACGACCCGGTGAGTGCCGCGTAGGTCAGCAACGCCTGCGCGGCGGCAGATTGCCCGGACGGCGTCGCGTCGTCCGTCGCGCTGCGCGGCCGGCGCACCAGCAGCTGGGCGTCATCGGCGGTGTCGTGAAACCCGCCGGCGCCGTCACCAAAGTGATCCAGGACGACGTCGAGCAAGTGCCCTGCCGCGGTGAGCAACTCCGCCGACCCGATCGCCTGCGCCAGCGCGAGAAAGCCTTCGGCGACGTCGGCGTGATCCTCGAGCACACCTGCCGGCGCTCCGACGACGCCGTCACGCGAGACCCGGCGCAATCGCCCGTCGACGAGATGGACGTCGAGCAGCAACCTCGCCAGGTCACTCGCCGCGTCAAGGAAATCCGGCCGCTCGAACAAGACGCCGACGTCCGCGAGAGCCGCGATCGCCAGACCGTTCCAGGCGGCGACGACCTTGTCGTCACGACCTGGCTGCCGACGCTGCGCGCGAACCTCGAGCAGCCGCGGCCGCACGCTCGCCCAACGTGACTCGTCGTCCGGGTCTCGTGGCAGTCGCAGCACGGAAGCGCCGTGCTCGAAGGTTCCGCCGGGGGTCACGGCGAGCAATCCGGCGGCCCACTCGCCGTCCGACTCGTCGAGCGCGGCACGCAACTGCGCCGGCGTCCAGACGTATGTGGAGCCCTCGACGCCGTCCGTGTCGGCGTCAAGCGACGACGCGAATCCGCCTTCTGCGGTGCGCAACTCGCGCACCATGAACTCGACAGTCTCGATGGCGATCCGCTTGGCGAGTGGTGAACCGCTCGCGCGCCACCAATGCGCGTACACCCGCGCGAGTTGGGCGTTGTCGTAGAGCATCTTCTCGAAGTGCGGCACGACCCAAGCGGCGTCGACGCTGTAGCGGGCGAACCCGCCCGCCAGTTGGTCATAGATGCCGCCGCGCGCCATCGCCTCGCAGGTGCCCTCGACCATCTCCAGCGCGCCGACCGAGCCGTACCGCAGCAAGAACTCCAGCACCGACGACGGCGGGAACTTGGGCGCGCCACCAAAGCCACCGTGGGTCGCGTCGTACTCCCCGCGCAGCGCGGTCACCGCGGTGTCGAGCAATTCGGCGTCTGGCGGCGTCTGCTCCCTCGGAATCTCCGAGCGTTCGCCGAGCAGTCGGACGATCTCCACCGCGGAGGCCGCGAGGTCGTCACGCCGCTCTCGCCAGGCCCGCGAGACGGCGTCGAGCACTTGGCGAAACGACGGCATGCCGTGCATCGGGGCTTTCGGAAAGTAAGTGCCGCAGTGAAACGGCTGCCCGTCGGGCGTGAGAAAGCACGTCATCGGCCAGCCGCCGTGACCGGTCATCGCCTGGGTCGCGTCCATGTACACGGCGTCGACGTCGGGCCGCTCCTCACGGTCGACCTTCACGCAAACGAACTCCCCGTTCATGTGGGCGGCGGTGGCGTCGTCCTCGAACGACTCGTGCGCCATCACGTGGCACCAGTGACACGCGGCATAGCCGACCGAGAGCAACACCGGGACCTCGCGTCGTCGCGCCTCGTCGAAAGCTTCATCGCACCACGGCCACCAGTCGACCGGGTTGTCCTTGTGCTGCTGGAGGTACGGGCTCGTCGCGTCGGCGAGGCGGTTAGCCATGTCTCCATCCTCCCTCGCATGCCAACAGGGTGCCGCTCGCCACCCGGTGGCCCGCGCGCAGCAGCCCGCGCGCGGTGGTCAAGCCAGCGATCCCGCCGCCAACCACGACCACGCGCATGCGCGAATTACATCGCCAGCTCAGGCGATCTTCTCGCCGGCCGCGGAAACAGGGGAGGCGGCGGCCCAGACGTGCTGCAAGGCGTAAGAGCGCCATGGCCGCCAGTTGCGAGCGGTCTGGTCGGCGCCGCGGACGTCGCTCGGCAAACCAAGCGCGCGCAGGCCGTGCCGCACGCCGAGATCGCTCGGCAGGAAGACGTCGGGGTCACCGAGAGCCCGCATCGCGACGTACGACGCGGTCCAGGGACCGATGCCTGGCAGCGCCAGCATCCGCGTCGACGCCTCGTCGCGATCGCAGCCAGGGTCGAGAGTCAACTCTCCGGCGGCAACGGCGCAGGCCAGGCCGATCAGCGCGGTCGCGCGCGCACGTGGCATGCCGAGAGCCGCCGGATCGGCGTCCGCGAGCGCGGCAGCGGTGGGGAAAAGGTGGGTCAGCGACGGATCTGCGATGGGCAGCGGAACGCCGTACGCGAGAGACAGCCGCGTGGCGAGAGTGCGCGCGCCCGCCACGCTGACTTGTTGGCCAAGGATGGCCCGCACCGCCAGCTCGAACCCGTCGACGTGGCCAGGCGCGCGTCGTCCGGGCGACGACCGCACGCTGCGCGCCAGCGCGTCGTCCACGCCAAGGAAGTCGTCAATGGCGGGCGCGTCTGCGTCGAGATCGAGCAGCCGGCGCGACCGCGCCACCGCCGACGCGAGGTCGCGAAGGTCACAGAGCCTTAACGTGCAGGGAATCCAACCCTGCTCGTTCCAGATCGTCGTTGGATCGCGCTCTGCGGATACCTCGCCCAAGTCGATGATCGCCGCGCCGTGGGGCAGCGACACCGCGCGGCGATAGCCGTAGGAATTGCCTGCCTCGATCCCCGGCGCTGCCCGCGCGGCGAGAAAGCCGAACAGCGACGCGGTGTCGATCGGACGGCGGAACGGCAAGCGCAGGGAGATGGTCCCGACGCCCCCGCCATGCGGTTGCAACGCACCTGGACGACGGGCGGCCCGTAATTCGGTTGGCGTCATCGCGAAGACAACACGCAGCGTGTCGTTGAACTGGCGGATGCTCGAAAAGCCTGCGGCGAAAGCGATATCGCCCACCGGCAAGTCAGTGGTCTCCAGCAGCACTCGAGCGGTCTGCGACCGCTGCGCGCGCGCCAACGCGATGGGGCCGGCGCCGACCTCGGCGACAAGTTGCCGGTTCAAGTGCCGTTCGCTGTATCCGACGCGGCGCGCGAGCCCACCCACCCCCTCGCGGTCGACCACGCCATCGGCGATCAGCCGCATCGCGCGGCCGACGAGGTCGGCGCGAACGTTCCATTCGGGCGAGCCAGGCGCGGCGTCGGGGCGGCACCGCTTACACGCGCGAAATCCCATCTCCTGCGCGGCTGCGGCGGACGGGGCGAAGACGACGTTCGTTCGCTTCGGCGTCATCGCGGGGCAGCTGGGGCGGCAGTAGATCTTCGTCGTGCGCACGCAGGTGAAGAACCAGCCGTCGAAGCGCGGGTCCTTGCTGGAAACCGCCGCGTACTTGGCGTCATCCGTCAACACATCAACGAGCATGCCCGAGCCTCAGAGCATCGGCTAGCGGGATTCGGACGCCTCGGCGGCGACTCCGGCACGACGACCTCGGGTCTCCACCTTGATAATCAATGCCATGCTCGACGCCGGCCAGCTTTCGGTCACGCCACGACTCGCCGTCCCCTCGGCCGAGCTGAGTTGGCGATTCTCGCGCAGCAGCGGCCCCGGCGGACAAGGGGTGAACACAACCGACAGCCGCGTCGAGCTCGCGTTCGATCTCGCGAGCAGCACCGCGTTTCCCCAGCACCTGCGAGACCGCGCGCTCGCCCGACTGGGCGACCGGGTGGTCGACGGCGTCCTCACGGTGACGGCCTCGGAGCATCGATCGCAACTGCGCAACCGGCAGGCCGCCGCCAACCGTCTGGCGGCGATGTTGCGCGCGGCGATCGCACCGCCGCCGAAGCCGCGTCGCCCGACTGCTCCGTCACGCGCCGCCGTCGAGCGGCGGCTCACTGACAAGAAAACCCATTCGCAGCGCAAGGCGCAACGGCGCAGGCCAACCACTGACGGGTGACACCCGAGCCGCCTGCGTTGTTGACGCTTGCGTGGTGATCCCAGGCTCATATCGGACGACGGGCGCCGTGCTGGGCAGCGGGTGATCGACGAGTCGAACCGCCAGCAGGGTCGGCGCGGCAAGGGCGAAGCCGCCGAGCACCGAGGTCAGCGCGGGAAGCGTCCAGCCACGACGGTGAAGAGCCACGCCCTAATAGACGAAGCGGCTCGTCGCATGGTTGCTTCACGCAGCTTGGAAGATCCTTAGGATTTGCGCTGCCGCGGAGGCGCGGACCCCGCGCTCCGCACGTCGCCCGACTTCGGCTCGTCATCCTTCATGCGCTCGGCCTTGCGCAGATGCTTGTTCATCGAGCGAAACAAGAAGAAGACGACGATCGCGAGCAGCGCGAACACGAGCAGGCCCCAGGAGCCGTTCATGTTCTTGGGCGCGTCGGTGGACGCGACTGCCAGCACAACGCTCATGCGATCACACCCTCACGCAGCCCCGCGAACAAGTCGTCCTCGGGCACCTTAGAGTCAACCAGAGATCTGGCCAGTTCGTAGTCTTCGGTCGGCCACGCCTCTTGCTGCACGCCCAGCGGGACGGCGAACCACGGGCCGTCGGGGTCGACTTGCGTGCGGTGCGCGCGCAACGCGTCCTCGCGAACGCCGAAGTAGTCGGCGCACGGCACCCTTGTCGTGACGCGATGCGCGTCGTCGGAGTTGGCGACCCATTCCGCGAGGCGCTCAGTGTAGGGCGATTCAAGGCCGCGCGCGATCATCGCGTCGTGCAACGCCTGGATGCGCGCCAGGTGGAAAGTCCAGTGGTAGTACAGCTTCAGCGGCTGCCACGGCTCGCCGGCGTCGGGGTAGCGGTCGGGATCGCCGGCCGCGTCGAACGCCTCGACCGACACCCGGTGGCACATCACGTGGTCGGGATGCGGGTACCCGCCGTTCTCGTCATAGGTGACCATCACGTGCGGGCGCTCGCGACGCACCAGCTCGACGAGCGGCGCGGCCGCGACGTCCAGCGGCTGCAAGGCGAAACAACCGTCCGGCAACGGCGGCAGCGGGTCGCCCTCGGGCAGTCCTGAGTCGACGAACCCCAGCCAGTGATGCCGCACGCCGAGCACGCGCTCGGCCTCTTCCATCTCGGCCCGCCGGACGTTCGCGAGGTCGGCGACCACGTCCGGGCGATCCATCGCCGGGTTGAGGATGGAGCCGCGCTCGCCGCCGGTCAGGGTCACGACGAGCACGTCGACGCCCTCGGAGACGTAGCGCGCCATCGTCGCCGCGCCCTTGCTCGACTCGTCGTCGGGGTGCGCGTGCACCGCCATCATGCGCAGTTGTTCGGTCACGGGTTCCCAGCCTGCCGCAGCATCAGGACAATCGGACAATCGTTCGAGCCTCCATTGTCTCCATTGTCTCCATCCCGCCATTGTCTCCACTGTCGCGGCGCGCTCGGCGGGAGCCGCCCCGAGGCCCGACACGAAGCGGCAACCGGTTGTAGCCTTGATGTTCACCCTTGACGCGGGTCATGCCGATCGAAGAGCCAGCTGATCCGAAACCCACGAGCATCTGCAGCAACGCGAGGAGCACTGTGACCGAGAGCACCGCCAGCGTCACCTGGCTGACCCAGGAGGCGTACGACCGGTTGTCGGCCGAGTACGAGCACCTTTCGGGCCCAGCCCGCGTCGAGATCGCGCAAAAGATCGAGTCCGCGCGCGAAGAGGGCGACCTCCGGGAGAACGGCGGGTACCACGCCGCCAAGGAGGAGCAGGGCAAGATGGAGGCTCGCATCCGCCAACTGCGGCAGCTCCTCCAACACGCGAAGGTCGGCGAGGCCCCCGCGGACGACGGCGTCGTGGAGCCCGGGATGGTCGTGACAGTCCGCTACGAGGGCGACGACGAGACGCTGACCTTCCTCCTCGGCTCCCGCGAGGACGGCGGCAAGCCGATGGACGTCTATTCGCCGAGCTCGCCGCTCGGCGCGGCGCTTTTCGGCAAGAAGGTGGGCGAGACCGCGCGCTACACGTTGCCCAACGGAAACACGATGTCGGTCGCGATCGTCGACGCCAAGCCGTACACCGGCTGAGGGGCCGCTACCCGGACTCGCCCTCGGCCCGCACCAGCGGCTGCGTGCGGTACGGCACCGGCGTCGACAATGCGATGACGGTCGACGTCCGCACGATGCCGTCGAAGTCGACGACCCGGTCGACGATCGCTTGCAGGTCAGCGTTCGACTTCGCGACGACGCGGCACAGCAGGTCGCCCGGACCGGTGATCGTGTGCACCTCGAGCACCTGCGCGATCTCGGCCAGGTGCCGCTGCACGTCGCGGCCGCGCCCCTGGCGGATCTCGATGGTGGCGAACGCGGTCACGCTGTACCCCAGCGCGGCCGGATCGACGTCAGGGCCGAAGCCGCGCACCACATGGCTGGCCAGCAGCCGGTCGAGCCGGGCCTGCGCGGTGCCGCGCGCAACGCCGAGCCGGCGGGCGATCTCGAGCACACCGACGCGCGGCTGGTCGTGCAACAACTCGAGCAGCCGGACGTCGAGGGCGTCCATCGCGCCTCCTCCTGCCGCCGGACATGCCCGTGCGACTGTGCAGATTGACCAGTCGGATCGCGATCTCGTCGTCCGAACTGTACAGCTTGACCACCGGCAGCTCGCGCATATTGCCTAGCCTGCCTCGGCCGTTCGATGCTCGACCAAACCTCAGACGACGGGAGGCCCGTGATGGCGCCGGAAACTGCTGCCCTTGAACGCCCAACGCGCGCGGACGACGTGTTCCCCGTGTCCGGCATGGACGCCATCGTCTTCGCGGTCGGCAACGCCAAGCAGGCCGCGCACTACTACTCCACGGCATTCGGCATGCGCGCGGTCGCGTACCGCGGGCCGGAGAACGGCGACGCGCGACCACGCCACCTACGTCTTGACGTCCGGCGGCGCGCGGTTCGTGCTCACCACCGCGATCCGGGCGTCCGACCCGCTCGCCGCGCACGTCGCGGCGCACGGCGACGGCGTCGTCGACCTCGCGCTCGAGGTGCCCGACGTGCCAGCCGCCTACGCGCACGCCACGGCCGCCGGGGCACGCGGAGTCGAGGCGCCGCACACGATCGAGGACGAACACGGCAGCGTCGTCCGCGCCGCGATCGCGACCTACGGCGAGACCGGCGCACTCGCTGATCGACCGCTCGCGCTACGACGGCCCGTACCTGCCGGGCTTCGTCGCCGACGCAGCCGATCGTCACCCCGCCCGAGCGGCGGTTCTTCCAGGCCGATCGACCACTGCGTCGGCAACGTCGAGCTCGGCCGCATGGACGAGTGGGTCGACTTCTACCACCGCGTCATGGGCTTCACGAACATGAAGGAGTTCGTCGGCGACGACATCGCGACCGAGTACTCCGCGCTGATGTCGAAGGTGGTCGCCGACGGCACGCGCAAGGTGAAGTTCCCGCTCAACGAGCCGGCGGTCGGCAAGCGGAAGTCGCAGATCGACGAGTACCTCGAGTTCTACGGCGGCGCAGGCGTGCAGCACATCGCGCTCGCCACGAACGACATCGTGCACTCAGTGCGCGCAATGAAGGCCGCGGGCGTGGAGTTCCTCGAGACCCCGGGCTCCTACTACGACACGCTCGGCGAATGGGTAGGCGAGACGCGGGTGCCGCTCGACGAGCTGCGGGAGCTGAGGATCCTCGCCGACCGCGACGAGGACGGCTACCTGCTGCAGATCTTCACCAAGCCGGTGCAGGACCGCCCGACGGTGTTCTTCGAGCTGATCGAGCGGCACGGCTCGATGGGCTTCGGCAAGGGCAACTTCAAGGCGCTGTTCGAGGCGATCGAGCGGGAGCAGGCCCGGCGCGGCAACCTCTAGGGTACCAGGGCGCGGATCGTGCTGGCGGCTGCTGATGCGGAGCGGCCGTCGTCATCTCGCCCGGCTCGGGTGTCTCGGCCGACGGTGGATCAGTGGAAGAGGCGGTTCGCGGAGCAGGGTGTCGACGGGTTGCAGGACGCGGAGCGATCCGGCCGGCCAAAGGTCATCGACGACGCGCAGATTCTGGCCGTCACCTTGGAGTCACCGCCACAGCGGCTCGGGATCACGCACTGGTCGACCCGGCTGCTGGGCGCCGAGCTGAAGGTCAGTGACTCCGCCGTCGCGCGGGCGTGGCGCAAGTACGGGGTGCAGCCCTGGCGGCGGGAGACGTTCAAGTTCTCCACCGACCCGCAGTTGGAGGCCAAGGTCCGCGACGTGGTGGGGCTGTATTTGAACCCGCCGGACAAAGCGATCGTGCTCTGCGTCGATGAGAAGAGCCAGATTCAGGCGCTGGACCGCACCGCGCCGATCCTCCCGATGCGCCCTGGCTTCCCGAGACTGCGCACGCGCGCGTGAGGGCTTAGCCGAAGACGACCCGGTATCCCTGCGAGCGCAGCATCCCGAGCACGTCCTCTGAGTGGTCGGGGCCGCGCGTCTCGACCTGCAGCGCGACCTCGACCTCGTCGACGTGCAAGGTCGGTCCGGTGCGCTCGTGGACGACGTCGAGCACGTTGGCGCCGACGTCAGCGAGCGTGTGCAGCAACTTCGCCAGCGCGCCTGGATGGTCGTCGATGCGCACGTGGAAGGAGAGGTAGCGACCAGCGGCCGCAAGACCGTGTCGCAGCACGCGCACCAACAAGACTGGGTCGACGTTTCCACCCGAGAGGATCGCGACAACGGGCGGCTCGAAGGCTTTCGGCGCATCGAGAACCGCGGCCACTCCCGCCACGCCGGCGGGCTCGACCAGCAGCTTCGCCCGCTCCAGGCAGAACAACAGCGCGCGCGACAGCGACTCCTCCGACACGGTGACCACGTCATCGACGTACCGCTGCACCATCCTGAACGTCAGCTCGCCAGGGCAGCCGACGGCGATGCCGTCGGCCATCGTGGTCATGGCGGTGAGCGGCACCGGTTTGCCGGCGGCAAGGACGCCGGGAAACGCAGCCGCCTGCGCCGCTTGCACCGCCACCACTTTCACTTGTGGAGCAAGGGTTCTCGCGACGAGGCCGACGCCGGAGCAAAGGCCGCCGCCTCCCGCGCTGACCAGAATCGTGCGCACATCGGGGCACTGCTCGAGGATTTCCAAACCAACACTCGACTGGCCGGCGACGATGTCGCGATGGTCGAACGGGTGGATGAAGACCGCGCCGGTGCGCTCAGCGTCGGCCTTGGCCGCGCGCAACGCCTCGTCGACCGTGTGACCGAAAAACTCGACGTTCGCGCCGTAGCTCTTCGTCGCCTCGACCTTAGGCAACGGGGCGCCAATCGGCATGAAGACGGTGGCCCGAATGCCAAGCAGCGACGCGGCGAGGGCAACACCCTGGGCGTGGTTGCCGGCACTGGCTGCGACCACCCCGCGCGCCCGTTCGTCGTCCGACAACCGAGCGATGCGCACGTAGGCGCCGCGAATCTTGAACGAACCGCCGCGCTGCAGGTTTTCACACTTGAAACTCACCGGTCCGCCGACCGAGGCGGCGAGCGCTCGCGAACTCTCCACCGGGGTGCGCCGCGCGACGCCATCGAGCAGCTTGGCGGCGGCGCGAGCGTCGTCGATGGTCAGCGCGGCCTCGCGGACGTCGGTCATTCTGCAATCTTGCCCGTCCCGAGCCGTTTCCGCGTCGCTTCCGGGTGCAGTATGAATCCATGCGCACATGCCTGGACGCCGAGCCGACTGACCGGGTCGTAGACGGGATCCGGTTGCGGGTGACGACATGGGGCCGCAAGGGTGACGGACTATCCAGTTCGCCAGCGGTCTTGTTGCTGCACGGCTTCCCGACGTCTTCGCAGTTGTGGCGCGAGGTCGCACCCGAGATGTGCAAAGCCTCGGACGACGACATCCTCGTCGTCGCTCCCGATTTGGTGCAGCTCGGAGGCTCGGAGCGAACCGGGCGACGAATAGACCTCGCCACCCAGGCGCATCTGATAGCCGGGCTGCTCGCGACCCTTGACGTCGAACAGGTCGTGGTGGCCGGACATGGCCTCGGTGGCGCGGTGGCGGTGCATCTCGCTGCGCTGTCGCCGGAGCGGGTGGCAGGCTTGGCGCTACTCGACGCGCCGCTGCACGCCGACGCGTGGCCGGTGGCCGGGGCGTTGCCGATGCTGGTGCCGGGCGTGCGCTCGGTGTGCGCGCGGGCGCTGCCGCTGGTTCCTCAACTGGCCGAGCGGGTGCTCGCCGTGGCGGTGGGTCGGGGCAGCGACTCACTCGCCGGTCGTCCGCTCGATCGGCACCTCGAGGCGTTGCGTGCGCCCGGAGCGGCGCGCGGGTTGGTGCATTTCGCGGCCGCGGTCGACATGGTCTCGGTTGAGGCGGCGTGGAACATCGTGCGGGCCGCGCCACCGCCGGCGCTGGTCCTGTGGGGCGCCGAGGACCGCGTGCACAGCCTGCCCTACGGACGGCGGGTGGCCGCCGAGCTGCCGTCGGCCGCCTGGGTGCCGGTGACCGGCGCGGGACACCTGCTGCCGGAGGAACGTCCGGAGCGAGTCGCCGAGGAGCTGGTCGCCTTTCACGCGGAAGTGGCCGGCGACTGAGGTCACCGCTCGGCGCCTCACCACCCGACTTCCGCGGCCCAGCGCTCCGGCACGCCGGAGACTGGCGTGCAGTTCCATTGTTCTAACCCTGAACCGCCAGCCAGTCGCAACCTCCCGTGGGTCAGCGGAGTCGTCCGTACTTACGGCGGGCCGGCGGTCGTCGTCGATGGCAAGGTCACGATGGCGATGAACGGCGTCGCGACGGCTGGCCAAACCGTGACGGCATCGCGCGGCGGAAGGAGCGTCGCCACGACGACCACCGAGAAAAACGGCAGGTTCTCGCTCGTCCTGCCGCCCGGGGACTACACCGTGACCGCGTGCGCCCCAGGCGTCGACGCCGCGGTGCGCGCCGAACAAACGACGTCCGTCGAACTGACCTGCGCCGTTCCCTGAGCAAGCTGTGGACAAAGTGGTTCAGCTGAGCCAATCAACCGGGCCGGCCGGGCTGCGATGGCGACGTCAGTCGTAGTGGCGGATCATCCGCAGGTTCAGCAGCACCATCACGACGCCCAGCGCGCCGACCACCCCGAAACCGGCCAGCACCCGACCCCACACGAGGTCTTGCAGGATCAGCGACCGCAGGGCCTCCATCACGTAGGTCACCGGGTTGAACGTCGCCGCGACCTCCATCGGCCGGGTGAGCATGTGGCGGGGCACGAAGTTCGGCGTGAGGAACAACAACGGGAAGAAGATGAGCCCGCCCGAGTTGGTGGCCGCCGCGCTTCGCGTCTTGAGCGCGATCAGCTGCATGAACCCCACGTAGACCACCGCCCACAACGCGGTCAGCGCGATCAGCAGCAGGAAGCCGACGACGCCGCTCGCCACATGAATTCCGAACGGCAGCGCCAGCAGCACCAAGACGGTGGCGATCCCGAGGCCCTTGACCACTTCCGCCACCAAGCGGCCCAACACTAACGAGGTGCGCGGCACCGGCGAGCTGCGCAGCTTGTCGAAGTAGCCGCCCTCGATGTCCTCGACAAGGAACAGCGCCGCGGTGCCGAACGACGCCGCGAGCAGCATCGAGCTCGGCAGCTGGAACGCGGCGTAGTTCTGGCCGTCGAGAAAGCCGGTCGAGGACGAGGGGAAGATCTTGCCCGCCTGGCCCAGGTTCACCACCAGGAAGAACATCGGGATGAACAGCGTCGGCAGCAGCGCCTCCGGCGTGCGAAACGCCTCCCGCAACGCGCGCCGGCCGAGCACCCACGTGTAGCTCATGCCCCCACCTCGCTCACCACGCCGGCGGCGCGCTCGCGGGTGCGACCCGTCGCATCGAGGAAGACGTCATCGAGGCTGGGCTCTTGATCGAGACCGAGCCGTTCTCGCAACTCGGTTTTCAACTGGGACGGCGTGCCCTCGCGGACGATGCGCCCGTCGTCGATGATCGCGATCCGATCGCACAACTGGTCGGCCTCTTCGAGGTACTGCGTCGTCAAGAACACGGTCGTGCCGTGGCCGTTGATGCGGCGCACCTCCTCCCACACGACCAGCCGGCTGGCGGGATCGAGCCCGGTGGTCGGCTCGTCGAGGAACAGCACCTGCGGCTCGTGCACCAGCGCCGATGCGAGGTCCAGCCGCCGCTTCATGCCACCCGAGTAACCCTTGATCCGCCGGTCGGCCGCGTCGACCAGGTCGACGAGTTCGAGCAGCTGCTGCGCCCGCGAAGCGGCGTCGTCCGGACTCATGGCGAACAGCCGGCACTGCAACACGAGCAGCTCGCGACCGGTTTGGCGCGGGTCGAGCCCTGCCTCCTGGAGCGCGACGCCCATCCGCGTGCGGGCGAGGTCGGGCTCCGCGGCGATGTCGACGCCGGCGACGCGCGCTGTGCCGGACGTGATCGACAACAGCGTCGTGAGCATCCGGACGGTGGTCGACTTGCCAGCGCCGTTGGGGCCAAGGAAACCGAAGATCTCACCGGACTCGACCCGCAGGTCGACGCCGCGAACCGCCTCGACGACGCCGTCGCGGCCCTTGTAGTGCTTGACCAGGCTGTGCGTCTCGACCGCCGGTCCGACATGCGGCGGGCCGGCGGACCGGTGGGCGACCAGCTTGTGCATCGCGCTCTCCTTCGAGGTTCTTCAAGCCGTGATGGCAACCACGTGGAAGACGGTCGAGCGGAGCCGGAATCATCGCAACCGCCGGGGACAGTTCGCCAGCCAAAATCGGGGGCCATATCGATTTGAGTTTCGGGCCCGGGCTGACGATACTTGTATGGTGCAAGCAAGTGGACGTCCTCCGGCACCGAGATCCGCTCCCGCCCCGACGCTGGTCGACGCGCTCTACACGGTGGTCCGGCGCGCTCATCGGCTGCGCAGCGTACGGGTGCACAGCAGCTGCGACAAGGCAGGGCTCGTGCTGCTCGGGCAGCTCGTCGAGCAAGGTCCGATGCGGCTGTCCGACCTCGCGAGCGCGGTGCAGCTCGACCCCTCGACGGTGAGCAGACAGGTTCGCGCGCTCTGCGAAGGTGGGTTCACCGTCGCGATCGCCGATCCCGACGACAAGCGGGCGCGGCAGCTGGAGATCAGCCCGAAAGGCCGCGCCGAGGTCCAGGCGGTCGCCCATGAGTTGGCCGAGGTACTGGGCCGCGCGGTCAGCACGTGGCCCCAGCGCGACGTCGCGACATTGACCGCGTTGCTTTCCCGCCTAGGTGAAGAACTTGCCGCGTCGCATGAGACGCGCGGCACGCAGCAACCCGAGGAGATCGCTCGATGAGTGAAAGACCAGCGGACGACGCGGCGCTCGCCGGCGCAGGACTGCCCGGCGACTTGCCCGAGCCCGTGCACATGACCCACAAACAGATCATGGTCGTGCTGTCCGGGCTGATGCTCGGCATGCTGCTCGCGGCGCTCGACCAAACCATCGTCGCCACCGCCCTGCCCCGCATCACCTCCGACCTGGGCGGTCAAGAGCATCTGGCCTGGGTCGTGACGGCGTACTTGCTGACCTCAACGGCGTCGACGCCGTTGTACGGGAAGATCTCCGACCTCTACGGCCGCAAGGTGATCTTCCAGGTCGCGATCGTCATCTTCTTGATCGGCTCGGCGCTGGCCGGCGCAAGCCAGAACATGGGCGAGCTCATCTTCACCCGCGCGCTGCAAGGTCTTGGCGCGGGCGGCCTGATCACGTTGGCGCTCGCCATCATCGGTGACGTCATCAGCCCGCGCGAGCGCGGTCGCTACCAGGGCTATTTCGGCGCGGTTTTCGGGCTTTCCAGCGTCGTCGGCCCGCTGCTCGGCGGGTTCTTCACCGAACAGCTCAGCTGGCGTTGGGTTTTCTACATCAACCTGCCCGTCGGCGTCGTCGCCCTTGTCGTCACGAGCATCGTCCTCGACATCCCGTTCCACCGCCGCGACCACAAGGTCGACTACATCGGCGCGGCCTTCTTGGTGGCCGGCACGGCTGCTCTGCTGCTCGCGCTGTCGCTCGGCGGCAAGGCGCACAACGGCGGGTACGCGTGGGGCTCGACGCAAATCGTCGGGCTGTTCGTCATCGCCGGCATCCTGGGCATCGGCTTTGTGCTTTGGGAGGGCCAAGCGGAGGAGCCGATCCTGCCGCTGCGGCTGTTCCGCAACAAGGTCTTCACCGTCGCGAACATCATCGGGTTCATCCTCGGCTTCACCATGTTCGGCGCCATCGTCTATCTGCCGCTGTACCTCCAGGTGGTGCGCGGCGCCTCGCCCACGATCTCCGGTCTTGAGTTGCTGCCGTTGATGGTCGGCGTGCTCTTCGCGTCGATCGGCAGCGGCCGGATCATCACCAAGGTCGGGCGCTACAAGATGTTCCCGATCATCGGCATGGTCCTGACCGCGATCGGCTTCTTCCTGATGTCGCTGGTGAAGGAGCACACGGCGTATCTGCCGACTGGCCGGCGCGATGCTCGTCATCGGCCTGGGCATGGGCTCCGTGATGCAGGTGCTGGTGCTCGCGATCCAAAACTCGGTGCCTTATCGCGACCTCGGCGTCGGCACGTCGTCCAACGCGTTCTTCCGCAGCATGGGCTCGTCGATCGGCGTGGCCGTCTTCGGCGCGATGGTCACGAACATGCTCACGAGCTACGTGGTCGGGCACACCGACAACCTGGCCGACCGGGCGAAAGTCGCTCAGGCGTTGAAGAGCGGGGGGTCTGCGAAGGGCAGCCTGCCCGATTCCCTGCTGCACGTCTTCAACAACTCCTACGTGCACGCGATCAACAGCACCTTCTTGTGGGCGGTGCCGCTGGTCCTCGTCGGCCTGGTGCTCGCGTTCGTGCTTCCGGAGAAGCGATTGTCGACGAGGTCTGGTTTCGGCCGCGGGGCGCCGGCCGGTGGCGAAGCCGAGACCCCACTCGCTCCCGTGCTCGAATAACCCAAGATCCGCACCGAAATTCGGGGCTTGCGCGTGCTCGGCAAAGGGTCCACATTAGCTCTGTCACGAACCGCGCTGAGCCCACGAAAGAAGTCCATCAAGATCTCGGGTATTGACGATCGAGTCGGGTCGCACACCGCATTCTTCGGCCCGCGCGCAGCCAATCGCTTGCCAGTCGAGTTGGCCGGGGGCGTGCGCGTCGGTGTCGATGGCGAACAAGCACCCGACGTCAACAGCCGCCGCGAGCAGCCGCCTTGGGGGGTCGAGCCGCTCGGGGCGGCTGTTGATTTCCACCGCCACCCCGTTCTCCTTACAGGCTTGGAAAACTGAGGCCGCGTCGAAGGTCGACTCCGGCCTGCCCTTGCCTCCCTCGCGGCCCTTCACCAAGCGGCCGGTGCAATGTCCCAGCACGTCGACGTTGGGATTCCGGACCGCGTTGACCATCCGCCTCGTCATCGCGTCTGACGGCATCGCCAACTTCGAGTGCACGCTCGCGACGACCACGTCGAGTTCGGCCAGCAGATCGGGGTCTTGGTCCAACGAGCCGTCGTCGAGAATGTCGCATTCGATACCCGTGAGGACGCGAAAGGGCGCTAGTCGGTCGTTGAGTTCGGCGACCACCCGCAACTGTTCGCCGCAGCCGGTCGGCCGTCAGGCCGCGGGCGACCGTCAGCCGCGGCGAATGGTCGGTCAAGGCGATGTAGTCGTGCGCGCCGCTGTCGAGGTCGCGCGCGGCGACGGCCATCTCCTCGATCGGGCTGCCGCCGTCGCTCCAATCGGAATGCGTGTGCAGGTCGCCGCGCAACGCGGCCCGCAGCTCGCCGCCGCCTTCGGCGACCGGCTGTTTCGCCTCCAGCGCGAGCTTTTGCAGGTAGGACGGTTGCTGGCCGGCCAACACCTCGGTGACCACGTTCGCCGTCACCTTGCCGATCCCGGGCAACTCCGTCAGGGTGCCGCGCTGCGCGCGTCGTCCGATCTGGGCTGCCGTCAGCTTTTCGAGCGCTGCGGCCGCACCGCGAAAGGCACGCACCCGATACGTCGGCTCACGCGCCCGCTCCAACAGGAACGCAATGCGGCGCAAGGCATCGATCGGGTCGGGGTCGGTCATGCCCCTCCGGGCACGAGCTCGGCGCGCGCCGAACCGAAGACCAGCACCGCCGCCGAGAACCCGTGCAGATGGTTGCGACCGCCGACCGGGCCGATCTCGCCGGCCGCGAAAAACCCCGCCACGCCGGACGTCGAGAGACCTTGCCGCATCGCCAACACGTCATGGTCGGCGGAGGTGAACAGGTTCGTCCCCCTACCATTGCAGGAAAACAGCAGCGCACCCTCGACGGCGGAGAACTCCTGACGGACAGCGAGCAACATCGCTCGCAAGTCGTCGTCGGCGGAGGCGGCGTCGCGCACCTGGAAGCGGACCGTGCGCCCCACGGGTACGCAATCGCCGACGGCGATCGCGCCGCGCGCTTGGTCGAGGCCGAGAACACCGCGCACGATATAGTCGCCGCGGTCGTGCTCCTCGAGGTACTCGTTGATCGTGATGCCGATGTGCAGCCCGCCCGTGGCGAGGGCTTGGTCGGTCGCCGACAGCGAACTCACGACCTCCTGAAGTTTTTGCACCGCGGGAACGCCCGCGAGCTCGAGCAGCAGGTTGCCGTCGGAGCCCGTCACGGTCATCGGCGGCCCGATCGGCCGGCATCCTTGGCTCACCATCGCATGGGCGCCCACCGGCCCGCCGAGCACGACTCCCACCGCGCCACGATCCACCACTCGGTGATCAAGCAACAACCGGGTGGAGCCTGGCCCGCGGCCGCCGGCGGCCATGCCGCCGACCAGGGGCAGGCCCAGCGCTTCGTTGGTCTGCTCGACGAAGCCGTCGGCGGGGAACGAGTGCGGGTCGGCCAGCAACACGGCAACCTCGTCGGCGTCGGCGCTCTCCGGCAGCCCAAGGATCGCCATGCCCTGCGGCGTGCGAATGACTTCGAGATGGAACGCGCGAACGCGAACGCCGGGCAGCACCGCCGCCCACACGCTGACCGCGCTGGTCGCCTCGACGCCCTGGGCCGCGCCGATCACGCCGCTCCCGCTGCAGCCGATGACCGTTCGGGCGCGCAAGACGGACGACGCGCGGGCCAGCGCCGCGCCGACTTGGTCGGGATCGTCACCGCAGACGAAGACACACGCCAGGTCGGGGTTGAGCGCGCCAAGCGGTCGGCGGGCCTGGAGCGCGGCCGCCTCAGCGGCCTGGACGAGGTCAGCATCGACGGCTAGTCCGTCCCCGAAGCGTTGCACGGTGACATTTTCGCAGCCGCGCGAACCGCCTGTCACGCCGCCGTCGGGGTGGCAACCGCGGCGGAAATGCGCGTGCGCACGGGCCGCCTCCGCGACGTAAGGTCGAATGCGTGCAAAAGACACCCGACGCAGCGACGCAATCCCGTCCGGCCATCGCCACGCTCGGCGCCTTGCGCGAGGCCGGCCATGAGCACAAGCCGGTCAAGACGGAGGTGCGCGACAACCTGTTGCGCCGGCTGCGGGAAGGCCAACCGCGCTTCCCCGGCATCGTCGGCTTCGACGAGACCGTGCTGCCGCACGTCGAGCGCGCGTTGCTCGCCGGCCACGACTTCGTGCTGCTCGGCGAGCGCGGCCAAGGAAAGACCAGGCTCATCCGGACGATCGCCGGCCTGCTCGACGAGTGGACGCCGGTCGTCGACGGCTGCGAGATCAACGATCACCCGTACGAGCCGGTGTGCGCCCGGTGCCGAAGCCTGAAGGCCGAGCTCGGCGACGACCTGCCGGTCGACTGGAAGCACCGCGACGAGCGCTACGGCGAGAAGCTGGCGACGCCCGACACCAGCGTTGGCGACCTCATTGGCGACGTCGACCCGATCAAGGTCGCCGAGGGCCGGACGCTCGGCGACCCGGAGACCGTGCACTACGGCTTGGTGCCGCGCTTCAACCGCGGCATCTTCTCGGTCAATGAGTTGCCCGACCTGGCGGAGCGCATCCAAGTCGCGCTGCTCAACGTGCTCGAGGAGCGCGACGTGCAGATCCGCGGTTACGCGCTGCGGCTTCCACTCGACGTCCTGCTGATCGCGAGCGCCAACCCCGAGGACTACACCAACCGCGGCCGGATCATCACGCCGCTGAAGGACCGCTTCGGCGCCGAGGTCAAGACCCACTACCCGCTAAGGCTTTCCGACGAGGTCGACCTCATCTCCCAGGAGGCCGAGCTTGCCGCGACCGTGCCCACCCACCTGCTGGACGTCGTCGCCCGCTTCACCCGCCTGGTGCGCGAGTCGACGTCGGTCGACCAGCGATCAGGCGTGTCGGCTCGATTCGCGATCGCGGCCGCCGAGACCGCGGCGGCGTCGGCGCTGCGCCGCGCGGCGATCACCGACGAGTCAGACGCCGTGGCGCGGGTGTGCGACCTGCCGTCGATCGTGGATTCCCTTCAGGGCAAGGTCGAATTCGAGGTGAGCGAGGAAGGCCGCGAGCGCGACGTCCTGGTGCACTTGCTGCGACGTGCGACGGCGGAGACGTTCCGGGCGAAGCTTGGCACCGCTGATTTGTCGGGCCTGCTCAGCCGTTTCGAGGAGGGCGACACCGTCGAGACCGGTGAGCTGGTCGCGGCGGCGGAGCTGCTCAAGCGGATCGGTCCGGTGCAGGGCCTGGCGAAGGTGATGGAGCGGCTTGGCGTCGACGGCGGCGAGGACCCTGGGCAAGCCGCGGCCGCCATCGAATTCGCTTTGGAGGGTCTCTATCTGACCCGCCGGCTCAGCAAGGACGAAGTGCCGGGCCGCACGGTCTACGGCGGCTGACCAGATGAGCCTGCCGGCCTATCGCTATGGACCGTGGCACGAAGGCCCAGACCCGCTCGCACCGCCGTACGACGTCGCGCGCGCGCTCGACGAGCTCGGCGATTCGGTTTTGGACGGCGCGAACACGTCCGACGCGTTGCGCGAGTTGCTGCATCGCGGCGCTCCGGGCTTGCGTGGAATCGACGATCTGCTGCGCCGCGTGCGCGAGCAACGGCGGGCGCTGCGCGATCGCGGACGGCTCGACGGCACCCTGGAGCAGGCGCGGGCGTTGCTCGACAAGGCGGTGGGGCAAGAACGCGCGGCGTTGTTCCCCGACCCGAGCGACGACGCACGCCTGCGGGAGGCCGAGCTCGACACCCTGCCGTCCGACCCGGCCCGGGCGATTCGCTCACTTTCGGAGTACGACTGGCGCTCGGCTGACGCGCGTGCGACCTACGAGCAGCTGAAAGACCTGCTGCGGCAAGAGCTGCTCGACAGCCAGTTCCGCGGCATGAAGAACGCGATGCAGCAGATGCAGTCGGGTTCCCCCGACGCGACCGCGGCGATGCAGGGCGTGAAAGACATGCTCGCCGACCTCAACGAGATGCTGGCCGCCGACGCGCGCGGCGAGCACACGCCGGAGCAGTTCGAGGAGTTCATGGCCAAGCACGGCCAGTTCTTCCCCGACAACCCGGCGAACCTCGACGAGCTGGTCGACTCGCTCGCGCGGCGAGCGGCGGCGATGCAGCGGATGCTGGCGTCGATGACACCCGAGCAGCGCGACGAGCTCGCCGCGCTGATGGCTCAAGCCATGGAAGACATGGGACTCGCGTCTGAGATGTCGCGCTTGAACGACGCGCTGCGACAACGTCGTCCGGATCTGGACTGGAACGGCCGGGCGCGGATGCGCGGCGACCAGCCGCTTGGCATGTCCGACGCGACGTCCGCCCTCGAAGAGATGGCCGACCTGGAAGAGCTTGAGTCGACGCTCGCGCAGGAGTATCCCGGCGCGACCATGGAGGACGTCGACGAAGCGGCGGTGCGGCGCGCGCTAGGCCGGCAGGCCGTCGACGACCTGCGGCAGTTGCGCGAGATCGAGCGCGAGCTCGAGCGGCAGGGATACGTGCGCCGCGAGAACGGCAAGCTCGAGTTGACGCCAAAAGCGGTTCGCCGGCTAGGAGCCACCGCGTTGCGCCGCGTTTTCGCGTCGCTGTCGTCCGCCACCCGGGGCGATCACGACGTCGCCGACGCCGGAGCGGCCGGCGAGCTCACCGGCGCCTCCAGGCAGTGGCAATTCGGCGACGAGCAACCGCTTGACGTCGTCCGCACGGTGCAAAACGCGATCCTGCGGAACGGGCCTTCGCGCGGCGGCGTTCGCCTGCACGTCGACGACTTCGAGGTCATGGAGACCGAGCGGCGGACGTCGGCCGCGGTATGCCTGCTCGTCGACCTGTCGTGGTCGATGACGCTGCGCGGGACCTGGGGAGTCGCGAAGTCCACCGCGCTCGCGCTGCACTCGCTGGTGACCACCCGGTTCCCGCAAGACGCGCTTCAGGTCATCGGATTTTCCAACTACGCGAGGGTTTTGCAACCGACCGAGCTTGCCGGACTCGACGCCGAGATGGTGCAAGGGACCAACCTGCAGCACGCGCTGCTCATCGCCGGGCGATTCCTCGACCGGCACCCCGAGCACGAGCCGGTGGTGCTGATCGTCACCGACGGCGAGCCCACGGCGCATCTGCTGTCCAACGGCGACTACGCGTTCGACTGGCCGCCCTCGCCGGAGACCCTCACGCTGACCCTTGCCGAGACCGACAAGATGACTCGTCGCGGCGCCACGCTCAACGTCTTCATGCTCGCCGAGGACCAGGGGCTCGTCGACTTCGTCGAGTTGCTCGCGAAGCGCAACGGCGGGCGGGTGTTCGCGCCGTCCAGCGACAAGCTCGGTGACTACGTGGTGAGCGACTACCTGCGCGCCCGCCGCGGTCGCCACGCCTCCTAGCCGCTCGCCCCGCACCCCGCGCCGCCCCCCGTCCGGCCCCCGTCGTCCGAGTTTGATCACGTTCAGGGGATGTACGGGTCCGAAGACACCTCTGCAGGCCTGTCCTCGGGGAGGTAGCCCCCCTGAACGTGATCAACCCGCGGGGCAGGCTGTGCAGGCCGGGCAGGCGGGGGCGGGCAGGCGGGCAGGCGGGCAGGCTGTGTAGGCCGGGCGGGCGGGGAGCCGGGCAGGCGACCGGAGCGGAGCGGACACGCGGGCGGTCGAAGGTAGTGTCCACCGGGTGAGCAGACTGCGGGTGCGGGTCTTCGGCGACCTGCCAGCCGAGGTCGGCGTGCTCGCGGCGGTCGCGTTCAGCGTCGCCGTCGGCTTCGGCATCGTGGCGCCGGCGATCCCCGTGTTCGCCCGCGATTTCGGCGTGGGCCGCGCGTCTGTCGGCTTGGTGCTGTCGGCGTTCGCGTTGATGCGGCTGGCCTCGGCGCTTGGGGTCGGCCGGATCATCGACGCCGTCGGCGAGCGCGTCGTCCTCGCCACCGGAATCGCGATCGTCGCGGTCAGTTCCGCGCTGGCCGGCCTCTCCCACAGTTATCTGCAACTCCTGGTGCTGCGCGGCGCGGGTGGCGTCGGATCGGCGATGTTCTCGGTCAGCGCGATGGGTTTGCTGCTGCGCACCGTCGACGCGCGGCACCGAGCGCGCGCGGTCGGTCTGTTCCAGGGCGGTTTCTTGCTCGGAGGCATCTCCGGCCCGGCGATCGGCGGACCGCTCGCCGCGTGGTCGATCCGCGCGCCGTTCTTCGTGTACGCCGCGACGCTGGTGGTGGCGGGCAGCGTCGCGCTCGTCGGTTTGCGGCACACCCCGCTCGCGCCAAAACCACACAGCTCGGACGACGCGACGGCGCGCACCAACTTGCGCGCCGCGCTGCGTTCCCCCCAGTACCGGGCTGCGCTGACGGCGAACCTGGCCGACTCCTGGGCGGCGATGGGCGTGCGCAACACCTTGGTTCCGCTGTTCGTCGTGGAGTCGCTGAACCGCGGCACCGGATGGGTCGGCGCCGGATTCGCCTTGGTGGCGCTGACAAACGCGGCGGTGCTGATGCCGGCCGGCCGGGTCGCCGACGAGCGCGGCCGCCGTCCGGTGATGGTAGCGGGCTGCCTGCTCGCCGGCGGCGCCATGGCGCTGCTTGCCACCGTCCCGCACCCGGTCGGCTACATCGTCGCGATGCTCGTCTTCGGACTCGGTTCCGGGTTGCTGGACGTCGCGCCCGCCGCCGTCGTGGGCGACGTCGCGGGCAAGCGCGGCGGCACGGTCGTTGCGGCGTTCCAGATGGCCGGCGACGCCGGATCGGTGAGCGGCCCGGTCGTCGCGGGCTGGCTTGCCGACACCTGGTCTTACGGCGTGGCCTTTTGGGCGACCGGCGGCGTGCTCGCGCTCGCGGCGGCTCTCGCCGGCCGCGCTCGCGACACCCGAGCGGCGCCTGAGGTCGCGCTGGCGCGGACCGGCTGACGCACACCGGTTAAGGTCGTGTCATGTCCGGTGGTGACAAGGTCTTGCTCTGGCTGCACGTCGCAGCGGTCATGTTCCTGCTCGGCCCGTTGACGATCGCGACGACGACCACGCCGCGCTACATCCGCGCTGGTGACGTCGCGGTGCTCCGGCACCTGCATCGCACCACCCGGATATTCGGGCTCGGGTCGTTGCTCGTGTTCGCGTTCGGCGCCGCACTCGGCCGCGACCACCTCGACAAGCCATGGCTCACCGCGTCGATGACGCTGTTCATCGTGGCGGTCATCCTGCTCGTCATCGTCGAACGCGACCAGCGCAAGACGATCTCCAAGCTGGGGGGCGCCGAGCCCGGCGAGCCGGCCGATCCAACCGCGCCCACCGCGCCCACCGTGCCGATCGAGTCGACCGAGGCGCATCGCGGCCGCATCGTCGCGCTCTCCTCGACGGTCGGCGTCATCTGGTTGGTCGTGCTGGCCTTGATGGTGTGGCGGCCCGGCAGCTAGACATCGCTCGACCGGGTATGCCCACACCATGGTTGTGCGGATCGGAACCTGCGGCTGGCAGTACGACGACTGGCGTGCCGCGTTCTATCCGCCCGAGCTCGCCAAGACCAAGTGGCTGGGCGCGTACGCGGAGTCGTTCGACACCGTTGAGTGCGACAACGCTTTCTACCGGCTGCCCAAGCGCGAGACGTTTGAGAAATGGGCGACGACGCTGCCCGACGGTTTCACGATGGCGGTCAAGGCCAGCCGGTTTCTCACCCATATCAAGCGGCTGAAGGATCCGGCGGAGCCGGTGCAGCGACTGCTCGACGCCTGCACCGGCCTCGGCGACCGGCTCGGCCCGATCCTCGTGCAGCTCCCGCCGACGATGAAGGTCGACGTCGAGCGCCTCGACGACTGCCTGCGCCGCTTCCCCTCCGACGTGCGGGTGGCGGTGGAACCACGGCACGAGACGTGGTGGATCGACGAGGTGCGCAAAGTCCTCGAACGTCGTCACGCGGCGCTCACCTGGTCGGACCGGCTCGGCAAGCCGGTGGCGCCGATGTGGCGAACGGCGACGTGGGGCTACCTGCGGCTGCATCAGGGCCGCGAGGAATTCCCTCCTGACTATGGGAATTCGACCCTGCGCCGCTGGCTACGGCACGTCGACGACACGTGGCCGTCGTCCGACGAAGTCTTTGTCTACTTCAACAACGACCCGGGCGCCGCAGCGATCCGGAACGCCTTCACGATGACCCGGATGGTCGAACGCGCGTCGACCTAGCCGGCGAGTGCCTGCTCGAGGTCGGCGATCAGGTCGTCGACATGCTCGATGCCGACCGACAGCCGCACCAAATCCGCTGGCACCTCAAGCGAGCTCCCCACGACGCTCATGTGCGTCATCCGGCCGGGGTGCTCGATCAGCGACTCGACGCCACCGAGCGACTCGGCGAGGGTGAACAGCCGCGCCCGATTGCACACGTTGATGGCCGCCGCCTCGCCGCCGGCGACCTGGAACGAGAGCATCCCACCGTATCCGCGCATCTGCTTCGTGGCGATCTCATGGCCCGGGTGCGTCGGCAATCCCGGGTAGCGGACCTTGGTCACCTTTTCGTGCGTGCCAAGGAATTGCGCGAGGCGTTCGGCGTTCGCACAGTGCCGCTCCATGCGCACGGCCAGCGTCTTGGCGCCACGCAGCACGAGCCAGGAGTCAAACGGTCCGGCGATCGCGCCGGCCGAGTTCTGAAGAAACGCCAGCCGTTCGCCCAGTTCGCCGTCCGAGCAAACGACCGCACCGCCCACGACGTCGGAGTGACCGCCGAGGTACTTCGTGGTGGAGTGCACGACGACGTCCGCGCCGAGCGACAACGGCTGCTGAAGGTACGGCGAGGCGAAGGTGTTGTCGACGACCAGTTGCGCGCCGCCATCGTGCGCGATGCTCGGCGAGAGCGGAGATGTCGGCGATGCCGAGCAGCGGATTGCTGGGCGTCTCGCACCACAGCAGCGTGGTGTTGTCGCGCACGGCGGAGCGCACCGCGTCAAGGTCGGCGAGGTCGACCGCCGTGTGCTCGACGCCCCAACGGCTGAAGACCCTTGCTATCAGGCGATACGTGCCGCCGTACGCGTCATTCGGGAACACGATGTGGTCGCCCGGCGCGCAGATCGTGCGGACGACGCAGTCCTCGGCAGCGAGCCCGCTCGCAAACGCCAGGCCGCGATTTCCTTGCTCCAGCGCGGCAAGGCATTCCTCAAGCGCGGCCCGGGTCGGGTTGCCCGATCGGCTGTACTCCCAACCGTCGCGAGGATTGCCCACGGCGTCCTGGTGGAAGGTGGAGACCTGGTAGATCGGGGGGACCACGGCGCCCGTGCGCGGGTCGGACGATTGCCCGGCGTGGATTGCGACAGTCTCAAAAGCGGACGTCGCGTCCGCTCGCGTGTGGTCGGCCATGGTGCCGACGCTATCCCTCAGCGTCCCCCCGCGTCCCCCGCCGGGTGACCGGCAGCCGCTAGTTTTCTGCTGAGGGAAGGAGCGAGTCTCGTGCGATGGCACCGCAAGCCGGTCGAGGTGGTGGCGTCGACGCTGCGACCGACCACCGCCGCCGCCCTCTCCGAGGCGAGAGAACTCATCATTCGGCCGAAGTTCCGGCGGGCGATCGCGGCCGCCGTGGTGTTCGTCGGGGCGGCGGCCGTGACGGTGGCGTTGGGCGGTGTGCACGCGACCCACCCGGTGATCGGCCCGAACGGCGCGAGGACGACCGGGGCGTACGACTCGCACCGCTTCGGCAGCTGGATCGGGATCGTCGTCTGCTTCCTGGCCGGCGTCGCGATGGTCCGGTTGATCGCCAACGAGACCGCGCGATTGGCGCGGCTGCGCGGCAGCCCGTCGGCCGCGAACTCGCTGCGCGTCGTCGTCCAGATCATCGGCTATCTCGTGGTGATCGTCGTCATCCTCGGGTTGCTCGCGGTGCGCGTGCAAAGCGTGCTGCTGTCGGGCGCGATCGGCTCCGTGGTCATCGGTCTGGCAGCTCAGCAATCGCTGGGCAACGCGTTCGCCGGGATCGTGCTGCTGGTGTCGCGGCCCTTCGTCGTCGGCGACTACATCACGTTTCGCTCGGGCGGTCTCGGCGGCCAGTACGACGGCGAGGTCACCGGAATCACCTTGATGTTCACGACGTTGGAGACGACCGATGGTCCGATCAACTTCCCGAACTCAGCGGTGCTCGGCGCCGCGGCGACGGGACGGCGTTCGCGGCCGCAGACCGGCTCGTCCGGCGGCGAGTTGCTGCGCTGAGGCAGCAGCCGCGGCGAGCGTCGCAGGGCAAAAGCGGAGGTAGCGTCAACCATGGGTCTTTTCAGCCGTCCGACCACCATCCCCTCGCCCGCACAAGCCTTGCCCGGCCGTCCGGCGCGGCCGTTCGCCGTCTCGCCCGAGCACGCGGTCCTTGGCAACCCGATCGAGGGCCCTTTCCCGGCCGGCCTGCAGGTCGCCGTCTTCGGGCTGGGCTGCTTCTGGGGCGCCGAGCGGAAGTTCTGGGAGACGCCCGGGGTGTGGTCGACGTCCGCCGGCTACGCGGGAGGACACACGCCGAACCCCACGTACGAAGAGGTCTGCAGCGGGGCGACCGGGCACGCGGAGGTCGTCCAGGTCGTGTTCGATCCGAAGGTCGTTAGTTATGCCGAACTGCTGAAGGTCTTCTGGGAGTCGCACGACCCGACGCAAGGCATGCGGCAGGGCAACGACGTCGGCACCCAGTACCGGTCGGCGATCTACGTCTCGGACGACGAGCAGCTCGCGGCGGCGTTCGAGTCGAAGACGGCGTACGAGGCTCAATTGCGGGCCGCCGGCTACGGAGCGGTGACCACCGAGATCCAGCCACTGTCAGACGCCGGGCCGTTCTACTACGCCGAGGACTACCACCAGCAGTACCTGCACAAGGTCCCGAACGGCTACTGCGGCTTGGGCGGCACCGGCGTCTCCTGCCCGGTCGGCCTCAAGACCTCGTGATCATGCAGTTAGGCGCAACGTCCGCGACGCGGCGTTGCGCCTAACTGCATGATCGACACACAAAGCAGGCGCGCTAGCGCGCCAAGAAGCCCAACAGGTCTTGACGGGTCAGGACGCCGGCCGGCTTGCCGTCGATGACCACAACAGCGGCGCCCGCCTTCTGCAGCGCGGTCATCGCGGCATCGACCGGCTCGCCACCGCCGATCATCGGCAGTGGCGGCGACATGTGCTTCTCCAACGCGTCTGACAACGCCGCCTCTCCGGCGAAGAGCGCGTCGAGCAGGTCCCGTTCGACGACCGAGCCGACGACTTCCGCGGTCATCACCGGTGGCTCAGCGCGCACGACCGGCACCTGGGAGACGCCGTACTCGCGCAACACGTCGATCGCCTCGCGCACGGTCTCCGTCGGGTGCAGGTGAACCATCTCCGGCAACCTGGTTCCCTTGCGGTTCAGCACATCGGCCACTGTGACGTCGTGCTGGGCGCCGATGAATCCGTAGTCGGCCATCCAATCGTCGTTGAAAATCTTGGACAGGTAACCCCGACCGGAGTCCGGTAACAGCACGACCACCACGTCGTCCGGGGTCATCTGCCGAGCCATCGCGACCGCGGCCACCGCTGCCATGCCGCTCGACCCGCCGACGAGCAACCCCTCCTCGCGGGCGAGGCGGCGCGTCATCAAGAAAGAGTCCTTGTCTGACACCGGCATGACGATGTCGCAGACATCCCGGTCGTACGCGGCGGGCCAGAAGTCCTCGCCGACGCCCTCGACGAGGTACGGCCGACCGGTGCCGCCGGAGTACACCGAGCCCTCCGGGTCGGCGCCGACGACGCGCACGTGACCGTTCGACACTTCTTTCAGGTACTTGCCGGTTCCGCTGATCGTGCCGCCGGTGCCGATGCCCGCGACGAAGCAGCTGATGCGCCCGTCGGTCTGCCGCCACAACTCCGGGCCGGTCGTCTCGTAGTGCGAGCGCGGGTTGTCAGGATTGCTGTACTGATCGGGCTTCCAGGCGCCCTCGATCTCGCGCGAGAGCCGGTCGGAGACCGAGTAGTAAGAGTCGGGGTGCTCGGGCGCGACGGCCGTCGGGCACACGACGACCTCGGCGCCATAAGCCTTGAGAACGTTGATTTTCTCGGCGCTCATCTTGTCGGGCATCACGAAGACGCACTGATAGCCCTTGAGCGCCGCGACGATCGCCAGCCCCACGCCGGTGTTGCCGGACGTCGGCTCGACGATCGTGCCGCCCGGCCGCAACGCGCCAGTGCGCTCGGCGGTCTCGACCATCCGCACCGCGATGCGGTCCTTCACCGAACCGCCGGGATTGAGGTACTCGACCTTCGCCAGCAGCTGCGCTCCCCCGGACGGCGCGACGCGGCCCAACCGCACCAGCGGAGTGTCACCGATCAGCTCGAGCAAGTTGTCATGAACATCCACGAAGGCGAGCCTAGTGCGCGGCCGCGGCGACCTCCTCCGACGGCGCGGCACTGCACGCCCGGCGGCGCCACTCGGCTTCGGGTGGCGAGGTAGCCGCGCAGCCGCCGACCACCATGCCGATCACCGCGAGCAGCAGGCGGTAGTCGACGACCGCCGACAAGCCGGCGCCGAGCGCGATCGACACGTCTGCGGCGTCGAATCAGCGTGTCGGACGCCGAGAAGACCCTGCCCTGCAGCGCAGCCGGCGTCCATCTCTGAACGGCGGTGAACAGGCGTGAAACGCGCGCCGAGCGATCCCATGCCACACCGCCGCTCGCAACTCCCCCAGTCCGATGCACCGCGGCGCCAGCGGTGATCCCGCCCGGCACCGCCGTCAATCCCTGCGCCATGAACACGACCCCCACGTATGACGCGCTGCGATGAGACCCTGAGTCACCAAGGCGAAGCTGATCGTCTCGAGAAACCCGACGACAAGCAACACGACCGCGATCGAGCCGACCAGCTGCCGCAGGGGCAACGTCGCCCACACATGGCGCAGGCCGGCCGCGAGCTCGGCGCGCCAGTGCATGCGCTCGCGAACAATGACGTCGCCCGCCGCCGCAACCGCAACAGCAGAAGCGCGGCGACCGCATACGCGCCGAGCTGGAACGCGATCACCGCGCGCGGACCCACCAGGCTGAACAAGCCCGCGCCGGCGAGCGGCGACAGCAGCCGCATCAGCTCGTTCGCCGTCTGCCGCACGCCGTTGGCGGTCGCTAGCTGCTCGTCCGGCAGCAACGTTCGCAACATGGCGGACGACGCGGAGCCGAGGAACGTGTACGCCGCACCCTGGCCGAGCACCACCACATACACGAGCCACACATCGCGCTCGCCGCGCACAAAGAACAGGGTGCACACAAGCGCCAAGGTGGCGAGGTTCGCGATCCGCAGCACGCTGCGCTTTCGCGATCGGTCGACAACGTAGCCTGACAGCGGCCCGAACAGCGATGGCAACGTGAAGGCGAAAAACACCATGCCCGCAGCGGCGTTGCTGCCGGTCAGCGTCTTGACCCAGATGCCAAGAGCCAGCCAAAGCGCTTGGTCGCCGAGTGTCGACAACGCGGTCGCAAACAGCAGCCGCCGCACGTCGGCGTGGCGCAAGATCTCCTTCATTTCGAGCTTTTCTTCGGCTTTGGCGGCTGCTGCGGAACTGGCGCGACCGGAAACCCGTGCATGGTCAGCGCCACCGGCAGACCATCTTTCGGGCGCGGCGCGTCTCCGGTCATGCGGCCGCGATACGGCTCGAACAACTTGTCGATCGCCTCACCCATCGCCTTCAATTCCGCGGCGGTGAGAAACGTCGGCCGGTAGCTGGCGAACGACGCGTCTTGCCATTCTTTGGGATAGCTGCGGGCGGTCGCGTGCCACTCCTCAAGATGCCGCTGGCGGGTGGCCTCGACGACCTTCGTCAACGCCGCGCCGGCCAACGCGGTCTCGGGATCGGACTCGCTCGCGGTGTAGTCGGCGCCGCGCACCACCCGCCACGGACGTTGCCGCCCGCTCGCGCCGCCCGCCTCCTCGATGAAGCCGTGCTTCGCCAGTTGTCGCAGATGAAAAGAGCAGGACGACGGGCTCTCGCCGATCCGCTCACCCGCTTGGGTGGCGGTCAGCGGGCCCTCGTACGCGAGGAGTTCGAGCAGGGCCAGCCGGGTGGGATGGGCGAGCGCCCGCAGCCCCCGTGGGTCGGTGACACCGCGGTCTTCGAAAGTCATGTTTCGAAAGTAAGCTTTCGAAAGCTATCTTGTCAACGGGTCGTCGACACGGCCCGGGCGGCGGCGCCGCGTAGCGTGGCCGGCATGCCGGAAGCCGTCATCGTCGCGACCGCGCGGTCCCCGATCGGGCGGGCGAAGAAGGGCTCGCTCGTCGACGTCCGACCCGACGACCTCGCCGCGACGATCGTGCGCGCGGCGCTCGACAAGATCCCGCAGCTCGACGCAGGCGAAATCGACGACCTGCTGCTCGGCTGTGGCCTGCCGGGAGGCGAGCAAGGCTTCAACATGGCGCGGGTCGTCGCACTGCTGCTCGGCTACGACCACCTCCCCGGCGCGACGATCACCCGCTACTGCTCGTCGTCCCTGCAAAGCACGCGCATGGCCTTTCACGCGATCAAAGCCGGGGAGGGCGACGTGTTCATCAGCGCCGGCGTCGAGTGCGTGAGCAGGTTCGAACGGGGCAGTTCGGACAACCACCCCGACACTCGCAATCCAGCTTTCGCCACGGCGCGTGCACGCACCGCGGAGCGCGCGCAAGGCGGCACGTCGTCCTGGCAAGACCCACGTGAGAACGGCGAGCTGCCCGACGTCTACATCGCGATGGGGCAGACCGCGGAGAACGTCGCGCAGTTGCGCGGCATCACCCGAGAAATGCAAGACGAGTTCGGCTGCCGTTCGCAGAACCTCGCTGAAAACGCGTCGGCCGCTGGGTTTTGGCAACGCGAGATCACGCCCGTGACGCTTCCCAACGGCACAGTGGTCAGTGCGGACGACGGCCCGCGAGCGGGGATCACGCTCGAGCGACTGTCGACCCTCGACCCGGTGTTTCGCCCGGACGGCACCGTCACCGCGGGGAATTGCTGCCCGCTTAACGACGGCGCGGCGGCGGTGGTTGTGATGTCAGATGCCCGCGCCCGCGAGCTCGGTATCAAGCCGCTGGCCAGGATCCGCTCAACCGGCGTGTCGGCGCTCTCGCCGGAAATCATGGGGCTCGGCCCGGTCGAGGCCAGCCGCCAAGCACTCGCGCGCGCGGGCATGTCGATCGGCGACGTCGACCTCGTCGAGATCAACGAAGCCTTTGCGGCGCAGGTGATTCCGAGCTACCTCGACCTCGGCATCGACCTCGACCGGCTCAACGTGAACGGCGGCGCCATCGCAGTCGGCCACCCGTTCGGCATGACCGGCGCGCGCATCACCACCACGTTGTTGAACTCGCTCGACTTCCACGACAAGGCCATCGGGCTGGAGACGATGTGCGTGGGCGGGGGGCAGGGGATGGCGATGGTCGTCGAGCGGCTGGGCTGAGGCGCTCGCTCACCGAGTGTGCGGTTCCGGTCGTTGTCTTGGCGCTGAACTCGACCGTGGACGCACCCTCGGCGGCGACCGTCAAAGGGCCTCACGGGCTTGTGCGATCACCGACAGAAGCTCGGCTAGGACGTCGCGCAGCGGCGCGCGGCCGTTCATCGTCCAGACCTCGGTTGGCGCGCCGACCGAGGTCGCGATCTCAAAATCATGTGCCAGCACGGCTAGCTGATCGCCAACGACAAGATCTGGGACGTCGGGTAGGTCGCGCCACGCCGGCGGGTCACGGACGCCGCCTGCTCGATCCCCTGCACAGCTTTCGCCGAGCGCGGCCGCCAACGCCCGCGCCGCCCCTATCCGCGTTGCGGAGCGGAGCCGGCCGGGCGGCATCCGGCGAACCGTCTGCACCACCTCGGCGAGGGCTTCGGTCAGCCGCGCGATCGCGTCGTCCGGCACGAGATCCACGTCGTCGAAGGTCCCACAAAAACGGGACGCCCACCGATCATCGACACGCGGGGAGGGGTTGCCCGCACGCAATCCGTGGGGCACGCTCTTGCCATGGACCGCTGACGATTTCGGACGCCAGGAGGCGCTCATGAGCGTGCACCACTCCGAGGAGACTCATCGCAACCTCGTGGAGAGGGTCCCGCAGGTCACGGGACGCGGCCTATCCGAGTGGTTTCGCGAATTAGAGCAGGGTCCAAGCTTCAGTCGGCTCGACGAGCGCGTGAACTGGCTGTGCGACGAGCACGAGCTGCCCCACGGCTACGCCAGCGCCATCGTGCGCGAGCACGAGAAGCGCCGCACCGCGCACAGCTGACCCCGTACAGCTAACCCCGCGCGCACAGCCCCAGACGCCGGTGGGGCGGACGCCGCGCGCCCGCCCCACCTCAACGCTTGCCTTGAGATGCAGCCGTCAGCTCCCCGGGTAGCTCGCGACGTCGACCGGCGTCACCACAGCTGGATCCGTCGACGTGTTCGGCGCTCCGGTCCCATTGACGACCGAGTTGAAGCCGCCGGAACCACCGATCCACACCGTGAACACGTTATGGAATCGAACGTTGTCGCGCGTCGGCGACTGGAACGCCATGTCGTCGTAGATGGTGGCCGGCGTTTGAATGAACACCGCGTAGCTGCCCATTCCGTAACCGTCGAACGAGCGGACGTTGGGCGTGACCACGAACGCCGGGTAGCCGAGTTGGTGCGCGGACGAGTTCCACACATCTTGTGACGGCACGTCATACGGCAGCTCGTTTTGGAAGAAGATGTTCTTGCCGGCCTGGCCGCTCCAGATCACCTCGTTCTTCTGGTAGTGCTCGACGGCCAGCCCGTAGGAGGTGACGTTGTCGCCCGTGACGACGACACCCGTGGCGGCGGGGTTCGTCGTCCAGCCCACGGCGTTGCCATGGTCGGCGCGCCACGCCCACACGTCGTCGATGATCGCGTTGTTCGCGTTCACCAACAGGCTCACGCTCGCCGACGTCTTCGTGGTCGCCGCGCCGCCGACGCGGAAGAACACGTCCGACAACAGGTCGGGGTCACCGGTGGCGCCATGCCGGCCGCGGGCGCCTATCCACGGCGTGCCAACCGACATCAGCACCGGCGAGTTCACCGGCCCTGCGTCAACGAGCATCCCGGCGACCGTCACACCGTTGTTCGGCAGCGCGATGAGCGCTGCGTTGCCATGCTGCGGAACCAACGTCGCGAAACCGAGACCCAGCACGACGGTGTTGGGCCGGGTCACCACGATCGGCTGCGCGAGGTTGTAAACACCCGGCGTCAGGAGCAGGTTCTTCCCCATCGCCAGCGCGAAATTGATGGACCAGACCGACGTCGACGGTGTCGCGACGAAGAAGTCGCGCAGCGGCAGCTCGTGCCCAGCCTCCTTACCGCTCTGCCATGAAGTCCCGGCGCTGTTCTTTCGAACGGAGGGCACGAAGACCCGATAGCCGCCATGGCTGTCGGTGTAAAGGAACGGCTTCTCCTTGGTGACCGGGCTGTTCGCCAACACGGTGTTCTGCTGGCACTGCCCGCTGAACACGGGGTCGGGCGCGCCGACGGTGCCGGAGTACACCATGTTCCAAAGCCCGTTCGGGCAGCCATTGGCGCCGCCGATGTCATCGTTGCGCACCATGTACTGCTGGTTGCCGTAGAAGTTCAGGTCGCCGCTCACCTTGCTGTCAGCGATGAACCCGCCACTGGCGTAGTTGTTCGGCGCGCAGTAGTCCTGGAACAAGACGTTGCCCTTGCTTGAGCCGTTGCCATTGCTGCCATCCTCGACGAGGACTCGGCGCATCGGCGCGGCCTGCGAGACGGCCCAAAACTCGCCGGTGTTGGCGCAGTACGGCGTGTAAGGCTCGGTCACCGGCGGCGCGTACGCCGGCGGGTTCGGCGGGATGTTCACGTTGATCTGCAGGTTCGACAGCGACCGCCAGAAGTTGTCGTCGGCGTTGCAGCTGCCGTCGCTGAAGCAAGTGTTGAAGACGTTGACGGCGCCGTTGATGACGGTGTCGCTCGGCAGTGCGCCGAGTCCGGCCACCTCGGTGTAGTAGCCGACCTGGAAGATCAGCGGGTTGTCGGGCGTGCCGTACGTGCCCGGCTTGAAGAGGACGGCGTAGCGGCGGCTGGTGAACTGGCTGTCGATTGGCACCTGCTGGGTGGCGATCGCGTCGAGTTCGGACTGCACGTCGGCCTGCGGCATGCTCGGGTCGAGCACCACGACGTTCGGGCCTAGGTCCGGTTGGCCGGACGGCGGCGGCGCGGCTACCGCCACACCGGACATTGCCGCCACGCCGGACATCGAGATGACGCACCCGAGGACGGCGGCGGCCGCAGCGGCGCGGCGGCCGAGCCGCCGCCGTGTCAGCGTGCCGGAACGGATGTGGAGAGCGCTCTCATGATCGCGTCGATGCATTTGCGCTGCACCTTTCTAAAAGGACTGGCCGTCAACGAGCAGGCGGCCGAAAGAGGGCGGCCGAGCACAACCGCGCCCGGCCATCGGCTCCCCGAGGGACCTGGCGCTGTTTCTACTCGACGCCAAGAGCGGCGGTCAACCCTTTGCGACGGTTCCGGTACTTCGGACGGGTGCCCCCGGTCGGACTCGAACCGACACTGAAACCCTTTTAAGGGGCTCGCCTCTGCCTATTGGGCTACGGGGGCTAGCGCTTCCGCTTGGCGCCAGCCGGCGCCGGCTCGCCCTCGGACGTCGTCGGGCGGGTCGCCAGCTCGAACTCCTGACGCGGGTTCTGCAGCGCGCCCAGTGACACTATCTCGCGGCGGAAGAACAAGGCGAGGGTCCAGTCGGCGATGACCCGCACCTTGCGGTTGAACGTCGGCACCCGTGACACGTGGTAGGTGCGATGCATGAACCAAGCGACGATGCCGCGCAGTTTCACGCCGTAGATCTGCGCGACGCCCTTGTGCAAGCCAAGGCTTGCGACCGAGCCCGCGTAGGAGTGGCGATATTCGGTGGGCTTTCCACCACGCAGAACGCGCGCGATGTTGTCGCCGAGGTGCTTCGCCTGCCGCACCGCGTGTTGCGCGCTGGGTCCGCAGAACGTGCCGGGTCGCGTGACGTCGGGGATCGCCGCGCAATCACCGGCGCACCACGCGTCGTCGACTCCCTTAAGGGTCAGGAACTCGGTGCCGCGCAGCCGACCCTTCTCATCGAGCGGCAAGTCGCTGCTTGCGAGCACCGGGTTCGGCTTGACGCCGGCCGTCCAGACCAACGTGTCGGCGTCGAACTCCTCGCCGTCCGACAAGACGATGTGGTGATTCGCCGCCGACTCGAGGCGGGTGTTGAGCCTGATGTCGACACCGCGCTTCTCCAACTCGCGGACGGTGTACTCGGCGAGGTCGCGACTGACCTCAGGCAGAATGCGGTCAGTGGCCTCGACCAACACCCATCTCATGTCGGACGGGTCGACGCCGTCGTACGACTTGCACGCGTCGCGGGCCATGTCCTCGAGCTCGGCGAACGCCTCCACACCCGCGTATCCGCCGCCCACGAACACGAAGGTGAGCGCGCGCCGCCGAACGTCGGCGTCGGGGGTCGATGCGGCGACGTCGAGCTTCGCGAGAACGTGATTGCGCAGGAAAATGGCTTCGCCAACGGTTTTGAAGCCGATGCCGCACTCGGCGAGGCCGGGAATCGGCAGCGTGCGCGCGACCGACCCAAGCGCGACGACAAGGATGTCGTACGAAATCTCGACGGCGTCGGCGGCGCTCGGCGCAAACGTGACGACGCGGCGCTCGTGCTCGATGCGAGTCACCCGGCCGTTCAAGACTTGGGCGCGTGGCAACACGCGACGCAACGGCACCACGACGTGCCGGGGTTCGAGGTTGCCCGCCGCGGCCTCCGGCAGGAACGGCTGGTATGTCATGTACGACAGCGGATCGATGACCGTCACTGTCGCTTCGTCGCGGCGCAGCTTCTTGTTGAGCTGCAACGCGGTGTACATCCCGACGTAGCCACCGCCGAGGACCAGAATGTGTGGGCGCCGCTGCCGACTGTCGTCCGCCATGGTCTTCACCCTATCCCGCAGGATCACGTGACGACGTCGGCAAGCCGCGCGGCAAGGCCGAGCACGTCATCGATCATCGGTTCCGTCAGCTTGCCGGTGAACGTGTTCTGCTGACTCGGGTGGTAACACCCCAATAACCGCAACGATTTCCCGGCACCACTGACGAGTTCGACCGAGACGCCGTGACCGAAACGCGGCGACGGTCGTGGGATCGGGAAGCCCGCTTCGGCAAGCACCGGCAGCAACGCCTGCCAGCCGAACGCGCCGAGCACGACAACCACCCGCAACGTCGTTCCCAGCAGCGAGATCTCGCGGGCCAGCCATGGCTGGCAGGTGTCGCGCTCGACGGTGGTCGGCTTGTTCGCGGGTGGTGCGCAGCGCACCGCGGCCACCACTCGCACACCGATGAGCCGTTGCCCGTCGCCGGCATGCGTGCTCGTCGGCAAGACCGCAAGCCCGGCCCGACACAAGGCCGCGAAGAGCCAGTCGCCACTGCGGTCACCCGTGAAGATGCGTCCGGTTCGGTTGCCGCCGTGCGCCGCGGGCGCCAGACCGACGACCAAAACGCGGGCGGCCGGGTCACCCCAGCCCGGCACCGGCCGACCCCAGTACGGCTGGTCGGCGAACGCGCGCCGCTTCACTTGCGCGACGCTCTCGCGCCACTGGACGAGCCTCGGGCACGCCCGGCACACCGACACCGTCGCGGTGAGTGAGTCGGCGCTGCGGTCGAGTTCGGACGACGCGGCGGCAAGCCGCCTGACCTCCGCCGCGCTCGTGGCGACGGGTGTCGTGGCCGCGGCGAGGTCGTCCGGCCAGCCGCTGCCCGGCTCGACGATCATGGCGCGACCACGCCGCAAGTCTGGCATGTCGGCGTTTGTCGGCGATGCGGCTACTCCGGTCGGCGGCAGCCACCCAGACCGCTCGGCGGCAGCCACCCAGACCGCTCGGCTGATGACGCGGACCTCGGCGGACTCCACACTAGGAGTCACGATGCGTCACGATGCGTCACGAGCGCGTCACGGACAGCTATGGGGTGGGGACAGAAGTGAATAGAGCCAAGGACGGCGTGCCGCTGTCCGCGCGGGCCACCAGGCGGCGCGGTCTGACATGGGTGGACGGACGACGCACACTGACCGCCGGCAGAGCTGACCGCCGGCAGAGTGACCGCCGGCAGAGTGACCGCCGGCAGGCTGGTCGTCGGCGCCATTTCCGCCGCCACCGCCGCGGCGCTTCTCCCGCTCGGCGGGATCGCGAGCGCCAGCGCCTCGGCGGCCCCGAGCGGGCCCGCCTCGTCTTACATCGTGCAAGCCTCCGCGGGCCGTCTCGCGAACGCGCGCGCAGACGTCGCCGCGGCCGGCGGCGCCATCGGCGTCGACCTCCCGATCGTCAACGGCTTCACCGCCACGCTCACCTCGGCAGCGGCCGAGGCGCTGAGCCACGGCGCTGACGTGCGGGTCGTGTCTCCCGACTACGCCGGGTCGACGCAGGGCTCGAGCTACGACCCCGCCACCGACCCCGGTTCGCCGATCGGCTTGTCGAGCTCGGTCGGCTACGGCGCGTACTGGAACGCCGGGCTGTCCGGGCAGGGCGTCGGCGTCGCGCTGATTGACTCGGGCGTCGCGCCCGTGCCGGCGCTGTCGTCGTCCGGAAAGGTCTTCTACGGGCCGGACTTCACCCCGACCGGCTACTTCACGCAAGTGCGCGGCCTCGACACGTTCGGGCACGGCACGTTCATGGCGGGCCTGATCGCGGGTCGCGATCCGGCGGCACGGGCGCCGTACTACGCGAACAGCCGCTACTTCCTCGGCGCAGCGCCCGACGCGCACATCGTGAGCGTGAAGGTCGCAGACGCGAGCGGCGCCACCGTTGAGTCGGCCGTCATCTCGGCGATTCAGTGGGTGGTGGCGCACAGGAACGAACCGGGCTTGAACATCAAGGTCCTGAACCTCTCGCTTGGCATCCGCAGCGCGATGCCGTACACCCAAGACCCGCTCGACGCTGCCGTGGAGGCGGCGTGGAAGGCGGGCATCACGGTGGTCGTCGCCGCCGGTAACGACGGCAAGCACGGCATGACCTCGCCCGCCAACGACCCGTATGTCATCGCCGTTGGCGCGGTCGACACCGGCTCGACGATGTCGGTCTCGGACGACGTGATCGCGAGTTTCTCGAACATGGGCGACGGAACGCGCAACCCGGACTTCGGCGCGCCAGGAACGCACATCGTGAGCCTGCGCGTGCCGGGGTCGGCGATCGACCAGGAGTACGGCGCGGGTTCCATGGTGACGAGCGCGCTGATGCGCGGCAGCGGCACGTCGGAGTCGGCGGCGATCACCTCCGGGTCCGCGGCACTGCTGATCGGCCAGCGACCCGGCATCACGCCCGACCAGGTGAAGGCCACCATGGCCGTGCACTCGACGTGGCTGCCGAACCTCTCAGGGGTCAAGCTCGGGGCGGGCGAGCTGAACATGGCGTGGACGATGAACGCGGCCACTGAATACCGCACGCAGTCATGGCCGACCGCGACTGACCACACCCGACCGGTGTGGAGGGCGTTGGTCGCCCGCGCCTCGACGACGCCTGCCGGGTCGACCTGGACCGGGTCGACGTGGACGGCGCGCAACTGGGCTGGCTCCACCTGGACCGGCTCCACGTGGACCGGCTCGACGTGGACCGGCTCGACGTGGACCGGCTCGACGTGGACCGGCTCGACGTGGACCGGCTCCACCTGGACTGGCTCCACCTGGACCGGCTCCACGTGGACCGGCTCGACGTGGACGGACGCGGCATGGACCACTAAGAACTGGAAGTAGTGACCTTCCTTGAGCAAGGTCGACGCGCCTGAGAAGGCGACAACCAGCGGCATCCGGCCGCTCCGGTTGTTCGTCGGCGCGCTCGTCGGCCTCGGTTGCGGTGGGCTCGCGCTCTTGTGGCGCGAGCCCACGACAATCGCGAAGTTCCACATCTCATGGCTGGTGCTGGCCTTCGTCTTCTACCTGGCCGAGACCTGCCTCGTGCATTTGCACTTCCGGCGTGGCGCGCACTCGTTCTCCATGAGCGAGGTGCCTCTCGTCCTCGGCCTGTTCTTCGCCACACCCCGCGAGCTGCTCATCGCGCAGTTCGTGGGGTGCGCCGTCGCATTGGCGGCACAACGCAGGCAGAGCCCGCTGAAGGCGGCGTTCAATCTGGCTAACTTCGCGGTGACGTCGAGCGTCGCGGTGCTGCTGCTGCGAGCGCTCGTGTCGCGCGGGAGCCATTTCGGCGGCGTGGTCTGGCTGGCGACAGGGCTGACCATCGTCACGTCCGCGTTGCTTGGTGCGGTCGCCGTGAACACCGCGATCTCTCTCGCGGAGCGCCGAATTCAGCTCGGCCGTATCGGTTTCGCGTTCGTCATGCTGCTCGGCTCGGCGTTCACCAACGTCAGCATCGGGCTGGTGGCCGCGACGGTCATCGACGACCGGCCAGCGGCCGCGTGGCTGCTCGCCATCCCCGCAGCGACGGTGTTCGTCGCCTATCGCGCGTACATTCGCGAGCGGGAAAAGCACGAGATCCTCGAGTTTCTCTATGCGGCCAACCGCATCCTGACCCAAAACCCGGACCTTGAGCAGGCGATCGTCGCGTTGCTGGAGCAAGCGCGGGCAATGTTCCGCACCGAAACCGCCGAAGCCGTCATGGCACCGCCAAACTCGGCGCCCTTGCTTCGCATTCGCGTCGACAACAGCGGCGAGCCGAAGGTCATGGAGGCCGTCAGCGATCCCGCCGTGCTCACCATGTGGGAGCGCATCGCGAACCAGACAGTGCCGATCGTCATCGGCGCGCATCGCGCGCGGAGCCGATTCGGCCTGACGCGCCGGCCCGTGGGCGGCGGCACGACCGCAGAGGACGAGGAATACCTTGCGGCACAAGGTCTCCGCAACGCGATGGTGGCGCCGCTGCGTGGTGAGACGCGAGCGATCGGCATGCTGATGTTGGGCGACCGTCTCGGCGAGTCCGCGGTTTTCCAGTCGCAAGACAAACGACTCCTCGAGGCACTCGCCAGTCACGTGAGCGTCGCGCTGGAGAACGGCCGACTCGAGCAGTCGCTGACCCAGCTGCGGGAGCTCGAGCAGAAGCTCACGCAACTCGCGTTTCACGATCCGCTCACCGGATTGGCCAACCGCACGCGGTTCGCCGATCGCGTCGTCGAGTCGCTCAACGCGGCGAAAGTCGAGGACCGCACCTGCGCGATCCTGTTCATCGACCTCGACGACTTCAAGACGGTCAACGACACGCTAGGACATGAAGCCGGCGACCAGCTGCTTCAAGTCGTCGCCGAACGCATCACCGGTTGCCTGCGTCCGTCCGACCAGCCCGCGCGGCTCGGCGGCGACGAGTTCGCCATCATCATCGAAGACGCGCTGACGTCGCACGCCGCGGAACGGGTGGCGGCGCGGATCACCGACGCACTGCGATTACCCATAACGGTGAACGGATGCGAGCTGTACACGCGCGCGAGCATCGGCATCGCGACCAGCCAGGATGTGCACTCCGCCGACGAGATGTTGCGCAACGCGGACCTCGCGATGTACATGGCGAAGGCAGACGGCAAGGGCCGCTATCGCTGGTTCCGCTCGAGCATGCGAGCCGAGGTCGTCCAACGCCACCAACTGAAGTCCGACCTCGAGCGCGCGGCCGATCGGGGCGAGTTCCAGGTGCACTACCAGCCGATCGTCGACCTGCACAGCGGTCGACCGGTCGCCGCGGAGGCGCTGGTCCGGTGGGTTCACCCGGATCGCGGGCTGATCTTCCCGAAGTCGTTCATCTCCGCAGCTGAGCAATCCGGCCTCATCAACGACATCGGACGCTTCGTGATGCGCAACGCGTGCGCGCGCGTCGCGCAGTGGAACGAGATCACCGCCAGCGCCGGCCAGCGTCCCTTCGCCGTCTCAGTGAACCTCTCGCCCGCGCAGTTTTCCCAACCAGACTTGGTCGCGCAGGTGGAGAACGCCGTCGACGAGGCGCGCATCGACCCCGCGAACCTCATTCTCGAAGTCACCGAAGGGCTCATGCTGCAAGGTTCGGAGCGAACCACCCGCACGTTGAGCCGACTCAGCAGATTCGGCGTCCGGCTGGCCATGGACGACTTCGGCACCGGCTACGCGTCGCTGAGCTCACTGCGCGAGCTGCCGATGGACATGATCAAGATCGCCAAGACCTTCACCGACGACATCAGCGGCAACGAGGAGAAGTCCCCCTTTGTGCGGGCGATGATCGAGCTTGGCGAGGCGCTCGGGCTCGTCACCTTGGCTGAGGGCATCGAGACCGCGCAGCAGGCGCGCGAACTCGAACGGCTCGGCTGCCAGCTGGGCCAGGGCTACCACTTCGCCCGGCCGGTACCGGCTTCGGGCATCGACATCTTGCTGCAGCGCTACACCGAGCCATCAGGCAACCTGGCGAAGGTCATCGCGTTCCCCGCCTGACCGCGTCGCGTGGCGGCGGTCAAGGCGCGATCGACAGCGCGATGCCGTCGAGGATGTCGTGCTCGCTGACCACCACCTCGGCCGCGTCGACCCGGCGCATCACCGTGTCGAGCACCAACGCCCCCGCGCCGATGACATCGGCTCGGCCCGGATGCACGACCGGCAACGCCTTGCGCTCCACGCAACTCATGGACAGCAGCCGCCGGGTGATCTCGTGCACGCTCGACGCCGCGACTCGCGTGCGGTGGATGCGCCGAGGGTCGTAGTCGGCAAGCTCAAGCGCGAGCGCCGCGACCGTTGTGACCGAGCCGGCGAGGCCGACCAAGGTGGCGGCCTCACCGAGTGGCACGGCTTCCGCGACGAGCTCGAGCGCCCGGTCGACGTCGGCGCGAGCCGCCCGAATCTCCTCCGGCGTCGCGGGGTCGGAGTGAAAGTGCCGCTCAGCGAGCCGCACACACCCGACGTCGACCGAGCGCGCGGCGTCGACGGTGGTTGAGCCGATGACGAATTCGGTGGAGCCGCCGCCGATGTCAACCACCAGGTACGGCGGCTCGACCTCCTTGTCGGACATCAATTCTTGGGTGGCGCCAGCGAACGACAGTGCCGCCTCCTCCTCGCCGGTCACCACCTCGACGTCGACGCCAAGCGCGGCCCGCACGCCGTCGAAGAACTCGTCGCGGTTCGTCGCGTCGCGCGAGGCGCTGGTGGCGACGAACCGAACACGTTCGACATCGAGAGAGTCGATTCGACGCGCGTAGTCACGGCAAGCCGACAACGTCCGCTCCAGCGCGGCGGCAGAGAAACGGCGTGTCTTGTCGACACCCTCGCCAAGCCGGACGATGACCATGTCGCGGTCGATGTCGGCGACGACGCCTGCTGCGCGGTCGACGTCAGCTATCAACAGGCGCAGCGAATTCGTGCCGCAGTCGATGGCCGCTACCCGCACCCGGACACCTCGGGAACCGCGGGATCTTCGACGCACGGACCTTTCGCCCACCACTGCGGCAACGCTTCCAAGGCTTCGTCACCGAACGGGTTGACGCCGGGACCCACCGCCAGCGAGTGCGCGACCAGCACGTGCAGGCACTTCACCCGACGCGGCATGCCGCCCGCCGAGGGATCGCCTGGCAACGGCTCAAGAGCGTCACGGCGTCGCAAGTAGTCACGATGCGCGGCCTCGTAGCGCTCGCGCAGCGCGTCGTCCGCCTCGAGCCGTTGCGTCATGTCACGCATCAACCCGCTGGCCTCCAACCGTCCGATCGCCGAGGCCGCGCGCGGGCAGGTCAGGTAGTACAGCGTCGGAAACGGGGTGCCGTCGGCCAGCCGCGGAGCGGTCTCGACGACGTCCGGGCGCCCGCACGGGCAGCGATGCGCGACGCCGCGCATCGCTCGCGGCGTCCGGCCCAATTGCGCGGCGACGACGGCGCGATCCCGCGCCGAGAGCTCAGCGCTCACGGCGTTGGCGCGACCGATGGCGCGGGCGTGGTCGCTGGCTGCGGCGCCGTCGACGGCGCGGGCGAGGGCGAGGGCTTCGGGGTCGCGTCGGCGCCTTGTATCGAGGACCACAACTGCGCGTACCACGGCTCGTCGACCACCGCTTGCGCGCCGGCGGAAGCCGATGCCGAAGGCGTCGGCGCGAGCGTCACGTAGGGCACCTCTCCGGGTAACACGTAGTGCAGTCGATCACGCGCCTGCTGCGCCACGTACGACGGGTCGGCCCACTGCTTTTGCTGCTGCTGAAGGGTCTTCAGCTCCTGCGTCTGCTTCGCGACGTCCGATCGAAGTGACGAGATCTGCGCCCGCTGGGTGATCAGCTGGCGCAACGGGCCGGCGAGGGCGATCGCCAGCGCTGCCAGGACGACGGCGAGCACCGCGGCCCGCCCGGTGAACGAGGTCTTGCGCTTGCGCTGCGCCGGCCGCCCGGCGTCGTCGACCGCCGTCGATGGCGGTCGATGGCCGACCGCCCGCCGCCGCCGGGCGACCCGGCTCGGCGACCGGTTTGTCTCGTGACGGCGGGAAAATCTCACACGTCGTAGCTTCTCACTGACCGCCGGTGAATCGTGGGAACGACGACGCTCCCGCGTAGCGTGCCGCGTCGTCCAGCTCCTCTTCGATGCGCAACAGCTGGTTGTACTTCGCGACCCGCTCCGACCGCGACGGCGCGCCGGTCTTGATCTGCCCGGCGTTCGTGGCGACCGCGACGTCGGCGATCGTGGTGTCTTCGGTCTCCCCCGACCGGTGCGAGGTCATCGTGCGATAGCCGTTGCGGTGGGCGAGCTCGACGGCGTCGAGCGTCTCGGTCAGCGTGCCGATCTGATTCAGCTTCACGAGCAGCGCGTTCGCGGTGCCGCTCGCGACGCCGCGCGCGATTCGCTCCGGGTTGGTGACGAACAGGTCGTCGCCGACGATCTGCACCTTGGCGCCAAGCGCGTCGGTGATCGCCTTCCAGCCGTCCCAGTCCTCTTCGTCCAGCGGGTCCTCGATCGAGACCAGCGGGTAGTTGGCCACCAGGTCGCCGTAGTACGCGATCAACTCGGACGCCGATTTGCGGACGCCCTCGAACTCGTAGCCCCCGTCGCTGTGAAGCTCGGTGGCGGCCACGTCGAGCGCGAGCGCGACGTCGCGGCCGGGGGTGAAGCCCGCCTTGCCGATCGCCTCGAGGATCAGGTCGAGCGCCTCGCGGTTGCTGCCGAGGCTGGGCGCGAACCCGCCCTCGTCGCCGAGGCCGGTCGCGAGGCCGCGGCCCTTCAGCACCGACTTCAGCGCGTGATAGGTCTCCGCGCCCCAGCGCAGCGCCTCGGCGAAGGTCGCGGCGCCGATCGGGGCGACCATGAACTCCTGGACGTCGACGCCTGAGTCGGCGTGCGCGCCGCCGTTCAAGATGTTCATCATCGGCACCGGCAGGACGTGCGCGTTCGGACCGCCGAGATAGCGGAACAGCGGCAACTCGCTCGACTCGGCGGCCGCCCGGGCGACGGCGAGCGACACGCCCAAGATCGCGTTCGCGCCGAGCTTCGCCTTGTTGGGCGTGCCGTCGAGCTCGATCAGCTTCTGGTCGAGCAGCCGCTGCTCGGTGGCCTCGAAGCCGACGATCTCCGGGCCGATGTCGTCGATCACCGCCTGCACGGCCTTCTCCACGCCCTTGCCGCCGTAGCGCTCGCCGCCGTCGCGCAACTCGACCGCCTCGAACGCGCCCGTCGACGCGCCACTCGGCACCGCGGCGCGGGCGACCGTGCCGTCGTCGAGCAACACTTCGACCTCGACGGTCGGATTGCCGCGGGAGTCGAGGATTTCGCGAGCCCCAAGGGCTTCGATGGCGGCCACGGTGGCACTCCTTCAGCTGATTCGGGCGAGAGCTCGATGGGCGAAACCCGAGCCAGCGGCGAGTTTATCGGGCGCGCGGGCGACGCCCGATCGGCACCCGCGGGTCAGCCAGCGGGCCAGCCGGCCAGCGGAAGCGGAAAGCGCCGCGCTTACTCGACGTCGGCCGCGTCGACATAGGCGGCGGCCTGGGTGGTGAACAGGTCCGCGTACAGCCCGGCCGCGCGCATGAGTTCGACATGCGTGCCTTGCTCGACGACGCGGCCGGCGCGCAGCACATAAATGCTGTCGGCGTAACGAACGCTCGAAAAGCGATGCGAGATGAGCAGCACGGTCCGGCCGTGGAGCAGCGTTCGGACCTTGGCGAACAGATCGGCCTCAGCGCGCGGGTCGAGCGACGCGGACGGCTCGTCGAGGATGATGAAAGGCGCGTCCCGATAGAAGGCGCGGGCCAACGCGACCCGCTGCCACTGCCCGAGCGACAAATCTTGGCCGCCCTCGAATTGCTTGCTCAGGATCGTCTCGTAGCCGTGCGGCAACAACGCGATGAGGTCAGCCGCGCCTGCCTGCTCTGCGGCGGCTTGAATGGCGCGGACGTCGTCGATGGCGTCGGGCTTGCCCAAGCCGACGTTCTCCCTCGCCGTCAGTTGGTACTGAACGAAGTCTTGGAAGATGACGGCGATGGACTCCCGCAAGCTGGCGGGCTCGTATTGGGCGGTGTCGACGCCGTCCCACCGGATCACGCCGGCGTCGGGTTCGTACAAACCGGCGAGGAGCTTCGCCAGCGTGGTCTTGCCGGAGCCGTTCTCCCCGACCAGGGCGACCACCTGGCCGCGCCGCATCGAAAGCGACACCTCGTCGAGCGCGTCATGCTCGCTCCCCGGATAGGAGAACGACACCCGCTCGACGTCGAGCACGTCGAAACCTGCCGGCGCCGGACGACGTGGCGGCGCGGGCTCCGACCGCGCGTGGCGGCCCTGAGGGGCGAGGCGCGCGGTCGGCCGATCGCGCAGGAAGTCGTCGAGGTCGTCGAGGAACAGACTGGACTCGAAGATCTGCTGAGCGCCACTGGAAAGCTCGGTGATCTGCGTCGACAGGAGCCTGATGCCGACCACCGCGCCGGCGACCTGCGACAGGCTGACGTCATGGTGCTGAACGAGCCAAATGAGCAGCGCGAAGGTTCCGACGATCAAGGCGCCGGAGCCGAGCATCCCGACGACGCCAAGCCGCTGCTTGACCTTCAGATGCTGGCGCATCGAAGTGGCGAATTCCTCGTAAGTGTCGTCGTACCGCTTGCGGAGCGCGGCGACCGCGCCGAATGCTCGCAACTCCTTGGCCTCGCTGCGCCCGGTGAGGGTCGCGTCGAGGTAGTCGCGCATGCGCTGCACTGGCGTCATCGCCACCGCAAAGGCGAACTCGCGGCGGCTCGCGCGACGACCGGTGAACCACACCGGCAGGCCCGAAAGCACGATCAACGGCAACAGCAACGGCTGGATGAACACCACCGCCACGGCCAAGCTCAGCGCGCCCGCCAGACCACCAACCAGGCCGACCAGCCCGATCGTCAGAAAGTACGGCCGGGTCGCGGCGCTGGCCTGCACCCGTCGGAGCCGGTCGTAAAAGCCTGAGGTCTCGTATGACCACAGGTCGACGTCGCCCGCGACGTCGAGGATCTGGCGGCGGGTCGCACGCTCGGTCAAGAAAGCGAGGAGCCGCTGCTTTTGCCGCACGATCGCGAGCGCGACACCGCTGTAGGTGACGAGTCCCGCGAGCGCGATGATCGGAGGCAGCGCGCGGGTCACCGATTCGCCGCGTTCTGACGCCAGCAGCGCTGCGACCACCTTGGTGACGAAGTACACCTGCGCGGCGATCACCACGCCGCTCAACAGCTCAAGGGCGCAGACGATGCCGAACGATCGGCGGTCCGACCGCCACACGAGGGCCAACGCGGTTCGCAACAAGCGCGGCAACGCCCGCGCGGCGCGGCGGCGGCCGGATTGGCTGCCGCTCACTCCCGCCCCGCCGCCTTCGTCACGCCACGATTGTCGCGGCCCCGCCGACCCGTCGTCAGCCGGTTGACCCGATTCCGCCGCTCTCGGCGTCGACCACCCGAGCCCGGTACCGCCGAGCAGCCGCGCGCAACGCGGTCTCGGCGTCGACACCGGCCGAACGCGCGAGCGCGACAACGGCGAGCAACAGGTCGCCGACGCTTTCGTCGTCCACGGTCTTGGGGACGTCGACCGACGCGCCGACCGGCACGTCGAGACCGGCCTTCGCCGCGCGGCCGAGCAGCGCCGACGCGAGCGCGAGCGCCGGCTGCCCCATCGGAACACCGTCGGTGGCGGACGTGCGGCCCTTCTCCGCAGCCTTCAACTGCTCCCAGTTGGCCTCGACGTCGCTCGCGGTCGCGGCGGACGCCGAGCCGAACACGTGCGGATGCCGTCGCACCAGCTTCTCGACGATGTCGTTCGCGACGTCGTCGATCGCCCACCCGTCAGGACGCTCGGCGGCGATCCGCGAATGGAAGACCACCTGGAGCAAGACGTCGCCGAGTTCTTCGCGCAGCGCCGCGTCGTCGCCGTCCTCGATCGCCTCGGCGGTCTCGTACGCCTCCTCGAGCAGGTACTTCACCAAGGAGGCGTGGGTCTGCTCGGCGTCCCACGGGCAGCCGCCCGGGGAGCGCAGCCGGTCCATCACCTCGACCAGGTCGAGGAACCGGCTGCCCGGTCGGTCGCCTGCCGACGGCGCCGTCACGTCTGCGCCGTCACGTCAGCGCCGTCACGTCAGCTGGACGGCGCGGCGCTCGGGCCGGCGGGCGGCACCGACGAGAGCTTGCCGCCGGCCGCCACCACGCCGCCTTGGTCGGAGTCCCAGACGCCGTAGCGCGGGTTGACGCTGATGCCGCCGGCCTGCTTCGCGACACCGTCGAGATAGCGCGCGATGACCGCGGAGGCGGTCTGCTGCGCGGTTTGAGCCGTGCTCGACGCCCCGCCGGTGATCTGCTGGAGCGACTCGTTGGTGCGCGAGATCAGGTGGACGACGTGCCAGCCGAACTGCGTCTGCACGACGAAGTAGCTGCCCACCGTCGCGGCGTCGACGGCGTCGGCGAACTTGGTGACGAACTGAGCGGACGGCGCGGTGCCGAGGTCACCGCCGTTCGCGGCGCTCCCGGTGTCGATCGACTTCGACTTCGCGATCGAGGCGAACGAGCTGGGATCGGCCTTGACCTGCGCGAGGATCTGCTGCGCGGTCTGCTGGTCCTTGACCAAGATGTGCGCGACGTGGACGACCGGGGTCTCGATCTTCGGCGCGAGCTTGCTCTCCAAGGTCGCGTAGTAGAAGTAGTCGTGAACGTCTTCGGGTGCGATGCCGTGCGCGGCGGCGTCCTTGTCGAGCGCCTGCTGGCTGCCCTCCTGCTTCAGCACCGTGGAGATCGTGGTGCCGACCTCCCCTTCGGTGACCGAGACGCCCTTCTCCCGCGCCGCGACGTCGAGCAGGTGGTGATTGACCAGGTTGGTCAGCTCCTGGCGCTGGACCGCGGCGGTGTCGGTCCCGTTGGTCGCGGCGAAGGACGGATCGGCAAGCGTCCGGTTGGTCAGCGCCTGCAACTGCGCGACGGTGATGCGGTCGTTGCCGACCGTGGCCGCCGCACCGGGGTGCGCGGGCGCGCAGGCGCTCAGCGCCAGCGCGGACACCGCGATCAGGCCCGCCAGACCTGCGGTTGCGCGTCGAGCACGAAACACGACTGTCCTTCCATTCACACGCATCGCCTCACGCGAGGCTGCGCCGCCGATCAGGGTACCGGCGCCCCGCCCTGGGACGCCCCGGGCTCCTTGGGTTCCTTGGGCTCCTTGGGCTGCAGGACGTCACGAGCCAACGTGGCAACCCACCGAAGCAACGTGACGTCGCGCAACGGCTGGCCGCCGAAGCGACCCGCAGGCGCGTCGGTGGGTCGCGGCACCAAGATCGTGCGCAGCGGCGCTTTGACGATGCTCTTCGGGTAGAGCCGCTGCAGCCGCAGCGTCTGCGACTCCCGGAGGTCAACGGGCGCGAACCGGATCTGGTTCCCCTGCGCCACGACCTCGGTGACGCCGTACGGTCGCAGCTCGACCCGCAGCTTCGCGACCTCCAGCAGGTTCGAGACCGGCTCGGGCAGCGGACCGTAGCGGTCGGCGAGCTCCTCGCGCACCGCCTCGACGTCCGCCTCGGTCGCCGCCTCGGCCATCGCGCGGTAGGCCGCGAGGCGCAGCCGCTCGCCGTCGATGTAGTCGTGCGGGATGTGCGCGTCGACCGGCAGGTCGATCTTCACCTCGGCCAGTTCGGCGGTCTGCTCGCCCTTGAAGTCGGCGACCGCCTCCCCGACCAGCCGTACGTAAAGGTCGAAGCCGACCGCGGCGATGTGACCCGACTGCTCGCCGCCGAGCAGGTTGCCGGCGCCGCGGATCTCGAGGTCTTTCATCGCGACCGCCATGCCGGCCCCGAGGTCGGAGTTCTGCGCGATGGTGGCGAGCCGGTCGTGCGCGGTCTCGGTGAGCGGCCGTTCCTCGGGATAGAGAAAATACGCGTACGCGCGCTCGCGCCCCCGACCGACGCGGCCGCGGAGCTGGTGCAGTTGCGACAAGCCGAGAAGGTCGGCGCGCTCGACGACCAGCGTGTTCGCGTTGGGAATGTCGAGGCCGGACTCGACGATCGTGGTGCAGACGAGGACGTCGTAGGACCGCTCCCAGAAGCCGACCATGACCTTCTCGAGGGCGTCCTCGTTCATCTGCCCGTGCGCGACGGCGATCCGGGCCTCCGGCACCAACTCGCGCAGCCGCGCGGCCGCTCGCTCGATCGACTCCACCCGGTTGTGGATGTAGAAGACCTGACCCTCGCGCAACAACTCGCGGCGAATCGAGGCCGAGACCTGACGGTCGTCGTAGATCCCGACGAAGGTCAGCACCGGATGGCGTTCCTCGGGCGGCGTCTGAATCACCGACATCTCGCGAATTCCGGTGATGGCCATTTCCAGCGTGCGCGGGATCGGCGTCGCCGACATCGCAAGCACGTCGACGTTGGTGCGCAGCTGCTTCAGCCGCTCTTTGTGCTCGACCCCGAACCGCTGCTCCTCGTCGATGACGACGAGGCCGAGGTTCTTGAACGCGGCGCTCCCGCTGATCAACCGATGCGTGCCGATGACGACGTCGACCGCGCCGTCGGCGACACCGGCCATGATCTCGGCTTCTTCCTTCTCCGTGTTGAAACGGCTCACCGGCTTCACGGTCAACGGAAAGCCGCCGAAGCGCTCAGAGAAGGTGGCAAAGTGCTGCTGCACTAGCAAAGTCGTGGGACACAGCACGGCGACCTGCTTGCCGTCTTGCACCGCCTTGAACACGGCGCGCACCGCGATCTCCGTCTTTCCGTAACCGACGTCGCCGCAGATCAGCCGGTCCATGGGAACCGGCTGCTCCATGTCGGATTTCACTTCATCGATGGTGCGCAGCTGGTCGGGCGTCTCGACGTAAGGAAACGCCTCTTCCAACTCGCGCTGCCAAGGCGTGTCGGGGGCGAAGGCGTACCCCGGCGCGGCCGTTCGCGCGCTGTAAAGCCGGATGAGCTCGGCCGCGATCTCCTTGACCGCCTTGCGCGCTCGGCCCTTTCGCTTCGCCCAGTCGGCGCCTCCGAGCCGGTCAAGGCTCGGGTTCTCGCCGCCCACGTAGCGGGTGACCTGGTCGAGCGCGTCGGTCGGCGCGTACAACCGGTCGCCGGGTTGGCCGCGTTTGCTGGACGCGTATTCGATGACCAGGTACTCCCGGGTGGCGCCGGCCACGGTGCGCTGCACCATCTCGACGAACCGCCCGACGCCGTGCTGCTCGTGCACGACGTAGTCGCCCGGACGCAGCTGCATCGGATCGATCGACTTCTTGCGCCGGCTTGGCAGCTTCGCCATGTCTTTGGTCGACGCGCGCTGGCCGAACACGTCGCTCTCGGTGAGCACGACGAGCTTGGACGACGGGAACGCGAACCCCACGTCGAGCCCGCCGCACGTCACCACCACCGCGCCCGGCTCCGGCGCGGCCTGCAGCTGCAACTCCAGCCGCGCGGCCACCCCCTCACCGCGCAACACCTCGGCGATGCGTTGCGCCGGGCCGTGGCCGGCCGTGACGAACAAGACGCCATAGTCGTCGGCGACAAACCCCTTCACATCGGCGACCACGGCCTGGGTGTCGCCGCGGTAGGAGTCGACCGCCCGCGCGTCGAGCACCAGCACATCGGAATCAGGCTCTTCCGCCGCGGTCAGCGGCGAGATCGACCACCAGGCAAGCCCGAGCTCGACGCGCGCGATCCCGGACGTCGGTCAGCGGCCGCAACGCGGCCGCCGACAGGTCGATCGGGGCCTTGCCTCCGGACGCGGCACCGGCCCAGGCGGCTTGCAGGAACTCCTCGCCGGTGCGGACGACGTCGGCGGCGCGGGTGCGAACCCGTTCGGGATCGCAGAGCAGCACCATGCTTCCGGCGGGCAACTCGTCGATCAGCAGGTCCATCTGGTCGACCAGCACCGGCGCGAGCGACTCCATGCCCTCGACCGCCACCCCGTTCGCGACCTTGCCCAAGATGTCGGCCAACTGCGGGTGCTCGTCGGCCAACCGTGCGGCGCGCTCGAGAACCTGCGGGTTGAGCAGCAACTCCCGACAGGGCGGCGCCCACAGGCCACGGCGGGCCGGAAAGTCGTCGCCGAGGCTGCGCTGGTCGGCGGCTTTGAAGTAACGGATCTCGTCGACCTCGTCGCCGAAGAACTCGACCCGCAACGGATGGTCTTCGGTCGGCGGGAACACGTCGAGGATCCCCCCGCGCACCGCGATTTCGCCACGTCGTTCGACCAAGTCGACCCGGCTGTAACCAGCCGCGACCAGGCGCTCGACGACGTCGTCGAGTGCGACCTCGTCGCCGGGACGCAGCGCGATCGGCTCGAGATCACCGAGGCCCGCCACCTGGGGCTGGAGCAAAGCGCGCACCGGCGCGACCACGACCTGCAGCGGTTCGCCGTCGGGGTGGCCTTGATGGCCTGGATGGACCAGCCGCCGACGCACCGCGAGCCGTCGCCCGACGGTGTCGGAGCGCGGGGAGAGCCGCTCATGCGGCAACGTCTCCCAGGCTGGGTACTCGGCGACCGACTCCGCAGACAACAGCGACTGCAGCGCCGTCACCAAGTCGCCCGCTTCGCGGTCGGTGGCGGTGACGACGAGCAGCGGCCGGCCGCCGCCGGCCGGCGCGGGCGCGGCCAGCAGCGCGGCGACGACCGATCGCGCCGACGCCGGCCCACCGATCTCAAGGGTGGCGGGTTCGCCATCGCTTTCGTAGGTGAGCGCGTACGCGAGAGCGCGCGCCAGCGCGGGATCGTCGCGCAGCGCGGGCAGCAACGGGCGCAAGTCCATGAGCTGATTCCTGACCACGCCGATTCCGGACCAAAACGAAACACCCGGGCCGCCGGGCCCGGGTGTTCGAGACTACGTGATGCGGAGGACGGGTGATGCGGACGGCGAGTCGTCAGGCCGTCGGCGGCTGCTCGTCGGCTGCGTCGGACGGCTCGGCTACGTCGGCGGGTGCGCCGGCGGCCGTTTCTGCCGGCAGTGTCACGTCGAACGCGGCTGCGCCGGCCGTGGCCGCCGCGGCCTGCTGGCGGCGGCGAGTCGCGGCCACCGCCGCGACACCGGTGGCGACCAGACCCGCGCCGAGCGCGACCGTGCCGGTGACCGGGACCGCCGCGCCGGTGAACGGCAGCGTCGCCGTTGGCGCCACCGCAGGCGGCGGTTGCTGGAAGCTGACGCCCTGCACGGTGGGCGCCGGAGTCGGTCCCTGCGTCAGCTCGGTGGGCAGCACCTCGGTGGGCGTCGTCGGGTTGCTGACAGTCGGTGGCGGGCTGGTCGTGCCGCCCGTGGGTGGCGGGGTGGTGCCGCCACCGCCGCCGCCACCGCCGCTCGCGGCCTCGGCGTGCGAGGCGGACATGCCGATCACTTGCACGACCGGCACCGCCCACAAAACCGCGCCGCCAGCGATGGCGCCGCGCTTGAGCACATCGCGGCGGGTGACGCCGCTGTTGCTTTCCATTGCCCCCACCCAAATTCAGCTGAAGCCGACCACTACGACCGACATAGGATCTGACTACGAAATCGTAGGCCAACTCTACCCCTGGATGAATCAGCCTAACGGGCGATCTTGTGGATCAGTCTGCGTGTCGATAACGCGCGAGGGTGGCATCCTGGGTCTCGTGTCTCCCGTGTCCGAAACCGCAGAAGCCCACGCATCCGGGCCCGCGATGGTTGGGCCGCCGGCGCGCGGGCTCACCGTCGTCGAAGTCGACGACTGTTTCCACATCTTCAACCCGAGCACGCAGCGGGCCGTCGCACTCAACGAGACGGCCAGTCAGATTTGGCGTCTTTGCAGCGGAGAGCTCAGCGAGGAGCAAATCGCGCGCGCGCTGGCCGACCACTACGGAGTCGAGCTCGCGGCGATCGGGCCCGACGTGCGGCGCGTCGTCCAGGATCTGGCTCACGAGGGCTTGCTCCAACCCGCTGCGACGCAGTGAGCGGACCCGCGGAGTCAGTCGCCGTCCGGCTGCTCGGCTCCACGTTCGCGGCGTCCACCGCGTCGGTCACGACCGCCGACGCCATCCGCCGGCTGTGGTCGCCGTTCCTCGTGGGCGAAGCGGACGGTGGGGCGGCGGACGGCGTGAAAGCGACCGTCGTGCCACTCGACGGCGACACCGATTCGGACCGGCTGTCCGCCTTCGCAGTCGCCGTGAACGCCAGCGCCCTCGACCGCGCGCCGGACTTCGCGGTCCACGCGGCGGTAGTGGCCCGCGGCCGCGACGCGATCGCCATGCCAGCCAGTTCGGGTGTCGGCAAGAGCACGCTGACCGCGGCTTGCCTGCGGGTCGGCTTCAGCTACCTGTCAGACGAAGCGCTGTGTCTGCGCGAGCCCGACGGACGTGTCGTCCCCTATCCCCGGCCGATCGCGCTGTCGCACTGGAGCGCGCGGGCGGTCAAGGCGCCGACGCCGGGAGTCGAGGCCGGCGACGAGCTGCTGTTCACCGCTGACGAACTCAGGTCGCACCTGGCAACCGACGCCGAGGTCGACGGCCTTCGGCTGCGCCACGTCGTGCTGCTGGATCGGCGCGCTGAGGGCCCGCCGGCGATTCAAGAGTCGCCGCGGCCGAACGCCGTCACCCGGCTGCTCGAGTTGTCGTTCAACCACTATCGGCGCCCTGCGGACGCCGTCCAGCTGGCGGCGGCCGTGGTCGCGCAGGCCGGGGTCTGGACGCTGCGCTACAGCGATCCGCTAGACGGCGCACGGCTGCTGTGGTCGACCTTCGGGGAGTGCGTCAGCCCGCCTCGCCGGTGACCTCTTTGTCTGTGACCTCTTTGCCGGTGACCTCTTTGCCGGTGACCTGTTCGTCGGTGACCTGTTCGTCGGCGACCTTCCGGGTGCGGACGTAGCGCTCGACCGCATGCGGATTGCGCAAGTCGACCAGCGGGTTGCCGAACCGGTCGCGCAGCTCGCCCGCTTCGCGCTTGCGCCGATCGACGCGCGGCCAGGCTTCGTCGCGCGATCGATCCGGTTGCTCGCTGCGCATCAGCTGGTCGAAGACCTTGATGTAAGCCGCCCGCTGCGGTTCCCAATCCAGCACGGCGGCTGCGCGTTGACGTCCGGCGACCGCCATTCGCGCGCGCTGGTCGTCGTTGTCGAGCAGCCCGGCGATCGCCTTGGCATACCCGGCGATGTCACCGGGCTCGACGTAGACCGCGGCGTCGGCGGCGGAGACGCGGGTCTCTCGCAGGTCGAACGCGACGACGGGCAACGCGAACGCCATGTACTCCATGGTCTTGTTCATGGTCGAGACGTCGTTCAGCGGGTTCAACGGATCGGGTGAGATCCCGATGTCGGCGGTCGACAGGTATTCGGTGATCATGCGGGCGTCTGCCCGGCCGGTGAACGTCACGTAGTCGTCGAGCCGCAAGTCGGTGGCGAGCTGCTTGAGCTCCGCCAGGCAGTCACCGAAACCGAGCAACGCCAGGTGCACGTCGTCGCGGCGGAGTTCGTGCACGTAGACGTCGAGCGCGCGAAGGGCGACGTCGACGCCGTCCTGCGGGCCCATGATGCCGAGGTAGACGGCGAGGTACTTGCGGCCCTTGCGCAACTGCGGAAGGCCGTCGACGGGTCGCATCAGCGAGGTGTCTGGGCCGCTGCGCACGACGGTGACCTCGTCGGGACGCCGCCTTCCCCGGTCGAGGGCGATCTGCCGGTACGACTCGTTGGTGGAGATCACCCGGTCGGCCAGCCGGTACGTCATTCGCTCAAGCCAAAGCAGCGTCTTGTACTGCGACCGACCGGCGACTCCCAGCTGGGAGCCGAAGCGGGAGAGGAAGACCTCCGGGTTGAGGTCGTGCTGGTCGTAGACGAAGCGCTTCCCAAACGGCCGATACAGCGCGGCCAGGGCCCAGTAGGTGTCCGGCGGATTGCACGCCTGGATCACGTCGAACCCGTGGCGGCGCGCGACCCGAAGCGAGAGCAGCGCGGTCATGACCCAGGAGTAGGCGAACTCCCAGGCGTACCCGAGCGCGCCGCGCGCGGGAGGGGCTGGCTTGTACCGATAGATGTGGACGCCGTCGAGGAAGTCGTAGGCGGAGTCCTCGCCGCCCCTGATGCTGATGACGGCGACCTGGTAGCCGGCGGCGGTCAACGCCTGGCATTCCAGCCAAACCCGGCGATCGAGCGGCACCGGCAGGTTCTGCACGATGATGAGGACGCGTGGCAAAAGCCGTCCGCGTCGGAAGCTCGCGCGTGGCCGGACCATGTCCCCCCTGGGCTGCCGAACGGTGGGTGACAACGATAACGCTCCACGCTGCACAGAGCGGCCAGATCTGTCGCGATTCGGCTGCGCGCGACGGTGACACTGGGTGACAATTGATCGAGTTGGCGCAACGGCCGACCGGTTGATTGCTCCGATGAAAGTAGCTTTGGGCTGTGCGGTTCGCCACGCAGCGTATAACATGCGTATGCAGATGCTGGCCAGGGCACAAGGCGAGTGACCTATGGCCATCTCGAATCGCTTAGCGGTTCAACCAAGCCCGATTTGGGGGGGCAAAAGTGGACGTTTGGGGAGCCATCCTGGTTCTCATCCGCCGGTTCTACCTGACGGTGCCCATCGCGGCGCTGACTCTGCTCGGCGGCTATGCCTATGCGCGCGGCGTCGCGCCTGAGTACCATGCGACGTCGTCCGTGCTGTTCCTCGGCCCGACCGCGACGACCACCACCGATAAGAACGCGCCGCCTCCGCCCGCGAACCCCTACACGAACATGAACCTGGCGACGCTGCTCACGACGTTGCAAATCGACATCACGAACCAGCAGTCGCTGTCAGCATCCAGGTCGCCGCGGGCGGGACCACCAACTTCAACGTAAGCACGGTGAACAGGTCCTCGGTCGTCGAGATCACTGCCACCGCGACCGATCCGAAGCAAGCGCTCGACCACCGCCGGCGAGGTCATCAACCTGATCAGGGCCGATCTTGCCAACCGGCAAAAGCCGTACACCACCAATCCGGCGTATCAGGCCACCGCGCAGGTGATCGGCGCTCCAGCGCTGGTGCCGCTCGACACCAAGTCGCGCACCCGCGCCGAGGCGATCGCGCTTGGCGCGGCCATCGTGCTCACCATCATCTTGGTTCTCGTCGATCGACGCCGATGCTCGAGCGCGCGCTCGCGGCAGCGCCGCCGGCGTGAGCAAGACGCGCGTTCTGACGACGAACTCGAGCCGGGCGGGCAGCGCACGACCGTCGTCCGCTCGTAGCGCGCGCCAGCCGGCAGACCAATGGCTTACGTCGACCAATTCCGGCTAGCCGATCACCCGCGCCGCGACCGGGTTCGCGTCATCACGACGGCCGCACGGCCGCCGTTCAGAGGGATCCTCGCCTGGCGACCTGACGCCGTCTCGTGCTCTCAGTCGCGTCGTTCACGCACGTTTGTCATCCCCGCGCGCTCATCTTGCACGGCGCTGGGCGCGGTTGGCACGCCGACCAACTTGCTCGGGTTGGTCGCGTTCTTCCTTGTGGCTGTTCGCCCGCTTCCGCGGTTCGAAGCCGCGGCTTTCACTCGCAACCCGTTCGGATTCTCGTCGCGCGTCTACTTCCTGGTCATGCTCGTCACCTACGCCAGGCGGATTCGCCCGCCTGATGTATCCGGACGAGGCGAGCAACGCCACCCGTTTCATCATCGGCACGCTGGCGCGTGAGCGGGTTCGCGCTGCTCGCCGCCGACGGGATCAACGACCGCGAGCGTCTCACCCTGCTGCTCCAACGCGTGGTTTACGGCGCCGCCTTCATGGCATTCGCCGGCGACGTCGAGTTCTTCACGAAGTACAACCTCGCGGCGCACCTCCAGCTTCCCGGACTGGTGTTGAACAGACTCGATCATCGGCCTGCGGGCGAGAGGTAACGGCTTCGACCGCGTCGCGGGTACCGCCTCGCATTACATCGAGTTCGGCGTCGTCCTTGGAATGGTGCTGCCGCTTGCCATTCACTTCGCGATATTCGCGACGACCGCGGACGTCGGCAGCTCAACTGGCTGCTGACCTTGATGATGGCGATGGCAGTGCCGTTCTCCCTGTCGCGAGCGGCCGCAATCGCGCTCATCGTGGTGCTGGCTCGTGCTCGGGAGCTGCTGGACGTGGCGGGCCACGACTGAACGGCCTGATCGTCGCCGCGCTCGTCGCGGTTGGGCTGAAGGTGGCCAAGCCGGGTCTGCTCGGCACCATCCGAGCGTTGTTCACCAACGTCGGCAACGACCCAAGCATCAGCGGCCGCACGGCCGACTACAGCGTTGTCGTCCCGCTGATCTCAGCAGCGACCGTTCGTCGGCCGCGGCGCGGGCACGTACATTCCGAGCCGCTACCGGTTCCTCGACAACCAGATCCTCATGACGGCGATCGAGTCCGGCGTCATCGGGCTGATCTCATTGGTGATGCTCTTTGTCGGCGGCATGGCGCTTGGCGCATCGGGTCGGCAAGTTCGCCAGCGACCCTGAGACCAAGCATCTCGGCTACGCGCTGCTCGCCGGCTTTCATCGGCGCGTTCCTGACCTCGTTCACGTTCGACTCGCTCAGCTTCCCGATCTTCGCCACCATGCTGTTCTTGTACCTCGGCGTGTCGGGCGCGTTGTGGCGGCTCGACCGCACCCGCGGCATGCTCGCTTCACCGTCGACTCGCTCGCCCAGGTCGCGTTCTCTGACGACGAGGAGTTGGCCGGCGCGACCCGCCATTGAGTCGCCACCACCCGTTCAACGCCGTTGAGGCTCGGTGTTCGAGCCGGCCACCAGCAGATCGATCAGGGCTTCGTGTCGCCGCCGCCCAGGAGTGGCTCTGCACGACGGCAAGCCGCTCGGGCTCGGTCAACCGGCCCAGTGAAAGCGCCGACTTGACGGCACCGACGTAGTCGCCGTCGACGACGACGGTGACCCGGTCGTCGACGTTTCGCACCGGCGGAAGATCGGTGGTGACGACGGGGGCTCCAGACGCGAGGTATTCGTACAACTTCAGCGGAGACATCGCCTGCGTCAACGGCGTGACCGCATGCATGAGCAGGCACACGTCGGCCGACTGCAGCGCGCCCGCGAGTTCGTGCTGGGACATCGGGCCCAGCACGAAGACGCCAGGCTCGCCAGCTAACTGGTCACCGATGGCATGGTCAGCGACCGGGCCAATGATCGCAATGCTCGCCAACGTTCCCGATCGCGCGAGTGACAGGACGACGCTCCACGTCGAGCCGGTCGTCAACGGTGCCTGCGTACACCCCCAAAGGCCGGGGAAGCGCGGACACGCTGCTTGGCGCTGGCCGGCGGTCGGTCCACGTCGCGGTGTCGATCGCGTTGGGGATGACGACGCCGCGGCCCGTGCCCGCGAGGCGGTCGGCGAGTTCGCGCGAGACGGCGCAGATGAGGATTCCGTTGGAGCGCATCGCGTCCTGCGCGGCGCGCAACGAGCTCTGGAGTTTCTCGTTTCGGGCGAAGGCGGTCCAATCGTCGCGACCGTAGTACACGACATGGCGGCACCAGCCCAGATCAGAGAAGGCCGCGACAAACGGATTGAAGGTGACCACCGACGGCCGGTCGAATCCGGCCCGCCCCGCCGCGCGCCGCAGCCGCAGGCCGTATCGGTGATACCGGCGCTTGAGGGCTGCGAGGTCAGCCGGGTCTCGCCGCCGAAGACCCAGCGGCCGCACATGCGACGCGACCTCGGTCGCCGGAAACCCCGCGCGTCGCCCCTGAAGCCTGCGCACGACGTCGATCGGACCGCTGCGCCACGGGTCGACCACCAACAGCCGGCGCACCCGATCACTCGCGAGCAACGATCGGTAGGCCTGATCGGGCGGGCGACAGAACTCCCTGAGGCGAGCGTCGCGCCAGGTGTCCCACGGCGAGAACGTCAAAATCACGTCGACGGCCGCCGGGGGCGTCGCCATGGACTGCGGTTGATCGATCGTCGCCACCCACCTCGTTGGTTCGCTACTCGACCATCATGGCGGACTGATCGGCACTCTCGTCTGACGAGTCAGTGACGGCGGAGGGCTGCTAAGAAGATCAACTGCGAGAAAAGTCGACAAACTGGCCATTCCTCGATCGTTTCCGGCACTCGTCATTCTGGACCCCTCCCGCATGCGATCTTGCATCACTGACGGACTAGGCGTCTCTGACGCATCCGGCCATTTGCAGTAGGGCCAAGGACCTTGCTGAGCGGTTCATTGGCCACGCCAGTCACATCGCCCCAACAGTGCTCGATTCGCGACGCCATAAGGCATCTGCTGCTAACGGGTTACGCCGACCGGGCGAACTTCTGTGAATCCGAATGGGTGGCTGCCCGAGTCCGTCAAGACGCTCCAGACGGCGGTCGAAGTCTCAGTTGAACCTGCCCCGAGGACGAGACGCCGACCTTGCTGCTCGGACTCATCTGAAGAACCTGAGGACCAACCCGTGTATTCAAAGAGATTCAACCGACTACGGCCCACGGCCCCCGCCGCAAATGTGTTGCCTGCTGAGGCGGTTCGCTATCGGTCGAGGCACATCGCACGGGGAGCGGCCTTCGCGTTCGGAGGCGCCGTCGTGGCATGCGCCGGCATGCTGACCTCAGCCTCGGCCGCGACCGTCTCGCCACGGCGCCGTGCTGCAGGTCAGCGACAGCGCAAACCGAGCCAACGCCACCGCGCTTGTCCGGCCAGCACTTTCGGGTCAGGAGTACGTCTTCGTCACCGCGCCGAGCGTCAGCACAGGTCACCAGCGTGATCTTCTACCTCGACGGCAAGATCGTCAGGACGGAGAAGCAAGCGCCGTTCGACCTCGAGGGCGGGATCGGCCGCCGCCGCGGCGCCGCTCGACGTCTCGAAGATGTCCGCTGGAGCGCACACAATTTCGGCGACCGTGAAGATGCGCACGCGACCACGTCACTTGAGCGCCTCGTTCGTCGCCGAACTCCGAGGCGACGCCGACCGCGCGGCCACCAAGACCACTTCCACGGCGACCGCGTCGTCGACGACCAGCAGGCATGGCGATTGCTCGTCAGCGCTTCCGCCGACCGCCACGGCGGCGCGGCGCTCACGGGCCAAGAGCTCACCGGCTCGCAGTACATCTTCGTGACGACGCCGAGCAAGACCCACGTGAGTAGCGTCTTGTTCTACGTCGACGGCAAGCAGGTCTCCGAACGGAGAAGAAGGCGCCCTACGACCTTGCCGGTGGGAGTCCGCAAAGGCCAACGCGTACAAGGTGTCGGCGCTCACGGCGGCGAGCACACTGTCACCGCGGTGGTGACCGCAGGCGGCAAGACTACCACGCTGACCGGCACCTTCATGACGACGGCGGTCGACCGCACCGACTGCCCACCCAGCCCGCGCCGACCACCGCCCCGCCGACGCCGAGCCCACGCCAAGCGCCACCCGAGCGCGCCGTCGCAACCCGCCCCGACGACCGTCCCGACGACGTCGCCCGCGCCGAGCCCGACCCCGACGCAGCGCTCCGTCGCCGCCCGCTTCACGCCGATCCGCCGAGCGGCGCGTTCGACCCGGTGCACTTCAACTGGGACAGCGTCGGCGGCCCCTCGTCGGGGCTTACGACGCTCGGCGAGTAGCGGCGACCTGGTTCTGCGCACCGCCGGCCAGATCCAAGACCGGGTGTCATCGAGCGCTCGCATCGTCGCTCAGGCAACGGGCGTGAGTTTGTCGAACTGCAGCATCGGCAGTTTCACACGCGACGCCGACGCGTCAGCGCGAAGAACTGCACGATCAACGGCGGCGTATTCGGGACCGGCTCCTACACGCCTGGACCACAACTTCATCACCTCCCAATCCGACGGCATCGACCCGACGGCCCGGCCCAAGGTCATCCAGTACAACAAGATCTGGCGCGACGGCACCCGGGTCGGCGACAAGCACATAGACGGCATCCAGTTCACGACGGCGGCAACGCGCTGATCGCCCGCAACTGGATCAGCGGCTTCGGCAAAACTCCGCGATCATGGTCAAGGCCGACCTGGGCCGATCTCCAACGTCACCATCGACTCGAACTACCTCGGACAACCCCACCGGCTACTACCAGCTCTACCTGTGCCCCGCCTCGCACAGCCTGTCCAACATCACCGTCACCAACAACGCGTTCGGCAAGTCCTCCTACACCTTGTCGACCTGCGCGACCAACTACACCTACGTCCACACCGAGGCACAACGCCAAACCGCCATCAAAGCCGGCGTCAAGAACGCCGACCAATGGGTCGTCTGGAACAACAACTACGTCGCCGCCACCGGCGCCGTCGTCGCCCCACCCGGAGGCTGGACCCAATAAGGCAGCAGCCACAAGAGTGGTGGAGTGCGTCGGCAGGACGCACTCCATCACTCTTTGGGTGCCGCAGGAAATCGCCGTCTCGCAAGTGTGTGCGTTGGCCCAGCGCTAGGAAAGATGCGTTGGCCAGCCATAGCGGGGCTGCTGGGCGATGGCGGTTGCGACATCGAGTTTCGCCGAAGTACGGCTCGTTTCTACTGTCTCACCACCTTGCATGATGCCGGCAACCGTGCTCAAGCTCGACCAATGTGCACCGAGGAGATACGCCGACCCCGCGAGAACGTGCAGATCACAAAGGGCATCCTGGACGCCCCGGACCGTCGCGTATCCACCCTTTCCCCGAAGCGCAAAGACGTCGTCCGGCCATCGCGCCTGCCAGCGTTGCGTGATCTCCGGGTCGTCGCTCGACACGAAAATAGCGCACCCCGGATGGCTGCGCAGGATCGCTTCGATTCGATCCTCGTACCAGTTGGGTGGGCTCTCCGTGCGCGACTTCTCATGCGCATGCACGGCATGCGCCCGGATCGCCGCACCTACGACAGGCCTGTCACCAATCTCGGCCACGACTTCGTCGACCCGCTCCTGAAGCTCCGAACGAAGCTCCAAGCGCCGATAGTTTTCGATCCACGGCCGCGGCTGAAGCTCAAGCGCAAAGAGATGCTGAGTATGCACGTAGACGATCGGATAACGACTTGGAAGCACCTCCGGTCCACTCGTTCCGCCAGCGAGCCGAGCGAACACCCGAGCTTGCACCCAACCCGCGACCGGGATGCTCGTTGACCAAAGATCATCCAGGCGAGCTTCGCACGCCACGCCAGGTTCCCAGACAACCAAGAGCCGACGGCCAGTCGTCTCGGCGGCGCCGATCGCGCATAGAAGACCACGAATGCGGTTGCATAAGCCCTGACGGGCACGAAACACCATCAGTCGTGGTAGCACTGAGCCTCCCGGTGCCCGTTGATACGCGCCGCTGAGGTTGACGCGCTTCGCCTACGGACAGGTGATCATGTGGCCAACGGCATGCCGTGCGGTCTCGCGCAGCATCCCGCCGCGATCATTCCACAGCATGTCATCGTTACTTGCTCGTGACCTTCCGGTTCGGTAGTGTCGCGACGGCCGGCTGCCCGCCGGTGCGCCGCTGATGGACGCCGAGTCTTGCCGCACCGGTGGCGCTACCGCAAAGCAACGGATCGGGCAGGATCGGGGGATCCACGACCGAGGTTCGCGGAGTATGACCGCGATCCCCTTGGGGTGAAGCCAGAAACTTCGGCCGGGCACCGAGCCCGAACCCGACAGCTAACCCCGTAGGCGTTTCGGGAACGGAACGCTGTGCGTTTTCTTCGAAATTCATCGAACCTGGCAATCACCGCAACGGAGGCGTGTGCGCCAAATCCCTGGTTCCGCTCGCATCATCGCGTTGGCGGTGGTCGCATGACGTCGCGATACCAGCCTCGCCACCGCAAGGAAACCGTCTGGAGCGTGCCTGGCCGCACGCCGTCGTCGGCTCGCTCGCTGTGCTCGCGATCGCGGGTGGATCGGTATTCAGCGGAATCGACAGCCAACTCCCGTGGCAGCAAGACTCCGCATCGGCCGCCACGGTCGCGCGACCTCGGGGTCACATTCGAGGCGCGGCAGGCGACCTCGCTGACCTCAACTCGATCAGCCTGTCGAATGTGAAGCGGATCGTTTGGTCGATCGACGGCAAACTGCTCGCAATCAGCAACTCCGGCTCGCTGCTGCGGATCCCCATGGGTCCAAGTTCGACGTCAACACGCTGCCCAGCGGCGACCACGTGCTGACCGCTCATGTCGAGACGAACGACGGCCGCACCTACTCCTTCTCGGCGCCGTTCACAGCCTCGAAGCAGGCGACGCCGAAAGCAACCGCCTCGACAGAACAGTAACAATATCAAGAGCGTCACGCCCTCGGCGAAGCCGGTTGCCGCGACGCGTCCCGTCAGCGCAAGCACGCCGACGGCCGTCTCGCATTCCACCGCGTCGACGCCTCCGTCGCCTAGCAAGTCGGCCCGAAACCGCGACGCCCAAGCCCACCCGACGCGCCAAGCCTGCGGCGTCCAAGTCGACGTCCGTGCCGACCATAGCGCCGAAGCCGAGCCCGACACAGTCCAGCACGCCTACGAAGCCCGCAGCGACGTCAGCGTCAACCACCGCCGCTTCACCAAGCCCGACCCAACTAAGCCCGACCAGCTACGAGCAGCGGTGTTCGACCCGGTGCACTTCGACTGGAACACCGTCGGCGGCCCCCGCTCAGGGCTACGACCAGGGTCGGCCACGCACAATCAGCAGGCTGGGCAGCAGCAGGCCGGGTTCAGCACGGGCGGAGTCGTAGCGGGCAACATGGAGTCAGCATCGCGAACTGTTCGGTTGATTGGCAGTTTCAGCGCTGACGCCGACACGGTCAGCGCGAAGAACTGCACGATCAACGGCGGCGTATTCGGGGACAGGCTCCTACCGCCTCGACCACAACTTCATCACCTCCCAATCCGACGGCATCGACCCGACAGGCCCGGCCTTAAGGTCATCCAGTACAACAAGATCTGGCGCGACGGCACCCGGATCGGCACCAGCACGAAGGACGGCATCCAGTTCGACCGGCGGCAACACACTGATCGCCCGCAACTACATCAGCGGCTGGCAAACCTCCGCGATCATGGTCAAGGCCGACCTGGCGCCGATCTCGAACGTCACCATCGACTCGAACTACCTCGACAACCCGACCGGCTACTACCAGCTGTACCTATGCCCCGCATCGCACAGCCTGTCCAACATCACCGTCACCAACAACGCGTTCGGCAAGGCCACCTAGCACCGTGTCGACCTGCGGCACCAACCTACACCTACGTCCACACCGAGGCACAACGCCAAGCCGCCATCAAGGCCGGCGTCAAGAACGCCGACCAATGGGTCGTCTGGAACAACAACTACGTCGCCGCCACCGGCGCCGTCGTCGCCCCGCCCGGAGGCTGGACCCAATAACAACAACATTGAGGGCGGGCCGCGCAGGATCGCGGCCCGCCCTTGGTCGTTGTACGACTCGTCATTGCACGACGGTCCGCTAGGCGGCACCGCCTTCGAGTTCGTCTAGGAAGCGGGCCGCGATCATGTCGCCAATGGGAATCGACGACGTCGCGCCAGGGGATGGCGCGTTGCGGACGTTCACGACTCGGCCCACCGTCGTGATGACGAAGTCGTCTACCAGGTTGCCCTCGACGTCCAACGCCTGTGCGCGCACGCCCGACTCGCGCGGGTCAGATCACGTGGCTGAATACCGGGCATGAAGGCGGCGGCCTCGCGAGCGAACTGCCGTTTGCTGACCGAACGTCGCATCTCGGTCAGGCCAACCCGCCAGTAGCGACGGGCTAGGCGCCGAAAACCTGGCCACGCGAGCGTCTCGCCGAGGTCGCGGATCCGCACGGTCGACAGCCGGTACCCCTCCCTCGCGCCAGCAAGCACGGCGTTTGGGCCAACCAACACGCGTCCGTCGACCATCCGCGTCAGATGCACGCCAAGAAACGGGAACGCCGGATCTGGCACCGGGTAGACCAAGCCCCGAATCTTCGCGGCTTGACCCGCCGCCAGCTCGTAGTAGTCGCCGCGGAACGGAACGATGCGTGGATCCGGGCTGTCGCCGGCCATGACCGCTATCTGATCGCCATGAAGCCCCGCGCAAACCAGAACGCGGTCGGCGACGACGCGTCGTCCGTCGGCGGAATGCAACACGACAGACGCGGCGTCTTGCTCGATGCGCACAACGGCATAGCCACAAAGCACTCTGCCGCCGGCGCGCGAGATATCGGAGGCGTATGCCCGCGCGATGGCACCGTAATCAGTGATCGCGGTCACGGGCGAGTGCAACGCCGCCACGCCCTGAACGGCCGGCTCGACGTCCGCGATCTGGCGCGCGTCGAGTCGAACGACGTCTGGCACGCTGTTCGCGACTGCGCGGCGATGCAGCTCGTCAAGGCCGGGCAACTCCGAGTCACGCAATGCGACGATCAGCTTTCCGCACTCGTCGTAGCGAATCTTCTTCTCGGCCGTGTACTCCTTGAGAGCCGTGCGGCCGGCTGTGCACAGCCGCGCCTTGAGCGAGCCCGGAGCGTAGTAGATCCCCGCGTGGACCACACCGCTGTTGCGACCCGTCTGGTGCATGGCGGGTGCCGGTTCTTCTCCACGACGCACAACCGGGTGTCTGGCTCTCGCCTCAGCACGGCACGAGCCGCTGCCAGGCCGACGATTCCACCGCCGATGACTGCAACGTCCACTTGGTACAGGCCATTGCTCACGGCGGGCATGCCACCACAGTAGCGTTCGACATCGGCACGGATGACGCGTCTACGGCAAATGCCTGCGCCTTGATGGCGCTCGCCGAAATTCCCAGCGTTGCTCGCTGAAATTCCCACCTGGGCGTGGTCACTGTAGCGGTCTAGCTTGGAGCGTCACCGGATAAGCCTGCCTCGGCAGCGCCCGCAGGGTCTCGCTTGCGGCGAGCCGCCGACCGCGGTGGGCTGCCCGCCTCGTTTGCGTTTGCGCGCCGCCCCGACCCGAACACAAAGCCCGTCCAGGTGGGCCTGGGCTTGGGTCGGGGACAGCTCGTCGGGCAGCGTGCGCCACCAGCGTTGCGCGAGGGAATGGTTACCTTTTTCCACCACGCCTTTGCGGTTGCCGTGCCGGGCGGGGCAGATGTCGACCCCGACGCCGTAGAACTTGGCGACCGCGGCGAAACTCGCCGACAGCTTCCCCGAGGCGGGATGGCAGACGGTGGCCATCCGGTTGAACCGCCACCGCCTGGTCAACCCGCCGAGACGCCCACTGACCGCGTGCAGCCCCTCGACCAGGTGCGCCTGGTCCCCGGCTTCGGCGAGCACCGCCCGCCATTTGCTCGAGCGCGAGAACGCGCCGACCAGCAGGTGCGCGGTCGCCCCGAACGCCCACGCCCTCGGCGAGTCGGGCAGCTCCAGCCAGTCCCACGGCGTCTCGGCCCCGGGCGGATGGTCGATGATCGCCACGTCGCGGCCGCGGGAGGCCGCGCACGGCTCGCAGTGCGGACGCAGCGCCCGCTCCCGCAACGCGCGGAGCAATAGTCAAGACTTGTGGATTGGCGTTTTTCACGCGACTTGCTGTTCGCCGTGTGATTCTGCGGGTCGTTCCACGAGTTTGCCGTTGACGAATGTGGCGCCGGCACGACGAGGGCGACCAGGTGCGGGGCGTTGACAGCTCGCCACCGGTCTTGCGCGGACTGGATGAGCTTGAACGCCATCGCCACCCCGGCGGCGCGGGAGCCGGGTCCCCGGGTGACGTGTTCCCGGAGCCGCAGTCGCGAACATCGACTCGACCACGTTGGTAACCGGTATGAAGATGTCGGCGTCGCCGGTTCCCGCTGTTCGCTCGCCTCCGGTGGGTGCAGTCGTTCGGCATACGGTGCGACCGTCCGGGACAGGGGCGCCGGGAGTGAAGCAGGGTGGGCAGGCCGGTGTTGTTCGGTGGGCCGAGAGCCCGTGTTAGTAGGTGGCCGCCCCTGCGACCTGCCCGGTTGCGCTGCGCGCGCGGATCCGTAGGTGTCGCTTCGCCCACCCGCTCCCGATCGGTAGTAGCCGTTCGTGGAAGGAGAAGCGGCGATGACGAGACCCAAGACGACGAGGCGGTGCTTCGGGCTCGACGTGCATCGCGACTTCGCGCAGGTCGCGATCTGGCAGGACGGGGTGGTGAGGCAGGCGGGCCGGTTCGCGACCACACCGGAGCAGGTGCGGGCCTTCGCGGACAGCCTCGCACCGACGGACGAGGTGGCCTTGGAGGTCACCGGCAACACGTGGGCGATCGCGACACTGCTGGCGAGCCGCGCTGGGCGGGTGGTGGTGTCCAACCCGGCCAAGACTCGCGCGATCGCCGAGGCGAAGGTGAAGACTGACAAGGTCGACTCGGCGATCCTGGCCGGCTTGCTGGCCGCGGATTACCTGCCGTCGGTGTGGATGCCTGACGCTGAGACCGCGGCCCTGCGCCGGCAGGTGCAGCGGCGGGCGCACATCGTGCGGCAGCGGACGAGGTTGAAGAACCAGGTCCAGGCGATCTTGCACCGCAACCTGGTTCCGCGCTGCCCGGCGGCGGACTTGTTCGGGATCAAGGGCCGAGTTTGGCTGGCCGAGCAGCAGCTGCCGGCTGATGAGCAGGCCGCCGCCGCGGCGTTGCTGCGGCAGCTCGACTTTCACGCCGAGGAGTTGCGCTTGATCGACCGCGACCTCGGCCAGGTCGCACTCGGTCGCGAGGACGTGCGCCGGTTGATGAGCATCCCTGGCGTGGACGCGACGGTGGCGTTGTCGATCGTGGCCGCGGTCGGTGACTTCACCCGGTTCCGCACGCCGGAGAAGCTGGTCTGCTACTTCGGGCTCAACCCGCGAGTACGCCAGTCCGGCGGGCAACCGGCCAGTCACGGTCGGATCACCAAGGCCGGGCCGGGTCATGCCCGCGGCATGCTGGTCGAGGCCGCGTGGGCAGCGTCCAAGGCACCCGGCCCGTTGCGCGCCTTCTACCAGCGGGTGCGGGCCCGGCGTGGCATGCAGGTCGCGGCGGTGGCGACCGCCCGCAAGCTCGCCGTGTTGTGCTGGCATCTGATGATCAAGGGCGAGGACTACGCCTTCGCACTGCCATCACTCGTCGCGCACAAGCGGCGCAAGCTCGAGCTACGCGCCGGCCTGCCATCCCACCGCGGACAGAAGGGCAAGTCCGCGACCTACTCCCTCAAAGCCGTCCGCGCGGCGGAAAGGGAGCTAGCCACTCAAGGCGAAGCGGCCTACCGCACGATGGTCGCCAACTGGCAACCAACCCGCCGGCCGGTCAGCAAGACGGCGCCGAGGAAGAAGATGGCGGTGGGCGTGGACGCCGGCAATGGGACGCGACTTTGAAGCCGTGAGGCTACGCAGCGCGGCAGCACTTCCAGTCCCCTGTCTGCTCTTCGCTCGGCGGTCGACCACGCCCACCACATCCCGACGCTACCGCGGTCCTCGCCGCGGTCAAGGTCGTTCCTCCAGCCGGGGCGCTCCACCTTGACCGCGGCTGCGGGTCGCAAGAGAGGGGCAGCTGCGTGGGTGTGTGCGAGAACAAAGAAATCACTGGGCCGGCGTTGACATTTTCATCCGTGGTGCGCAGGTGCACCCAGTGCTCGGCCGGGTAGTCGTAGAAGGCGAGCAGCTCATCGAGGTCGTCGGTGATCTTGGCGACCGCCTTGCCGAACTTCGCGCCGAACAGCTCGACGAAGGCCTTCACCGCCGCCAGCGCGTGAGTCTTGTCCTCCGCGCCCCAGATCTCGGCCAAGGCTTTTTTCGCCGCCGGGTGCGCCGATTTGGGCAGCGCGGCAAGGGTATTCGCGATCTTGTGGAACCAGCAGCGCTGCTCGCCGTCTCGGGGAACACCTCGCGCAGCGCGCCCCAGAACCCGAGCGCGCCGTCGCCGACCGCGAGCACCGGGGCACGCATGCCGCGCCGTTTCGCATCCCGCAGCAGGTCCGCCCACGACTCACCCGACTCCCGGTAGCCGTCGGCCAACGTGATCAGCTCCTTGGACCCGTCGGCGCGCACCCCGATCAGCACAAGCAGGCACAGCTTGTCCTCGCCGAGGCGGATGTTGACATGGATGCCGTCGGCCCAGCAGTAGACGTAGTCGACCTGCGACAGTCCGGCGGGCGAAGGCGGCTGCTCGTCCTGCCACTGCGCACACAGTCCGGTCACCGTCGAGGCGGACAGCCCCGCCGAGCTGCCGAGGAACTGCTCGAGCGCCGGCACGAAGTCGCCGCCGGACAACCCGTGCAGATACAGCAGCGGCAACACCTCGCCGACCTTCGGGCTGCGCGGCACCACGCCGGCAAGATCGCCGAAGAGAACCTCATCGCTCACCAGTCGTCTTCGACGCGCTTGTCGTTGACCCGCGGCGCCCGCACCTCGACCGCCCCGGCCGCGCATCATCACCTGCGCGGCTCGGCGTGCCCGTTGCGCACCACCAGCCGGTGCCCGGCCTCGTCGACCTGATCGGCCAACGCGTCGACATAGGCGGCGGACTCCGCCTTCAACGCCGCCGCCAGCATCCGCCGCGCACCCTCACGGGCGATCTCGTCGAACAGCGACCCGACGGACCCGCCGCCGCCCTGACCAACCTTCCTGCACTACCTTGAGCATGGGCGTACCTTCCCGACCGACGCTTCAACGCCGGCCTGATCAGACTCCGATGGGCTTTCAGATCATCCTCGGGAAGGTGCGCCCCTTCACGTCACCAGGCCGAGGGCCATCCACAAGTTCCGATCATTGCTCTCGCGCAACGCGCGGGTGAACGTCTGGTAGGCGGCCGGATAGCCGAGCGCGACGATCTCGTCGAACAGCGTACTCGCCCACAGATGCGGGTCATCGGCGAGCCGGATCCGGCAGTAATCGGCGAACGGCTCGAACACATCCCGTGCCGCCCGGGCCCGCTCGCCCGCACCCGCTTACCGTTGAGATAGCCCCGGATCGTCCTCCGATCCCGGCCCAGATGAGCGGCGATCTTGCTGATCGACCAACCCTGCTTGCGCAAAGCATGCGCTTCCACGTCTTCCTCCCTGGACAACAACTGCTGAGGCCTCCTCGTCCGCCGTCGTGAATACAGGCCACGAGCGTCGAATCAGCCAGCCGAGACACACCGGACCAAGCCCGGCGTGTCGCCCAGGGTGGGGAAATTCAGTGAGCAGAAGTGAGGAGCTTCAGATGAACGCCGTCACGCCTCAACGTTCGAAGCAATCGACCCGTAGTTGGCAGCTGTGGGCGAGCACCCTTCCTCGGGTCCGGAGCCCCTACAACTTTCCGTAGCTGAATAGGGCGGGCGCCCGACCACCGGACATTCCGCCCGGTAACATGCCGTCATGAGCTCGCACAACAATGCTGGCGACGATGACGAGCCCGAGCCGCCGCTGGCAGGAGTTCCCGTCGCTTCCGTAATAATCCCCGTCTTCAACGACTTCGCGGGCATCGAACTCTGCATTCGCGCTCTTGCACGACAGAGCCAACCCATGGAGGAGGTTCAAGTACTCATCATCGACAACGGCCCAGAGACAGGGGCGACCGAGCGTTGCGTCAAACTTGCCGCCATGGCAGCCGCCCTCCCCTGGGCAGACGTGATGCACCAGCCGAAGGCCGGATCATATGCGGCCCGCAACCTCGGCTTGGAACGGGCGAACGCCGACCTTCTGGCTTTCACCGACGCCGATTGCCTCCCCGACCCGGACTGGCTGAGGGTCGGTATAGCGAAGCTTTCAGACGACTCCACCGTTCACGCCGTCGCCGGCGCGATCAAGGTATTCTCGCAAGACGCGAACCACCGCACCGGCCCTGAGCTGTACGAGCTTCGCCACGGCTTTCAACAGCAGAAGTACGTCGAAGCCTCGGGCTTCGGCGCCACAGCTAATCTGTTTGCCCGGAGAAGCGCATTCGACAGCGTAGGGAATTTGACAGCACGCTCCGATCTGGGGGCGACAAGGAATGGGGTCACCGGGTCAAGGCCAAGGGCCTCCGAATGGTATGGGAGCCCACGGCGGTCGTTCGACATCCCGCTCGGCGCACCCTAGAAGACTTGCGCAGCAAAGCGAAGCGGGTCGTCGACGGCGATGTGCGACTTCGGCAACGGCAAGGCTGGCGTCGGATCAACTGGTTGCGATACTGCCTTCAGCCCATGCGCCCTCCGCTTCGGACGATTTGGCGGGCGCGTAAAGATCCGGCGTTGCATTCGACCTCCGAGTGGTGGCGCTACGGTGCCACGTTCATTACCATTCGCTACATCACTGCGCAGTACCGACTTCGTCGTCTTGCCGATTGGCCGAAGTAATCTCTTCTCGGCTTCGAGATAGTACTCCTTTGCGGAGCATTAACCTGACGGTGTCGAAATGCGACGGACTCTCAATGCGATCGCGTGACGAGTTGACGCGCGGAGGATCCGGTAGCGATGGCGAGTCGTGCGTGAGACCCATGACGATGAAAACTTCACGGTCGTAACCGCTCGATCAGCTAGCGGCGTCTCGGATGCCAGGATGGCGCGGATAATCTTCCAAAAGACGCGCACCAGCGGTGCCCGTCCGCCCCTCCGAGATGTAGGGCTAAACCAGGCCAACACCTGAGCGCGGCTGAGACTGCCCAGGCCGCAACTGGTGTCTGTAACGCGCCTGAAGAACAGGACCTCAGGCACCTCGTGGATTTCGCCAGCAATGGCCATCTCAGCGAGGAACGTAATGTCCGAGGAGACGTAGGGACGAATCCGGGATGATGAGCGAACGACAGCCGTGCGCATTACCCCGAAGCACGGGTTGCACAACTGCCGGAACTTAGCGAATGCAGTCAACCGACGCGAGATTTCAACCCACGGTAGATGCAACCCAGCATTTTGGGGCCCGATCTCGCTTCCATCGGCAGCGATCACCATGGTCTGCGGGTATGCAATGACGACCGCTGGATTACTTTCCAACACACGGAGACACGCGGCAACAAAGCCCGGCGCGCACAAATCGTCCGCCGAGGCCCACTTGAAGTATTCGCCGCGAGCCAGATCAACGAGTCGGCTGTAGTTGTACGCGCCACCTAAGTTCCGATCGTTGCGGCTGTAACGTATGCGTGAATCGCGAGCAGCGTACTCCTTGCAAATGTCCGCGGTGCGGTCCGTAGACGCATTGTCGGAGATGACGAGCTCGAAGTCGTCGTAGGTCTGACTGAGCAATGAGTCGAGAGTCTCGGCAAGGTATTCCTCGCCGTTGTATACAGGAACGCCAATTGTCACGCGAGGCGAGCCGGGGAGGTCGTTCGATTGACTCATGAGATCGCCGTGAAACTGATGGAACCGAATGTTGCGTTGACTTGGTGAGCGATGAGAATCACCGACCCAGCCGAGGGACCGCCGCTCACCGTCGCCGTCTCGTTCCAGGCAGACGGCTCCGCTGACCCGGACTGCCACATCTTGAACGAGTACGTTGTCGACCCGTTCGCTTGCGTCTGGACGCGGGCCTTGAAGATGTAGGAGGTGCCGAAGGCCATGTTTGCGTTAGTGGTGAGGTCGGGAGTGTCGTTGTTGCCGCGGATCTCGACCTTCGGAGTTGTATACCACCGGAACCAGGCAAGGGCACCGGTCGGATACCACCACCATGCCGGCTGTGCCGCATCGATGGAGGTGTGGCCCTGCCAGCGGAGCCCAAGTCCCACGAGCGGCTGATTGCTTGGCGACTTGAAGGCATCCGGGCCAAATCCACTCTGCACAGTCACAGGCACCGTCACCTCGAAGTCTTTGAAGGCGATGCTTCCGACGTCAACGAGGCGGTCGTAGCCCATCTGCTGGATATGCAATCCGCTCGATGTCACTTCCCACTTACCGTCTACGACTTGCGCCTGGTCGTTCAACGGTGTGCTCGTCGACCAGTCGATGGTGTACGGCAACGTCGGCACGGCCCCATTTATCCGCGTAACCGTGATCGCCTTCGTGGCGACGTTGCCGGCTCCATCAACCGCCCTTATGACAACGGCGTTGTCCCCTGCGGATAGCGACGTCCACGGTATGTCCGCGTTGAAGTCTCCCGCCGACTCCAAACGCCGCTTATCGGGACCGATCGTCAACGCGTTCGACGAAGCCCCATTCAGGGTGTAACTCAAGCTGGTCACGCCACTTGCGTCGGAGACGTTGCCCAAGATATTGATCCAGTTCTGAGACTGGCTGTGGGTTCCGAACGTCTGGTGATCTCCATACCAGATGGCGATCACCGGCGGGGTGGTGTCCCCGCCGCCACCGCCGGACACCGGGTCCTCCGGCGAGATCGGCGACGCCTGATTGAAGAAATAGTCGACCAGCGCGGTGAACCCCGGAGCCCAACCCGACGATGCGCTATCCCCCGCATAAACCCCGGCCGTGACCGCCGTCAACGACTGCGAGAACGAACCCACCGACGACCACGACGAACCGTTCGACGAATACGACATCGACCACGTCGAACCCGCGCGCGACACCCGCAACCACAACGACGAGCCCGCCGACACCGCGGTCCTCAACCGCTGCGTCGACTGGTTGCCGACGGTGCTCGCCCCGAACGCCCACAACTTGCTGCCATCGCTATAAAGCGAGAACCGCACCCAGTCACCGGAGTCCTGCTGCACCAGCACACCCTCGTCCTGGTACTTCTTCGTCGGCACCGAATCGAACTTCACCTCAACCCCGAAATCCGCATCCGCAACCGACTGCATCACGTCCAACGAACCGTTAGCCATCCACGCGTCATGCGCCACCCCCGACGGCACCCGCAACGACAACCGGGCGTCCGACGTCCCCGTGCCCGTCACCGACACCGACCCGTCACCCACATGGTCGACAACCGACCACAACGACGAGTTCAACGACCCAGCCGAAAATTCATCAAAATCGGACCCGACGACGAGCTACCCGAAGTCGTGGAAAACGTCGCGTCGCTGGTCTGCGCCGAGTTGGCCGAGGCGTCAGTCGCCGTGATCGCGTAGTGATACGTCTTGCTCGCAACCAGCCCGCTCAACGTCACGCTGTGATGGGTAGCGGACGTCGAGTCAGCCGCCGCCGCGCCGTAGGAGCTCGTCGCCCCGTAATTTACCGTCCCAGTGCTCGCTTCGTTGGTGTCCCAACTCACCGTCGCACTCGTCGACGACGGCGACACCGCAACACCGGCGATCACCGGCGGGGTGGTGTCCCCGCCGCCACCGCCGGACACCGGGTCCTCCGGCGAGATCGGCGACGCCTGATTGAAGAAATAGTCGACCAGCGCGGTGAACCCCGGAGCCGAACCCGACGATGCGCTATCCCCCGCATAAACCCCGGCCGTGACCGCCGTCAACGACTGCGAGAACGAACCCACCGACGACCACGACGAACCGTTCGACGAATACGACATCGACCACGTCGAACCCGCGCGCGACACCCGCAACCACAACGACGAGCCCGCCGACACCGCGGTCCATCCGCTGCGTCGACTGGTTGCCGACGGTGCTCGCCCCGAACGCCCACAACTTGCTGCCATCGCTATAAAGCGAGAACCGCACCCAGTCACCGGAGTCCTGCTGCACCAGCACACCCTCGTCCTGGTACTTCTTCGTCGGCACCGAATCGAACTTCACCTCAACCCCGAAATCCGCATCCGCAACCGACTGCATCACGTCCAACGAACCGTTAGCCATCCACGCGTCATGCGCCACCCCCGACGGCACCCCAACGACAACCGGGCGTCCGACGTCCCCGTGCCCGTCACCGACACCGACCCGTCACCCACATGGTCGACAACCGACCACAACGACGAGTTCAACGACCCAGCCGAAAAACCATCAGAAACCGGACCCGACGACGAGCTACCCGAAGTCGTGGAAAACGTCGCGTCGCTGGTCTGCGCCGAGTTGGCCGAGGCGTCAGTCGCCGTGATCGCGTAGTGATACGTCTTGCTCGCAACCAGCCCGCTCAACGTCACGCTGTGATGGGTAGCGGACGTCGAGTCAGCCGCCGCCGCGCCGTAGGAGCTCGTCGCCCCGTAATTGACCGTCCCAGTGCTCGCTTCGTTGGTGTCCCAACTCACCGTCGCACTCGTCGACGACGGCGACACCGCAACACCGGCGATCACCGGCGGGGTGGTGTCCGCCGCCACCGCCGGACACCGGGTCCTCCGGCGAGATCGGCGACGCCTGATTGAAGAAATAGTCGACCAGCGCGGTGAACCCCGGAGCCGAACCCGACGATGCGCTATCCCCCGCATAAACCCCGGCCGTGACCGCCGTCAACGACTGCGAGAACGAACCCACCGACGACCACGACGAACCGTTCGACGAATACGACATCGACCACGTCGAACCCGCGCGCGACACCCGCAACCACAACGACGAGCCCGCCGACACCGCGGTCCTCAACCGCTGCGTCGACTGGTTGCCGACGGTGCTCGCCCCGAACGCCCACAACTTGCTGCCATCGCTATAAAGCGAGAACCGCACCCAGTCACCGGAGTCCTGCTGCACCAGCACACCCTCGTCCTGGTACTTCTTCGTCGGCACCGAATCGAACTTCACCTCAACCCCGAAATCCGCATCCGCCACCGACTGCATCACGTCCAACGAACCGTTAGCCATCCACGCGTCATGCGCCACCCCCGACGGCACCGCCAACGACAACCGGGCGTCCGACGTCCCCGTGCCCGTCACCGACACCGACCCGTCACCCACATGGTCGACAACCGACCACAACGACGAGTTCAACGACCCAGCCGAAAAATCATCCGAAACCGGACCCGACGACGCAGCGAAGGCGCTCGAGGTAGAAAAAAGGCAACCGCCTGCCACAACAACGGTCGCAACCAGCGCGCTGAGGAAGCGCCACGAGCGTCTGCCATGGCGGGTGGTCACGCTCATGCAGCTCCTAAGCAGGATCGGGCTGGAAGACCAAGACCGCTTCCCCGCCTTCGGGTAGCCCCGAGTCGTACTTCGCGACGACGTCAGCTGGCATGTCCGCGAGGTCGGACATCCGCCGGAAGTCGCGCAGCGAGGTGCCCAGCGGATGCGAGTCGACGTTCGGCGCCGCCCGGCCAGCTTGCAGGTCGGCGATGTTCACCGTGCGGAAGTCGATGCTAAAGCGGCTCCGGCCGGACGTGTTGGCGACCGTGGAGTGCATCTGCGCGCCTGAGAACGCGATCAGCCCGGCCTGCGGCGGGATGAGTCGCACCTGCGGGTCACGCTGGATGTCGGCCGGCGGGTGCGGCTGCTTGCGAGTGTCCTCGTGGATGTGCTTGGCGGCCTCGGCGCGGCCGGTGGCGTTCCAGTCGTAGTAGTTGAACTCTTCGCTGTGGTTCTCGACTCCCTCGGACCAATACTTCGGGTGGAACGCCATCGAGCTCTCTGACTCGATCTCGTACAGCGGCATCCACCAGTTGATCTGGGCCATCGGCGCGCTCCACCAGGTGTCGCGGTGCAACGGGTGGGCGTAGCCGACACCAGCGGTGAGGTACGCGTCGGACGTGACGCCGCGCAACCGCGGCACGTCGAGGTAGGTCTCCACCAAGAACAGCCGAGCTTCGACAGCAAGGCACGCATCAGCTCTATCGTCTTCGGGTGGTGGATGAAGCGCGGCTTGAGCGGGCCGAAGATCTCGACGAACCGCTCGACCGGCATGTCGAACTGCGCGGTAAGCGGATCGTGCGGCGCGAAGGCCTCGCTGATCATCTCGACCGCGAAGTCGCGCAGCGCCCGGGACTCGTCCGACGGCGTGAAGACAAACAGCTGGCCCTGAAAGAGCCGCTCGCGGCGGACGTCGTCGGTTACCGGGGAATCGATGTAGACCGCGTTGTTCGTGGCGTCCATGGGTTTCCTCATCTCATACACACACGACGTCGGCGCCGATGCCGAGCGTCGCAAGCTCATCGCGGATTTCTTGCCGATAGGCGGCGTTTGTGATCACCACAGTGTCGATCTCCGCGTCGCGTAGCGCGGCGGGCGGCGAGATCTCGCGACCGATGCCAGGCAGAAAAGTGCCCCACTTGCGCGGGTTCAGGTCGACGACGAACGCGAGTCGCGAGTCGCGCCCGACCGCGTTCGCGAACGTAGTCCCCTTCGCGCCCGCGCCCCACAAGCTGCCACCGCGGTGCCCGCGGATCCGTCGTTCGCCAGCCGCCGGCGCCAACCATCGACCGTCGAGCGGTACGTCGTCGCGAACGACTCGGCATGGCTCGAAAGGTCGGCGACCTCGGCCAACTCCGAGTCGACATCACCGTCGCGACCGCAGGCAGCGTCAGCAGGCGCCGCCTCGACGTACAAGAATTCGCCGTCGAAGGAGGTGCCCTCCTCCAAGACCTCGAAGCCGCTGCGCTCAACGAGGCTCTTCATCGACGCCGTCGTGAAGTACGACACGTGCGGGTAGATGAGGTCCCACTGGCCGCTCGGGCTCATGGTGAAGGCGCCGTTCGGCACTTCGAGATAGACCCGCACATCACCGTTGACGCAGCCCTTGCGCAGGCCCCGAAGCATCTCGTGCGGCCGCTCCAGGTGCTCGAGGACATGCCGGCAGACGAGGAAGTCGAACCGCTCGCCAGTGCCGTCGAGCGGATACAGGTCACGGACGAACGTGACGTCGGCCGCGTCGCTCTCGCCGTCGTACGTGGGGTCGTATCCCCTGCCGGCGTTGCCGCCTTTCTCGCACAACGACTTGAGGAACTCCCCCTTGCCGCTGCCGATCTCAAGCACCGTCTTGCCCCGCACGTCGTACCGCGAGATCAGCCGCTCGGCGAGCGCGTCGGCGTAACGCTGGAAGGACGGCGAGAAGTGCAGGGAGTTCTCGTAGCTCGCGTCGTACTCGACCAGCGCCGGATCGAAGGCGGCGTTGCTCACGTGCGAGCAGTCTCGGCAGATCACCAGCTGCATCTCGCCGTTCGGCGCGCTCAGCGCCGCCTTCTCGGTGGGCCACAACGCTCCGACCACGGCCGGAACGGCGCCGACCTCGAGGAGGGGTGCCAACGATTCGCCGCCACAGGCGACGCAATTGCTGATCATGCGAGCCACAACTCCGCCGAAACGCCGAGACGATCGAGTTCTTGCTGAATCTCGTCGCGATAGATGGGATTCATCACGATAACCACGCCTGGCTGGTATTCGCGGAGGAACTCGGGGCCGACCACCCGTTGGCCGCCCCCGGCGAGGAACTTGTCTGCCTTGAAGGGGTTGATGTCGACCGCGTACTCGATCGGCGATGCGCTGCCGAGCGAGGTCAAGAAAGCGACGCCCTTCGAACCACCGCCCCAGATCACCACCCGCTTGCCTTGCGACGTGGCATCGGAGACCCGCTGCCGCCACGAGTCGATGGTGGTGGCGTAGGCCTCCTCGAAATGGGCGACCGCCGTCGCCAGCGCGTCGAGATCATCCTCGCCTTCGATCTGAGCTGGCGCCGTCGAGAGCGACATCTCGGACGACGGCTTCGCCTCGAGCACGATGTACTGCTCGTCGTACTCCATGCGGGCAGACAGCACGTCGAAACCGCAGGTGCGGAACAGCCGCACCAGCGAACCGACGCTGAAGTACGAGCAGTGCTCGTAGTAGACGTCCCAGAAGGCGGTCTCGCGCAGCACGCGCAACACGTCGGGCAACTCGAAGAGCACCACGGTGTCGGTGCGATCGCCGATCGTGCGGCGGACCAGCCGCATGAAAGTCCGCCACCGGCGAGATGTGCTCGAGGGTGTGCCGGCACACGATCGCGTCGGCCTCGAGGTGGGCGTACTTCTCGGAGTACAGGTCGGCGATCCAGGTCAGCCGGTCGGCGCGACGGCGTCGATTCGGCTGGGGTTGACGCCCGGGTCGATGCCGATGCCTTTGCCGGCGCCGTGTTCGACCATCTGCACGAGGAACTCGCCCTTGCCGCAACCGATCTCGAAGACGGTCTTCCCGTGCAGGTCGTACTCATCGACCCAGCGTTTGGCAAGTTCGCTCGCGAAGACGCTGAATCGCTCGGAGAATCCCTGGGTCTCCTCGTACCGGGCGGAGTAGGCGCTCAGCGATGGATCGAAGGCGGTGTTGGTGATGAAGCCGCAAGACGCGCAAAACCCAAGCCTGAGTGCACCGGCCGGGAAGTCGCGAGCCTCCGTCGCGTCGTCGAGCAACAGACAGCTGTGGGAGGGAACACTGCCTTCCTCGTGGAAGATCTGCAAACCGTGCGGCGCCGCATGCCGGGCACACGGCTGTGGTGTCGATGTCGGTCATACGATCTCTGGCTCAGGCACGGGAACGATGAACTTGCCGCCCAGCGAGCTGTACTCCTGTCTGCTGGCGCCGGATCTCGTCATCGAAGTTCCATGCCAGCAGGAGCAGGTAGTCAGGACGGTCTTCGAGCGAGAACGCCGGGGTCGCGGATCGGTAGGTGCACTCCGGGCATGAAGCAGCCCTGCTTGTGCACGTTGCGATCGACGACGTAGTCGAGCAGCTCGCGTGTCGATCCCTGCGTAGTTGAGCAACGTGCTGCCCTTGGCGGCGGCGCCGTAGGCCGCGATTCGCGAGCCATCGGCCTTAAGCCGTTGCAGCAACGCCGACCAGCTCGTTCCGCATCGTGCTCGACCCGGCCGGCGAAGTCGGCGTAGTAGTCGTAGACGGTCATCCCGGCAGCCCGCTCGTCGGCGAGGAATCGCCGCGCGGTTTCGTGAGACGTTCTCCTGCGGGCCGATGTGCCAGCGCAACGTGCCGCCATGCAGTTCCGGGAAGTACTCGACGTCATTGAGAAAGAGCCCGTGGCGACGCATGAGGGCGTCGACCGCGGTGCACGAGAAGTAGCAGAAGTGCTCGTGGTAGATGGTGTCGAACTCGCAGTGGCGACCAGATCGCGCACGTATGGGTTCTCGACCGTGATGACACCGTCGTCGGCGATGAGAATGCGCATGCCCTCGACGAAACCGTTGAGATCTGGCACGTGCGCCATGACGTTGTTGGCGATGATGACGTCGGCGGCGCCATGCTCCGCCCGAATGCGTCGCGCGAGCTCGTCGCCGAAGAACTCCTGCAGCGTCGGCACGCCGGCACGCTCGGCTGCAGCGGCCTGATCTGGTGCCGGGTCGATCCCAAGCACCGGCACGCCCGCATCGACGAAGTTGCGGAGCAGATAGCCGTCGTTGCTGGCGAGTTCGACAACCAGGCTGTCGGCGCCAAGGCCGCGCTTGGCGATCAGGCCTTGCGCGTGCCGCTTCGAGTGATCGAGCAGATGATCCGAGAACGACGAGAAGTACAGGTAGTTGTCGACGAAGAGCTGCTGCGGCGGCACCTCCTCGAGGATCTGGACGAGCGTGCAGCTCGGGCAAAACGCGACGTCGAGCGGAAACCGCGGCTCGGGCCCGGTCAGCGTGGCCGACGTGAGCAGCGCGTCGGCCAGCGGCGTCTTGCCGAGCGACAGGAATGGTCGCAAACCCGGCTGGCCGCACGAACGACAGGTGACCGCCTCAGACATGCGCGATCTCTTCGCGAGCTCCGGTGAACCGAAGCTGGTCGTCGATCAGCCCGGCCTCCTGCAACGACAGGATGTGCTTGATGCGCTGGAACCGCGCACCCGTCAGGTCTTCGAGGGTGAGCCCCTCCTCCTGGTAGGCGGCGTACAGCTCCTCGACGCCGCGGCGCACGGTCCACTGCGGCTGGAATCCGGGCAGCACCTTGGTGATCTTGTCGCAGTCGACCCGGTAGTTGCGGAGGTCGGGACCGGCGCCGTGGCCGAAGGTCGCGAGCTGCCGGTGACGACCTCCTCGACGATCGTCGGCGACCTCGCGGATGCGGTAGTTCTCCTCCGTGCGCCCGACGTTGAACGCCAGCAGGTGGACGGCGTCGCGCGGCGCCTCGAGCGCGGCGAGGAAAGCGCGGGAGATGTCCTCGATGTGCACGAGTGGCCGCCACGGCGTGCCGTCGCTCTTCAGGAGCACCTGCCGGTGGTGACCGCGTAGCCGACCAGGTTGTTGACGACGAGGTCGCCGCGCAACCGGCGCGAGAGGCCGTAGGCGGTGGCGTTGCGCAAGAACGTGGGGCTGAAGTCGTCGTCGGCGAGCGCGGCGATGTCGCGCTCGGCGAACACCTTCGACTCGCCGTACGGCGTCACCGGAAGGAACTCGGCGGTCTCGTCGATCGGCGCGTCGCCATGCGCTCCGTACAGGCTGCAGGACGACGAGAACACGAACCGGCTCACTCCGGCCGCCTTCGCCGCCTTCGCGACATGCACGGCGCCGCGGTAGTTGATGTCGTAGGTGATCTCAGCGTTGAGGTCGCCCAGCGGGTCGTTGGAGATGCCGGCGAGGTGCACTACCGCGTCGAAGCCCTCCAGGTGTTCGGGCGCCACGTCGCGGATGTCGAGCCGGTACGCCGGGATGTCTTTGACGTCGCCGAAGTCGCAACCCTCGAACAGGTAGGAGTCGAGACCCACCACATCGTGACCCGCCTGCTGAAAGCAGCGGCACCAACGAGCACCCGATGTAGCCGTGCGTGGCCGGTGACGAGAACGCGCATGCCTTTGCTGTTTTCCGGACTCACGTCGGGTCTCACTTCCAGGTTTTCCAGGGCGCGTTGCCCGAGGCCCACAGTTCCTCGAGCAGGACTTTGTCGCGCAGCGTGTCCATGCATTGCCAGAAATCTTCATGCAGATAGGCCATGAGCTCGCCATCCTTGGCGAGTTGCTCCATCGGCTCGTGCTCCCACTGAGTGTCGTCGCCCTCGATGTAGTCGAAGATCGCTGGCTCAAGCACGAAGAACGCGCCGTTGATCCAACCTTCGCCAGCCTGTGGCTTCTCGGAGAACTCAGAGACCTGCGTCGCCGTCCAGCACGAGGTGGCCGAACCGCGCAGGCGGTCGCACCGCGGTCATCGTGGCGAGCTTGCCGTGCTCGCGGTGAAACGCGAGAAGCCGGTCGAGGTCGACATTCGAGACTCCGTCGCCCCATGTGAGCATGAACGTCTCGTCGCCGACCCACTCGCGCAATCGCTTGATCCGCCCGCCGGTGTTAGTGCGTTCGCCGGTGTCGACGACGTCGACCGTCCAGTCCTCGGTCTGCCGGTCGTGGACCTCCACCTTGCCATCGCGCGTCGTGATCGTCAGGTCACTCGTCAGCGCGGAGTACTGCAGCATCCACCGTTTGATGTACTCGCCCTTGTATCCCGCGGCGACCACGAAGTGACGATGCCCGTAGCGCGCGTAGTGCTTCATGATGTGCCACAAGATCGGGCGCTCCCCGATCTCGACCATCGGCTTCGGCCGCACGATCGTCTCTTCGGAGAGCCGACTGCCTACCCCGCCAGCAAGAATTGCAACCTTCATCTACCCCACCCCTGGTGAACAACTATTCCACGTAGACCGACCACGCACCAGGGAATCGAGCGGAGCCCGACTCGCGGCGATTGGATCTAGCCGGCGGCTGAGTGCGCGACTCAGCACACAGTCAGTAAACGGCTCAATACGCGCCCGAACCACGGACGACGGCGAAAAGCGTCTGCCACAAAATCGCGAAGTCATAGAAGAGCGACCAGTTCTCGACATATCGCAGATCGAGGCGAACGGACTCCTCCCATGTCAGATCAGATCGGCCGCTCACCTGCCACAGGCCGGTGACACCCGGACGGACCAGCAGCCGGCGCCGCACGTCGTCCGGGTAAAGGTCGACCTCGCTCGGAAGCGGCGGCCGCGGACCGACCAAGGACATGTCGCCCTTCAAGACGTTGAGCAGCTGTGGCAGCTCGTCAAGGGAGTAGCGCCGCAAGAACCGGCCGACCCGCGTCACCCGGGGGTCGTCGCGAATCTTGAAGAGCAAACCGTCGGAGTTCTCGTTCAGGTCGCGGACGGCCGCGAGCCGGGCCTCGGCGTCGACGTGCATCGAGCGGAACTTCAGCATCGTGAACGGCTCGCCGCGCAGGCCGATGCGCTCTTGGCGGAAGAACGCCGGCCCCGGCGAGGTGAGCCGAACGGCGAGCCACAGCGCGACGAGCAGCGGCGAGATCAGCAGCACCCCCGTGGTGGCCACGGCCCGGTCGAAGACCCCCTTCACCACGCGCCGGACGCCGGTGAACTCCGGCTTCTCAACGTGCAGCAAGGGCAAGCCGGCGACGGGGCGGATGTGCAGTCGGGGGCCGGTCACCTCGATCAGCGCTGGCGCGACGACGACGTCGACCTCCATGTTCTCCAGGGCCCAGCAGACCTGCCGCAGCTCCGGACCGCCGAACTCGACACAGGTGGTCACGGCGAGCACGTCGACCTGAAGCTTGGTGACGGCGCCGACCACGCCCGCGAGGTCTCCGACGACGGGGACGCCCGCTTCGCTCATGCGACGCGACCCGTGCCCGCCGGGGATGCAGGCGCCGACGACGTTCAGACCGGCGTCGGGGTTGCTGCGCAACTCGGACACCAAATCGAGAACGGACCATTCGTGGCCCGCGACGAGCACGTTCTGCAGGCACCGGCCCCTTGCCCTTGCACGTCGCAGATAGCGACGGGCGACGGTGCGGCCGAGCATCGCGATGAGCACGCAGAGCGGCAGCGCGGTCACGACATAGCCGCGGGCAAACTGCGCCTTGAAGGCGTAGGAGACCACCGAGATTCCCGCGGTCAGGCCGACTCCGGCCTGGAGCACCCGCCGGAACTCCTCGGCGCTCACGCCGAGGAAGCGAGACTCATACGCGCGGCTGATCGTGACGCTGAGCAGCCACAGGGCGGGGAGGACAGCGAGTCCCCAGATGTACTTGCTCTGCTGCTGCGTGTTCGCGTCGCCGAAACGAATCAAATACGCGGACGCCGCGCCGCCGAGAGCGGCGATCACGTCGATCACGTAAACGGAGATCTTGTACGTGCGCAAGTGGCGTTGCGACGGCTGTCGACGTCGCGGGACGTCGGGCAGCTCGGCCAGGTCGAGGCTCGGCGCGCTCCACACCCGGCGGTCGCCGCTGGAGCCGTCGCCCTTGCGCCGCGGCCCGCGGCGACGCTCGACGTGCGGCCAGGCGCCGCCGGCGTTCACGGCGTCGACCACGCGGTCCTTGTACAGGGTCGACTCTCCGATACCGGCACGTCGATCGATCAAATCCGTCACGCATACCCCCCACCCGGACCTCGCCGTAAGCACGACGGGCAAGATGCGCCCAACCGTGCTTGCGCCGGTGTCCCCCAAGGTTGTTTCCGCGGTCAGCTGCTCGTAGGTGTGTGTCCCACAAGCAAATGACTTATGCCCCACCCCACGGTGCCCGAAAGAACTAGGTCCCGTGCCCTCAGTGTGCCTCAGCGGCCCAGCGAGCGCATCCTCTCAGCGCGGCTTTCATACGTTCAGCCTATAAAGGGACACCGATCGGACCAGGTTGATACATGCCGGACCTCCGGCGGCAACCCGGAGTTAACGCGCGCGACCGTGGAAGGTCGCCTGAGTCTGCGCGAGCCCGACGCGAACGAGGCTCTCGACGACGTCGGCAGCCTCGTCGACGAAGCCAGCAAGGTCCTTGCGCTCGGCGGCGGAGAAGTCGCGCAGCACGAAGTCCGCGGGATCGAGCCGACCAGGCGGGCGGCCGATGCCGAACCGCACCCGTAGGTACTCGTTCGAGCCGATCGACTTGGTGACGGAGCGCAAACCGTTGTGGCCGCCGTCGCCGCCGCCCTGCTTGACCCGAATCGCGCCGAAGTCGATGTCGAGATCGTCATGGACGACGATCAGCTGCTCGGGCGCCGCGTCGAAGAACGTGCGCAACGCGGCGACCGGACCGCCGGACTCGTTCATATAGCTGCGCGGCTTCGCGAGCACCACCCGGACGCCGGCCAGCCGGCCTTCGACGACGTCCGACCTGGTCTTGTGCACCTTGAAGCGGGCCCGTTCGCGCTCGGCAAGCGCGTCGAGCACCATGAATCCCGCGTTGTGCCGGTTGCCGGCGTAGTCAGGACCGGGATTGCCTAGGCCGACGACCAGCCAGGGTTCGGACACCGCGGCCGCGCTGGGCGGCGGTTACGCGTCGGCGCTGGCGGGCTGTGCTGACTCCGCCGACCCGGCCGACCCGGACGACTCGGCCGGCTGCTCCCCAGCGGCAGACTCGGACGCCGGGGTAGTGATACCGACCTCGGCCTCAGCCTCTGCGATCTCGGCCTCCACCTCCGCGGTGGTCGTGCCGGCGGCGATGTGGACGATGACCGCGTCGGCGTCGGTTTGAAGGCTCGAGCCCTCCGGCAGCGCGACGTCGCCCGCGTGCACCGACTGGCCGATCTCAAGACCCTCGATCGAGACCTCGATCTGCTGCGGGATGTGAGTGGCCTCAGCCTCGATCGACAGCGCGACCAGTTGCTGGTCGAGGAAGGCGTCGGCCGCGAGCGCGCCGGTGACGTGCACCGGGATGTCGATGGTCACCTTCTCGCCGCGCCGGACGAGCAAGAGGTCGACGTGCTCCAGGAGGCCGCTCACCGCGTCGCGCTGGACCGCCTTGGGAAGCGCGAGCTCGTCACCGCCCTCGAGGCCCTCGAGCAGCAGCAGCACGTTGGCGGCCTTCAGCGCGAGCATCAGCTCGTGGCCGGGCAAGCTGACGTGCCGCGGCGGCGTGCCGTGGCCGTAGAGCACGGCCGGCACCTTGTGGCTCCGGCGAACCCGACGCGCGGCGCCCTTGCCGAACTCGGAACGCGGTTCGGCGCTGATGCGGACCTCGGCCACGACGGAACTCTCCTAAGACTGTGATGTGCGAAAGACTGTGATGTACAAGCGCGAGACTGTGATGTGCAGGCGCGGTCGGCCAGTCTAATCGCCGCCGCTCGTAGGCGCGAAACGAGGTGTGCGCGAGGGCGCTAAACGGGCGCGAGACGAGGTCCTACCCGCGCTGGGGGTCATCCGGGCTGGTCGGCAGCTGCTCGCGAAACCAGCCGATGGTGCGGCGCAGGCCGGCCTCGTAGTCGATCTTGGGTTCCCAACCGAGGGCGTCGCGCGCGAGCGTGATGTCGGGCTGGCGCACGGTGGGGTCATCCTCCGGCCGCGGGGTGAAGACGATCTCGCTCGCGGAGCCGGCGAGCCGCCTCACCGTCTCCGCGAGCTCCAAGACGGAGGTCTCGTGCGGGTTGCCGATGTTCACCGGGCCGGACAGGTCGGAGTGCAGCAACCGAATGATCCCCTCGACCTGGTCATCGACGTAGCTGATCGACCGCGTCTGGCTGCCGTCCCCGGCCACCGTGATCGGCCGCCCGGCGAGCGCCTGTGTCGCGAACGCCGGGATCGCGCGACCGTCGTTGGGCCGCATCCGCGGGCCATGGGTGTTGAAGATGCGGACGATCTTCGTGTCGAGCCCGTGCGCCCTGCGGTACGCCATCGTCAGCGCCTCCGAGAACCGCTTCGCCTCGTCGTATACGCCGCGCGGGCCAACCGGGTTGACGTGGCCCCAGTAGCTCTCCGGCTGCGGGTGCACCTGCGGATCGCCGTAGGTCTCGCTCGTGCTGGCGAGCAGGAAGCGGGCCGCCTTCTCCTTTGCCAACCCGAGCGCGTGCAGGGTGCCGACCGACCCGACCTTCATCGTCTCGATGGGGAGTTGCAGGTAGTCGATCGGCGACGCCGGTGAGGCGAAGTGCAGCACCGCGTCGACCGGCCCGGGCACGTGGATGTAGTCGGCGATGTCGACCCGCACCAACGAGAACGCCGGGTCGCCGATGAGGTGTTGGACGTTGGCCGGATTGCCGGTCAAGAAGTTGTCGAGGCAAACGACTTCGTAGCCGTCGAGCAAAAGCCGCTCGCAAAGGTGCGAACCGAGAAACCCGGCCCCTCCGGTCACGACCGCTCGTCTGCTCACGCGGCCCTCCGGAAGCTAGGTGGTCAACTGGCGCCGTTGAACAGACTTGTCACCGAACCGTCTTCGAAAACCTCGTGAATGGCACGGGCTAGCAGCGGCGCGATAGTCAGGACAGTCAGCTTGTCGAACCGACGATCTTGGGGCACCGGCAGCGTGTTGGTGACGACCACCTCGGTGATCGGGGAGTTCTTCAGCCGATCAACCGCCGGGCCGCTGAACACCGCGTGGGTGGCCGCTACGACCACCTCGGCCGCGCCGTTCTCGAGCAACGCCTCCGCCGCCTTGGTGATGGTGCCGGCCGTGTCGATCATGTCGTCGACCAGGATGCAGGTGCGACCGGCGACATCGCCTACGACTTCGTGCACCTTCACCTCGTTGGCCACCATCGGGTCGCGTCGCTTGTGAATGATCGCGAGCGGCGAGTTCAACCGATCGGTCCACCGCTCCGCCACCCGAACCCGGCCCGCGTCGGGCGAGACCACCGAGATGCGCGACGTGTCGAGCTTGCTCTCGAGGTAGTCGGCCAGCAACGGCAGCGCGAACAAATGGTCGACCGGGCCGTCGAAGAAGCCCTGGATCTGCGAGGTGTGCAGGTCGACCGCCATCAGCCGGTTCGCGCCCGCCGCCTTGAACAGGTCGGCGAGCAACCGGGCGGAGATCGGCTCGCGACCGCGGTGCTTCTTGTCTTGCCGCGCGTAGCCGTAGAACGGCACGACGACGGTGATCCGCTTCGCCGAGGCGCGCTTCAACGCGTCGATCATGATGAGCTGTTCCATGATCCACTTGTTGATCGGGGCGGTGTGGCTTTGGATCACGAACGCGTCGCTGCCGCGCACCGACTCGTCGAACCGCACGAAGATCTCGCCGTTCGCGAACTCGTACGCCGACGTGGGGGTTGGCTCGATTCCCAGGAAACGGCCGACTTCCTCGGCCAGCTCGGGATAAGCACGCCCCGCGAACAGCATGAGGGTCTTCTGGCCTTGGCGCTTGATGCCGGTCACCGCGTGTCTCCCGAGTCGTCGTCGCTTGGTTCATTCTCGCGGTTGGCGGCTTCGCCGTCAGCAGCCAGTTCCGGAGCGCGGGCATCGAGGGCGGCGGCGGCCGACCGAGCCATCGGCGTGCCGGGACGCCGGCGCAACGTCCACCCGTCGATGTTGCGCTGCGGGCCCATGCTGACCGCCAACGCTCCTGGCGGGACGTCTTCACGAATGACGGTGCCGGCGCCCGACGCCGCGCCGTCACCGACACGGACCGGCGCCACGATCATGTTGTCGCTGCCGATCCGCACGTCGTCGCCGACGACTGAGTGATGTTTCGAGACGCCGTCGTAGTTGACGAAAATCGTTGCCGCGCCGATGTTCGTGCGCTCCCCGATGGTGGCGTCGCCGACGTACGACAGGTGCGGCACCTTCGACCCCTCGCCAACGACGGCGTTCTTCATCTCGACGAATCCGCCGGCCTTCGCGCCGCGCGACAACCTCGTGCCCGGACGCAGGTAGGTGTACGGACCGACGCTCGCCTCGGGCCCGATCTCCGCGCCCTCGCAGGTGGCGTCGCGCACCACCGCGCCGGCGCCCACGACCGTGTCGGTGAGCGAGCAGTTGGGCCCGACCTTCGCCTCGCGCTCGATGCGGGTCTTCCCGCGCAGCAAGGTGTTCGGCAGCACGACGGCGTCCGGCGCGATCTCCACGTCGACGTCGAGCCACACGCTCGACGGATCGATGAACGTGACGCCTTCGCGCATGAGCCGCGAGGTGACGCGGTCGCGCAGCAACGCCGTCGCCTGCGCGAGCTGCGCGCGATCGTTGACGCCGGCGACCTCGTGCCAATCGTCGATCAGCGCCGCCCCGACGGGATCGCCGCCCTTGACCAGGATCCGGACGACGTCGGGCAGGTACCGCTCGCCTTGCGCGTTGTCGGAGCCGATTTCGGCGAGCGCGGCGCGCAGCTTCGCCGCGTCGAACGCGTACACCCCCGAGTTGATCTCGGTGATCTCACGTTCGGCCTCGCTGGCGTCGGCGTGCTCCACGATCGCCTTCACCCGCCCCCACCGGTCGCGGACCACCCGGCCGTAGCCGGCGGGGTCAGGCACCTTCGCGGTGAGGACGACGCCGGCGGCTCGGGTGGCCTCGCGATGCGTCGGCCAGCGCGCGCACCGAGTTCGCCGACAGCAGCGGGGTGTCGCCGGGGACGATCACGACTGTGCCGACCAACGGCACGCCCCCGGCGTCCAACGCCTCGAGCGCGAGTTGGACGGCGTGGCCAGTGCCGTCTTGCGACGGCTGGAAGACGGCGAGCGCGGTCGGGTCGGACGACGCGAGATGGGCTTCGACCGCCTCGCGCCGATTGCCGGTGACCACCGCGACCCGCTCGGGCCCGCACCCGCGAACCGCGGCGAGCACGTGGCCGAGCATGCGTGCGCCCGCAGATCTCGTGCAGCACCTTCGGCGTCGCCGACTTCATGCGGGTGCCCTCGCCTGCGGCGAGGACGATCGCCGCCGCCACCGGCGCGCTCAGCGACGCCTGCGTCGACCGCTGCATGTCGGTCAAGACGGCGACTCCTCACGGCGACGTGCCATCAGCTCCCGGGGGAGGATTCGAACCCCCATTGACGGGACCAAAACCCGCTGTCCTGCCATTAGACGACCCGGGACTGCCCTTCGATCGCGGCTGATCCGCGCGCCCTAGCGTACGCAGTGCGGTCGCGGGCTCGCTGACCAAGGTTCACCAACCGTTGCGCCAACCGCCCCGCTCGCGCCACGCGGTCTCCCATCGACCGGACGGCGTCCGAAATGGCAACCGAGCCACCCGGCGCAGCCCGACGCCGGCGAGCAAGCAGCAGCCCCGCCAGCCGCGCCTGCCGACGGCGGCCAGTGAGAACGGGCAAAATGTGACCAGTGACGTCAGCTTCAGCACCTGCTTGCGGCCACTCGACGACGACGCCCCTCCGGCGTGCCGGATCGAAGCCGACGGAACGTACATCGGACGGCGACCGGAGCCGGGTCATCCGCACGCTCAGATCGAGATCCTCGCCGTACATGAAGTACCGCTCGTCGAATCCGCCGAGCTCTTTCCAGGCGGCCATCTCAACCAGCAGGAAGCAGCCGGGCAACGCGTCGACCTCGACGTTCGTGTCGGAGGCGGCCGCCTGGCGCGGAGCACTGCGATAACCGAATCGGCGCGCGATCGTGTCGAGTCCGGTCGCGTACGCCGGCGAGCTGCGCGAGAGTCGGCAGCACGGCCACCGAATCCTCGGCGGTGCCTCGGGCGATGTCGACGAACCGGCCGCCGTAAAGACCGTGCCCAGGTCGCTGGCGCGCCGCCTGCACCAAGTTGCGCACCGCGCCGGCGTCGATACGCGCGTCGGGGTTCACCAGCAGCAGCCATCGCGATCTGCGCGGCGGCGGCGGCGCGGTTCACCGCTGCGGCGAAGCCGAGGTTGTCAGCCGACGCTTCGACGCGAATCGTCGGGAAGCGCTCGCGGATGGCTTCGGCGGATCCGTCCGCCGAGGCGTTGTCGAACACGACGATCTGCGAGCCCGGAAACGCCTCGAGCTCGCGACGAGATCGGCGAGCAGTTCGAGCGCGAGTTCGCGCGTGTTGTAGGTGACGACGACGGCCGTCAACGAGTCGGCGGGCTCGGCGGGGGTTCCGCGTCGGCGGTCATGGCTGCGCCGGCGGTTCGTAGCCGGGCCGCCAGGCGACCACCTTCGCAGGCACGCCTGCCGCGACGCAGTTCGCCGGCAGCGACTTCGTGACCACTGAGCCTGCGCCGACGACCGCGCCGTCGCCGATCGTGACGCCGGGCAGCACGGTCACTCGAACTCCGAGCCACACGTCGGCGCCGATCACGACGTCGGCCTCGACCTTGTCCTGGTACATGACCGTCTTGCCCGCTTCGACCCCGTAGTTGCTGGCCGTGATGAACACCTCGGGGCCGAGCAGCGCGTTGTCGCCGAGGGTGATGCGCCCGCCGACGTCACCGGCCCAAAGGCACGACCGCTCCCCAACATGCACCTCTCTGCCGAGCGTGATGCGCTCGGCGTTGCGCATGCTGACCGACGGCGACATCCGCAGCCCGGGACCAGCCCGCAGCAGGCGGCGTTGCTGCACGTGTGCGTAGCCGTAGAAGTTGACGAGCTTGAGCACGTGCGCCCACGTGCGCGGACCGCCGAGCCTGGCCAGCGCGTCCGCCGCGCGGCTTCGTCCCATCACTGCCCCCTCGTTGTCGCGTCGGTCGACCATTTTCCCGCCGTGCCAACTCGGCGACGCCAAGCTGCCAACGAGCGCGATGCGGCGGTCACCAGGAAGAACGCCCCGACGGCAGGCCACGACACCCGACCCTCGCGCCGGGCCGCCAGCAGCTGTGAAGGCACCGACGGCCCACCGCCAATCGCTTGCGGGTCGGGCAGCAAGCTGTCGAGCTGCCGGTTACCGTTGACGATCCGAGCCCGCCGCCTGACAAGCGAGCGGACGTCGCGAGCCGCGAACGAGGTGAACGTCGCGTCGCAGACCACCCGCTCGGATCCGCTGAAGTGCCGGGCGACGTAGCCGTCGTCGTTGATGACGTCGGGCAAGCGGCCAACCCGCTGCACCGCCGCTGGGTTCAGCCCGAACACCCCTGATCCGGCGTCTTGGCGGCCGATGTACGAGGTCGCGGTCCAGGCTCGGTAGTACTGGCGGACGAGCCATGAGCAGCGCGAGGTGTCGATCTTGATACGGGCTAACGACATCCGAGGCGCGCCGATGGCCAACGCGTCGGCGAGCCGGCGCGCCGCGGCGGTCGACAACAACACGTCAGCGTCGAGGTAGATCCGAGGTGCGGGAGCGCGTTGCGACAGCAGCTCGTCGGCCGTCCGGAGTGCCGCGATCTTCGAAGCTTGTTCGATGTCGATCGCCTCGACCGGGTGGCCGAGCGCCGCGCCGGCGCGGCGCGCGACGTCCGAGGTGCCGTCGGTGCTGCCATTGCTGACGACGAGCACGTCGATCTCACCCGGCTCGGCGTCGGCCAGTAGCGCGGCCAGGCCGCGCTCGATGACGGCAGCCTCGTTGTGCGCCGCGATCACCACGGTCACCTGCGGCACGCGGCGGGCCCCTTCGTCGAGCCGGACATCGGGATGGTCGCCTAACGCTAGCCACCCGTCACGAGAATGCAACGTGGCGGCGCCTGGACACCGGTCTTCGAGGACCCGTAGGTTCGACGTAAGTTACGGTCCCGTAGCTTTGCCCGACCGCGCCGCATCAACAGAGCAGGGAGCCGCCATGACGCCACCGTCCGGGCCTACCGCCGTCGAGTCCCCCGTCCGCCCCCTGAAATCCGGCGAACCTGGCGGATCCGGCCAATCCGGCGGACGCACGGGCGAGGCACAGCGGGCGGCACAACCGAAGGCGGACGGCGGCGCGGAGCGCGCGACGCTCGGCGGTGTGCGGAAGTCCGGCTGGGAGCAGTTCGCACTCGGCGTGCTCATCATGGTGCCGTTCGCCGCGTTGATCGCCGCGATACCGGTGATGTGGGGCTGGGGGCTGGGCTGGCACGACGTCGTGATCGCGGCGGTGATGTACGCGATTTCCGGCCATGGCGTGACGATCGGCTATCACCGGCTGTTCACCCATCGAGCGTTCAAGGCCAACCGGTGGCTCCGCGTCTCGCTCGCCTTCGCCGGCGGCATGGCGATCGAGGGACCGGTCGTGCGCTGGGTCGCCGACCACCGCCGCCACCACGCGTTCTCCGACCGCGACGGTGATCCGCACTCGCCGTGGCGCTTCGGCGACTCGTTCGGCGCACTGACCAAGGGGCTGTTGTGGGCCCATGTCGGCTGGCTCTTCGACCCGGAGCAGACCGACGCGACGCGCTACGCCCCCGACCTCATCGCCGACCGCGACGTCGTGCGGGTCTCGCGGTTGTTTTGGCTGCAGGCGATGTTGTCGCTCCTGTTGCCGCCACTGATCGGAGGCCTGTGGAGCATGTCGATCGCGGGCGCGCTCGACCGGCTTCTTCTGGGGCGCGCTGGTGCGGGTGTCGTTGCTTCATCACGTGACCTGGTCGGTCAACTCGATCTGCCACGCGGCTGGCCGGCGGCCGTTCCGCAGCCGCGACAAGTCAGGCAACGTGTGGTGGCTCGCGATCTTCTCGATGGGCGAGTCATGGCACAACCTGCACCACGCCGACCCGACCTCCGCGCGCCACGGCGTGCTTCGCGGGCAGCTCGACTCCAGCGGACGGGTGATCTGGCTGTTCGAGAAGTTCGGCTGGGTGCATGACGTCCGTTGGCCCTCCGCCGAACGCATCAAGGCCCGTCTTGTCGCCGAACGCGAGCGAGAACGCCAGCTTGCGGCCCAGGCGTCGTGACGGCTGCGCAGGAAGCCGAAACCGCCGAGGGCGTGGTACCGGCGCCCCGGCGAGCGCGCATGACGGGCGCCCAGCGCCGCGAACAACTGCTCGACGTGGGCCGCGCGCTGTTCGCCGAGCGCGGCTTCGACGCGACGTCCATCGAAGAGGTGGCGCACCGCGCCGGCGTGTCAAAGCCCGTCGTCTACGGGCATTTCGGCGGCAAGGAAGGCCTGTACGGCGCCGTCGTCGAGCGGGAGTCGGAGCGGTTGCTCGGCATGCTGACCGCCGCCCTGTCGGACGGCCACCCGCGCGAGGTGCTGCACCAGGCGGCGTCCGCCTTTCTTGAGTACGTCGAGCAATGCAACGACGGATTCCGCATCTTGCTTCGCGGTTCGGGCGTCGGCTCGTCGACCGGCACGCTGACCACGCTGCTCGACGACGTCGCCGCGCAGGCGGAGGAAATCCTGGGGCGCGCGTTCTCCGCCCACGGATACCGCGCCGCGCTCGCGCCGATGTACGCCCAGATGCTGGTCGGCATGGTGGCGTTCACCGGGCAATGGTGGCTCGACGCCCGTGAGCCGGTGCGCGACGACATCGTCGCGCATGTCGTCAACCTGGCCTGGAACGGACTCTCGCGCCTCGACGCCGAGCCCTCGTCGAGTATCTCGACGTCGAGATAGCAACGTACACTGCTCCCATGGACGACACCGAGAGTCTCACCGCGGGGATCATCAGGCTGGCGCGTCATCTTGAGCTCGGGCGACGCGAGACGCTCGCGGCCCGCGAACTCGAGGTGTGGGAGTTCGACGTGCTGCTGGCGCTTCGAACGGCTCAAGAACGGGCCGGGCTTTCTCCCGGCGCGCTGATCAGCGCCACCCAGGTGGCGTCGGGCACCATGACGAACCGGATCGACCGGTTGGCGAGGCGCGGGCTGGTCACCCGTGAGCCCGATCCGGCCGACCGCCGCGGTGTGCTCGTCCGGCTGACCACGGCCGGCCGACGCCGGGTTGACCAGGCGCGCGGTGACGTGCGCAAGACCGAGGAGCGGCTGCTCGAGTCGCTCGGCGCGCGCAAGCGGCAGCAGTTGAGCGCCGCAATCAACGACGGGCTGGCCGCGTTCGAGCGTTCCTGACGTCCAGGTCTGTCGCCTTGGACACCCCGGAAGCCGACGTGCGGGCTGCTGCCGGCGCGGCAGCCGGCTGCTCGGCCGAAGGCTCGGCGTGCTCGGCGGCTTCGTCGACTGGCTCCCGGCCCGGCGTCATGATGTCGAACCGGCGGATCACGAACCGGAACACGAAGAAGTAGACGAAGAAGTAGACGACGCCGACCACCAGCAGCAGCAAGGGCCGATGTGTGTTGGCCTTGTGGAAGTTCAGCGCGAAGTCCAGGAAACCGGCCGAGAAGCTGAAGCCCATCTTGATGCCGAGCGCGTTGCAGATCACCATCGAGCAGCCGGTGAGCGCGGCGTGAATCAGGTAAAGCTCGGGCGCGACGAACATGAAGGCGTACTCGATCGGCTCGGTGACGCCGGTGAGAAACGACGTCAGCGCGGCGGAGATCATGATGCCGCCGATGACCTTGCGCCGGCTGACCCGCGCCTCCCGCCACATCGCCATCGCGGCGCCGACCAGTCCGAACATCATCACCGGGAAGAAGCCGGCCATGAACGTTCCTGAGCCGTCGTGCCCGATGAAGTAGCAGTTCATGTCGCCGTTGGCGACGACGTTGCCGACGTGGCACGTCGGCACCAAGTACCACACGACGGAATTGACGACGTGATGCAGCCCGAGCGGGATCAGCAGCCGGTTGACGAAGCCGTAGACGCCAGCCCCGATGGCGCCGTTGTGCGACATCCAGTTGCCGAAGGGGTGGATCACGCCGTCGGAAAGCGGCGGCCAGACAAAGGAGAACGCGACGCCCAAGAGCAGGCCGGTGAAGGCGGCGACGATGGGCACGAAGCGTCGTCCGCCGAAGAAGGCGAGGTAGGCCGGCAGCCGCACCCGGTGATAGCGCTGCCATAACACCGCGGCCATCAACCCAACGCAGATCCCTCCGAGAACGCCGGTGGGGTTGCCGGTGAGCCCTGGCAACAAGGCGTTCCTCGCCGGTTCGCCGACGGCGGGGGCGGTCGGGGTCAACACCTGGTCTTTGATGCTCGAGCCGGCGAACAGCTGCATGCTCGCGGCGTTGAAGGTCAGGTAGCCGACGAGCGCGGCGAGCGCGGTCGACCCGTCGGAGCGGCGGGCGAACCCCACCGCCACCCCTAGGCAGAACAGCAAAGGCAGCGACTCGAAGATGAGGCTCCCCGCGCTTTGCATCACGTTGGCGACATGCTCAAGCCAGTAGAACGGCTCGTACTGCGCAAGTCCGTAATGTTGCCCGGCGACGTGCGGCACGTGGCCGCCGAGCATGTCCTCCTGCCCGAACCGCAGCAACAGCGCGCCCGCGGGCAAGGTCGCCACCGGCAGCATCAGGCTGCGGCCGATGCGGGTGAGGACCGCCAGCACCGGGTTGCTCATGCGCGGCGCGGCGGGCAGGCCGTCGGTCAGCGCGGGCGCTGTCGTCGTCATTGCCCCCCGCCGTCGTCAAGGGAGGCGCCGCCGCGGGTGAAACGATGGGCCTTCTTCGGCCGGTCGAGCGGAACCCAAAGCTGGTATCGATCACTTCGATAGGCGGACGACGCGTACTCGACGCGTTGATGTCCCGCGTAGGAGTACCGCCGCATCCAGAGCACCGGCACGTCCGGCCCGATCTCGAGAAGCTTCGCGTCCGCGTCGTCCGGCGTCGTGGCCTCGATCGTCTGCTCGCCCCAGTCGAGCACCAGCCCGTACCGCTTCTCCAGCGTCGCGTACAGCGAGTCGACCATCCCGGCGTCCAGCAGGCCTGGCACCAGTTTCTCCGGGACGTGCGTGCGCTCGACGGACATCGGGATACCGTCGGCGAACCTCAACCGCTCCAGCCGAAGCAGCGGGTCACCGATCGGGATCTCCAGGTCGCGCGCCAACTGCGGCGTCGCCACCACCCGCTCGAACGCGAGCACCCGAGAGCTGGCGCGCATTCCGCGGCTGCGCATGTCCTCGGTGAACGACGCCAGCCTGATCTGCAGATCCGTCTTCTGCCGCGCCACGAAGGTGCCGCGACCTTGAATGCGGTACAGCCGGCCGTCGACGACCAGTCCGTCGATGGCCTGCCGGACGGTCATCCGCGACAACTTGAACCGATCGGCGAGGTCCCGCTCGGACGGGATGGGCGCGTCGACCGCGAGCTCGGACTCGACCAGGTCGAGCAGGATCTCCTGGAGCTGGTGGTATTTCGGCACCGGGCTGCGCGGGTCGATCCGCTGACTCGCCTCCGTCATGGATTTCCTTTACTCGCCAGCCGGCCGTCTTGTCCAGACCGGACTAGACCACTACCGTCAAGGCCTGTCAAGGAGGGAAGCACATGGAGCCCGAGCCCAACCAGACCGGCCAGCCGGCTCGTCCGGCCCAGGCCAAAGCCCGCGCCATCATCGACGGGCTCGGAGGGGCTGAGAACATCCTCGAGATCGAGCCCTGCATCACCCGGCTGCGGACCGAGGTGCGTGACGGCACGCTCGTGAGCGAGGCGGCCTTGAAGTCGGCCGGCGCCCATGGCGATCTCTCGCCGGGGCACGATCGTGCAGGTCATCGTCGGCCCGGAGGCCGACGTTCTCGCGCAGGACATCGAGGACCAGCTCGCCATCGAAGAAGACCAGTTCTGATGGCGCTGGTTGTCGGGTCACCGGTGAGCGGGAGGGTCGTCGGCCTCGCGGGCGTCAGCGACCCGGTCTTCGCCGCCGCGATGGTCGGTCCGGGCACCGCGGTCGAACCCGTGCGGGCGCCGGGGCAGGTGTGCGCTCCGGTCGCGGGAGTCTTGCGGAAGTTGAAGCCGCACGCGTTCATCGTGGTGACGGACGACGGGCATGGCGTTCTCGTGCATTTGGGAATCGACACCGTCCGGCTCGACGGCGCGGGCTTTCATCTGATCGCCACCGAAGGCGACTGGGTGGCGGCCGGTGAGCCAGTCGTGGCCTGGGATCCGGCAGCGATCGCGACACTCGGCTTCTCGCCGATCTGCCCGGTGATCGCCCTCGACGCCACCGACGACGTGCTCGGCGATCACATCGCACACGGACCCGTCGAGGCCGGGGAGCCGCTCTTCTCATGGAACTGACCGCCTCGCCACCGCCCGTCCGCCAACTGCACGGCGTTGGTGTGAGCCCCGGGCGTCGCGCGCGGCCGGATCGTGCGCATGGGCGAGCCGCTGCCCGCGCCCTCCTCCGAGCGCAGCGGGCTCACGCCGTCCGAAGAACTGGACACGGCGCGCGCGGCGATGGCGAGGCGTCGCGCAGGACCTGCGGGCTCGGGCCCACCTGGTCGACGAGCCGGCCCGCGGGGTGTTGCAGGCGCAGGCTTTGATGGCCGACGATCCCTCGCTTTGGGACGACGTCGCGCGGCGGGTGTCCGCCGGCGTCACGGCGGCCCGCGCGGTGTGGGAGGCGTTCGCGAGCTTTCGAGACACGCTGCTGGATTCGCGGCTGGCCGACCGCGTGGCCGATCTGGACGACGTGCGCGACCGCATCGTCGCCGCGTGCCGCGGAGTGGCGCCGCCGCAGGTGCCTGATCCCGGGTCATCCGTTCGTGTTGGCCGCGCGTGCGCTGTCGCCCGCCGACACCGCGGGGCTGCGCGCGGAACAGGTCCGCGCGATCGTCACGGTTGAGGGCAGCGCCACCAGCCACACCGCGATTTTGGCCCGCACACTGGGAATTCCGGCGGTCGTCGGCTGCGCCGACATTCTCGAGGTTGAGGACGGAACGCCGGTGCTCGTGCACGGCACGCTTGGCGTCGTCGAGCTCGACGTGGGGTCATCGGACGACGCGCCGATCGCGACGGTGACGCTGCTGCCGGGCGCGGCCCCTGGTCGTGCTACCACCTACGACGGCGTCGCGGTGGCCGTGATGGCCAACCTCGGCCAGCCCTCGGAGGCGCGCGCGGCGGCCGCGGCCGGCGCGGAGGGCGTCGGGCTGCTGCGGACGGAGTTCCTCTACCTGCGCGCGGAGGCGCCGCCGCCGGTCGCCGAGCAAACCTCGGCGCTGACCGAGGTGCTGTCAGCATTTCCAGGCGAGCTCGTGGTCGTGCGGCTGCTTGACGCGGGGGGCGAGAAACCCTTGCCGTTCCTGACTTCTGGACACGAACCCAATCCCGCTCTCGGCGTTCGCGGGCTACGGGCGTTGCGTCGGCACGAGGACGTGCTCGACCACCAGCTCGACGCCGTTGTCGCCGCGGCCGCCCAGACGACCGCGCGGGTGGCGGTCATGGCGCCGATGGTCACCGACGCCGACGACGCCGCCTGGTTCGTGTCGAAAGTCCGCGCGCGACAAGACTGGCCGACCGACATCGAGATCGGAGTGATGATCGAGACTCCGGCGGCCGCCCTGACCGCCGAGCGCGTGCTGGCGGTCTGCGACTTCGCGAGCATCGGCACGAACGACTTGGCTCAATACGTGATGGCGGCCGATCGTTCGCTCGGAGCGCTCAGCGCGCTGCAAGATGCTTGGCATCCTGCGGTGTTGGAGTTGGTGGCGCGAGTGGCGACAGCCGGCGAGCGGGCCGGCAAGCCGGTCGGCGTCTGCGGCGAGGCGGCCGCCGAACCGTTGCTGGCATTGGTGTTTGCCGGGTTGGGCGTGCGCAGCTTGTCAATGTCGTGGAGCGCGATGGACGACGTCCGCTCGATGTTGGCGCAAAGGTCGATGGCGGCGTGCAGGCAGGCTGCTGCCGTGGCGCTGGCGGGCCGGACGGCGGCTGAGGCCCGCGCGGCCGCCAAGATGGCGTTGGGCATCGGCGCGGACTGACCGGCCCTTCCCCCGCTGCGCCGAGTGCCCCCACCCCTCGCGCCGAGTGCCCCCGCCCCCCTCGCGCCGAGTGCCCCCGCCCCCTCGCGCCGAGTGAAGGGTTTGGGCTGCGATCGGCGCCGAATTTGCCGCGCAAACCCTTCAGTCGGCGGTGGACGCTTGCGCCGTGTGAATCGCATTGTGAGAACCGGTTTGGCCGCGGCCCGCGACGTCGCTAGCGTGGCGCCTCATGGGAAAGGTGCTCGAGCACATCGACGACCGGCTGCGCGCGTTCATCGAGGCACAGCAGATCTATTTCGTGGCAACCGCGCCGAGCGGCCCGGGAGGCCACGTCAACTTGTCGCCGAAGGGGCACGCCGACACCTTCGCGGTGCTCGGACCGCTGCGGGTCGCCTACCTTGACCTCACTGGCAGCGGCGCCGAGACGCTCGCGCACATCCGCGAGAACGGCCGGGTCACCATCATGTTCTGCGCGTTCGACGGACCGCCCGACGTCGTCCGGCTCTACGGGCGCGGCCGGATAGTGCTGCCTGATGACGCTGAATTCGGCTCTCTCATGGCCCGCTTCCAGCCGCGTCCAGGCCAACGCACGATCGTCGTCGTCGATGTCGAGCGGGTCAGCGCGTCGTGCGGTTTCGCCGTCCCGCTTTTCGAATACCGCGGCGATCGTGACCTGCTGCAGCAGTGGGCCGCCCGCAAGAGTTCGACAGACCTTGACGAGTACCACCGCACCCGCAACGCCGAAAGCATCGACGGATTGCCCGCGTTACCGCTGGCTTGAGCTGGGGCTGACTCTGCTCAGCGCTCTGCTCAGCGCTCTGCTCAGCGCTCTGCTCAGCTCGCGCAGGTCAGGCCGCTGCAGTTGCCCGCGCCGTTGCCATGCGCGATGTTGCCGCCACCATTGGTGACGGTGGCACCTGGTCCGGCGATGAATCCCCAGCCGCCGTTGTCGATGAACCGGTTGCGGCTGACCGCGACGTCGCCGTAGCCCCAGTTCACGCCGTCAGCGGTGTTGGAGGCGAAGTAGTTCGAGGTGAGCTGGTCGTTCGGGACCAGATCGCACGCGTCGCAGGGCGCCGCCACGATTCCGCTGCCGTTCCTGACAAACGCGCTGTCGCGGACGACGTCGGCCCGGCCCGGTGCGCTGAGCGACAGGCCGGTGCCGTTCTTGTAGAACACGTCGTGCGACACGGTCAGCGTCGGGTTCGCGAAGGCTGCGTAAGCTTCCGTCTCGGCAATGCCGCTGCTCTTGTTCTCGACAAATCCGGACGACGTGAAGCTCGAACCCTCACACTCGGCCAATGAGACGCCGATGTCGTTACGCGAGAACGCGCTGTGAGTGACCGAGACCAGGCCCTGCGAACAGAAGATGCCGACGCCGTTTGAGTCGACGATGGTGTCCTTGACCTCGGCCTGACCGTCAACGACAAGCACGATGCCCCGTGCGTTGCGAGTGATCGTCGAGTGAGACACCGACGCGCTGTTCGGCGAGATGACGACGAGCGCGTCGCCCGCGTTGTCGCGCAACGTCACATGGCTCAGGTTCGTCGAGTTGATGGTGGTGCCGTCGATCGCCGTCCCGCTGACCTCGCTGATCGTCAAGTATGCAAGCGATACCGCCGCGTCGTCGACGCTAGCCGTCACGCCGTTGCCGAACTTGGCGATGTGCCCATTCTTGATCGTCACTTTCGGCGCCGCCGGCCACCACTCCGCTGCCGGTGCCATCGCCGCTGATCGTGTGGTGGTTCAGGTTCAAGGTGCCGCTCAGCACCGTCACGCCATCACCGTGACAGTGCAGGTCATGCTTCAGGGTCACCGACCCGTGCACGGTCGAACCGCAACTCACAACGGTGGTTGCGGCGGCGGGCGCCGCCCAACCCACGACCGGCGCCGCGACGGCTGCCGCAGCGGTGATGACTTTGATAAGCCCCGACTTCATCCCGTGCCTCCCGAAGCGCTCGCCAGTTGAGCATGCCGAGCATGCCGCAGCGAATGCGCGCCGACAAGCGACATGACAAAGAATCACTGACCGGACATTCGCGAGGGATACGCATGTGTCACGAAATGGCTAGCCGGACGGTAGTCCGATCACGACTCGAGCCGCTCCGCGGCAGCGAGCCACGCCTCCTCCACTCGTGACCGTTCCTCGTGAACGGCCCGCAGGTCGGACTGGAGGCCGACGAGTTGTTCGTAGTCAGTTGCGGCGGCCACTAACTGCTCGTGTAGTAATCGCTCCCTTTCGGCGAGTTTGTCGAGCTGCCGTTCGAGGCGGGTCATCTCCTTGCGAGCTTCGCGCGCAACGCCGGAGTTCCCGACCGGCGTTGGGGCGGCAGCCAGCCGTTCGGCGCCGGGCGGCCGCTCCCCGTCGGCTCGCCCCGCCAGGTACTCCTCGACGCCGCCTGGCAAGCTCACCAACGCGCCACCGCCGACGAGCGCCACGACGTCGTCGCAGACCCGCTCCAAGAAGTAACGGTCGTGCGAAGCGGCGACGAGCGTGCCGGCCCAGCCGTCGAGCAAGTCCTCCAACGCGGTGAGGGTGTCGACGTCCAGATCGTTCGTCGGCTCGTCGAGCAGCAGCACGTTCGGCTCGTCCATCAGCAATCGCAGCAGTTGCAGCCGTCGACGTTCGCCGCCGGACAGGTCACCCACCGGCGTCCACTGCCGGTCGCTGGCGAAACCGAATCGCTCAAGCAACGCGGACGCCGTCAGCTCGCGGCCGTCGCCGAGGGTCATCCGCCGCTGCACCGACTCAACCGCCTGCAAGACGCGCATCGTCGGATCGAGTTCGGCCACGTGTTGCGACAGGTAGCCGATGCGCACCGTTTGGCCGACCCGCAGCCGGCCGTCGTCCAGCGCCTGAAGGCCCGCGAGCGCCCGCAGCAGAGTCGTCTTGCCGCTTCCGTTTACCCCGACGAGGCCGATGCGCTCACCAGGACCCAACCGCCAGGTGACCGCGTCGAGAATCGGCCGGTCGCCGAACCGCAACGACGCGTCTTCCAGGTCGAACACCGATTTGCCCAGGCGCGCCGACGAGAACTTGGCGAGCTGCATCCGGTCGCGGGCCGGTGGCTCATCGGCGATCAGCGCGTTCGCCGCCTCGATGCGAAATTGCGGCTTCGAGGTGCGAGCGGGCGGCCCGCGCCGCAGCCAGGCCAGCTCCTTGCGCAGCAGGTTTTGCCGGCGCGCCTCGGTCGCCGCCGCGACACGCTCGCGTTCGGCGCGGGCGAGCACGTACGCCGCATAACCGCCGGCGTAACGCATGACCGAGCCGGCGTCGACCTCCCATGTCTGCGTGCAAACCTCGTCGAGAAACCACCGATCGTGCGTGACGACGATCGACGCGCCCCGTCGTCCGGCCAAGTGGAGAGCTAGCCAGGAGATTGTCTCGACGTCGAGATGGTTCGTCGGTTCATCGAGCATCAGCAGATCCGGGTCGTCGACGAGCAGGCTGGCCATCGCGACTCGCCGTCGTTCGCCACCCGACAAGGTGCCGACCTCTCGGTCAAGCGTGTCGTCGCCGAGCAGGGTCGACACGATTTCGCGCAAAGAGCGGTCGGCCGCCCAATCATGCTCGCGCCGCGCGCCGACGACGACGTCGCGCACGATCGATGACGGGTCAAGCGCGTCACCTTGCGACAGAACGCCGACGGTCAGGCCGCTAGCCATCGCGACGCGACCGCTGTCAGGAAGCTCAAGGCCGGCCAGCACGCGCAGCAGCGTCGTCTTGCCGGCGCCATTGCGGCCGACGATGCCGACCCGCTCGCGGTCAGCGAGTCCAAGCGAGACGTCGTCCAGCAGCGGGCGCACGCCGTAGGAGAGCGAGACCGCTTCGACGCTCAGCAGATTCGTCACGCTCACGAGTCGGGGTCCGCCACCAGCTTCACGCCCGTCACCGGACCGTGCGCCCGCCGGACCGCGCGGCAGACGCCAGTGCCGGGTAGCGCGGCGGCCAGACTCACCGCCGCTGCCTCATCTTCGGCCAAGAAGGCGCAGGTCGGACCGGATCCGGAGACCAGCGCCCCTAACGCGCCCGCGTCGAGGCCCGCCTCGAGAGTGCGACGAAGCGTTGGCTTCAACCGCAAGGCAGCGGCCTGCAGATCGTTCGACAGCAACGGCGCCAGCCGCCGCGCCTCGCCGGTGCGCAGGGCCGCGAGCATCGCTTGCGGGACCTCGGGCTGCAAGCCAGGCGTGTGCTCGCGAATGCGGTCGAGCTCGCCGTACACCGCCGGCGTCGACAACCCGCCGTCTGCCAACGCGAAAACCCAGTGGTAGGCGCCGCGACCGAGCACGGTCGTCAGCCGTTCGCCGCGCCCGGCTCCGAGCGCGCTTCCGCCGATGAGGCAAAACGGCACGTCGCTGCCGAGCTTGCTGGCGAGTTCGTGCAGCGCGGCCGCGCCGACGTCGGTTTGCCAAAGCGCGTCGCAGGCCACGAGCGCGGCGGCGGCGTCGGCTGAGCCACCCGCCATGCCGCCCGCGACCGGGATCCCCTTGCGGATCTCGATCCGCACCCTCGCCTCGCGACCCGTGAGCGCCGCGAGCGCCAACGCGGCGCGCGCGGCGAGATTTGTCTCGTCGCCCGGCACCAGTTCGGCGCCCTCGCCGCTCACCTCGACGACGAGCTCGGACGACGGGTGCACCGTCACCTCGTCATACAGCGAGACAGCCTGAAAGACGGTGGCGAGGTCGTGAAATCCGTCTGGACGGCGTGGCCCGACCCCCAGATGCAGGTTGACCTTGGCTGGCGCCCGAACGGTGACTGACACAACGACCGATGCTATCGGCAGCCGGGAAAGTGAGTAGCGGGGAAACATTCGCGCGTCATAGCGCTTGAAGTTTCCCGACTTGCCGCGGAAATCACGTCGGCCGCTGCTCGGCGATGCGGGCGAAGTCCTCGACGGCCAGCGTCTCCCCGCGCGCGCCCGGATCGACGCCCGCGCGGCGCAGCGCGTCCTCCGCGGCCGCCGGTGATCCGGCCCAGCCGGCCAGCGCGGCCCGAAGGGTCTTGCGGCGCTGCGCGAAGGCCGCGTCGACGACGTCGAAGACGGCCGATCTCGTGGCGGTCGTCGCAGGCGGGTCGTGCCGGTCCAACGACACCAACCCCGAGTCGATGCGCGGAGCGGGCCAGAACACCTGGCGTCCGATCGTGCCCGCGAGCCGCACGCCGCCGTACCAACGCGCCTTCACCGACGGGATGCCATACGCCTCCTCGCCGGGCCGGGCGGCCAGCCGCTGCGCCACCTCGAGTTGCACCATGACGAGCACCCGACGCACGGTCGGCAGCAGCGGCAGCAGATGCAGCAGCACCGGAACCGCGACGTTGTAGGGAAGGTTGGCCACGATTGCGGTCGGGGGCTGGCCGGGAAGCGCGCTCAACCGCAGAGCGTCATCTTGGACGACGGTGAGCTTGGCCGCCGAATCCGGCGCGTGCGCGCCGACGGTCGTCGGCAACAACGCCGCCAGCCGCTCGTCGATCTCCACCGCGACGACACGCGAGACCACCGGCAGCAACGCGAGGGTCAGCGAGCCAAGGCCCGGACCGACCTCGAGCACCACGTCGTCCGGACCGACCTCGGCGACTCGCACGATCCGACGGAGGGTGCCGCCGTCGATGACGAAGTTCTGCCCGAGCGTCTTCGTCGGGCGCAAGCCGATCGAGGCGGCGAGGCGCCGGATGTCTGCGGCGCCAAGCAGCGCGCGCGGCTGGTCGCTTAGCCGAACAGCAGGTGGCCGCATGTCGGCCATTGTGTACGCCAGTTGCTGCGCTGGTAGAGCAGCTGAGCGCGATACGTCTGCTCGCTCGCCGACGCCTCGCTCGGCAGCCCGCTGCCACCGACCGCCTGCCAGGTGCCGATGCGGAACTGGTACATGCCGTAAAATGCGCCGTGCACGGCGTTCGGCCGGCCACCGGACTCGCACGCGGCGAGCGCGGCCCAGTTGAGGCCGTCGGGCTTCGAGGGGTAGATCCGGGCGCCGGCTTCGGCTTGCTGCCGATCGCGATCACCTGCGCCACCGGCTGCTGCGTGACGACGTCGGAGACCAGCGACTTCGAGGTCTGCTTGCCGTCCGCGTAGACGACTTGGTACGTGCGCACCCGGGTGCCGTTCTTGCCAGCCTGTGCGACCTTCTTCGTGCCGACGTAAAGGCTGGCGTCCTTCTTCGTCTGCGTGGTGAACGGAATCTGCGCGCTCTCCTGCACCTGGCCGCTGGTCACGCGGACGATGACGACGCCTTCGCCGTCGGACGGACGCTCGTCGAGCGGGCTGGACACCGTGTCACCGGGGTTGACGACAATGCCGGCCTCGTCGAGCGCCGCGCGCAGCGTGCTCTTCGTGGACACCAGAAGGTGCGACGTGCCGTCGACGTGGACGGTGATGGTGTGCGGAAGGTCGATGTCGACGCTCATGCCGCCGAGCGGCACGCGAGCGCTGCGGTCGACCGACAGCGCGGCGCCGGGCGCCCGCATGCCGGCTTGGGCCAGCGCCTCGTCGAGGCTGGCGGCGGTGACCCAGACCTGCCGAGGGTCGCCGTCGACGATCAGGTTGAGCAGCCGACCATGCTTGATCGTGATCGTCTCGCCGTCATGAACCACGGACGACGCGGCGGGAGTCAGCGAGTCGTGCTCTCCAACGGTGATCCCCTCGCGCTTCAGCACCTGGCCTACCGACCGCGCGTAGCTGTGGACGTCGACGACGTTGCCGTCGACCGAGACATGCACGGTCTTGTCGAGGCTGACGTACGCCGTGGTGCCGGCCACCACGGCGGCCGTGACGACGCCATAGATCACACCGGTGAGGAGCTTGTTACGCACTTGACTCCGTTGTTCACAGGAACCGGTGACATGGGAAGCCCACTTCAGCGCGAGGCGAAAATGGCGTTTTCGATATGCCTCTGGCACCGCGCGAAATCCCGCTAGGGCTTCCCCACCCCGGCCGAATACTTTGGCGAACGTAACCAACCAATCCGGGATACAGCAAGTCGGAGCGGCGCTAACCGCGGCCCTTTGACGCGGTTTGCCCGGTTCTTAAGGTGCAGTTCACCATATCGGCGGCCGCGCCGAGCCGTGATGTTACTGGTGGGACTGATGTGTCAACGCCTGCCCGGTCAACCCCAGGGGCCAAAGACCCGCTCCGCGTTGGCCGCCGTCGCCGCGGCCAGCTCGTCTTCGCCGACGCCTTTCACGTCGGCCAAGGCGCGCACGGTGAGCGGGACGAGATACGGCGCGTTGGGCCGACCGCGGTACGGCGCCGGCGTCAGGAACGGCGCGTCGGTCTCCACGAGCAACAGGCCAAGCGGGACGACAGACGCCGCCTCCCTTGTGGCCGCTGCGTTCTTGAAGGTGACGGTTCCGGAGAACGACAGGTAGTAGCCGCGCTCCACGCAGTGTCTCGACATCGAGACATCGCCCGAGAAGCAGTGAAAGACAGTGCGCTGCGGCGCGCCCTCGGATTCGAGCACGCGCAACACGTCGTCATGTGCGTCGCGATCGTGGATGACGAGCGCCTTGCCGGTTCGCTTCGCGATGTCGATGTGCGTCCGGAACGCCTTTTGTTGAATCTCCGGCGCCACGCGTCCCCAGTAGTAGTCAAGACCGGTCTCGCCGACGGCACGCACCTGCGGCAGGGCCGCGAGCGCGGCCAGCTCCTCCGCGTCGGCATCGGTGAAATCCGCCGTCTCGTTGGGATGGACCGCCACCGCGGCGTACACGTCGGGGAACTCCGCTGCGGTGGCGGCGCACCACCTCGACGAGGCCATCGTGTCTCCGACGGTGACCATGCGCCGCACCCCCACTGCCTGCGCCGCGGCGACCGCCTCGGCCACCGGAACGCCCATCGCGTCGAGGTGGCAGTGCGAGTCGACCGTCTCAGTGCGCAGGGGCGGCGGCGCAGGCGGCGCCGCCTTATCCATCAGCGGGGAAACAATTGAGCGCTATAGCGCGAATACTTTCCCCGCTGACGCCGGTCGGGGTCGCGGCGGCAGCGGCGGGCACGGCCGTCACGCGGTCGCCCCGGCCGTCGGCTCGTCGGTCAACCGCGGGAAAAGTGACTCGCCCTTCGTCAGCCGGGCGCCGGGCGGCAGCTGGCCCCAGCGCCCCGCGTCGCCGACGCGCTGCGCGTCCAACTCGCCCAGCTGCGCGGCGGCGCCCAGCGACTCCCACAACGCGGCAGACGCCGTCGGCAGGACGGCGTTCAGCAGCACCGCCAGCACGCGCAAACCCTCCGCCGCCGTGTACAACACGGCGGCCACCCGGGCCTTCGCGGCAGCGTCGGTGTCGATCGCCTTGGCCACCTTCCACGGCTCCTGCTCGCTCAGATAGAGGTTCAACGCGTTGACCAAGTCCCAGACTGCGGCGAGCCCGCCGGAGAAGTCGAGCGCCACCATCGCGTGGTCCGCGCGACCGACCGCGGACGACGCGATGTCCGCGATTCGCTGCTCGGCAGGGCCCGCGTCGTCCGGCGATGGCAAGGCGCCGTCGAAGTAGCGCTGGGTCATCGCGGTGACCCGCGACGCGAGATTTCCCAGCCCGTTGGCCAATTCGGCGTTGTACCGGGCGGTCATGTCCTCCCAGGAGAAGGAGCCGTCCTGACCGAACTGGATGGCGCGCAGGAAGTAGTAGCGGAACGCGTCGGCGCCGAAGTGTTCGGTGATCTGCGACGGCGCGATGCCCGTCAGCTTCGACTTGCTCATCTTCTCACCGCCGACGAGCAGCCAGCCGTGCGCGAAAACCTTGCGCGGCAAGGCAACTCCGGCCGCCATCAGCATCGCCGGCCAGATGACCGCGTGGAAGCGCAAGATGTCCTTGCCGACGAGATGAACGTCGGCCGGCCAGGTCGAGCCGAACTTCGCCGCTTCATTCGCATGGGGAGAACCGAGACCGACGGCGGTGGCGTAGTTCAGCAGCGCGTCGAACCACACGTAGACGACCTGCTTGTCATCCCAGGGCACCTTGATGCCCCAGTCGAACGTCGAGCGCGAGATCGAAAGGTCGGTCAACCCCGACCGGATGAACTGAAGCACCTCGTTGCGGGCGCTTTCGGGCTCGACCGCGTCCGGGTGCGCGGCGTAATGCGCGAGCAGCGCGTCGGCGTACTTCGACAGCCGGAAGAAATAGTTCGTCTCGCTCAATTGCTCGACCGGACGCCCGTGAATCGGGCACACCTTTTGGCCGACGTAGTCGCCGACGCCGTCGACGAGATCGCCGGGGAGTTTGAACTCCTCGCAGCCCACGCAATACGGGCCCTCGTAAAGGCCTTCGTAGATCTCGCCTTTGTCGTAGAGATCCTGAAGAAACGCCTGGACGCGTTCGGTGTGCCGGGGTTCCGTCGTCCGGATGAAATCGTCGTTGGCGATCTCGAGGGAGCGCCAGACCGGACGCCAGGACTCCTCGACCAGCCGGTCGACCCACGCCTGCGGCGACACGTCGTGAGCCTGAGCGCTGCGCAGCACCTTCTCGCCATGCTCGTCGGTGCCGGTCAGGAACCACACCTGCTCGCCGCGCTGCCGATGCCAGCGGGTGAGCACGTCGCCGGCGACCGTCGTGTACGCGTGGCCGATGTGCGGCACGTCGTTGACGTAGTAGATCGGCGTGGTGAGGTAGAACGCCTTCGCGGCGGAGGGGTCAACGGCGGGATCAACGGTCACACGTTCAAGGTTACCGATCACCCGCAAACCGCTATTGGTGATGCTTGCGCGCGACCAGCGCGTCGAAGACCGCGCGGCGGCCGACCCCGGTGGTCTTGCCGACCGTGGCGACCGCCTCCTTGCGGCTCATGCCGGCGAGTTCGGCGACCTCGACGAACTCGACGAGCGTGTCAGCGTCGTACTCGCCGGCCTCGAGCGGCGTCGCGCCCTCCACCACAAGCGTGATCTCGCCTTTGACGCCGTCGTCCGCCCAGGCCACCAGCTCGGCGAGGCCGCCGCGACGGACCTCCTCGTAGGTCTTGGTGAGCTCGCGGCACACCGCCGCCGCCCGCGACCCGCCGAAGACGTCGGCGAGCGCGCGCAGCGTCTCGGCCAGCCGGTGCGGCGCCTCGAAGAAAACCATGGTCCGCCGCTCCGTGCGCAGCGACTCGAGCCGCTTGGTGCGCTCGCCGGCGCGCCGTGGCAAGAACCCCTCAAAGCAGAACCGGTCGACCGGCAGGCCGGACAGCGCGAGCGCGGTGGTCACGGCGGACGGGCCTGGGATGCAGCTGATCGGCACTGCGGCGTCGATCGCGGCGGTCACGAGCCGGTAGCCGGGGTCGGAGATTGACGGCATCCCCGCGTCGGTGACCAGCAGCACCCGCTGCCCCTGCTTCAACTCGTGGATGAGCTGGGGTACCCGCGCGGCCTCGTTTCCGTCGAAGAAGGAGATCACCCGACCGGGGATGTCGACGCCGAGTGACCGGGCGAGCCGCTGCAGCCGGCGGGTGTCCTCGGCCGCGATGACGTCGGCGTCGAGAATCGCGTCGCGCAGCCGCGGTGGGGCGTCGTCCAGGTTGCCAAGCGGCACGCCCGCCAAGATCAGCAAGCCGGGTGGCTTCAGCGGAGGGGAGTTCGGCGCCATGGGTGCCATCAAACCAGCGCCGACGCCGCCCCGGAGCGGGCCTGGCCCTGCCTGTGCGTGCCGAGTGAAGGGCTTGAGTTGCCGAACCGGCTGGATCTGCAACGCAAACCCTTCACTCGGCAGCGCGCAGGCAGCACGGCAGGCAGCAGGGCAGGCAGCACGGGCATGACGGGCAGCACGGCAGGCAGCGGGGGCAACCGCATGTGCCCCCGGCGGCGGACCGGCCTCTACGATGACGGGCGTGGCCGCGACCTACACCGAGTGCCCGGACGCGGCTACCCGTTCCCGCCTCTCCCCGCGGGCGCTGCGAGCCCGCTTCGTCCCGTCATTCACCGGCAGCGTGTTGTGGGGCTGGATCGGTCCGCTGCTGGTGACCGCAGTCGCCGGCTACCTGCGGTTCAACCGGCTCTCCATCCCAGGCACCAAGGCGTTCGACGAGGTGTACTACGCGCACGACGCGCAGAGCCTGCTGATGTACGGCGTCGAGACCGGCAAGAACGGCCCGCCGGAGACGTTCGGACCGGTCGAGTACGTCGTGCACCCGCCGCTCGGCAAGTGGATGATCGGCTTCGGCGAGTGGGTGTCGGGTTACAACAGCTTCGGCTGGCGACTTTCCGCGGCGATCGTCGGCACCCTGTCGGTGCTGCTGGTGGCCCGCATCGCACGCCGGATGACGCGCTCGACGCTGTTCGGCTGCGCGGCCGGTCTGCTCATGTGCCTCGACGGCTTGGAGTTCGTGCAAAGCCGGATGGCGATGCTCGACATCTTCTTGATGTTCTGGGTGGTCGTCGCGTTCGGCTTCCTGATCCTGGACCGAGATCAGGTGCGCACGCGGCTCGCGTCGCGTTCGGTCACCATCGACGGGCCGGACGACGCCCGCGGTTTCGGGCCGCGGGTCGGCTTCCGCTGGTGGCTGCTCGCGTCCGGCATCTCGCTCGGATGCGCGTCGGCGTGCAAGTGGGATGGCGCGTACTACATCCCGGCGTTCGCGATCCTGGCCATGTTCTGGACCATGGGCGCGAAGCGCGCGGCGGGCGTGCGCCGCCCGTTCGTCTCGAGCTCGCGCGCGACGTGCCCGGCGGATTGCTCACCATGGTCGCGGCGCCGGTCGCGACGTACATCGCGACCTGGACTGGTTGGTTCCTCAGCAACGCGCAGCACGCATACGACCGCAACTGGGCGAACGGGCGGGCGACCGCCTGGGGCCTGGGCTGGGTGCCGGCCTGGCTGCGCAACCCGGTGCGGAGTCTGTGGCATTACCACTGGGAGGCGCTCAACTTCCACACCCACCTGGAGACCTACCATAAGTACCGATCGAACGCCTGGGGCTGGCTGTTCCTGAATCGGCCGGTGCTGTACTACGCGGACTACCCGCACTACGGCAAGCTCGGCTGCAAGACGCAAGCGTCGAGCGGCTGCGCGCGGATGATCTATAACCTCGGCACGCCGGCGATCTGGTGGGCGTCCATCCCGGTCATGTGCTTCATGCTCTACCTGGTGTTCCGTCGCGACTGGCGCGCGCCCGCGGTGCTGTTGCCCTTCGTGTTCGGCTACGTCCCTTGGCTCTTCAACTACAAGCGCACGATGTTCTACTTCTACGCGCTGCCGCTGCTGCCGTTCATCTGCATCGCGCTCGCCGTGACGATGGGTTACATGGTGGGCGACCGAAGAGCGTCGCCCAACCAGACGCATGGTGGGCGCCATGGTCGCGGGCTCGTACATGCTCATCGTCGTGGTGCTGTTCTTCTACTTCCTGCCGGTGCTTTCAGAGCGGACGATTCCGTTCACCGGCTGGCAACAGCGAATGTGGTTCCAAAGCTGGAGCGAGGACGCCGGTTCATAGCCTCGCGCAGCACACGGAGGCTACGAGCCGCTTGTCGGCCGAGCGGCCCCGACGGCGTCTGAGCCCGAATCGACCTGGCGCCCGTTGATGTCAGCGCTTGCGAACTGCCCGCCGACCCACTTCGAAAGGCCTGGAACGGATGGCGTAGTCAGCGGCGTCAAGTTCGGCGGACTCGCGCTCACATCGACGAACTGAAGCCGGCCACGCACGTTAGACGCCGGCAGGCCGGTGCATTGCGTGCCGGCGATCAAGTTCGACTCAATGGCGCCGTCGCACGTCTTCAGGTTCTCGATGTAATTGGCCGCGACGGTGAGGTCCTCGACGTTGAAGACCGTGCCACCGTCGATCACCGTGTTGTGCACGAAAACCACTCGCGGCGCCCTCACGCTGATCGCGTCGTGTCCGTCGCAGTCTTCAGTGCGGGTCGGGCACAGCTGAACGTCGTTGCGCTCAACGGTAATCGTCCCGGAGATGGTGCCGGAGGCGCCGGAGCCAGCAATGATCCCTTCATCCGCACAATGGAACAGCTTGTTGTACCGGATCACGATCTCACTTCCGCCGAGAATTTGAATGCAGTCGACGTGCGCCTTCTTCGGACCACGATGGGTCGGACCAATCGTGTTGTGCTCAATCCGAACGCCGACCGGGTTCTTGCCGGAGTAGGCCTTGATCTGGATCCCGTCAGCGTCAGGCGCCGGCGTGATCCAGCTACCCGTGACGAACGAGTGACTGGATGCCACGAACATGCTGCCGTTGTGGGTCGTTAGCTGGTCGACGCCGCTTCCCGCCGCGGTCGTGTTTAGCTTGACCGGACCGCTGACCGTCAAGCCACGCAAAGTCACATTGGACGCGTTGAGCAGCACCGACTGCAGTGTCACGTCGGCGCCGTCCGCCGGCTCCACCGTCACAGTCGTGGCACGCGCGGCTGGGTCCTTCACCTCGTCGATCTGCTGCTTTCCGTAGTCGCCTGCGGCGAGCTGGATGAGCGCGCCGTTGACGCGCTGCGCTTTCGCCTTCGCGACCGCGGCGTTGATGGACTTGCAGGGAGACGAGACGCAGTCTCCGTGGCCGTCGGTGCCGACCTGGTACTGCGCGGTCGACGTCGGGGGAGGTGGTTGAGACTTCGCCGGTTTCGGCTTCGAGTTTCCTCGCGAGAGAAGCGTGACGACCACGGCGACGATAACGAGCACCGCCAACGCGGCGAGTCGGGTGGAACGACGACGCCACATCGGCTTACGCCGATGATCTTCCCCGGTTTCGCCGCGTGCGCGCCACGACAACCGGCTTGGCATGCGCGCCCCTCGGGTCGAAGAGTCGAAACGCGAACGCCGCGGGCGTGGCGCGACTCAGTGGAGCTGAGGGGATTCGAACCCCTGACCCCCTCGATGCGAACGAGGTGCGCTACCGGACTGCGCCACAGCCCCAAAACGGGAGAGCCCAGGTTATCGCATCACGCGCTGGCGGCTAGTCGCCCACCGCACGCCGCCGCTCGAGGATGAGGTCCAGTTCGTCGTCCTGCTCGCCCGGGACCGGCGCGTACGGCGAGGGCGGCGCGGCGGCGGACGACGCGATGCGCCCCGAGCCGGTCTCGTCGAGCAGCAGGTGCCGGTGGTCGATCTCGACGTCGGCGTCGAGCGCCCCAACGGCGGTGACGCGGCGTCCGACCACGCCCCCGGTCTGGTGAGGTCGATCGTGCGGGTCGCGTCGACGTCCGCGCGTGGCGCGGCGCTCGCCGCCGGCCGCTGCACGACCGGCTTCGAGACGTACGTCGGCAGGGGCACCGGCACCGGCGCCCACCGGGAGCCGTTCTCCGTGCCGGCCGCGCTGACCGGCGCCGCGGGCAGCGCCTCGTCCTCACGCAGCAGTGGTTGGCGGCTGCGGGCCGACCGGCTGGTGATAGGCCGGCTGCGGCGCGTTCCATTGCGCGGCCGACGCCGACGCGCGCGCGGCGCGGGCGCTCCGACGCCGCTGCGACTCCTGCATTCTGATTGCCTCGTTGCGCAGGTGGATCACGTACCCGGCGGTGGCGAGAGCGACCGCCAGTTCGTACCACCACGAGGTCAGCCGATCACCGACGTGGCGAGCAGCACGAGCAGCAGCCCGAACACGACGCCGTCATGCGGCGGCGACGGGCCACCAGCCGCGACGTCCGGTCGAACCGACGGCGATCGTCGTCCGCCGGTTCAATGAAAAGCGTCTTCCCGTTGTCGTTGCGCCTGGGTTGTTGTCCACAGTGACCCCCAGATTGTCGCGGCGCGGCATGACCACATAACGGCGGTCGACCCTGCTGGGCGCCCGTCGGGAAAGCACTCGCATGGCAGTGGAGAACGAGTCCATCGAACGGGTCGCGTCGTCAGCCTCATGCCGGTTCAGCCACATCGGCACCAGCACAACGAGCCAGATGCCGATGATCGCGAGGCCGATGAGTCCGCTCATCAGCGCTCCGAACCCTTGCGCCGAAAGCGCTCGGAACGCTACGCCAAAGCGTGACGGTCATCCGCGACGTCACACGTGCCCACGCTTCGTCACGGTAGACAGGAGTGACAGATGTGACGAGCACCCGCGCGGTGTGTCGCGATAGCAAAGACGACGATTTCGCCACGCTTTCACCGCCGTTTCGTCGTGCGCTTCCCGGCGCGTGGCCGCTCGATCCCCCGCTATCTCGGCAGTTTTGCGTCCCCGCCTTGCGCCAGCCAGCGCCGCAACAGCCCGCCGGGCACGTCCTCAACCGTGAGCGCGTACGACAGGTGGTCGCGCCACCCACCCGGCGATGTGGATGTATCGCTCGCGGGTGCCTTCAAGCCGAAAGCCGAGCTTCTCCACGACGCGCCGGCTCGCGTCGTTCTCCGGCCGAATGTTCGCCTCGACCCGATGCAGCCGGGCGGCGCCGAAGCAGTGGTCGACGATCATCGCCAGCGCGGTCGGCATGATGCCGCGACCGGCCAGGCCGCGCGCGATCCAGTAACCGAGGTAGGCCGAATTCGCCGACCCGCGCGCGATGGCGCCGACCGTGATCTGACCCGCGAAGCCGCCCTCGACCGACAACACGAACGGGTAGGCCAGACCGAGCCGCGCCTCCCGGCGCAACCCGCGAATCGCCTCGACGTAGCCGCGGCCGGCGTCGTCGCTCAGCACTCCCGGCGTGGTCGCCTCCCACGGCTCGAGCCACTCCCGGTTGGCCAGCCGGGTCAGCCGCCAATCCGCCGCGTCGCGCAACCGCAGCGGCCGCACGGTGATGGCGCCGTGCGACAACGTCACCGGCCAACCGGTCGTCACGGCGCGTCCCCCAGCCGGGTCGGATGGTCCGCCCCGGCCAACTGCTCGACGGCATGCGCAATCAGCGGCGTCAGCACCGCCATGCCGTCACGGACGCCGCCGGTCGAGCCCGGCAGGTTCACGATGAGCGTGCGGCCGCACACTCCCGCCAGACCCCGGCTCAAGACCGCGGTCGGGGTCGCCGCCCGGCCCGCGGCGCGAATCGCCTCCGAGATGCCGGCGAGCTCACGCTCGATCACGCGCGCGGTCATCTCGGGAGTGTGGTCGGTCGGCGAGACACCGGTGCCGCCGGTGGTGACCACGACGTCGTACTCCCCGGCGATCGCCGAGCGCAGTTCGGCCTCGACCGGCTCGCCGTCCGGCAGCACCACCGGCCCGTCGACCTCGCAGCCGGCCGCGACCAGCAGCGACACGAGCAGCGGGCCGCTGCGGTCCTCGTACACGCCGGCCGCCGCCCGTGTCGAGACGGTGATCGCGAGCGCGCGAATCGGGGCGGCCACGTCGTCCGGCCTACTTGTCGCGCAGCCAGCGACCGGCCTTGCCGCCGGTCTTCTCCTCGACCCGGACGGCGGTGATCACCGCGCCGGGGTCGACCGCCTTCACCATGTCGATCAAGGCCAGCCCGGCCACGGCCACAGCGGTCAGCGCCTCCATCTCGACGCCGGTGCGGTCGGCGGTGCGCGCGGTGGCCGTGATCTCGACGCCGTCGTCGGCAACGACCAGGTCGACCGTCACCCCGTGCAGCGCGATCGGATGCGCGAGCGGCACCAGGTCGGGCGTGCGCTTGGCGCCTTGGATTCCGGCGAGCCGGGCGACCGCCAACGCGTCGCCCTTCGGCACGCCGCCGCCGCGCAACAGCGCGACCACTTCCGCGGAAAGCAGCACCCGGCCGCTCGCCGTCGCCGTCCGGGCTGTGACGTCTTTGGCCGACACGTCGACCATGCGCGCGGCGCCGCGCTCGTCGATGTGGGTGAGGCGGGACGACGGATGCTCACGCGCTCATGCTTGCCGCCGTTCGAGCATCATCACCGAAACCGTCGAGTTGGCGGGCACTTGCGTCACGTGCTCCGGCACCACGATGAACGCGTTGGCCAGCGCGAGGTCGGCGACCAGATGCGAGCCCATGCCGCCTACCGGGGTGGCCGCGTAGATGCCGTCACGAACCTCGATCCGCCCGCGCACGTAGGAACGCTTGCCCTCGGACTTGGTGATGGGTTCGGTCAGTGTCGCCCGAACCAGCGGCCGGTACAACGGCTCGACGCCGAGCATCCGCCGAATCGCCGGCCGAACGAAAACCTCGAACGACACGAAGGCGCTCACCGGGTTTCCTGGCAACGTGAAGATCGGCGTCGCGTCAGGGCCGATCGTGCCGAAGCCCTGGGGCATGCCCGGCTGCATCGCGACCTTGGTGAACTCCACGGTGCCAAGTCGCGACAGCACCTCTTTCACCGTGTCGTAGGCGCCGGCGCTCACTCCGCCCGTGGTGACCACGAGGTCGGCCCGCACGAGTTGGTCTTCGATCATCGACAGCAGGCGCACCCGGTCGTCGGGGACGATGCCGATTCGGTAAGCGATCGCGCCGCTCTCGCGGGCCGCGCAGGTGATCGCGTAGCTGTTGGACTCGTTGATCTGCGCCGGCCCCGGGACGACCCCGACGTCGACGAGCTCGTTACCGGTGGACAGGACGACGACCCGTGGGCGAGGTCGCACCCGCACGCGCGGCAGCCCCAGCGCCGCGAGCAAGCCGATCTGCGCGGCGCCGAGCGGCGTGCCGGCGCTGAGCACGGTCTCGCCGGATTCGACGTCCTCACCCGCGCGACGGATGTTCTGGCCGTGGCTCGGCGCGCGATGTATCCGCACCCGCGCGACGCCGCCGTCGGTCCACTCGACCGGGACGACGCTGTCGGCGCCGCGCGGCATGGGGGCGCCTGTCATGATGCGCACGCACAGCCCGCCGTTGACCGCGTAGGCGCCGCCGCTTCCGGCCGCGATGTCACCGATCACCGGCAGCTCGACCGGATTTTCCTCTGCCGCCGCGGAAACGTCGTCAAACCGAACCGCGTAGCCGTCCATCGACGAGTTGTCGAAGGGTGGCAGAGCACGTCGCGACACGATGTCTTCGGCGAGCACGCAGCCGTGCGCGTCGAGCAACGTCACCTCGAGATCGGGCAACGCGGCGAGCGGGCTCAGCACCGCGGCGAGGTGCTCGTCGACACTCCTCATGAGTTGCGTCATGAGTTGCGCTGCCGAACGAATTCTCGCAGCCAGGGAAGGAAATCCGGGCCGAGGTCCTCCCTTTCCGCGGCCAGCCGGATGACGGCTTTGAGGTAGTCGAGGCGGTCGCCGGTGTCGTAACGACGTCCGCGAAACAACACCCCGTGCACGGGGCCGCCGTCGCCATCGCGGGTGGCCAGCACGCGAAGCGCGTCGGTCAGCTGGATCTCGCCGCCCGCGCCCGGCTTCGTTTGGCGCAGCACATCGAAGACCTCGGGCGCGATGACGTAACGACCGATCATCGCGAGATTGCTTGGCGCGTCGGACTTCGGCTTTTCAATCATGTCGGTGACGCGTACCACGTCGCCTTCGTCGGTCGCCTCGACTGCCGCGCAACCGTAAAGCTGGATCTGCGACGGCTCGACTTCGATCAGCGCGATGACCGAACCGCCGCGCTGCTGTTGCACCTCGACCATCCGGGCGAGCAGCGGGTCGCGAACGTCGATCAGGTCGTCACCGAGCAGGACGGCGAACGGCTCGTCGCCGACGTGCTGCGCCGCGCACAACACCGCGTGGCCAAGGCCTTTCGGCTCGCCTTGCCGCACGTAGTGCACGGTGGCGAGCGCGGTTGCCTCTTGCACGAGCGAGAGCTTGGTGTCGTCACCCTTCGCCGACAGGGCGTCCTCAAGCTCGTAGTTGCGATCGAAGTGGTCCTCGAGAGCGCGCTTGCCACGACCCGTGATCATCAAGATGTCGCTCAGGCCGGCGGCCACCGCCTCCTCGACGACGTACTGGATCGCCGGCTTGTCGACGACGGGCAGCATTTCCTTCGGCGTCGCTTTCGTCGCCGGCAAAAAGCGGGTGCCCAAACCGGCGGCTGGGATCACCGCCTTGTTGACATGGCTCGCCGCGCTGTTCGCATTGATCGAGGGCACGCCTGCGACCCTAACGCGCGGCGGCGGACGCGTCAGCCATTGGCCCTGCTCAGCGGTCGGGGCGGCGCGGATCGCCGCGCCTGACCACGTCGACGTCCGGCGTCATGGCATCCCGCGTCATGGCATCCCGCGTCATGGCATCCCGCGTCATGGCGTCGGGCATCACGACGACCGACGGTGAGGAGTTTGACTCGCCGGACGACGGCTCGTCGGTGTGCGCGATCGGACTTGTCTCATCGAAGGCCTCCCGCAACGCGTCGGCCGACTCCGCCGACTCCGCGGGCGCCTCCTGCGCTTGCGGCACGGCGCCGAGCGGCTCGCCGGAAGCGAACCGCCAGCAGTCGCGGCCATCCGCCTTCGCGGCGTACAGCGCGTTGTCGGCGCTGCGCAGCAGCTGGCTGGCGTCGCTGCCGTGCTCGGGGAAGACGGCGACACCCAACGAGGCGGAGACCGGCAGTTCATGCCCGGTGCCCTGGCAGAACAACGACGACCGGATCACCGCGCCGAGCCGTTCAGCGGCGCGCGCGGCGCCCTCGGCGTCGGTCTCCGGCAACACGACGACGAACTCCTCGCCGCCGTAGCGGGCCAGGGTGTCGACCTCGCGCACCTCGGTGCGCATCCGCGACGCCAACTCGATCAGCACCGCGTCGCCGATCTGGTGACCGTGGCGGTCGTTCACCTGCTTGAACCGGTCGAGGTCGAGCATCAACACCGTCAGCCGGCGGCCGAAACGAGTGGCGCGCTCGATCTCGTGGCCGAGCGCCAACGTCAGATACCGGTAGTTCCACAGTCCGGTGAGCGGGTCGGTGAGCGACAGCCGCTGCGCCTCTTGGTGCAAGAGCACGTTGTCGACCGCGACGCTCGCCTGCCCGGCGAACGTCAGCAGCGCCTCGAGGTCGTGCGCGGTGAACACCCGCGGCCCGTCGGTTGACGCGCTGACCGCGACGTCGTCGGGTTTGCCGTCGGCCGGCCCGCCGTCGATCTCCTCGACGTCGGACGGCGATTTGTCATACAGGCTCAGCACGCCGACGATGCGCCCGGACTGCTTCAACGGCACCGCGATAACCGTGCGCGCGGGAGGCTCGGCTGGATCGGCGCGCAATCCGGGGCCCTCGCCCACGATGCCACGCACCGGCTGACCAGTCTTGGCGACGCCGCCGGTGATGCCCTTGCCAACGGTCACGCGCGCGTCAGCGGGCATGAAGTCAGTCACCGCCCCACGGCGGGCGCGAACAGCGAGGTTATGGTCGGCGTCAAGGAACATGATGACCCCGCCAGTCGCCTGGAGGCTGCCGATCGCGGTCTCGAGCACGACGTCGAGGATGCCGCCGAGGTCGTGGGTGTGGGCGAGGGTCGCGCCCAATCGGTCGACGTTGCGGCGCAGCTCGTCGCGGCTTCGCTCGAGGCGGCCGATGTAGCTGCGCAACTCAGCTGTCATGCGGTTGAACGCGGAGGCGAGTCGGCCGACTTCGTCGCGGGATCGCACCGGCAGCGCGATGTCGAGGTCGCCGGCCGCGACCCGGTCGGCGGCGTCTGACAGTTCGACGATCGGTCGGCTGATCAGACGCGCGAGCAGCCGGCCGATGAACAGCCCGGCGGCGATCGTGAACACCACGACGGCGATCAGCAACCAGGTGAGTTTCGAGGTGCCTGGGGCAGACTCGCTCACCGCGACGCCGTACGGCTGACCCGGACGCGGTGGCGCGAAAGCGACGATGCGGCTGCCGACGTCGAGCGTCTTGTTCGGATCGGCGCCGTGGCGGGCGTAAGCGGCAGCCAGCTTCGCCGCGGCGTCGCTGTTGAGGTTCGTCGAAACGACGGAGCTGTCCGTAAGCAACGTGACACCGGTGGGACCGTCGAGCGGGTCGGTGAGCTGTGCCGCCGTCTTCGCGTCGACCGGCCACGCGACGGCGACCTCGCGCAGCGTCGGCTGGTCGGCGATGCGCACCTGGGCTTGGGCCGAAATGGCGAACGCCGCCCCGGAGCCGCGCCCGCAACTGTCGAGCGCGTTGGCGAGTGGTGGCGCCCCGGCGGAGGACGGCGCGTTCGGCAGCGACCCGGCACTCGCGACGACCCGACCGCCGGCGTCCTCGACGACCGCGTAACTGACGCCGGAGCTTTGCACCGCCTGCTGCACCGCGGCCTGCGGCCCGAGCGTCGCGACTTGAAGGCCGAGCAGTTGCGCGGCCTGGGTCGCCTCGCTGCAGCGCGCCGCCAACATCTCGGTGACGCTCGAGCGAGCCGTGCGCAACCGTCCCGCGACCTGATCATGCAGCGACCTCGGCGCGACGACCAGCACGAGGATGGCGCCGACGACCACCGGCAGCATCACGACGAAGACGAAGGCGAGAGAAAGGCGCGTGCGTAAGACCACTCGCACCCTCCGTCCTGTCGCCCGCTCTCTGGTCGGCGTCCAATCGCCTGGCTCGCCCGAATCGGGTGCGATCGGGCGCAACCATTCCGCATCAACGCAATGCGATTCAATGCGATGCTCGCACGAGGCGCCGAGATCTGCGTAGACGCTAGCCGGGGGACACGACGCCGTGCGTCGAATGTCCACAATCGCTGGACGACGGGTAGGTCGTCCGGCCGAGCTGGAAGGGGCCGCGTGACTGAGCCGCTGTCCGAGCCGCCGGCCGAGGCCCTGCTCACAGCCGCCGATCGCAAGCGAGAGCTCCGGCGGAGGCTGCTCGCCACCCGGCTCGACGCGGCGCGACTCGCGGCCGGGTCGGCCGGCGCCGCCGCGCGGCTGGCCGCGGCCGCCGTCGCGCATTTCACCGTCCGGGGGTGGCCGACGTCGGTCGCCGCCTACCTTTCGATCGGCTCCGAGCCGGGCACCCGGCCCTTGATCGAGGCGATCGCGGAGCGCGGCGCCCGGGTGATCGTGCCGGTGCTGCGACCCGACGGCGACCTGGATTGGGCGAGGTACACGCCCGGGTCCGAGCTGACCCCGGGCTCACGCGGCACGATCCAGCCGATCAGCGCGCCCCTCGGCCTCGACGCGATCTGTGATGTGGACGTCGTGTTCGTGCCCGCCCTGGCCGTCGACCGCGACGGGCATCGGCTAGGCCGCGGCGCCGGCTGCTACGACCGGGTGCTGACCAGGCTGCGCGCGGCGGGATCGCCGACGCTCGCGCTCGCCGTCGTCCACGACGACGAGGTGGTCGACGAGTTGCCGACCGACCCGCACGACCAGCCCGTCGACGGCGTGCTGACGCCCGCCGGGCTGGCGCTGTTCGATCGCGGCGCGCCAAGCTAGCGGCGATGGCAAGCGCCCGGCTCGACGCGATCTTGCTCTTGGGCGCTGTCGTGCTCTTGGGCGCGATCGTCGCCGTCCGGTACGCCGACCGCGTCGGGTTGCCGAGCCTGCTCGCCTACCTCGGCATCGGGCTGCTGCTGCAAAGCGTCGTGCGGTTCGACAACGCGTCGCGCGCGCAAACGCTCGGGCTCGCCGCGCTCGTGTTGATCCTGGCGGAGGGCGGCCTGACCACGCGCTGGGAGAACGTGCGCGACGCGGTGCCCATGGCCGTATTGCTCGCGGTCGTCGGTGTCGGCGTCAGCATGTCCGTGACGGCGCTGGTCGCGCACTGGATCCTGGGCGGGGATTGGCGGCTGGCCTTCCTGCTCGGCGCGATCGTGTCCTCGACTGACGCCGCCGCGGTGTTCTCCGTCCTGCGGCGGCTGAACCTGCCGAGGCGGCTCACCGGCGTGTTGGAGGTGGAATCCGGCCTCAACGACGCGCCCGCCGTGATCGCGGTCGTGCTGCTGAGCGCGCAGCATCCGCAAACGAATCCCGCGATCATCGTCGGGTTGGTCAGCTACGAGTTGATCGGCGGAGCCCTGATCGGCTTCGCCGTCGGCTGGTTTGGCGCGCGACGGTTGCAGCGGGTGGCTCTGCCAGCGTCCGGGCTCTACCCGGTCGCCATCCTGGCGCTCGCGGTCGCCGGCTACGCCGCGGCGTCGCTGGCGCACGCGAGCGGGTTTCTCGCGGTCTACGTCACCGGTCTGCTCCTCGGCAACGCCCGGCTGCCGCACCGGCCGGCGACCCGCAGCTTCGCCGAAGGGCTCGCCTGGCTCGCGCAGATCGGTTTGTTCGTCATGCTCGGCCTGCTCGTCACGCCGTCCGCGCTGCAAGCGCAGGTCTGGCGGGCGGTCGCCGTGGGCGCCGTGCTGCTGTTCCTCGCGAGACCCGCGGCGGTGGCGGCGGCGATGTTGCCGTTGCGGATTCCCGCGTGGCGCAAGAGGGCCGAGCGATACGCGATGTCGTGGCGCGACGGCGTCTTCTTGTCGTGGGCGGGACTGCGCGGCGCGGTGCCGATCGTGCTGGCCACCGTGCCGATCACGTCAGGCGTCGCGCGCAGCAGCCGGTTGCTGTCCCTTGTCTTCGTGCTCGTCGTCATCTTCACCGTGCTCCAGGGCCCGACGCTGCCGCTGGTCGCGCGCGCGCTGCGCCTCGGAGTCGCCGGCGAGGCCTCCGACCTTGGCGTCGAGACCGCGCCCTTGGAGCAACTCGGGGCCGACCTGCTCCAGCTCACGATCCCGCCAGGTTCGCAGCTGCACGGCGTCGAGCTCTTCGAGCTTCGCCTGCCCCCTGGGTCGGCGGTGACGCTCGTCGTGCGTGACGGCCTCGGGTTCGTGCCCAACCCCGAGACGCAGTTGCGCGTCGGCGACGCGCTGCTGATCGTCGCTACGGCGAACACCCGGCTGGCCGCCGAACGCCGACTGCGCGCGGTGAGCCGCCGAGGCAAGCTCGCGAGCTGGTTTGGTGAGCGCGGGAAAGACGAGCTGTGACGTGGTTGACGACTGCTGGCCTCCGCTCAGTCGTCTCCGGCGGTGCGTGCCGAGTGGTCGACCGGATCGTCGAGGTCGATCCGGTGCTGCGGCCGAAGGCCGCGGCTCGCGCCGTCCAATCTCATGTCGTCGAGCTCGGCCGACGACGTCGGCGCCGTCGACAGATCCCGCATGACGGCGAGCACGGTCACGTCGTCGCGGCTGTAGTTGTCCGCGTAGGCGTGGGCGGCCGCGGTGAGCGCGCTGACCGTGGTGTCGACGTCGCGGATCGTGACCCGGCTAAGCGCCTCGCACAGACCCTCGATGCCGAATTCCTCGCCGGCCGCGCTTCGCGCCTCGAGCAACCCGTCGGTGACCAACAGCAACACCTCGCCCGGACGCAGCTCGGCGCGGCCGAGGTCCCAGCCGCGGGAGAGCACGCTCAGCAACGGTCCGGTGGGCTCCAACTGCCGCAGCTGCGCCGGCGCGACGTCGGCCTTGCGGCCGTTGCCGTCCGGCACGATCAGCGGCGGCAAGTGGCCGGCGTTCGCGTAGGTCAGCTCGCCGGTCACGACGTCGATGACGACGATCGCGCAGGTGGCGAACCTCTCGTCGAGGCGGACGTGGTCGGCCGCGACGTCGAGCGCCCCGGCCGGATGATTCCCCAACCGAAGCGCGGTGCCGATGACCTGTTTCAAGGTGACGGCCTCAAGACCCGCGACCGCCCCGTGGCCCGACACGTCGGCTATCACCACCGCGACGCGACTCCCGTCGATCTGGACGACGTCGAGCAGGTCGCCGGCGACCACACCTTCGGCCGCATGCAACGCGCTCGCGATCCGCAGCCCTGGGACGGGCGGCAGGTCGGCGAGGCTGAGCCGGTCGGAAAGGCCGAGGACGACGGGGCCGCGCTGCTCCAGCGCCTGCCGGACGTTCTCGCTTTGCTCCAGCTCGCGAACCAGCCGGACCCGCAACGACTCGACGTCGCCGGCGACCTCCCGCAACTCCGGCGGCCCCGTTTGCTCGATCGGTTCGCGAAAGGCGCCGGAGGCGGCGCGTCGCAACTGGTCTTGCAGCGCGAACAGCGGCCGCAGGATCCAAAGCTGCACGAAGAACAGGAAGAGCACGGTCATGATGCCGCCGACGATCAGGGTGGCGAGAAACGCGCGGTCGAGGCGCGCGGTGGCGGCGTTTTGCCGGTCCTCCTGCTGCGCCGTCTGCAAGCTGATGTCCGCCTGCAAGGTCGCCATCTTGGTGCGCAGGCCGTCGAACAGCGTCTGGCCGAGTTCGTTTTCGACCAGCTGCTGGGAGCGGTTGGCGTCTCGCGCCTGAACGGCCGCGATCTCAGGCTCGGCGACCTCGGTGAGCCAGCGCTGCCATTGGTCGTCGACCGCGGTCAGGTCGCTTGCGATCGAGGGCTCGTCGCCCACCAGCGAGCGAACGCGGGCCAGGTCTTGCGCGGCCGCTTGCCGCCCTTCGGTGTAGGGCGTCAGGAATCCAGGATTGCCGGTGATGACGTATCCGCGCTCGCCGGTCTCTTGGTCGACGAGGTGGGCGAGAAGCTGGTCGGACGCGGTGCTGGCGGGCGTCCATCTAACCCCGACCGCCTTGTCGGCCGCGCGGGTCTCGCGCAGGACCGAGGTGATCTGAAGGCTGGCCGCGACGATGCCCGCGGCGACGATGACGAAGCCGCAGATCACTCTGAGCCGCAACGTCATGACCGCACGTTACCGGGAAGGTCGTCGATCGCACCCTGAAAGTTGCGTGAAGAAGCGGCCTCGCGCCCCGCTTCGGCGACGCTGCTCAATGCGACGACCGGTAGTTTGATCTGTGTGGACGAGAACCGGGCCAGGCGCGTCGTCGACGCGCTGCGGGAGCGCGGCATCAACGCGCACGTGGCGAACGAGGGCACCTACCAGATCGGCGTCCGAGTCGACTTGCGAGACGGCCGCCAAGCGATCTGGGACTCCGACGACACCGCCGAGCTCGAAGCGCAGGTGATGCGCGACGGGATGCTCGTCGGATTCGTGCCGGTGATCGAAGGATCTGCCGACTTCGACGAGGCACAGGTCATCGACGCCATCGCGCGCGCCGACTACGACCAGCCGATCGGGCGTGAGCGCCCGACGCCTCCCCCGCCGGCCGCCCCACTGCCCCGCGAGGGTGGCGTCTTCCGGCGCTTCCTCGGCGGCTTCCGCGAGGGCTGACCCCCGGCCGCGACAGGGCTTGTGCGCGCCGAGTGAAGGGTTCGAGCGGTCATCCCGGCCGAATTTTCAGCGCGAACCCTTCACTCGGCGGATCAGGCGTTGGACCCGCGACCGCCGTGGGCGCGCGTCAGGTCAATCCGAGCGCGGCCTTGAACAGCTGCGGGTCCAACGTCTGCTGGATGCTCAACGCCTTGCCGCCGACACGCACCAGCTCGGGCGTGCCCACGTTGCCGTCCTTGCTCGCGCGGTCGTCGACCTTGGCGACCCAGCCGGCGTACTTCATGGTCCGCACCGCGTCGACGTACGCCGGGCTGTCGAGCCCGACATCGCGACCGAGCGAGATCAGGTCGTTGGTGGTGTAGCCACCCGACCGCTCCCGCGGCTGGTTGGCGAACACCGCCTCGCGCAGCGCCTCGTACTTGCCCTCAGCCGCCGCGGCGGCGAGCGCGTTGGCCGCGCGCACCGACTCGACACCGATGAACGACCGCATCCGGTACTCGACGGAGACCTTGCCCTGGTCGATCGCAGCCCGCAGCGTCGGACCGTTGACCTGCTCAAAGTCCTTGCAGACCGGGCATTGCGGGTCCTCGTAAGCGATCAATTTCACCGGTGCCGACGCGCTTCCCACGACGATGCCGCCGGCGTCGGTAGCCCCCGGCGGGGCGATCACCACAGTCGACTTCCCGGACGACGAGGCGGCGTTCGCCGCGATCCCACCAAGCCCGGCGCCGCCCAACGCGACGACGGCGGCGGTGACGGTGGCCCAGCCGCGCAACTGCTGGCGGCGTCGCGCCTGCGCCTTGCGCACATCGTCGAGCTTGCGCCGCCGAGAGCTCGACATCCCGACGGGCATCGGCTTCTCGGCAGGATCGGCGGCTAGCCGCTCGTCGACCGAGAACCGACTGCGTGTCGCGACCGCCACCACGAGCATCGCCGACAACAACAGGGAATCGCGGCCGATCTCCAACAGGTAATGGGTCTGCTGAACCTCGCCACCGCCCCCGAAGCAGCCGCAGTCGATCCGCAGACCGCGCACCCCGGCCGACGCCACGGCGCCGATGAAGACGGCGAGCACGCCGGCGGCAATCGCGCCGACCACCCGACTCGCCACGCCGAAGAGCAACAGCACCGCCAGCACGACCTCGAACGACGGCAATCCATACGCGACCGGATGCACGAGCGCCTCCGGGAGGATCCGATACGCGCGCACCGCGCGCACGCCACCCTCCGGATCACCGATCTTCGCGATGCCGGCGTAGCCGAAAACGCCGGCGCCGACGATCCGCGCGACTAGCGACGACCACGGCAGCGCGGCCGACACCCATCGCCACCGAGTGGTGTTGCTTGGTACTGAAGGGATTTCATCCGGACGCACCGGATGGTTGACCTGGGTTGACATGACACTCCTGAAAAGTCGAAACGAGCGGCGACCGCTCGTCTCGCGTTCAGGAGAACGCCGGTGCGGCCACCAGGGACGGAATCGCGCGACCGACGGGCGGCGCGCGTCGTCCGCATTCGTGCGACAGCAGGAGCCGACGCGGCCGACCCGCCAAGACCCACTCCGCGAGATGGCAGATCGCTCGCTCGACGGCTGCCGGCAGCGCGACCACGGCGAAGGCGGAGAAGCCTGCGAACGCCACGAACAGCCGGCGAACCACGGCCGGGATCACGAGCTTGGTCCGGCGGACCACCCGCCAGCACTCGGCGTCCGCGCCGCGCATCACGAGTGCAAGCGCGAGCGCGACCGCCAGCTGAACGACCAGCAATAGCGCGCCCCCTCGATCATTCGGCGCGCAGGATCCGCTGGAGACGCTGGCGGGACTGCAAAAAAGCCCGGCGCCGCCCGGGTGCGCGAGCTGGCCGGTAGTGGCGAACAGGTAGCCGACGTGCAACGTCAGCTGCGTCGCCACCAACGCGGACAACAAGGTGAACGCGCTATGCTCGCGCGATCCGAGCGCCCATGCCAGCGCCGCGATGAAGCCGAACGACGCGAGGACGATCACCACCGGTGGGCGTTCGCCGTCCGACGTGGCGCGCAGCAACAGCAAGAGGGTGATCGCGACGGAAGCGAAAACGACAGCGCGCACAGCTCGCGCCGGAATCGCACCGGTGTCGCTCACGTCAACAGACCTCCACGACCAAGTATCGGCGCCCATCAGCACGCTCGACAGGTCGAAGGTCCTGAGATTTAGCAGATCTTCAGGTCTCAGCGCCGGTAGTAGCCACCGCCGCCGCCGCCTCGGCCGCTCCAGGGGTTGTCGCGCCAATCCGCTCGACAGGCGCGGCCCGACCAACCTCGGCGACCACCGGTGAAGATCCGCCCGACGACGAAGACGAACACAATGAACGCGATGATCGGGAGAAGGTGCAGCAACAACAAGACGCCGGCCACCACCAACAACGCGCTCGCCATCGACGACAAGACCACGTGGCTCGAGGTGACCCGGCGCTGCGGAACGGCTGCTGGATCAAGCCTGGGCAGGTCGGCGAACAGCGCGCGCAGGTCCGCGCCGGTGCGAGCTCGCAACGCACGAGCGCTGCGCTCCTCGTGTTCGTCTTGGGTCAACCGCCCGTCGGCGAAATGTCTGGCGAGAGCGGCGATGGCGGCGTCCCGTTCGGCGTCGCCAACGCGAAGTGAGTCGTTCGTCCTCATAGCCTGCGCACCCTTCCCGTTGCGTACAGCGTCCGACGCCGGACGCCGTCGCGCAAGCCGCTAACGTTTCGCTCATGAGAGCGATCGTCTACCGAAGCGATGACCCTTCGCTGCGACTGGCGGACCGCGCCAAGCCCGTGGCCGGCGACGGCGAGGTGCTCGTGCGGGTCGCGATGTCCGGCGTGAACCCCACCGACTGGAAGGGCCGGCGCAGCCCCTACCCGGGCACGCCGTCCGGTGTAGACCTGGTGCCGAACCAGGACGGCGCCGGCACGATCGTCGAGGTCGGCGCTGGAGTCGACCAGGCTCGAGTCGGCGAGCGGGTGTGGCTTTGGGAGTCGGCCTGGCAGCGCGCCGACGGCACCGCGCAGGAGTTCGTCGCGATCGCCGCCGACCACGCGTCGCCGCTGCCAGACAACGCGTCGTTCGAGGTGGGGGCGAGCATCGGCATTCCGGCGATGACCGCGCATCGCTGCCTCACCGTCGCCGACTCGGGTCCCGACCAGCTGTCACCCGGCGCGCTCACCGGCCGCGCGGTGCTCGTCGCAGGCGGGGCCGGCGCCGTCGGCCACGCCGCGATCGAGTTGGCCCGCTGGGCAGGCGCGCACGTCATCGCGACCGTCAGCAGCGAGGAGAAGGCCCGGCTGGCCCGCGCCGCCGGCGCGCACGCCGTGGTCAACTACCGCGAATCCGGCGCGGCCGACGCGATACGCGCGGCGGCGCCGGGCGGCGTCCACGTCATCGTCGAGGTGGCCCCGGCGGAGAACGCCGAACTCGACACGTCGGTGTTGGCGCCCGGCGGTTGCGTTGCGGCGTACGCGTCAGGCCCCGACGGCGCGGTGTCGCTGCCCGTGCGCCAACTGATGGGGCGCAACATCAGGTGGCAGTTCGTCTTGGTCTACACGATGCCGGACGACGCGAAGCGCCGCGCCGTCACCGCGATTTGCGCGGCCCTGTCCGGCGACGTGCTGCGCGTTGGGGAGGACGCCGGGCTGCCGCTGCGGCGTTACCCGCTGGCGGAGACGCAGGCCGCGCACGACGCGGTCGAGCGCGGCGCGATCGGAAAGGTGCTCGTCGCGGTCGGCGAGTGATCCCCCGCGACTGATGGCTGGCGGCCCTACGTGCCGCGAAGGTCCCGTCGCGCGAAAGCGACAACGCCGGTCGCCGCGGCGATCACGCCGGTCGCGACCATCACGACGATCGACGCCGTCGTCATCGGCTCGCCCGGAAGCCGGGCCAGGTGATGGAACGGCGAGACCCCCAGCGCTGCGCCGGGCCAATTCAGCGAGGCGCCGACCATGTCCAGCACGTACGTGACAATCGCCAGCGTCACTGGCGCGGCGATGGTCAGCTGCGGCACGACGCCGTAGGTCAAAACCGCGATGCCGACGAAGAGGACAACGACCGACAGCGTCCCGGCGAACGCCTCGAACACGTCTCCGGCGCCGACCGAAGCACCGACCCACGAGGCCCCAGCCCACACACCCAGCGTGGTCGCGACCACGAGTATCGCGGCGGCGATCAACGCGTCGAACGCCGTGACCGCGAGCCAGCGCCAGCGCACGACCCCCCGCACGAGGACGTTTCCCAAGCGGCCGGCTGACTCCTCCTGCCATGCCGCGCCGATCCGCCACCCGTCGAACACGGCGAAGGGAAGCGCCATGAAGACCGCGATGTAGCTGACGAAACCGACCGCCGGGACAGTCACATCGATGCCCATCGACTCGAGCATCTTGCGATAGGTCTCGTCCTTTGTGATGAAGTCGACAATCGCCTGCGTCATCAGCCCGAACACCAGCGCGCACACGGCGAGCGTGATGGTCCACGCGAGCAACGACACCGGAACTCAACCGCCAGCCGAAACGGGCCGCGCCGCCGAGCAAGTGAAGCCGCGACACCTTGCGACGTCGGGTCCGCAGCAGCGCCGCGCCCACGTCGCGGCGCGCGCAGCAAGAAGACGGAGGCGCCGCCCGCGACGATGGCGAGGAACGCCGGCGGGAGCAGCCACCGCCAGTCATTTCCGCCGTAGACGTGCAAGCGGTCGAGCCAACCGAACGGCGTCAGCGTCGACAACCAGCCCCGCGAGCCGGCGGAGTTCGCCACGGCGCGCAGCAAGAACGCCGCAGCCACCACGGCCAGACCGGCCGCGGTGGCGCTTCGGCGCGGCGCGAAGACTTGCGCGGCCAACGCCCCGAGCGTGACGGCCACCGCGGTGAACAGGGACAACCCGAGCGCCCATGCGAGCGCGCCCCCGACCGGCTCGCCCAGCACCAGCAACGGCAACGCGCCGAAGGCACCCACGCCCAGGGCGGCAACCGCCATCGCGAGCAGGTTCGCCGCAAGCGCCGCTCGGGCGGTGAGCGGCCGGCTGAGGACCAACTCTGCCCGGCCGGCGTCCTCCTCACCGCGCGTGAGTCGAACCGCCGTGAGCAGCGCCCAGCTGGCGACGACGAGCATGACCATCCATCCGCCGTCCCACACGGCGAAGCCGCCGGCGGTGTCGATGGCGCCCGGCACGCCCTGCATGATCCGCACCGCGCTGGACGTCGACAGTTCAACCAGCCGCTGCCGAGACTCGGCCGTCGGATAGGCGTGGCGAAACACCAGCACCTCGATCGCCATGTACGCCGCGACCGAGAGCCACAGCAGCGAGGCGCCACGCCGGGTCAGCCGCCAGGTCCAGGCGAAGCGGGCCCTCGCCGTCGGCCGGCGCGCGTCGGCCGCCGAAACCGGCGAGGCGGGCGTGGCGACGCTCGTCATCGCCGATCCCGCACGCCGTACAAGTCGAGGAAGACCTGCTCGAGGTCTGGCTCACGGGTCCGGATCGACACCACGCGATGGCGACCAAGCGCCGCAAGCACGGCCTGTGGCGACCCCCTGACCGAAAGCCGCAGCGCGCCGCCGTCCGCCTGCTCGCTGAGAACGCCCGCCACACCGCCGAAAGACGGCGCGGGGCCGTCGAAGTCGACGTCGATGACCGTGACGTCGTCTTGCTTGTGCCGCAGGGCGTCGAGTGAGCCGACCTCGACCAACTGACCGGCGCGCAGCAAGGCCACCCGCCCGCAAACATCCTCGACCTCGTCAAGGATGTGGGAGGACAGAAAGACGGTCTGCCCGCGCGCAGAAGCCTCCCGCAGGATCTGCTGGAACTCGGCTTCCATGAGCGGGTCCAGTCCGGAGCTAGGTTCGTCCAGCAACAACACATCGGGCTGCGACATCAATGCGGCGACCAGCGCGACCTTTTGCCGATTGCCTTTGGACAACTCGCCGACACGACGGCTCGGGTCGAAGTCCAACCGCTCAAGCAGTTGACGCTTGTACGCCTCGTTCACCCCGCCGGCGAGCTGGCCAAGGAGGTGCAGCACCTCGACGCCGGTGAGCTGCGGCCACAGCGCTACGTCACCGGCGACGTAGCCGATGTGCCGGTGCGCTTCCGCGACGTCGTCGACAGGAACACCCGTCACCCAAGCGCGGCCCGCGGTCGGCCTGATGAGATGGAGCAGCAACCTGATCGTCGTTGTCTTGCCGGCGCCGTTGGGACCGAGAAAGCCGAAGATCTCACCTCGCTCGACATTCAAGTCAAGACCGTCGAGCGCGACGACGTCTCCGAAGCGCTTGGAAAGTCCCTCCGCGCGGATCGCGACCGTGCCGTTTCGAGCGGCCATGCGCTCTCCTCACCCGAGTCAACGCCACGCTAGGCGGCCCAGCGGGCTGCTCGACACGGGAATTGGTCCCACCGACCCACCCGGCGGCGCAACGCTCCCGCCCATCCACATGAGTGGACGACAGGCAGATCTTGCCGCATCATTAGCAGTCGAAGGTTGAGAGTGCCAGGAGGCGAGCCAGTGCCGACGTACCAGTACGCGTGCACCGAATGCGGAGAACCGCTCGAGGTCGTCCAGAAGTTCACCGACGACCCGCTCACCGAGTGCCCGGCCTGCAACGGCCGGCTGCGCAAGGTGTTCAACTCGGTCGGCATCGTGTTCAAGGGGTCCGGCTTCTACCGCACCGACAGCCGCGAGTCGGGGTCAAAGACCAAGGTCAGTTCGGACGCCGCGACTGCGTCGCCCACGTCGACGGCGGCCTCCTCGCCCAGCCCCGCGTCGACATCGACGGGCGCCGCGTCGTCTGGGTCGTCCGGCTCGTCAGCTGCCTCGACGACGGCGAAGGCCGCTTCGGCCTAGCGCGCGAGCCGCTCCGCCGGCAGCCCGGTGAGGTCGATGACCCGCTGGGTGGCCGACCGCACGCAATCGCGACCCTCGGCCTTCGCCTGGTACATCGCCGCGTCCGCGGCCGCGATCAGCCGGTCGAGGGTGTCGATGACGGCGTCCAGATGCGCAACACCGATCGACGTTGTGACGCCCACCCAGTTGCCGTCGTCACATCGGACCTTCACCGCCGCGACGTCGGCGCGAATGCGCTCGGCCGCGGCCGCGGCCTCGCTCTGCGTGAGCCCAGCCAGCAGCACGGCGAACTCCTCGCCGCCCAGGCGCCCGACGAGGTCACGAGGCCGGACCGCGCCGCTGACCGCCCTCGCAGCGGCGGCCAGCACGGCGTCGCCGACGAGATGGCCGTGGTTGTCGTTGACGTCTTTGAAGTGGTCGAGGTCGACAAGCAGGCATGACAGCGGTGCGCCGCTAGCGCGGGTTCGTGCCAGTTCGCGGGCGGCCACGTCACGCCAGTAGGGCGCGGTCGCCACTTCGGTGAGGTGGTCGGTGCGGACGGCGGCACGCAACCCCGAGAACGCCTGGTGCTGCATGTAAAGCACCGGCGCCGCGGCCAACGGCAAGAGCCACGGGTTGGTCACCCACGCGAGTGTGACGACGACGCCCATGCCGACGTCGACGGCGTCCATCGTGAGGCTCTCGCGGCTTGCCACTCCGCGGGCATTCGGCCAGCCCGCCGTTGCCGCGACGATCGCGGCGATGAGCCCGTTGTTGACCACCCAGAAGACGACGACCGACGACGACGACGGCGAGCTCGCCCGACGGCGTGCCGAGCAGCCCATGCGCCGTCGGCCACGCGCTGTGGCTCCCCGCCATTGCGCCGTGGACGGCAGCCGCCGCTGCGCGAGCGAGGCCGATCGCGGCGACGTTGTACGCGATCTTGACGGTGTCTCGTTTGAAGCCGCGCATTTGGATGTAGACGACACGCGACCGCGGCGAACAAGGCGGCGACGGCAGGTGGCAGCAGCAGCGTGACCGGCCAACCCCACACGCCGAGAAAGTCACGTCGACAATCGGTCCTTGCGAGCCCGCGGCCAGGCAAGCCGAAGCGAGATTTCGATGCTCACGACCACCGCGGCGGTGAAGTACCAGGACGTAGCCCTCCCGGCTCGCCACGCGGGCACCAACGACACCGGTGGAAACGACCGCGACATAAGCGACGAGAACCGACAAACCAGTGCGCGGGCCGGTCGAGGCAGCGCGAAGCCAGCCTTAACCGACTTCGTCACGCTCATGGCCACCCCCGCCAACGGACGGAAACCACGACGCACATCGGCCGTAACCGGACGATTGAGCGATGACCTTACCTGCCAAATCGGCAAAGGGCTAGCCATCAGGGCCGGTTAAGCCGTTGGATGTTGAACGCCATCCGCACACCGAGCCCGCTCGCGGGTCTTCCCCTCGGAGAGGAGGCGGCTTCGCCATGCGCGACACCCACTGGACCAAGCGCCTGAATCGCGACTCACAAGGGTCCGGCGGCGCCCAAGCGCCGCCGGACCCGCCTCTGTCTTCGCGCGGTTGCCCACAGCCGCGCAACGCGCCGTCCACCGCACATCGACGGCGCCATCGGCCGACGCGGCCGGTCGCTTAGATTCGGCTCATGATCCCGCGATTTGAGCAGCCGCCGATCGGCGTGATCGGCGGCTCAGGCTTCTACGAGTTCATCGCCGACGCGACCCCGGTCGAGGTCGAGACGCCGTTCGGGCCGCCCGCCGAGCCGGTGCTCACCGGCTTCGTCGGCGATCGGCCGGTGGCTTTCGTGCCACGGCACGGCCGCGACCACCGCTACCCGCCGCACCGGGTGCCGTACCGAGCCAACCTGTGGGCGCTCGCCGCGGTTGGCGTGCGCCAGGTGCTCGCGCCCTGCGCGGTCGGTTCGCTGCGTGGCGAGCTCGGGCCGGGCTCGCTTGTCATCCCCGACCAGGTGGTCGACCGCACCGCCGGCCGGGAGAGCACGTTCTACGACCAGATCGGCCCGGTCGTCCACGTGTCGTTCGCCGACCCGTACTGCCCGGTCGGCAGGCGCGCGGTCATCGAGTCGGCCGCGGCGCAAGATTGGCCGGCCGCCGATGGCGGCACGCTCGTCGTCATTCAAGGTCCGCGGTTCTCCAGCCGCGCCGAGTCGCAGCATCACGCAGGCAGCGGCTGGTCGATCGTGGGCATGACCGGGCAGCCGGAGGCGACGCTCGCCCGCGAGCTTGCGCTTTGCTACACGTCGGTCGCGGTCGTCACCGACCTCGACGCCGGCGTCGAGGGTGCAGGCGTTTCGCATCATGAGGTGCTCGAGGTTTTCGCGAAGAGCATTGACCGGTTGCGCGGCCTGCTCGCGAGGGCCATCGCCGACTTGCCGACCGACCGCGACTGCCCCTGCCCGCACGCGCTTGAGGGGCAGGCACTGCCCTTCGAACTGCCGTACTGACCCGTGGGCGCACGTCGCCGTGCCGGCGCGCTCCTGTCACCGCCGATTCCAAGGCTGAGATCCGCACCGGCGTTCGGGCGGTCCAAGCCGACGATCCGCGAGCTGCCGGCGTTAGCCGCGCAAGCGCTGTCGCGGCACCGCCGCATCGTCGCGGCCGGCTGCGTGGCGCTCGCCGTCGCCATCGGGATGAGCGACCTGACGCCGGCCAAACCGGCCACCGTGCGGGTGGTCGCCGCCGCGCGCGACCTCGGCGGCGGCACCGTCCTGAAGCCGGACGACGTCAGGTGGCTGGCCCTTCCCGTCGCAGCCGAGCCAACCGGCGCGCTCACCGCGATGTCGGACGTCGTCGGGCACGCGGCGGCCGGCCCGGTGCGGGCCGGCGAGGCGATCACCGACGTCCGGCTCGATGGCGGGCGACTCGCGGGCGCTGGGTCCGGCGCGCCGCTCACGCCGCTCACGCCGCCAGGCGACGGGCTGGTCGCCACCCCGGTGCGGCTCGCCGACGTGCAGGCGGCCGGGCTCCTGCGGGCTGGCGAACACGTCGAGGTGTTGGCGGCGAGCCCGCCGTCCGGTGGCGCAACCCCGGCGACCAGCGCCACGGTTGTGGCTGACGACGTCCGGGTGGTGGCGGCGCCGACAGCCGCGGACGGCGGGAACGCCGCGCTCGACGCGACCGCGAACGACGGCGCCCTCGTCGTCCTGGCAACGACACCCGAGCAGGCGCGCGCTCTCGCGCAAGCGCAGCTGGTCGCGAGATTGTCGGCTGTTGTGGTCGGTTAAGCGTTGCCTCGCCGTCGCGATCCGTGGAGGATCGCCCACAGCCGACCTTCACGGTCGGGGTCTCCGCCCAAGAGGAGCGTCCAATGTCGGGCTTCAAGAAGTTCTTGCTTCGCGGCAATCTCGTCGACCTGGCAATCGCCGTTGTCATCGGCGCCGCTTTCGCCACGCTCATCGCGGCGTTGGTCGCTGACTGGATCACGCCTCTGCTCGGGCTCATCGGCGGCAAGGGCGCGTTCGGCGACCGGACCTTCACCGTTCACAACAGCGTCTTCAAGTACGGCGAGTTCATAAATGCCCTCATCGCATTTCTGATCCTCGCGGCGGTGCTCTACTTCCTCGTCGTCGTGCCGTTCAGCGCGTTGCTCGAGCGGTACAAGAAGGAGCCCGAGCCCGACTCGCCGAAGCGCGAGTGCCCCGAGTGCCTGAGCAGCATCCCCGCCGCCGCGCGCCGGTGCGCGTTCTGCAGCGCGGAGTCAGCGCCGGAGATTCCCGCGGTACCGGCACAGGGGTAGCGCAGGGAGAGTCAGCTCCCGTGGTGGGGCGGTCGCTCGCGCTCGTACCAATCGCGGTCGCGTTCGGCCGTTTCCGCCGGAGGCTCGTCGTCGCCCCACCCGACGTCGGTGTCGTCGCCGGTCTGCTCGGGCAGCCACTCGCTCACGGCTCGACGCCCAACACGCCGGCCGCGCCCGCCTCAAGCTGCTCGCCGACCGGCCGGTCCAAGTCGAGCACCCGGACGTGCAGCGTGGTGCGCTGCTGCAAAGCGGCCCGCAGCGCCCGATGCAGGCCGTCCTCGAGGTAGAACTCGCCGTTCCACACCACGACGTGCGGAAACAGGTCTCCGTAGAACGTCGAGTCGTCGTCGAGCAGAACGTCGAGAGCCAGCACCCGCTTGGTGGTGATGAGCTCGTCGAGCCGCACCTGGCGCGGCGGCACCTTCGACCAGTCGCGCAGCGTGAGGTCATGGTCCGGGTACGGACGGCCCTCTTGAACCGCCTTGAAGATCACTCGACTCCCCTGCTCCCGCGCTGCTGCTTGGCGCCTGTTCGGCGCTTGACCGGACCCGTCTGGACTATTCTGCGACACGACCCGCACGGCCGGCATCGGCATATCACCGCAGGTGGGAGCGCCCTTTGGACAGCTTCGTCTTGACGCTGTCCTGCCCCGACCGGCTCGGCATCGTGCACGCGGTCACCGGGTTTCTCGCCGACCACGGCTGCAACATCCTCGACAGCCAGCAATTCGGCGACCGCGACACCGGGCGATTCTTCATGCGGGTGCACGTCGAGGGCACCGACGCGGCGTACGGCCTCGAGGCGCTGCGCGCGACGTTCGCCGCGACCGCCGACCAGTTCGCGATGGACTGGGAGATCAACGACGCCCGCGCCAAACCGCGGATCATCATCATGGTCTCGCGGCAAGGTCACTGCCTGAACGACCTGCTGTATCGGTGGCGCACCGGCGCGCTGCCCGCCGAGATCGTCGCGATCGTCTCCAACCACCTCGACTTCGAGGACCTCGCCGCGTCGTACGGCATCGCGTACCACCACATCCCGGTCAGCCCGTCGACCAAGCAAGAGGCGGAGCAGAAACTGCTGGCGTTGATCGACGAGCACGGGGTCGAACTCGTCGTCCTGGCCCGCTACATGCAGGTGCTCAGCGACGCCGTGTGCGGCCGGATGCCCGGCCGGATCATCAACATCCATCACTCGTTCTTGCCCAGCTTCAAGGGCGCGCGGCCCTACCTTCAGGCGCACGACCGCGGCGTCAAGTTGATCGGCGCCACCGCGCACTACGTGACCGCGAACCTCGACGAGGGTCCGATCATCGAGCAGGACGTCGCACGCGTCGACCATTCCGACGGCGTCGAGCAACTGGCCGCCATCGGCGGCGACCTCGAGTGCCTCGCGCTGGCCCGGGCGGTGCGCTGGCACCTCGAGCACCGGGTGCTGCTGGACGGCCACAAGACGATCGTCTTCCGCTGACGCGGACGCCTGCCTCCTCGCCCCCCTCCTGTTGGCGGTGATCATGCAAATAGGCGCAACGGCGCTCGCCGAACGTTGCGCCTATTTGCATGATCACCGCGAAGGAGGGGGCCCGAGGGATTGTTGAGGGAACAACCAACGGCCGACCCCGGTTGCCGCCTGCATGCTGGTTGAGATCTGGTCGGACGTCGCGTGCCCCTGGTGCTATCTCGGAAAGCGCCGCTTCGAGAAGGCGCTGGAGAACTTCGAGCACAAGCCGGACGTCGAACTTCGTTGGCGCAGCTTTGAACTCGACCCCGGCGCTCCCGCGGTCAGGGAGGGCGACCCCGTCCAGCGGCTCGCCGACAAGTACGGGATGTCGCGCTCCGAGGCGGTCGCCGCGAACGACCGGCTCACCGGCCTCGCCACCGCCGAGGGACTCACCTATCACCTCGACAGGCTGCGCTCGGGCAACACCTTCGACGCGCATCGGCTGCTGCACCTCGCGGCCGACAAGGGCGTTCAGGACGACGTGAAAGAGCGCTTCCTGCGCGGCTATTTCACCGACACTCAGCCGATCGGTGACCGGGAGGCCCTGATCAAGCTGGCCGTCGACGGCGGCCTCGACGAGCAGGAGGCGCGCGACGTCCTCGGCTGCGACCGGTACGCCGACGCGGTACACGCCGACGAGGCACAGGCGACGGCCTACGGCATCACCGGCGTCCCCTTCTTTGTGATCGATGGGAAGTACGGCGTCTCCGGCGCGCAGTCGTCCGACGTGCTGCTCCAGGCGTTGCGGCAGGGCTGGGCAGCCGCCAACCCGCTCACCATGCTGGACGACGCGGGCAGCCCCGCAAACGGCAGCGACAGTGGCGCCTGCGAGGGCGACAGCTGCGCCGTGTGAGGCGCGCGTTTCGACGTCCGGCATCGCGGGGAGACGGCCTGAGTTCGCCGACACCTGGGAGGTCGCGATGGGCCGTGAGGAAGAGCGCGAGACGCTGGCCGGCAGCCGCGCCGAGCACGCGCCGCAAGTTGACCTAGACGCCGCCTCGCAGGGCGTCGAGAACCCCGTCGACGCGCCTGAGGCTGACCGGCCCGGCAAGGGTCCGGACGACGAGTTGGCCGGCCACTCGGCGTTCGAGCGCGGCGACCCGGACGCTGTGCCGTCCGACGTCACCGAAACGCCTGAGTACCAGGACGAATTGGCGCAGGCGCGGCGCGAGGTCAAAGCGGGTGAGGCGGTCGTCGAAGACGGCCGCGACCAGATGCCGCCGACGCGACACGACCGCGGCTGACTGCGGGGGGCGTGATGGCGCGAGACGCGAAGCGGTATGCCGCGGCGGCTGTCGCCGTGTTGACGGGCGCGTCGCTGGCCGGCACGAGCGGAGTCGCCCTGGCGGACGGTCACTTTCATCGCCCCCGACCAGTGCAACGACATGCACGGCGGCGTGTCCACGGCGGTTCCCGGTCACCCCGAGACGCCGTGCCCGTACGGGTCGACGAACGACGACGCGAACGACGCGGCGCTCAAGCAAAAGGCCGACGCGTTCGTGAAGAGCGCCGTCACGACCATCACCCACAGCCGGGCCTGGACGACGCACTCCGCGATCTTCGTCGTCGCCGACGAGGGCGACTACACCGGCGACCCCACGACCGGCGGCTGGGACTCACCGGCCGGCTGCTGCGACTCGCCGACACTGCCCGCCGGCGACCCCGACATCAGCCCGGCGTGGCCGGGCGGGGTCTACGGCGGCGCGCTCGTGCCCGCGATCGTCGTGACTGGCGGCAGGCCACGGCACACCGTCGACGACACCCCCTACAACCACTACTCGCTGCTGCGCACGCTCGAAGACGCGTGGGGGCTGCCTGAGCTCGGCTTCACCAGCGACCACCGCCAGGTTTCGACCATGGACAGGCTCCTGAAAGGTTAGGCCGATACGCTCGACGTCATGAGCGTCGAGGCCCTGTCCGCGTTTGCGAGCACCCCGAGCGGCGGCGTGCCCGGAGGGCCGCTCGGCAAGAGCGGGTTTCGCGACGTCAACGACTTCGCGAAAGACACATCTTGGCTGCACGGCGTGCTCGCCGACTACGCCACCTACGGCGTGGTGCTGTTCGGGTTGCTGCTCGTCGTCGGCTTTTTCTGGGCGCGCTCGCGTTCGGACCTGCCGGGAGTGGCCGCGGCGCTGTGGGCCGTTGTGGGCATGGGGATCGCGATCGCGCTGAACCAGCTGATCGTCCACGCCGTCGACGAGCCGCGGCCATTCGCGTCGATGTCGAACGTGCTGCTGATCGTGCATCACGCCAACGATCCGGGCTTCACCTCCGACCACTCCGTGATGGCCGGAGCGGTCGCCGCCGGGCTGTTCTTCGTGCGCCGGGTGCTGGGATGGATCACCGCCGCGGCGGCAGTGCTGATCGCGTTCGCCCGGGTGTATGTCGGGGTCCACTTCCCGCAGGACGTGCTCGCCGGATTGGCGCTCGGCGTCGTCGTCGTGTTGGTCGGCTGGGTTCTGGTGCGCCCGTTGCTGCTCCGCCTTCTGAACGCGCTCGAGCGCAGCCCGCTGCGCTGGGCGGTGAGCGGACATCAGCGGCTCAGCTGGGTGCAGAGCAGGGCGCGATAAGCCGGAGGTCGACGACCAGGTGACGGAAGAGGGCGGCACGCCACAACCGCGGCTGCGAGGGTGGCTGCACGCCGTCGCCTCTCCTTTGGTGCTGGTGGCGGGAGTCGTGCTCGCCGCGCTGGCCCCCACCGCGTCGGCAGGCGTGGCGGCGGCGACGTACGCGGTGACGTCGGTCTCGCTTTTCACGGCGAGCGCCCTGTATCACCGCGGCCGATGGTCGCCGCGGGTGAAGCTCATGTGGCGCCGCATCGACCACGCGAACGTGTTCTTGTTCATCGCCGGCACCTACACGCCGTTCGGCGTGTTGGCGTTGCGCGGCAACACCCGCATCGTCGTCCTGACCGTGGTGTGGTCCGTCGCAATCGCAGGCGCGGTGTTCCGGGTCACCTGGCTGAGCGCTCCGCGATGGCTGTACGTTCCGCTATACCTCGGGCTCGGCTGGACGGCGGCGTTCGTCTTCCCGCAGTTGCTGCGCGGGGCCGGCGTCGCCGCGTTCACCCTCATCGCCGTCGGCGGCGCCGCGTACACCGCCGGCGCGGTCATCTACGGGCTGCGCCGTCCGAACCCAAGCCGCAAGTGGTTCGGATTCCACGAGCTGTTCCACCTGTGCACGATCATCGCGTTCATCTGCCAGTACATCGCCGCGTCACTCGTCGTGTATCGAGCGGCCTGAACCGGACGGTCCGGACGGCTCGTGTCCGCCGGCCGGCGTCGGATCAGCAAGAGCCCGACGGCCCGTGCCCGCCGGTCGCCTGCGCGAGCGGCGGCGACGTCGACGCCAACGCGTCAGCGACCGCGCCGGTGGCGAAGGCGTAGACGGCCTTGTGCACCAGACCCGGCAGCACGATCTTCGCGGGCCACGACCAGGGCGGCTTACCGACGCCGGCGACGTTCTCCATCGTCTCGTCGGTCGTCAATCTCGTCACGAAGAACATCCCGCTCGCGAGCGGACCGCGCATGCTACGCCGAGAGTGGTCGAGCGCGTCCGATACCCTGACGTCGCTGCCTTCGGCGACTAGTCGAGCCCTAGACGATCTTTGCCCCGGTTCTTGGGTCCGCCCTTGTTGCCCCGGCCCTCGTAGCTCAGGGGATAGAGCAACGGTTTCCTAAACCGTGTGCCGCCAGTTCGAATCTGGCCGAGGGCACTCGTTCAGATGGCGAACGGCGTGCGTCACCTTCGGCGCCGACGCTCCCGCCCACCTCTCGATCGTGAACGGCTTCGACGTCGCCGAACTCAAGAGAAGCGTCAGCGCGCAAGGGCCTAGGTGCTCACGGCGTCCGGCGCGAGATGAGAACCGAACGGGTTCGCGGCTCGGAAGGTGCAGGTGGGACAGCGCTCCTGATCGTCGTCCGCCCGGAACATGGCATGGCACCGGACGCACCGCTTCAGATGAGTGACCGCCAGCAATCGTGGCGTCCGCTCGTCGAGAAGCTGCCCCCAGCTGGCGGCGCTCCTGCGGGACAGCGCCCCTACCGGGCACAGGCTGACGCAGCGCTGGCAATCGGTGCAGGCACGCGCCGAGAAAAGCAGGTGAACGACTGATCCCTGCTCCTGGTTAGGCCATTCCTGGCGAATCGCCCCGGCAGCGCATGACCGGACGCAGACGCCACACCCGTTGCAGCCCGTCGCGACGAGGTCCGCGCTCGGCGCCGCCAGCTCGGCCAGCGCCGGGCGTCCCCCTGCCTCAGGAGGTCGCAACCTCTGAAGCACAGCGAGCAGGCGTTCGCGCTCCGGCGCTGTCGTGACCGGCAACTGCGCCGCTTTGGGCACGGCGAAGCGCAACAGGCGTCGGCGTGACAGCGGCAACTTGCGCAGGTCGAGCTCCACTCGCGAGCGTCGTCCGGTCGACTCGGCCGAGCACGTCAACGCCGCGGCTCGCCCTGATGCCTCGAGAAATTGGCCGGCCTCGGACGCAGCCTGCCGGACCTGCTCTACCTGGCGGCATCCGTCGACGCGCACGGTGACATGGGGTGCGCCAGCGGCGATGAGCTCCAAGTACGAGACCGCGCTGACGCTCGCGAGGCAACCGGGAACCCGCACCACAGCCACGTTGACCGAACCGCGAGACGCGTCCCCATGCTCGGCGCAAACGAGTTCGATGTCGGGGCCGTCGGGCTCGTCGGCGATCCAGCGCAGAAGCGCGGAGAGGTCACCTCGCCACGATGCGCGGGACATGACGCCGAGCTCGGTCACAACGACACGCTCAGTCGGTGAAGACCGACGACTGCGCCAGCAGGCCGAGACCGAGGACGGCAACCCCCTGATAGAAGCGCGTGTCGGCGTGCTCGTCGACAAGTCGCAAGCAGGCGCCCGCCCAGCGCTGAACGTGGTCGGTGAGAAATCTCCGCTGCGCGTCAAGGCTGCGCCCGAGGGCGGCCGCGTCGTCCTGATCGATCGCATCCAGCGCAGCGAGGCACAGCTTGGCGATGAAATCGAGCTCCAGTCCGAGATGGTCGTCCGGTTCGCGGTTCAGCTTCGGCGCCGCGAGCTCGAATTCGGCGTAGGCGGCGCGAACCTCGAGTGTCGGCTCCTCGAAGATCAGGTGCTCGCGGGTCAGGTACACCGACTCGTAGGGCGGTGCTTTCATCGGCTGCGGACCGACGAACAACCGGTAGTAGTCGCTCTCGAGCACGCGCGTGTCCTCGCCGACCCGCGCCGACTCGGCCAGCAGATCGAGCCCCCGGCGGGTGTGCTCGTCCCCAGCGATCGGCCACGCCGCCAGCATCTCGGCGTCCGTCAGCAGCGTGAACAGTTCCAAGTCGGCTGGCGCGAGCAGGACGCGCGACAAAACACCCGACGCAGCGCCGTGGGCGTCGAGCAGCGCGGCAAGGGCTTCCCGGTCCATCGTCGCGACGGCCATGACTCGCTCCTCGTGTTCGAGGTGGCCAGGTGGAGAAGCCGTACCGGCTCCTCCACCTGGGAAGGGTCTAGATCCCGATTCGCGCGTAGCTCGTGTAGAACAGCAACCGGCCGATCAGCTCGGAGACCAGCACGAGCGCAAAAGCGCTGCCGATGGCGTACGCGATCACCTTCTCGCGCCCAGCGCGGGCGACGCTGAAGACGAGCAGCCCGAGAACGCCGGCCCCGACGAACACGAGGGCCAGCCGAACGATCAGCATCGACGCGCCGCCGTAGAGCAACGCGTGCGCCGACTGCGCGCCTACCCCTCCCTTGTCTGCGAGCTGCAGCGCATAGGTGGGAAGGACGACGAACTCCACGCCCAACAGCGCGATGCCTGCCACTGCGATAGCGCGTACGGAGGTGCCGACCAGCGAAACCAGCTCGTCGTCCAGGCTGACCTTGCCGCGGCGTGCCAGCGCCAGTATGGCCACGAACCCAGCGCCCACGGCGAGGCTGCCGAGCAGGAACGTTGTGGTGAAGAACGTCACCGGCGTCGCCCACGTGTCCCAGCCTGGAACCGTCGGCAGCATGTAGATCATCGCCATCACGTAGATCAAGACGAGCCCGACGAGCGCTGTGAGACCAGCCAGCAACTGGCGCAGGAGCGGCGTGAACCACTTCATTCGCTGGCTGACCGCGAACACCGCGCCCATCACCGCAAAGGTGGAGCCGAAGAAGATCTCTCGGCTCAGCCAGCTGGTTCCGAGATGGTTGACCGTGTGCAGCGCGTTCACCGGGTTGCCCAGGTGAATGACGCTCACGAGCAGGCCGAGCACCATGACCGGGCCGATCGCGTAAAGCGCGGGGTCCGAGAGCCGGTCTATCCGCTCCGAACCGACCTTGCGCCCACCGAACAGGTGAATGACGCCGAGGACGACGAAGCATCCGACGGACATCTGCGCCATGATCGTGAAGAACACCAGGGGTAGTTCATGAGTGTCCATGACTCACATCTCCGCAGGATTGGCCAGCACGCCGGTGCCTGAACCGGATCGTTCGGCGTTTCGGTGTGGTGCGATCACAAGGGACGGCTTGGTGATCGACGGATCGGGCAGCGGCGCGATGTTCGCGACGTCCCCGTGCTTGGCTCGCAGCTCGTCGATATCGCCAAACTCAAGTGCCCGGCTCGGGCAGGCCGCCACGCAGGCAGGGTCCTTGCCTTGTGCCAGGTAGTCCGCGCAGAAATCACACTTTGTCTCCACACCGGACTTGGGATCGAACTGCGGCGCCCCGTAGGGACAGGCCCATTCGCAGAGGCGACAGCCCACACACAGGTTCTTGTCGATCGACACGATGCCCTGGTCACCCTTGTGGATCGCCTTGGTCGGGCAGACCTTCACGCAGATGGGGTCTTCGCAGTGGTTGCAGGAGATCGACGTGTAGTAGGTGAAGACGTCCGGGTTGAAGGTGTCGTCGTGCTCGCTCCAGCCGCCTCCGACGTACTCGGCCACGCGCCGCCATCGCAGGTTGTCGGCCAGGTCGTTCTTGTCCTGGCAGGCGATCTGGCAGGCCTTGCATCCGGTGCAGTAGTTCTGGTCCAAGAAGAAGCCGAGCTGCGTCGCCATCATCACACCTTCTCGATCTGCACGAGGTTCGTGTGCTGGCCGTTGCCCTTGGCTAGCGGCGTCGGATGCTGTGTCGTCAGCGTGTTCATGCACCCGCCCTGGTCAACGCCATGCGAGTCCGGGTTGTACCAAGCGCCCTGCGGCACAGATGCCACCCCGGGCGCAATCCGTAGCGTCACCTTCGCCGGAATCTTGATCCTGCCGCGGTCGTTGAACACGTACACCTGGTCGCCGGTCTTGATGCCGCGCGCGTTCGCGTCTGCGGTGTTGATCCACACCGTCTGCGGATGAGCCTCCTCAAGCCATGGCACGTTTCCGTACGTGGAGTGCGTGCGGGACTTGTAATGATGCCCAATGCATTGCAACGGGTATTTCGACTTCATGGGGTCTTCCGGACCCTCGCGCACAGCCATATACGCTGGAAGTGGATTGATCTTGTCGCCGGACGGCAGCGTCCACTTTTGGCTCAACTCGAGGAGCTGCTTCGAGTAGATTTCGATCTTGCCGGACGGGGTGGTCAACGGATTCTTGACGGGATCGTCGCGAAAACCCTGCAGCGGCACAACATGCCCGTCCGGATTCTTCTTCTTCCAGATCCCCTGACTACGCAAAGCGTCGAAGCCCGGCAGATCCGGTTCTTGCTTTTGCAGCCCGGCGTAGATTTCCCGAAGCCACTCGTCTTGCGTCTTGCCTTCGGTGAATTGTCGTTCGACGCCAAGACGCTTGGCGATCTCCGTGCACATCTCATAGATCGTCTTGGATTCGAACAGCGGTTGAATCGCTTGGCTAGCGGAGATGATGTAGCCGAGGTCGCCGGCGGCGCCCTGGTTCACGAGATCGCTCTGCTCGGCATTGCTGACGTCAGGCAGCAGGATGTCGGCGTAGCGAGCCGAGGCCGTCATCTGGTTGTCGATCACGACGACCATTTCGCACTTGGAGTCGTCCGCCAGAATCTGCGCAGTGCGGTTTGCGTCCCCGTGCTGGTTAATCAACGCGTTTCCGGCGTACTGCCAGATGAACTTGATGGGCGCGGTGAGCTTGTCGACGCCTTGCACCCCGTCTGCCGTCGCTGTCATCTCGGCGCCGCGCTCGATCGCCTCCGTCCAGGTGAACATCGAGATCGTCGCCTTCACCGAGTTCGTCAGGGTCGGCAGCGCGGCGCCGGGCAGCGAATACGACCCTTCTCGTGCGCCAGTGCCCCCACCTGGCAGCCCGACGTTTCCGGTCAACGCGGCAAGCAGGAAGACGGCTCGCGCGGTCACGTCGCCAATGTTGTGCCGCTGCGGACCCCACCCCTGGCTAATCATGCAAGGCTTGGCGGAGGCGATCTCCCGGGCCAGCGTGGTGATCGTCCTTGCCGAGACACCGGTGATCTTCGATGCCCACTGCGGAGTCTTCTCGGTCTCGTCCGGGCCCAGCCCCATCACGTAGCTCTTGTATGAGCTGTTCGCGGGCACGCCGTCCGGCATGTGGTCTTCGTCAAAACCCACGCAGTAGGTGTCCAAGAACTCCTGGTCGTGCAAGCTCTCCGAGATCATCACGTGCGCCAAACCAGCGACGAGCGCGGCGTCGGTGCCTGGCCGCAGTGGCACCCACTGGTCCGCCATTGACACCGCCGTGTCGGTGTAGCGCGGGTCTACCACTACGACCTTCACGTTCCCAATCTTCTTGGCTTCCTCGAGGACGAACGTCTGGCCACCGCCGCTCATCCTCGTCTCCATCGGGTTATTGCCCCACAACACGACGAGCTTGGAGTTCACGGCATCATCGAAACTGTTGCTGTCCACCCAGCCACCGTAGTAATACGGGTAAGCCGCTTCGATCTGAGCAGCGCTGTAGTCGCCGTACTGATCCAGATAGCCGCCAACACAGTTCATCAGTCGCGCAATCGGCGTTGACGCGTTTGGCCAACTCTTGGTCATAGTTCCGCCGAGCGTGCCGGTGCCGTAATTGATGTAGACCGCCTGGTTGCCGTGCTGCGCGATCGTCGTTTTGAGCGAGTTCGCGATGGCGTCATAGGCTTCCGGCCAGGTAATTCTTTCGAACTTCGCCTCGCCACGCTTGCCAACGCGCTTCATCGGGTACTTCAAGCGGTCGGCGTTGTAGATGCGTTGTCTGATTGCCCGCCCGCGGGGGCACGCGCGAATCTGTTGGCTACCCAGGGTGTCGTCGCCGGTGTTCTCCCCGTCGACCCGGACGATCCGGCCGTCCGCCACGTGCAGGAGCAACGGGCAGCGGCTCCCGCAGTTGACGTTGCACGAACTCCAGATGATTTGCTCGGGCGACGCCGCCGCGGCAGTGCTGCCATTCCGCATCGCAGGCAGCAACCCGTACTTAGTCGCTACGCCGAGGGCCGCCGCTCCGCCCACCGTCGCTGAGCTCCACTTCAAGAAGCTGCGGCGCGGGAACTCCGTGCGAACCGCCGTGAGTATCGCTCCATCGTCCGTCATCGACGGGCCCCTTTCCTGCATTCGGCAACCGCGACCGCGCGACGCGCCGCAGGCTTCGCAGCACATCGCGCCGAGCCCCTAGAGTCCTCGCCCGGGCGCGGGGCGCTTAGTGCCCAAAGTCCCGCCGTGGGCGGCGCTTTGCTCCATTCCCGTGCGCAGATACCGGCCAGCGAGAATGCGCGCGGGTGGAGGGAAGCTCGTCACGAATTTGCATAGCTAAGCGTTTCCAATATCGACGCGGACACTGAGGGCGAACGGCTCAGCCCGCTCGCCGCTCGTTGCTCGCCGCTCGTTGCTCGCTGGCGCGCTCGGCCTCGGCGGCGAAGGCCGCACAGGTGGTGGGTGATCGCGATGAGCACGGGCGATCGTTCAAATCGACGGGATGCCGCGAATTCGCGAAGGCACGGCGGCTTGTTCTCCGATGCGATAAGGATTGTCATAGACCGGTGCGGCGAGGGTGGACCTCGCGAACGGCGTCGAGAAGGTTTAGCGTCAGAGTGGAGGGTCCAGCAGTGCGGCCTTCCGCCTGGCACGGACAGCAGGCGGGGTAGGTGGAGGGAACGTGCGCGCGGACCGACGAAACGACGGGTTGCGGTTGCTGCTGAGCGCCGGTCGGCGAGCGCGACCTGATGATCTTCCGCAGTTGGTGCGTCAGGTCGGAGCGCTGCTGGGGGCCGATGAGGTCGTCGTCTACGTCGTCGACTACCCGCAGCTCGCGCTGTGCCCGCTCCTGCACAAGGTCCCGGATCTCGTGCGCGAGCCGTTGGCGGTCGACGGCACATTGGCGGGCCGGGCGTATGCCAGCGTGGAGGTGACCGCCGCTCGCAACGCCGACCGGACGACCGTGTGGCTGCCGCTCACCGACGGCGCGCAGCGGCTCGGGGTCGTCGAAATGGTGTTCACCGGCGACGAGGTCGGTGACGCCCTCCTCGCGGAGTGCGAGCACGTCGCGTCGCTAATCGGGGCGTTGGCGGTCACCCGGGCGATGTATGGCGACGGGATCGAGGCCAGCCGACGCCGGCTGCCGATGAGTACCGCAACCGAGTTGCAGCGCACCCTGCTGCCGCCCCTGACCTTCGCCATCCCTGAGCTGACGATCACCGGAGCGCTGGAACCGAGCTACACCGTCGCCGGGGATTGTTACGACTACGCGGTCAACGGCGACGTCGCGCATGTGGTGATCCTCGACGCGATCGGCCACTCGATGGAGGCCACGGTGTTGTCGGCGGTGGCGATCTCGGCCTACCGAAACGCCCGGCGCAGCGGCCTCGATCTGGTCGACACCGCCCGCAGCATGGACCGGTGGATCTCGCACCAGTTCGATCTGGAGAAGTTCGTCACCGGAATCATCGGCGAACTGCACATCGACACCGGGCTGTGGCGATGGATCACCTGCGGACACCCGCCCGCCTTGCTGGTGCGCGACGGGCGCGTCGTGAAGGTCTTGGAGCAGGCGATCAACGTGCCGATCGGCATGCTCGGCGACGACATCGTCGAGGTCGGTGAGGAACGTCTCGAGCCGGCCGATCGGCTGATCCTGCACAGCGACGGCGTGACCGAGGCCCGCAACTCGGACGGCGAGTTCTTCGGCGCAGACCGGCTGGTCGACTTCGTCACTCGCGAGTCGTCCGCTGGCCTGCCAGGCCCGGAAACGCTGCGCCGGCTCATGCACGCCATCGTGAACCACCAAGAGGGCCACCTCGACGACGACGCCACCACGGTGCTGTTGGAATGGCGCACCAGAGACTGACCCCGCCGCCGTTCACCCCGCACACTGTCCACCCGGCACGCTGTTCACCGGGCACGCTGTTCACCGGGCACAGATGAGGAGCCGACTCGGATGCTCGATAAGGAGTTTCCTGGTCTCCCGTTGGAACTTCTTATCCGCTCTTCGGGTCGGCTCCCACTTATCAACCTAGGCGGTCACTCGCCGCCTCGCAGAGTCGAAAGTCCCTGCTTCGCAGAGCAATTCGACCTGACATGGCGCCGGTCAGCGCCGATCACACCACGCGTTGCACCTTGACCTTCGCGGCCGCGCCTTTGGCCGTCTTCATCGGGAGCCGAACCTCCAGCACGCCGTCCTTGTAGATCGCCTCGATGTCCTTCTCGGTGGTCCCGGCCGGCAGCGGCACCCGCCGTTCGAACATGCCGTAGCGGAACTCGGTGTGGAAGTGACTCTTCTTCGTCTCCTCAATGTGCTCGGTCCGCTCGCCCTTGATGTCGAGCAAGCCGTCGTGGATGGAGATCTCGATGTCCTTGTCGGGATCTATGCCCGGCAGCTCCGCCCGGACGACGAGTGCGCCGTCGTCGCGGAACTCCTCGACCCGCACTCCACCGCGATCAGCTGGCTCAAGCAGAGTCAGCGGCCACAAATCATCGAGCCGGCGACCGAACACCTCCGGCCACTCGATGCCTAACGGGTCGCGCCTTGCCAACACTGGCATGGTGTCCACTCCTTTCTGGACCATTACTCACCGGAACTATCGGGGTCTGACCGCACCTCATCCCACGAGACAACTGTCATGTCAGACACCTCGATTCTTCGATCGGCCGCGTCAAAGCCGCACACGCCCCGTCGCGCGCGCCACCAACTCTCGCGCTCGCGCGCCCTGGTGCGTCTCGACCCACAGGCGAACCAACTGGTGACGGCCCCGATGGCCGTCGACGTCATAGCCGCCGGCAACCGCGGTCGCACGCACGTACGCCGGGATTCCCGCATCGGCGAGCACGGCTAGCAATGCCACGGCCGCCGAAGCGTGCAGATCCTCCACCGCGGCCCAAGCGGTCGCCGCAAGGCCATTCCCGCAGGCATGTCGAGGAATGTCGCCGATATACAGGGACGGTTCCGCCTCCCGGCGCTTCGAACCTTGTCCGGACGGCATGCTTCACCGCCAATCGGGCCTCGTGCGGGCCGACAAGCCCTCGCGGAAAGACCCCGTCGTCCCTCTAGTCCCACTCGAATTCCCCGCGCGCGCCAGGGTCGGAAGTCCCATGAAGCGCAGAGAATGAGACGGCCCCCGGCAGGCAGAGCCGGCTACGAGCGCGCGGGCTGACCCACGTTCGACGACGCGACCGCGCCGGGCAGCCGGACGACGGCACGCAGGCCGCCCAGCGGGCTCGTCGTCAGGCTCACGTCGCCGCCATGCGCGTGCGCGATGGACCGCACGATCGCCAGCCCCAGCCCCGCGCCGCCCTCGTCGCGACCGCGACCGGCGTCAAGGCGCACCCACGGCTCGAACACCCGGTCGCGATCGGCCACGGGCACGCCGGGGCCGTCGTCGTCGACGGTCACGACGACGTCTCCTCCGACGCGAGACGCCGTCGCCTCAACGGTGTTCCGCGCGTGGCGCCGCGCGTTGGCCAGCAGGTTGTCGATCAGGCGGCGCAGCGCCACCTCGTCGCCGTCGACGATCAGGTCGGCGCGCGCCTGTCCGAGCAAGGCGCCGACGTCGACGGCGGTGTGGCGGCGCGGCGCGCCGCTGTCGAGTCGGGCGAGCAACAGCAGGTCCTCGGCGAGTCGGCTCAACCGCTCGACGTCGGCGAGCGCGTCGGCCACCGCGCGCGCCCAGTCGTCGGCCGAATTCGGCACGGCCAGCGCGACTTCGAGCTGCGTGCGCAACGACGCGATGGGCGACCGCAACTCATGGGCGGCGTCGGCGATGAACCGCCGTTGCGTCTGACCAGCCACGTGCACCCGCCGCAACAACTCGTTGAGCGTGTCGCCCAGCTTGCGCAATTCCTCGCCGCCCGCGGGAAGTTCGAGCGTCGGCGCGGTGGCCGTGACACTGACGTCGACCGCGTCGGCGGCCGCGCGCAACCGTTCCACCGGCTGCAGAGCCGAGCTCACCGCGAGCCAGGTCGCCGCGGCGGCGGCAAGCAAGATCAGCGGGACGACGACGAGCAGCACGTTGCGCAGCGCGTTCAACGTCGAGGTGACGTCGCCCAGCGGCGCCGCCGCCACAACCGTCACCGGCACGCCGTGAAGGTTGACGGTGGCGGCGAGAACGCGCAGCGTCGACGAGCCGATCGTGCTCGACGACGTCGTGAACGGTCGACCGTGATGCTTGGCGAGCTCCCCCACTGGCAGCAACTGCAACACGCGGCTGGCGGAGTCCGTCGAGGCCAGCACCGTGCCCGCGGAGTCGACGACTTGCGCAAGCGTCGTCGCGCCCGCGGGCGACGGCAGCGGAGAAGGTAGATCACCGGACGCCACCAGCTGGCTTATCGTCGTCACCTCCGATCTGACCGTGACGTCGACAGAGCTGACCCGGCGATGCTCGAAGACGTTAGCCAGCACAACGGTGCCGACGACGAGTCCGACGGCGAGCACCGCCGTCGCGGCCGCGGTCACCCGAAGCCGCAACGAGCGCCGGCTCCACCAACCTGGCGAGCCGGCTGTCATGGCAGCCGCAATCGGTATCCGACGCCGCGCACGGTCTGCAAAGCGGCGCGACCGAGTTTGCGGCGCAGGTAACCGGCGTACACCTCGACGGCGTTGGGGTCCGTGGTCGCGTCAGGCCAAACGTGTTCGAGCAACTCGGCTTTCGTCACGGCGCGCGGATGCTGCCGCATGAGGTATTCGAGCATCGCCGCCTCACGCGCCGTCAGGTCGAGCGGCTCGCCGGCGGCGGCAAACACCCGCGTCGCGGGATCGAAGGTCAACTGGCCGACCTCGATCAGCGGTGGCCGGGGTCGCGCGCCTCGACGCAGCAACGCGCGAAGGCGCGCCAGCAAGACGACGAAGGAGTACGGCTTGGTGAGGTAATCGTCGGCGCCGAGGTCGAGCCCGTCGGCTTGGTCGTACTCGCCGTCCTTCGCCGACGCCAGCAGAATCGGGGTCCACACGCCGCGAGCCCGCAGCTGCCGGGTCACCTCGTAGCCGGACAGCAACGGCAACATGATGTCGAGCACGATCGCGTCGTAGCGGACGGTCGTGGCCAGCTCGAGAGCGCGCGACCCGTCGGCCGCGACGTCGACGGTGAAGCCGGCATGGGTCAGGCCCCGTTCGAGGGCGACCGCCATCCGCTCCTCGTCCTCCGCCACCAACAACCGCAACGCCCGGCACCTCCTCCCGACGTCCGATCATCGCTGTTGGATCAGCTTCGCGCGAACCAGCGGCGAACCTGTGGCGAACCTGTGGGCGCCGCCCGCCCATCTGACAGCCGACCGCGGGCGCGCTCATAGTGAGGGCATGTCACGAGCATTCACCACCCGCAAACTTCGTTGGGCGCTACCCGCAGGCGTCGCCGCCGCGATCGCCGTGGGCTCACTCACCTCCTCGGTGACCAGCAGCGCCGCCGCCGAGCCGAACCTGCCGGCCCGCACCGCGGCGCAACTCCTGGTCAATCTGGAGACCGCCAACCCGCCCGGCTTTTCCGGCACGATCGTGGAGACCGCGAAGCTCGGGCTGCCGCAGCTGCCAGACATCGGCGGCGCCGCCGGCTCGTCGCTGTCGCTGGCTAACCTGGTGACCGGCGCGCACACCGTGCGGATCTGGTACGGCGGCCACGACAAGCAGCGGCTCGCCTTGCTCGGCCAGCTGTCGGAGAGCGACGTCATCCACAACGGCACGGACCTTTGGACCTACAGCTCGACCGACCGGCGGGTCACGCACAGCACGCTGAGCCCGTCCGAGGCCAACGGCGTCACCGAGCGCGACGTCACCGGCATGACGCCGCAGGCCGCCGCCGACGCCGCGCTCAAAGCGATCGACCCGACGACGGCGGTCCAGGTCGACCGCACCGCCCGCGTGGCCGGGCGCTCCGTGTACCAACTGCTGCTGACGCCACGGGATTCTCGATCCCTCATCGGCAGCGTTCGGATCGCTGTTGACGCGGAAACGTCGATGCCGCTGCGGGTTCAGGTGTTCGCCCGCGACGCGTCCTCACCTGCGATCCAGGTCGGCTTCACCGACGTGAGCTTCAAGGCTCCGAACGCGTCCGTGTTCAACTTCGTGCCGCCCGCCGGATCGACGGTGACGCAGGGCAACCCGCTGACCGGTCAAGGCGGGCAGGGCGCCGCCCACGGCCCGAAGGTGTCCCCCAATCTCACGCCGAAGGTGTCCGCGCAGAGCCAGAACGGCAGCCTGGCGCCCGGCGCCTCCAGCACTCCCGCAGGCACCGCCCCCAAGGTCCTCGGCAAGGGTTGGACCTCGGTGCTTGAGATCCAAGACCCAGGACTCGCCTCCGGGTCCGGCAATCCCGGTTCGCAGCTGACCGCGATCCTCGACAAGATCGCCACCCCGACGCAGGGCGGCCGGCTCGTCACCAGCTCGCTGTTCACGATCTTCATCGCGGACGACGGCCACGTGTACGTCGGTGCGGTGAGCGCCGACGCCATCCGCCAGGTGGCGTCAACGGGACACGGACTGTGACCGCTGTCGTGGCGGCGCCCGGTGACGGCGCGATCGCGCCGCCTGCGCCGCTGGCCTCGCTCGCCGTTAAGACGGACGGTCTGACCCGGCGATTTGGCAATCACGTCGCGGTCAACGGCGTCGACCTCGAGGTGCCGCGCGGCTCGGTGTTCGGCTTCCTGGGGCCGAACGGCTCCGGCAAGACGACGACGATCCGGTTGCTCCTGGGGCTGATGACACCGCACGCCGGGTCCGTCGAGGTGTTGGGCGGGGCGATTCCCGCCCGGGCGGCGCAGGTGTTGACGGGGGTCGGCACGCTTGTCGAGGGCCCGGCGTTCCATCCCTACCTCAGTGGGCGGGACAACCTGCGGCGACTCGACGCGTTCGACGCCAGCACCGATCCGCGGACGTCGAAAGAGCGGGTCTCGTCGGCGCTCGACCGGGTCGGGCTCGGCGCGGCCGCCCGCAAGAACTACCGGCGATACTCGCTCGGCATGAAGCAACGGCTCGGCATCGCCGCGGCGTTGCTTCGCCCTCGCGAACTGCTGATCCTCGACGAGCCGACGAACGGCCTCGACCCGCAGGGAACTCGCGAGGTCCGCACGTTGATCCGCGAGCTCGCCGCCGACGGCACCACCGTGCTGGTGTCGAGCCACCTGCTCGCCGAGATCGAGCAGGTGGCCACGCACGTCGGCATCATGAGCGCGGGTCGGCTGCTGCGGCAAGGCTCGCTGGCGGACGTGCTCGAGACCGCCAACACACAACTGCGAGTCGAGACGACGCAAGTGGACGACGCCCTTCGGGTGCTCACCGGCCTCGGCCTTGAGATTTCGGAGCAGGGCCAGGGATTTCTCCTCGCCGGCATGCGAGACCTGACCGCGGATCGGATCAACGCCGCGCTGGTGAGCGCGGGCGTGCCCGTGCACGGGTTGCGGGTCGAGCGCCCCGCGCTTGAGGACTTTTTCGTGCAGCTCACCGGGGAGGGTTTTGATGTCGTCCGCTGACGCGGTCGCCACGCCGGCGATCGGCTTGGCCACGAACGCGCGCTATCGCGGAGTGCTCGCGCGCCAATTGCGCAGCGAGCTGCGGCTGGTCTTTCGCCGTCGCCGCAACGTGGCGATGCTCGTCGTCCTTGGCGCGGTGCCGATCCTCATCGGCACCGCGGTCAAGCTGTCGACGCCGCGGCCCGGCGACGGCGGCGGCCCCGCGTTCATCGGCCAGCTCACCAACAACGGGCTCTTTCTCGCGTTCACCGCGCTGACGATTTGCCTGCCGGTCTTTTTGCCGTTGGCGGTCGCCGTGGTCTGCGGCGACGCGGTGGCCGGTGAGGCCAACACCGGGACCTTGCGCTATCTCCTCACCGTCCCGGTGTCGCGGACCCGGCTGCTGGTGGTGAAAGGCCTTGGCGCCTTGACCTACATGGCGGCGGCGATCGCACTAGTCGCGATTGTCGGAATGCTCACCGGCCTCGCGCTCTTCGGCTCGCACGGTGTGACGCTCCTGTCGGGTAACACCATCCCGTTCACCAGCGGGCTCGGCCGCGCGGTCGGTGTCGCGATATTCGTCTTCGTCGACCTGCTCGGCCTTGCCGCGCTCGCGTTCTTCTTGTCGACGCTGACGGAGGTGCCGATCGGCGCGATGGCGGGGACCGTGGCGTTGGTCATCGCCTTCGCGGTGCTCGACTCGGTGCCACAGCTTGGCTCGATTCGCGGGATCTTGCTGACGCATCATTGGCTTGACTTCGGCGATCTGCTGCGCAGCAGCTATTCGATCACCTCGCTCGCGCACAGCCTGGTGGTGCCGATCGCGTACACCGCGATCTTCGGAACCGCCGCCTGGGCCAGGTTGACCTCGGCTGACATCACGTCGTGACGCGACTGACTGGCGTCACCCGCGCGGTCAGCCTCGCCAGCGGCGCGTCGTCCACTCAACCGTCTCGCGGCGAGCCGGATATGGAAGGTAGTCAAGGCGCAAAGCGCCCGCCGTCGCGGCGATGAATTGAGCGAACACCGTCTCGTAGCTGTCGGCGCCGACCGGCTTGCGCACCAGCAACGAGTTCGGATCAGCCGCGGGCTCAGCGCCTTCGAGCACCGGCAGCCAGTCACTCCACGCGTCGACGGTGGCGACGTCGGGATCGGCGAGTCGGGCCGACCCGTCGCGCAACCGCGGATCGACCTCCACGAGCAACCCTCTCGGCGTGAACATCGAGACGCCGGGCGGCAGTGACGCCTCTCGCAACTCGACGCCGTCGAACGACCACCACCGGGCTTGCGCCGGCGTCGCCAGCACGAGGTTGAACCCCGCCATTCCCTCGACGTCGAGATACTTCGGCCAACGCTCCTGATGCCGGACGGCGAGCAGCGGCAGGATGCCCCTGCTCGGCGCGCCGGCCGCCGCGACCCGCGGCTCGGGGCGGTTGAGCACGACTGCGGTGACCGCGGTCACGGGATCGCTCGCGCACCAGGTGCCGCCGGCGGAGCGGTCGCGTCCGCCGACGACGGCCGGCTGCTCCGGCCACCATTGGTCGGGAAGGTCGTATCCGCGGCTCACCAACTCGTCGCGCAGCGCGAGGAGTTGCACCGCCCAGCGCTCCTCCGGCTGCCACCGACAGACCACCGTGCACACGTGGTCGACACTAGCGGTTCGACGGGTCAACGAAACCGTCACCGACGTCGCGCAGCCAGGCGCGCAGCACGGCTGGGTTGACGCAACGAAGCAGCGCGTCGTCAACGATTCGCGCGAGGTTGTAAGCGGGATCCGCCTTGCGCGCGCGCTCGACAGCGATCCCGGCGAGCGCGCCCTCGCCCTGCACGTAGCAGGCCAACGCGTACGACGTGAGAACAGGCGCCTCGAATCCCTTCATCGCGCGAGGCGCCAACTCGGCCAACAGCCGCCGCAGCCCGTGCCCGCGGTCACCCTCGGCCCAGGTCAGGATCTGATCGCGCACCAGCACGTCGTCGAGCGCCACGATGAGTCGTGCCGCGTCTTCCGAACTCAGCGCTGTCAACCCCTCCCCGAAATCCTGACGGGATCGGACAGCTTCGGCGTAGAGCTCGATCGACTCGGCCGCGACCTCTGCCCGCCCAAGCTCGGCGGTTCGGCTTTGGACGTCGGAGCGCGCGCGTGACAGCGCGACGCGCATGTCACGCGCGGCGGCGCCTCGGACCGGTTGCACCGTCTGCTCAAGTTCGGCGCGCGACTTGAAGACGACGCGGCCGCGGGCCGCCATCTCGGCCGCCACCAACGGCGTCCGCCCATGGTCGATCGGCGTGCCATCGGGCGGGCAGCACTCATCGTCCTCGCACAGCAGCGACCACCATCGACCGTCGTACACGCAAAGCGCCTCGACCAGGTTGATGGACCGCTCCGCGAGCGCCTTGCCAACGGCGTTGACCAGGGTGGTGATCCGCTCGTTCGCGGGGCCCTCCTCGAGCGGATAGCAGACGACGATGACGCGCTGCGCGCCGTCATGCTGCAAATAGCGCGCGGTCTCCGCCGCGCATTGCTTGGCGAATCGAACCGGGGGCAGGTCGACGCGGCTCACGACGCCCAGTCGCTTTCGCGGGCCCCGCAGCGAGAGGCAGACGAAGGAGTTCTCCGGCTGGAAGCCGACCAGATGGGGCACGGCGTCGACGATGTCGACGGGCGTCCGGAGCTTCAGAACAGGCCCGGCGTCGGTCGTTGGATCGATTGACATGCTTGCGAGCATGACGGCTTTGCGTTGATCGCCGCGCTGCCGATCCCGGTCTGTGGACAGCCGATTCGCCGGCTGTGAGCTCAGCCCCAGACTTCGGTGGCGGTCTCCACGATGAGCCGCAACTTCGCCACTTCCTCGTCGTAGGTCAGCGTGTTTCCCTCAACCGTCGAGGAGAACCCGCACTGCGGCGACAGGCACAGCTGCTCGAGTGGCACGAACTTGGCCGCCTCATCGATGCGACGCTTGAGATCGTCCTTGTTCTCCAGAGCGCCCTTCTTCGTCGTCACCAGACCGAGGACGACGTACTTGCCCTCGGGCACGAAGCGCAGCGGCGAGAAGTCGCCCGACCTGGCGTCGTCGTACTCGAGGAAGAACCCGTCGACGTCGAGACCGCCGAACAGCGCCTCTGCGACGAAGTCGTAACCACCTTCGGCCGCCCACGACGATTGGAAGTTGCCGCGGCACATGTGCGTCGTCATCCGCATCGTCGGCGGCTTGGCCGCCAACACCCGGTTGAGGTTGCGAATGTAGACCTCGTGCTGATGCTCGCGATCGCCGCCGAGGGAGGCGATCAGCTCACGCTGTCGCGGGTCGTTGAGATAGGCGAGGCTGGTGTCGTCGAGCTGCAGGTACCGGCAGCCAAGGTCGCCGAGCCGACGAACCTGTTCCGCGTACGCCGCGGTGAGGTCGTCCCAGAACTCATCGATGTCGGGGTACACCTGCGGGTCGATGGCCGCGTGACCGCCGCGGTAATGCACCATGCTCGGCGACGGAATCGTCAGCTTGGGCGTGACGCCGTCGCCAACTTGCTGCTGGAGAAACTGGAAATGGTCGGCGAAGATCGTCTCCCTGAGCTTGACGCGATCGCTGATCCGCAGGGCCGCCGGTGCGAAATCGAGCGTGCCCTGCTCGTTGAAGAACTGCACGTGCAGCTTCTCGTCGGCCTGCGTGACGCCACCAAGCTGGTAGATGAAGTCCATGTGCCAAGCCGTTCGGCGAAACTCACCGTCGGTCGCCGATTGCAGACCCACGTCGCGCTGCATCGCCACGACATCGCGGACGCACTCGTCCTCGATCTCGCGCAAGGCGTCGTCCGAGATCTCCCCGGAGGCGCGCTGGGCGCGCGCCTTCAGGAGACGGGCCGGCCGGAGCAGGCTGCCAACGTGGTCGGCGCGAAACGGCGGCTCGGTGCGACGCGTCATCACACTGCCTTTCAGCAAGGTCGAAACGAGTTGGACGAGCTAGAACGGATACGGGGCGATGTCGCTGCGCATGGTCACCCATTGCGTCTCGGTGAAGGCCTCGATGTTGGCCTCGGCGCCGCCGAATCGCGAGCCGGTGCCGGACGCGCCCACACCCCCGAAGGGGATCTGCGCCTCGTCGTTCACCGTCTGGTCGTTGATGTGCACGATGCCGCTCGGGATCCGGTTGGCGAGCTCGAGCGCGCGCAACGGGTCGGCGGTCAAAATCCCGAGGGACAATCCGTATTCGGTGTCGGCTGCCAGGCGAGCGGCCTCGTCGAGGGTGGAGAACCGCATGACCGGCGCCACCGGTCCGAACACCTCTTGGGTGTACGCCGGCGTCGCCGACGTGACGTCGGTGAGAACGGTCGGGCGATAAAAGAGGCCGTCGTAGGTGCCGCCAGCGGCGAGTCGCGCCCCCGACTCGACGCTGGCGGTCACCAGACCGTGAATCTTGTCGCGCTGTGAGGCGTCGATGATGGGCCCAAGCGCGACCTGCTGGTTCGCGGGGTCGCCGACCGGAAGCGCCTTGGCCTTCTCCGTCAGCGCCTCGACATAGGCATCGGCCACCGACTCGTGCACGAGGTGGCGGCCCGTGGTCATGCAGATCTGCCCCTGGTGCAAGAAGGAGCCGAACGCCCCGGCCGACGCCGCCAACGCTAGGTCGGCGTCGTCCATGACGATCAGGGCGGAGTTGCCGCCCAGCTCGAGATGCGCGCGCTTGAGGTGCCGTGCCGCCAGTTCGCCGACGCGACGCCCGGCGGCGGTCGAACCGGTGAAGGAGATGACGCGGACGTGCGGGTCGCTGACCAGCGCCTCGCCCGCGTCGACGCCGCCAGGCAGCATGTGCAAGACGCCCGGCGGGAGGCCGGCCTCCTCAAAGACCCGGGCGATCACCACGCCGCCGCACACAGCGGTGCGCGGGTCGGGCTTGAAGACGACCGCGTTGCCAAGCGCGAGCGCCGGGGCGACCGACCGGATGCCGAGGATCAGCGGCACATTGAACGGCGAGATGACACCGACGACGCCGGACGGCAGCCGGCGGGCCATGCTGAACCGCGGCTGCTCGGTCTGCAGTATCTGGCCGGCCGGCCGCGACGGCAGCGCAGCGGCCTCAAAACACTCCTGCGCGGCGACGTGGGTCTCCAGCTGCGCCTTCGGCAACACCGACCCGGCCTCACGGATGATCCACCAGTGAATGTCGTCGAGGTGCCGCTCGATGATCTCGCCCGCGCGCCGCAAGATGGCGGCCCGCTCGGCGAACGGCATCGCCGCCCACTCCGGTTGCGCCTTGGCCGCGGACGCCGCGGCCTGCCGGACGTCTTCGGCGTTCGCCACGCCCACGACGCCGAGGGAACCGCCGGTCGCCGGCTCGGCAACGGTGCGCGTGCCACCTAATGACTCGCGCCACCCGTCCGAGAAGACCTGCCCCGTCCACGTCGTCGAATCGAGCAGGTTCATGGCGCCTCCAGGGCCTTCGGGTGAGGGAACGGGCGTTCGTAAGGCGAACGTTTGTTCAATATCTGAAGCTAGCCCGAGTGCGGTCCGTCGTCAACGCACCACGGCCGAACGCGGCCGGACTCTCTCGCGGCGGCGTCGGCCGATTCCGCAGACTTGCGCGAGGCCGCGCGGCGAATGGCGCCGCATCGTGACCGACTGATCCTTGACACGCGTGCCGCGCAGCGCCGAGAGTGTGATCCAGCATGCGGACACCCCTTCGCAATGCGAACACACCTGCATCCGCCGCCCCTCGGCCGTTTGGCCCCATGAAGTGGAGTCCCGACATGACAGCCGGCACCACTGACGACACCCCCACCCCTCAAGCGGACTTCGGCCCGGTGCTGAGCCGCCGGTCGCTGCTGCGCGGCGCTGGCGCGGGTGCGACCGCGCTCGGCGCGGGGTGGTTGCTCGACGCGTGCTCCTCAGGCCTCAAAGGCGGATCGAGCAGCTCGGGCAAGAAGACCATCACCATCGGCTTCGTCTCGCCGCAGACCGGCCAGCTCGCCGGATTCGCGGTGTCCGACAACTACGTCGTCGACACCATTCGGAAGTCGTCGGCATTCAGCAAGGGCATCAAGGTCGGCTCCAAGACCTATGACGTCAACATCGTGGTCGCCGACAGCCAGTCCGACCCCAACCGGGCGTCGCAGGTCGCCAAGCAGCTGATCACGACGAACAAGGTCGACATGATCCTGGTGACCTCCGACCCCTGACGCCACCAACCCGGTCGCCGACAGTGTGCGAGTCGCAGGGCGTGCCGTGCGTCTCCACCGTCGTCCCGTGGGAGTCGTGGTACTTCGGCCGCGGCGCGAAGCCGGGCACCACGCTTCAAGTACACGACGATGTTCTTCTTCGGCCTCGCAGGAGTTCGGCGAGACCTTCATCCCGATGTGGGATCGGATCGCCGAACGACAAGAAGGTCGCGGAGATGTTCCCCAACGACGCCGACGGCACGCGTTCCGCGCAGGGCTGGCCGCCGCTGATGAAGCCCAAGGGCTACACGCCCGTCGACGGCGGCGCATACGCGGACGGCACCACCGACTTCACCGCGATGATCAGCAAGTTCAAGAACGAGCAGTGCGACATCTCGTCAACTGGACCGCTCCCGCCGGACTTCAACGTCGTTCTGGAAGCAGGCCGCGCAGCAGGGCTACAAGCCGAAGCTCGCCACCGTCGCGAAGGTGCTGCTCTTCCCCGCCGAGGTCGTGGCGCTGGGCGAGCTGGTGCAACAATATCGCGACCGACATCTGGTGGAGCCCCGTCCATGCCGTACAAGCAGCCCTCGACGGCACCACAGCGAAGCAGCTCGGCGACAACTTCAGCCAAGCCACCGGCAAGCAGTGGGCGCAGTCGCTCGGCACGATCTACTCGCTGTTCGAGGTCGCGCTCAACGCGTTCACCAAGGCGCCGACGACCCGCACGACACGAACGAGGTCGCCAAGAAGCTGCGCACGCATGAACTACACCGGCATGTGCGGCGCGCTGAACTTCACCGGCGGCCCCGTGCCGGGCGTCGCGATCATGAAGCCGGCCGGCGTGCCAGTGGAGGAAGGGCACCGGAAAGTTCCCCTACGACCTCATGATCGTCGACAACTCGGCCAACCCGGACGCGCCCGATCGGCGGCGACCTGCAGCCGACGAACGCGTAGGTCCTCAGCTCCGATGACGGCACTTCTCCAGCTCGAATCCGTGAGCAAGCGGTTCGGGCAGGTTTTGGTCGCCGGAACCTGTCACTTCGAAGTGGCCGTCGGTGCGACCGCTGGGCATCGTCGGCCCGAACGGCGCCGGCAAGACGAGCCTGTTCGGCATGATCTCCGGCGACCTGCCGCTCGACGCAGGCGACGTCAGGTTCGGCGGCCAGTCGGTCACCGGGCTCGACGCGGCCGAGCGGTGCCGGCTCGGCATCGCGCGCACCTTCCAGGTGCCGCGTCCCTTCGACGGAATGACGGTGTTCGAGAACGTGCTGGTCGGCGGCGCATCAAGGCGCCGGGCTGCGACGCGCCGCGCGCCAGCACCGCGCGATCGACGTCCTCGACCGAGACCGGCCTGGACCGCCACGCCAACACGCCCGCCGGTCGGCTCGGCCTGCTGCAGCGCAAGCGGCTGGAGGTCGCCCGGGCGCTCGCCACGCAGCCGCGGCTGCTGATGCTCGACGAAGTCGGCCGGCGGCCTCACCGATCCCGAGGTCGCCGAGCTTGTCGCGATCGTCCGGGCGGTCAACGCCCGCGGCATCGCGGTGGTGTGGATCGAGCACGTCGTCCAGGCGCTGCTGTCGACGGTCGATCGGCTGGTCTGCCTGGCCATCGGCCAGCTCATCGCCGACGGCGAGCCGCGCGACGTTCTGAGCCAGCAGCGGGTGAAGGAGCTGTTCCTCGGAACGGAATCCACCGTGACAGGCGCGGCCGAGTCATGAGCGCCGACATGAACCCTGGCTGAGCACTGAGACGGGCGCGAATCACGCATCACCGGCGACGAAGCCGTTGCTCGTCGCCGACGGACTCACCGTGCTCCATGGCCAGCTGGCCGCCCTGCGAGACGTGAGCATCTCCGTCAACGCCGGCGAGATGTTCGCCGTCGTCGGCGCGAACGGCGCCGGCAAGTCGACGTTGCTGCGCACGCTAGCCGGGTTGCACCGTCCTGCGTCCGGTGTCGTGCGCGTCGACGGCGCCGACATCACGCACGCATGCCGACGGACCGGCGGGTGCGGCAAGGCATCGCGCTGGTTCCCGAGGGTCGGCGACTGTTCCCGTCGATGACGGTCGAGGAGAACCTGCTGGTCGGCGCGGCAAACGGAGCGGCGCGGCGAGTGGGACCTCGATCGCGTCTACGACCTGTTCGGCTGGATGCGCGACCGGCGACGAGAGCGGACCAGCGCACCTCTCCGGCGGCGAGCAGCAGGTCGTCGCCATCGGCCGCGCGCTTGTGGCCAACCCCCGCGTGCTGCTGCTCGACGAGATCTCGCTTGGCCTCGCCCCGGTCATCGTGCAGCGCATCTACGAAACCCTGCCGTCGATCGCCGGGGACGACATGGCGGTGCTCATCGTCGAGCAGGACGTCAAGCAGGCGATGCGGGTCGCCGCCCGTTTCCAGTGCCTGCTTGAAGGGCGGACGACGCTTGCCGGCCGACCGCAGGACCACACACCCGAGGACATCGAGGCCGCGTACTTCGGCTTTGGCACCGGCCTTGGATCGGCGGTGGCCTCGTGAACTGGATCAACGCCATCGCCCAAGGCCTGCTGCTCGGCGGCCTGTTCGCGCTCTTCGCCTGCGGGCTTGTCGCTGCTGTTCGGCGTCGTCGGCATCATCAACCTCGCGCACGGCGACCTCGCCGTGCTCGGCGGCTATGTGGCTGTCGCAATCTTGCCCTCGGTGCACACGACTGCCGTTGTGGGCGCTGCTCTTCGTGCCGCCTATGTTCGCCGCGTTCGGCTACGTCTCGCAACGCACGCTGCTCCAGCGAAGCCTCGAGAACGGCCCGCTGACAACGCTGCTCGTCACCTTCGGTCTGTCGATCGTCCTGCAGAACGCCTTGTTGGAAGGCTTTTCGGCCGACAGCCACTCGTTGAGCATCGGCAAGCTCGCCACCGAGGCGCTGCACGTCAACAGTGACCTGTCGATCAGCTACCTGCGCTCGGCATCCTCGTCGTGGCGGTCGTCGTGCTCGCCAGCGTCCAGCTCTTCCTCGCCCGCACCTCCATGGGCCGCCAGATCCGCGCGGTGGCCGACGACGGCGAGGCGGCGGCGATCGCCGGCGTGAACACCCGGCACATCACGGGCATCGCCACGGCGATCGCTTTCGTCACCGTCGCGCTGGCCGGTCTCGCGTTTGGCATGTACGCGCAGTTCGCCCCGACGAGCGGCAGCAACCTGCTGCTGTTCGCGTTCGAGGCGGTCATCATCGGCGGTCTCGGCTCGCTGTGGGGAACGCTCGCGGGCGGCTGCGTGCTCGGCCTCGCGCAGACCATCGGCGCTCAGATCGACCCCACGATGGGCACGCTGACCGGCCACCTGGTGTTCCTCGCCGTCCTGGCCGTCCGGCCGAGCGGCTTGTTCCCGGCAAAGGCGCCCGCATGACGCAAGCAGCGACCGCGCCGCCGGCGCCCGTGACGACAACCCGTATCAGGCGGTCGACCCGCACGTCTCGTTGGGCGTTGGGTCCGGCCGCGCTCGTCCTGGTCATTCTCGGCTACTTGCCTTACGCCGACAGGGCAAGGCACCACGACGATGCTCGTCGACTTCTTCATCCTGCTGACCCTCGGGGTCACGTGGAACCTGCTCGCCGGCTACGCCGGTCTGGTGTCGGTCGGACAGCAGGCCTACATCGGGATCGGCGCGTACGGCGTGCTGTGGCTGGCCCAGCATGGCATCGAGCCCTTCGTCGCGCTGCCGATCGCGGCAGCGGCGTGCGCGGTGCTTGCGGTGCCGATCTCGTTTCTGGTGTTCCGGTTGCGCGGCGGCTACTTCGCGATCGGCACCTGGGCGGTCGCGGAGGTGCTCGCGCTGCTCACCATCCGCGACTCCGCGCTCGGCGGCGGCACCGGCACCAACGTGCCCGGACTCGGCGGATTCGACCCGCTGGTGCTCGGCGCGCACACCTACTGGGCGGCGCTGGCCGTCGCCGTCATCTCCCTCGTCGGGTCGTACTTCCTGCTCCGCACCCGCGTGGGGTTGGCGCTGACGGCGGTGCGCGACGACGAGACCGCGGCCCGCAACGTCGGCGTCCACGTGCCGCGGGCCAAGCGCATCGTCTACCTGGCCGCCGCGGTCGGCGCGGGCGGCGCGCGGCGCGCTGCTCGCCATCAGCCAGCTCAACGTGGAACCGCGGAACGTGTACAGCGTGCAATGGTCGGCGTACATGATCTTCGTCGTGCTGATCGGCGGCATCGGCACGCTCGAGGGCCCGATCCTCGGCACCATCGTGTTCTTCGTGCTGCAGCGGACGCTCGCGTCGCACGGCGCGTGGTACCTCATCATCCTCGGTAGTGTTGCCGTCGTGATGGCAGTGTGGGCGCGCAAGGGGCTGTGGGGAATCGCCGAACGCTTCGGCCTGCGGCTGTTCCCGACCGGTTACCACGTCACAGACGACACCCGCTGATCGCCGCGCCTGCGTGAGGGCGACCGCTGACGTGTCGCGCGCCGCCGACAAGCCGCGCGCCGCCGCCTGGCTCGGGGTCGCGGTCTTCTTGGTCGCGGTGAACCTGCGGCCGGCCGTCGCAAGCTTCGGGCCGCTGGTCACCGACGTTCGCGACGGCCTGGGACTGTCCGACGTCAGCATCTCGGTCTTGACGTCGCTTCCCGTCGTCTGCTTCGGCGCGTTGGCGCCACTCGGGCCCTGGCTGACGAGACGGATCGGCATGGCCCGCGCGGTGGCGGTGTGCTGCGCGGCGATTGGCGTCGGCCTGCTGATCCGGATCGGTCCGGACGCCGCCACCATGTTCACCGGCACGCTCGTCGCGGCCGGGGCCATCGCCGCGCTGAACGTCATTCTGCCGGCGCTCATCAAGCGCGACTTCCCGCAGCACACCGGCGTGATGATGGGCCTCTACACGCTGGCCCTGACCGGCTCTGCCGCTATCGCGGCAGGGCTCAGCGTGCCGTTGACCCACGCGATCGGACACGGTTGGCGCGGCGGTCTCGGGATCTGGGCGGGGCTGGCGGCGATCGCGCTGCTGGTGTGGCTGCCCGAGTTGCGCGTCGCGGGCGCCGACGCGGTGGCGGCGGTCGCGCCGCGCGGTCTGCTGCGCGACCGCGTCGCGTGGATGGTCACCATCTACTTCGGCTTCCAGTCTTTGTCGTTCTACGCCGTGCTGACCTGGTTGCCGACGCTGTTCCAAGACCACGGCCTCAGCGAGAGCCACGCTGGGGCGCTGCTGTCGCTCAGCGCGGCCGTGCAAGCCCCCGTGGCGCTCGGCCTGCCCGCCCTCGCGATCCGGCTGCGCAGCCAAACGCCGCTGCTCATCGGCGCGGTGCTGTTGACCGCGGGTGGATTGCTGGCGCTGCTTCTCGCGCCGATGGCCGCTCCGTACCTTTGGGTCATCATCCTCGGCGTCGGCCAGGGCGCGTCGTTCCCGCTGGGGCTCACCTTGATCGTGCTGCGCACCCGCACCCCCGCGATGACGCAGCAGCTTTCCTCGATGTCGCAAGGGTTTGGGTATCTGATCGCGGCCGGCGGCCCACTGCTGACCGGGTTGTTGCACTCAGTGACCGGCCACTGGACGGTACCGCTCGCGGTGCTCATCGCGTTGCTGGCGCCGCAGCTGATCGCCGGCTTCGCGGTGACGCGACCAGGCTTCGCCGGAGACTAGCGGTTGACCGCAGGCCCGTTTTGACCTCGCAGGTCTTGCTCGATCTCCGCGGCGGTGGCCCGCAGCTGGGGCAACACGTCGCGCCGAATCTCCTCCGCGGTGCCACCACTCACGTGCAGCGACACGTTCATCGCCGCGATCACGGTGCCGTCGCTGTCGTGGATCGGCACCGCGATCGAGCGCAGTCCCTTCTCCAACTCCTGGTCGACGAGGCAATATCCCTGCGTGCGCACCTTCGCCAACACACCGCGAAGCTTGTCGGCGTCCGTCACCGTGTACGACGTGTACTGCTGGACGACACCCGACGAGAGGTAGTCCTCGATGCGGTCGTTCGGCAGTGCCGCGAGCAACACGCGGCCCATCGACGTCGCGAACGCCGGGAACCTGGTGCCGACGCTGATCGCGACCGTCATGATGCGGCGAGTGGGCACGCGCGCGACGTAAACGACGTCGGTGCCGTCGAGCACGGACACCGAGCACGACTCGTGCACCTTCGCGACCAGCTCTTCCATGTGCGGCTGGGCGACTTCGGGCAACGACATGCTCGAGAGGTAGGCGTAGCCCAACTCCAAAATTCGCGGCCGCAAAGCGAAAAGTCGGCCGTCGGTGCGCACGTATCCCAGGTCGATCAAGGTGAGCAAAAACCGGCGGGCAGCCGCGCGGGTCAACCCGGTGGCGCGAGCGACGTCGCTCAGCGTCAGCTCCGGTCGAGTCTCGTCAAACGCGCGGATGACCGAAAGGCCGCGCTCGAGCGACTGGACGAAGTCGGACCCGCGCGCGGCGCGCCCAGTGGCCGCCTCTTCGCCGTCGCCGTCGCCGTCGCGGAGCTCGCCATGCTCAGTCACCCTCCTCACCCAACACGTCGTGCGCGATCGCGAAAGCGCGGTTCGCGGCTGGCACGCCAGCATAAACGGCCGTCTGAAGGAGGATCTCGCGGATCTCCGCCCGGGTGACGCCGACACGCAGCGCCGCGCGCACATGCATCGCCAGCTCGTGCTCCTGCTTCAGCGTCACGAGCATCGCGATGGTGATACAGCTTCGGATTCGGCGATCGAGTCCGGGACGCGCCCAAACGTCTCCCCAGGCGTAGCGGGTGATGAAGTCCTGGAAGTCGGCTGTGAAGTCAGTGGCTGACGCCCCCGCCGCGTCGACGTGGGCGTCACCCAAGACGGCGCGCCGCACCGACATCCCTTGCGCGTGCCGCGTCTCGTCGTCCACGACCTCACTCCTTCACCGGTAGGTGGTCGAGCATGAGCCGCGTGACGACGTCAGGCTGCTCGACATTAGCCAGATGCGCGGCGTCAGCCACGGTGAAGAACGACGATCCGGCGATGGCCTTCGCGATCGCCACGCCGTGCTCGGGCGGAATCGCCTGGTCGTCAGCGCCTGCCACCACCATCGTCGGCGCCCGAACACGGGCGAGGTCGGCTCGAAGGTCGAGTCGGCCGATCGCCTCGCAGCACGCGGCGTAACCGTCGGGTGGCGACTGCGCGAGCATTTCCTTGTAAAGCCGGACGACGCCGGCGTGTCGCTGCGCGAAGGTCGGGGTGAACCACCGGTCGACGACGGGATCGACGATTGGCGACATCCCTGTTGTGCGCACGGTCGCCGCCCTGTCCCGCCAATACTCGGGCGCCGCGAGATGCGCGGACGTGCAGATCAGCATCAGCCGGTCAACGCGCTCAGGCGCGTTCGCGGCCAGCCACATGCCGACCATGCCGCCGAGCGAGACGCCGGCGAAAGAGGCGCGTTCCAAACCGAGTCGGTCCAGCAGCGCGACGACGTCGCGACCGAGATCGCCGATCTCCCACGGTCGCGCGGGCGACTCCGACTTGCCGTGTCCGCGGTGGTCGAACGCGATGACATGGCAATGCTTTGCCAGCTCAGGAATTTGCTCCGACCACATCGCCGACGTGGTGCCAAGCGAGTTGCTCGAAAGCACCGGCGGCGCCGCGGAGTCGCCGTACGCCTCGAACTCCAACGCGGCGCTCATGCGCGACCCTCGGGCGTAGTGCCCGACAAGCGTCGCGAGAGCGCGCGGTCGATCAGACTGTCGACCGCGCGCAAAGCGCCTTGCGGATCGAGTGCCTCATCGATGTGCGCTGCGGACAGATGCGACCGCACCACGTCGTCCGCGAGCGCCGCGTCGCGCAAATGGCGACCTGATTGGCGGGCGCGCTCGCAGCAGCCGCGCGACGACGTCTGCCGCCGCGGATCGGCCGAGAAGTGGCGCGAGCCGCGCGGTGAGCTGCTCCGCCATCACCAAACCCCTTGTCCTGTCGAGATTTTCGCGCATTCGATCGGCGTCCACCCCCAGCGCCGCGATCATTCGTGACGTCCGCGCGAGCGCGCCTCCGGTGACGCTCATCAGTTCGCGCAACGGCGCCCACTCGGCATGCCAGGCGCCTGCCGCGCGCTCTTGCTCGTGTTGCGACGCCGTGAACAGCGTGGCGACCAAGCCGGGTGCCCGATATGCGGCGGAGCGGACAAGCACGGCGTCGACCGGGTTTCGCTTGTGCGGCATGGCGGATGACGTGCCGTGCGACGCGCCGCCGCCTTCAAACACCTCGCCGATCTCGGTCTGTGCCAGCAACTCGATGTCGAGCGCAATCTTGCCCGCCGCTGCCACGAGGCCGCCCAAAGCGGCCGCGAACGTTAGGATCCGCTGGCGGTCGGTGTGCCACGGCGCCACGGGCTCGGCCAGGCCGAGCTGGGCGGCGAACTCGCGCAACACGTCCACACCGGCCGCGCCGAAGACGCCGAGTGTGCCCGCGGCCCCCCCGAGCTGGACGGCCAAGTCGGTCGCAAGCGCCGCACCGAGCCGGGCCCGCGCGGTGTCCAGCGCGATCAGCCAACCGGCTGACTTCATCCCGAACGTGGTGACGACAGCCTGCTGCCCGAGCGTGCGGCCGAGCATGACGGTGCCGCGATGTGCCGAGGTCAACGACGCGACACCGGCGATGGCGGACGACACGTCGTCCGACATGATTCGCCCGGCGCGTTGCGCGACCAGCATCAAGGCGGTGTCGAGAATGTCTTGGCTCGTCGCGCCGTGATGAACCCACGGCTTGGCGACATCTGGCACTCGGGCGACGATGGCGCGCACCAGAGGGACGACGGGATTGCCGGCCGCCTCGCCAGCGACGCCCAGTTCATCGACGTCGAAATTGCCTGGCTCGCAGGCGCTTTCGATCGCCTGCGCGGCATCCGCTGGCACCACTTCGCACTTGGCGGCGGCTATGGCGAGAGCGGCCTCGGTTTGGAGCAGGGCGCGCAGCAGCGACTCATCCGACATCTCGAGTTCGACGGCTGGCGAACTGAAGAGCGGGCCGAGCAGACCCTCAGACCGCCAAGAAGGCTGTTTCATGAGCCCCCTGCAGATAGATGTCGAATGTGAGGCCGTCGTCGCCGCCCGGGCTTGCGATTAGGGTCGAGCGTAACCGCGGATCCTCGATCGACGCGAGCACCGGGTCAACATCGTTGGCGGCTGCCTCGTCAGGGAAGTACATCCGCGTGACCACGCGGTTCAACAGTCCGCGCGCGAAGACGGAAACGTCGATGTGGGGCGCCTGGTCGCGACCATCCTCCGCGGGAATCGACCCGGGCTTGACGGTCAAGATGGCGAATTCACCGTTGGCGCCCGTGGCGCTGCGGCCAAAGCCGCGGAAACCAGGGACGACCGGCTTGGCCGCGCCGCGCGGGTCGTCAGGATGGTCGAACCTGCCGTCGGGATCGGCTTGCCAAGTCTCGACCAGTCCGTCGACGACCGGATCGCCGTTGCCGTCGAGCAGTCGACCGGTCACCCAGAACGCGCCGCTGGTCCCCTCCGGCACCACGAATGGGCCGTCCGGCCACTCCAACACTATGTGCAAGAACGGCCCGATCGTCTGGGACGGCGTGCAGCTCCGAGTCGCTCACTCATCGTCGTCCGTCTCCGTGTCTTCGAAGGGCGTGCCAGAGGCGCCGCGTAGCACGATGTCGAACTCGAACCCGAGCGCCCAGTGGTCGATTGTGGCCTCGTGGTCGTAACGAGAGATCAGCCGTTGTCGAGCCTTCTCGTCGCGCACCGAGTTGAAGATGGGGTCTTGGAAGAACAGTGGATCCCCAGGGAAGTACATCTGGGTCACCAGCCGTTGGGTGAAGGCCCTGCCGAACAGGGAGAAGTGGATGTGCGCCGGGCGCCATGCGTTGTCGCTGTTGCGCCACGGGTACGCGCCGGGCTTGATAGTGGTGAACTGGAAGCGGCCCTGGTCGTCGGTGAGCGTTCGACCGAGCCCGGTGAAGTTCGGGTCAAGCGGGCACGGCCAATTGTCGACGACGTGCCGGTAACGGCCACCGGCGTTCGCCTGCCAGACCTCGATGAGCGTCGCGGGCAATGGCTTTCCGCCTTCGTCCAGCACTCGACCGTGCACGATGATGCGCTGGCCATGCGGCTCGCCGTCGTGTTGCCGGGTGAGGTCGTTGTCGAATTCGCCGAGTCGGCCTTCGCCCAACAACGGGCCGGTCACCTCGGTGAGCCGCTGAGGGATGTCGATCGGCGCGTGCAGCGGATGCCGCAACCGGGTGCCGACGTAGTCGGGCCAATCGAGGTCGGGATGGACGCCGACCAACTTCGGATAGTTCGGCAACACCAGATTCGTCACGCTTCCACCACCACGGCTAGACCTTGCCCGACACCGATGCAAATGGCGGCGAGACCGAATCCGCCACCACGTCTCTTCAACTCCCACGCCAACGTCGTCAGGATCCGCGACCCGGACGATCCCAGCGGGTGCCCGATCGCGATGGCGCCGCCGTTGGCGTTCACGATGCCAGGGTCGAGTTCGGGCCATTCCGCCAAACAGGCCAGCGATTGCGCGGCGAAGGCCTCGTTCAGTTCCACGGCGGCCAGGTCCGACCAGCCGATGCCGGCTCGCTTCAAAGCAGTGCGGGCGGCCTCCACCGGCCCGATGCCGAACAGTTGGGGCTCGACCGCCGAGACGGCGCGCGACACGATGCGCGCCAACGGGTCACGGCCAGCGGCGCGCAGGCCGTCGGAGTCGGCCAACAACAGCGCGGAAGCGCCGTCGTTGAGTGGTGACGCGTTGCCGGCGGTGACCGTTCCGTCGGCGCGGAACGCCGGCTTCAGCTTCGCCAGCGCCTCCATGGTGGTGTCCGAACGGATCGACTCGTCACGTTCAAGTTGCGCGCCTGGTACCGCGGCCGTCTCGTCGGCGAATCGGCCGGCCGCCCATGCGGCGGCGGCGCGCTGGTGGCTGCGCAACGCGAACTCGTCCTGCGCTTCACGAGAGATCGCATATTTGTCAGCCAGAATCTCCGCGCCTTCGCCGAGAGCGACCGTCCACTGCGCCGGCATGGACGGGTTGACCATCCGCCAACCGAGCGTGGTGGAGAAGGCCGTCTCGTTGCCGCGCGGAAAGCCTTTCTCCGGTTTCGGCAACACCCAGGGCGCTCGAGTCATCGACTCAACCCCGCCGGCGACGCACACCGAAGCGTCACCGAGGGCGATCGCGCGCGACGCTTCGATGACCGCCTCCAGCCCGGAGCCGCACAACCGGTTCAGCGTGACACCCGGCACGCTCGGAGGCAGGCCAGCGAGCAGCACGGCCATCCGCGCGACATCGCGGTTGTCCTCACCGGCGCCGTTCGCGGCGCCAAGGAACACGTCGTCGATTCGAGCGGGGTCGAGCCCGGGGCTGCGCGAGGCCAACGACCGGACGACGGTCGCGGCCAGGTCGTCGGGGCGAACCGACGACAGCGCGCCACCGTGGCGCCCGACAGGGGTGCGCACCGCGTCGGCGATGAAGACGTCCGCGCTCATCGCGTGCTCGCACCCGCGTCGCTCGCCGCTTTGCTGGCTTCGAGCCGACGCAACACCGTCAACTCCTCCGGCGTCGGCGGGCGCGTGGTCCGCACGTCGTTCGCGACGGCGAGCGGCCAGCCGGTCGCGGCACGAGCCTGTTCGACGGTGCGACCAGGGTGCAGGTGAGTCAAGGTGAGCTCGCAGGTCGTCGGGTCGGGCTCCAAGATGCCGAGGTCGGTGATGACCGCGCGCGGACCGTCGCCACGCAGTCCCAGGCGCGCCCGATCCCCGGGGCCGCCGCCAAATCCGACGGAGGTCACGAAGTCGAGTCGATCGACGAACGTGCGCAGGTTCTGCCGGACGACGATGATGACCTCCTTGCACGAGGCCGCGATTTCCGGTGCGCCTCCGGCACCGGGCAGGCGAACCTTCGGCGACGCGTACGTACCGCCGATGACCGTCGTGTTGATGTTGGCGAACCTGTCGAGTTGCGCCGCGCCCAAGAAGCCCACGTCGACTCGACCCGGTTGCAGCCAATAGTTGAAGACCTCGGCGACGCTCACGACGGCGTCGGCGTTCTCGGCCAGGACCCCATCGCCGATCGACAGCGGCAACCGCTCCGGCTTAGCCCCGAGACAACCGGACTCGTAGATCAACACGAGGTCGGGCGCGTGGGTCGCGCGGGCCAGATTCGCCGCGGTGCTCGGAAGCCCGATTCCGACGAAACACGCTGCCCCGTCATGCAATTGCCGCGCCGCGGCCACCGTCATCATCTCGTCGGCGGTCCACGCTGACGCCGTGGACACGCCGCCGTCGGCGGGGTAGGTCGCCGGACTCTTCACCGCGTCGCTCATGCTTCCTGCCCGACGTCCGCGCCCTCGAGCACGTGTTGCCTCATCCACCCGAGGAACGTCTCGCGGTCACGGCTCACGGCGTCCCACCTCACGTAGAAGTCGTTGTCACGCTCGGAGTACCCGTGGGCATAGGACGGGTGCGCGCCCGCCGGCACTTCGGCGACAGCGGTCACCGCCCAACTCGGCAGCACCACCTGGCCGGGCACGGGCTCCAACTCGTCGACGATCTCCTCCACGGTGACCAGTGCGCGGCTCGCCGCGAGCACCGCCTCCTTCTGGACGCCGGTGATGCCCCACATCTGCACGTTGCCTCGCCGATCGGCGCGCTGCGCGTGGATGATCGTCACGTCAGGGCGCAGCGCGGGCACCGCGGTCAGCGCCTCCCCCGTGAAGGGGCAGACGATCGACGCGATGTTGGCGGTGTTCTCTGGCAGGTCGGTGCCGGTGTAGCCGCGCATGACGGCGAACGGCAGGCCGGCCGCGCCAGCCACGTAGCGGTTCGCCATGCCGGCGTGGCTGTGCTCTTCGAGCTGAAGCGCCGTCGGCCAACCGTTCTCGACCGCGTCGCGGAATCGGTGCAGCGAGCCCACTCCGGGGTTGCCGCCCCACGAGAAGATCAGCGCCTTGGCGCAGCCCATGCCGATGAGCTGGTCGTAGATCAGGTCGGGCGTCATGCGGACGAGCGTGAGATCACGTCGCCCCTGCCTGATCACCTCGTGCGCGGCGGCGAATGGGATGAGGTGCGTGAAGCCTTCCATCGCGACGACGTCGCCATCGTGGATCAGCGACGCGACCGCGTGCCGCAATGAGGTGATCTCGGCCATCGGCTTTTGGCCTTCCCAGCCTTTCCAACGTCCGGCGCGCGCGGTCTGAGGACGGGACCGGGTCACCTCTTGTGCGCGTTGCGGACTATCGTCCACGAAGCGAACGTACCGAGCAACCTCTCCGGCGTCAACCAACGGACGCCTCCGCGCCCATGATTTCGATCAAACCGCAAAGGAATTGGGTGACGGATGGCGGTAAGGTGTGCCATCACAATGTCCATCATATGAACCGCCGTTCGGCCTGCGTACGCAGCTGTCGGACGACGCGGGGCGGGTGAACCGGCCGAGGAGGCGCGCGATGCGGACGCAGGTGGGCATCATCGGGGCTGGTCCGGCCGGGCTCATGCTCTCCCATCTGCTGGCCCGCCACGGCGTCGAGTCTGTGGTGCTGGAGACGCGCAGCCGCGAGTACGTCGAGGCGCGAGTGCGCGCGGGCGTCCTCGAGCAAGGAACCGTCGACCTGCTCGACGAGACCGGCGTCGGCGAGCGGATGCATCGCGAGGGGCTGGTCCACGAGGGCATCGAGCTGCGGTTCGACCGCACGCCGCATCGAATCGCATTTCCCGAGCTCACCGGCGGCCGCTCGATCATGCTCTACGGCCAGCAAGAGGTGGTGCGAGGATCTGATCGCGGCTCGGCTCGCCGCAGGGGGCGACGTCCGGTTCGAGGTCTCCGACGTCCGCGTCGACAAGATCGACAGTGACGAGCCGGTGCTCAGCTTCCGCCACGACGGCCGCGACGTCGAGCTGCGCTGCGACTTCATCGCCGGCTGCGACGGCTTCCACGGGGTGAGCCGGGAGGCGATTCCGCGAAGCGAGCTCACCGAGTACCACCGCGAGTATCCGTTCGGCTGGCTCGGCATTTTGGCCGCGGTCGCGCCGTCCGCCGACGAGGTCACCTACACCTACACCGACCGCGGGTTCGCGCTGATGAGCCTGCGCTCGCCGCAGCTCAGCCGGCTCTACCTTCAGGTCGACCCCGACGACGACATCGCCGAACTGGCCCGACCAGCGCATCTGGGACGAGCTGCACACCCGGCTGGCGATCGACTCCGACTGGCGCCTGGTCGAAGGACCGATCCTGGAGAAGGGCATCACGGCGATGCGCAGCTTCGTGGCGGAGCCGATGCGTTATGGCCGCTTGTTCCTCGCCGGTGACGCGGCGCATATCGTGCCGCCCACCGGAGCGAAGGGCATGAACCTGGCGATCGCCGACGTCGCGGTGCTCGCCGACGCGCTCGCGCACTGGAGCGAAACCGGAAGCTCGAGCGGCCTCGACGATTACTCGGCGACCGCGCTGCGGCGGGTGTGGCGAGCGCAGCACTTCTCGTGGTGGATGACCTCGATGCTGCATCGGTTCGACGACGACGATCAGTACCAGCGGCAGCTGCAACTCTCGCAACTGCGGTACACGGTCGCCTCGCAGGCTGCCGCGGCGAGCCTCGCCGAGAACTACGTGGGGCTGCGCGAGATCTAGCTGTTGCTCTAGCTGGTGGTCTGGCTGGCGAGCGCGGCGCGGACCTCGGCAAGCGCGACGTCGTAGTCGTGATGGAACCCGACTGTCGACGGGTCGTGCATGCCGGGCGCGGTGGTGATGCGCTTCTGCTGGATACCGGCAAGGGCGCTTGTCGTGACGATCGCGACGCGCTGCACGTTCTTCGACACGACGTATTGGATCAGGCCCTGGATGATGGCCTGAACCTCGTCGGTCTGCGCCACCGCGTCGCGCGCGTCGACCAGGGCGCCCCACCGCGGCGGCGCGGATCTGATCGCGTCCTTGACCGCGGCGACGTAGCGGTTGGCCTCATCGACCGAGAACAACCCGCTGCGACGCTGTAGCAAAATTCCCCCGGGTAGCCACTCAACACTGAAGGTGCCGGCCATGCCGCTCCCGTCGTCCGACTCGAGATTCCGTGCGCAAGCTGTACGAGCGTACGTCTGCCGAACGGCCGTTGCAATCACCCGAGCGGCGGCGTCGGAACGCCGAGCGCGTCCTGCAACACCGTCGCGATGGCAAGCAGCGGGCGGTCAGTCGCCGGCCGGCCGATCAGGCTGACGCCCACGGGTAAACCGGTGGCGCGGCCGACACCAGAAGGCAGCGCGGCGACAGGGAATCCGGTCCAATTCCACAGATAGGTGAGCGACACGAGAGCGGCGTCGTAGCCCATGGCGTCATACCCCGGTCCGCGTGCCAACGCGACGACCGGCACGGTCGGCTCCAGCAGGGCGTCGACCCGTTCGACGTCGAACCAGCGCCACCAACGCCTCGTCAGATCGCGTCGTCTCTCGTTAAGCCGCAGGTAGTCCTCCGCTGACAGCGGCTGACGCTCGGCAAGCTCAAGGAAGTCACGGGTCGATGGTCGGTAGCGCTCGCGCGCGTCGTCGAACCGGCGATGGAACGACAGCATCTCCGCGCACAACACCGCGAGATGGTCGCGCGCGGGTTCGTCGTCCGGCGGTGCGGCGGTCGGTTCAAGCAGCGTCGCGCCGAGGTCGCGGCAGGCGGCAGCGGCGCGCTCGAACCCATCGCGCACGTCGTCGTCCGTGCTATGCGCGCGGCTTGAGACAGCGATCCGGACGCCGCCGAGCGGCCGCCTTTCGGTGGCTCGCGCGGGCGCCGCCGCGAACGCGCCATAACCCGTTGTCGCATCGGCGAGATCGGGGCCGGCCATGGCGGCGAGCAACGCCGCGCAATCGACGACCGACCGGGCCATCGGACCGCAATGGTCGAGACTCGGGGCGAGCGGAACGACGCCGGAGATTGAGACCAGGTTGCGGGTCGGCTTGATGGTCGACGTGCCACACAAGGCCGACGGGATGCGCAACGAGCCCGCCGTGTCGGTTCCGACGGCGGCTGGCGTCATGCGGGCCGCGAGCGCGGCGGCTGATCCGCCGCTCGAGCCGCCGGCGCTGCGGTCGAGCGCCCATGGATTACCGACCTGGTCGGTGGTGCCGCCGGCGGCGAACTCGTGCGTGTGAGTGTGGCCAAGCAGCACCATGCCGGCGTCGCGCAATCGGCGCCACACATCGCAGTCGTCGCGCGGGGTCTCGTTGTGAAGAACGCTCGACGCGGTCAGCGGCTTTCCTGCGACGGCGTAGAGGTCCTTCAACCCGATCGGCACGCCGCACAACGGCGGTGGCGCGCCGAGCTCGCGTTGCGCCTTCTCGGTCAGTCTCGCGTCTGCGGCCGCCGCCGCGCGCAGCGCGTCGTCCGCGTATACCCGCACCCACGCGTTGACCGACGACGGATCGCCGTCCGCGCTGTGCCTGCCGTCGCGTTCGTCGATGCGGCGCAGGCACGCGGCGACCAGCTCGGACGAAGAGAGCTCGCGCTCGCGCAGGCGTCGCGCGGACTCGACGACGCCGAGGTCTGCTGGATCTGACGGCATGCCCGAAGCGTAGGCGAGCTCAGACGAGTTGGCGGGCCCGAAGCCGCCCGCCGGCGAGGTCGAACACCTCGTCGTCCGCGCGGATGTCGATGTCGCGATGCGTCACGACCAGCACCGCGCGATCCGCTGTCGCGGCCAGGACATCCGCGGTGAGCGCCGCCGCGGCGTCCTCATCGAGTCCTTCGGTGGGCTCGTCGAACAGCACCACCGCGGTGTCTGCGAGCAAGACGCGCGCAAGCGCGATCCGGCGCAGCTGGCCGCCGGAGACCTCGGCGCCGCCCTCGCCCACCCGGGTGTCGAGACCCAGCGGCAGCGCGGCCAACCAGGGGCCGAGCCCCACCTGCTCGACCACCATGCGCAACCGGACGTCGTCCGAGGTTGGATCGCCGACGAGCAGGTTTGCCCGGATGGTCGCGTCGAACAGATGCGGCTGCTGCTCGCAGCAACCGATGACGGCCCGCACATCGGCCGACCGCATCGTCGTCACATCGACGCCGTCAATGCGCACACTGCCGCGTTCCGGCTCGATGAATCGCAACAGCACGGCGAGCAGCGTGCTCTTGCCCGCGCCGCTCGCGCCGGTCACGACGACACGCTTCCCGCGCCGCAGCCGCAAGTCGACGCCGTCGAGCGCGGCCGGCCCGTCAGCCGTGTACCGCGCGACGACGCCGTCGACCGAGACGATCGAGGCCGTCCTGAGCGGCGACGCCGGCGACTTCGGTTCGGCGACCGCGGGAGCTTGCTCGACTAGCGCGAGGATGCGCGCGGCCGACTCCCGGGCCCGCACCAGCTGCTGGCCGACCGCGGGCAGTTCGGCGACGACGTCCGGTGTCGACCAGGCGAGCAGCACCACGACGACGAACAGCACGCCGCCGAGGGCGCCGGCGCGCACCGCCGGAATGCCGATCGCGATCGCCGACCACAAGGCGATTCCGGTGGCCGCGACGGACAGCGCGGTTCCGGCCGCGAGTCCGCTCGCGCTGCGCCGCTCGAGCTTGGACAGCGCGCGGTCGACCTCGAAAAGGCGATCCAGGGCGGCGTCCATCGCGTCGTACGCGACCAACTCGGGCGCGCCCTCGATCAGGTCGAGGACCGCCGTGGTCAGCTCGGCTCGGACGTGTGCGGTGCGTCGCGCGGCGCGCCGGTCGGCAAGGACGACAACGCAGGGAACGCCGACGCCGCCGAGCAAAAGCGCCGCCGCCAAGCTGAGCGCGGCGCCCGGAAGCAGGATGGCGGTGAACGCAACCGCCGAGGCGCCGACCACCAGCGCGGCCACCGCCGGGACGACGACGCGTACGCCGAGTTCCTCGACGGCTTCGACGTCCGCCACCAACCGGCTGAGCAGGTCACCGCGTCGCAACCGGCGCAGTTGCGGAGGCGCGAGCGGGACCAGAGCGCTGAAGACGCGGGCTCGCAAGTCGGCCATCACGCGCAGCGCCGCATCGTGCGCGGTCAGGCGCTCGAGATAGCGGAACAGCGCTCGGCCCACACCGAAGGTGCGAACCGCGACCGCGGCGACCATCAGGGTCAGCACCGGCGGCTGCTGCGCGGCTCGCGCGATCAGCCAGGCGGACGTCGCCGTCAACGCGACCGCGCAACCACTGGCCAACGCGCCAAGGAGCGCGGCGAGCGTGAGCCGCCAGCGCACCGGCCGCAGCGTCGCGAGCAGCAGGCCGTTCATGCCGCGGACTCCGCCCGCTCGCTCGGGTCGGGCAGCCGAACGACGCGGCCGGCGCGGGTGAACAAGGCCGGTCGATGCGATGTCAGAACCACCGTGCGGTCGCGCATCACAGTCAGGAGCGCGTCGCTCACCTGTCGTTCGGTGTCGGCGTCAAGAGCGGACGTCGGCTCGTCGAGCAACAGCAACGGCGCGTCACGCAGGAACGCGCGCGCGATCGCGATGCGCTGCGCTTGCCCGACCGACAAGCCGACGCCGCCTTCGCCGACGAGAGTGTGGAATCCGTCGGGCAGCGCCTCGATGAAGTCGGACGCCGCGACGGCGGTCGCCGCTCGGGCCACCGCGTCGTCGGACGCCGAGGGCGCGCCGAGGCGGATGTTGTCGGCGACCGACGCGGCGAACAGCCGCGGCCGTTGGCCGACCCAGGCGAGTTGACGGCGCCATTGCCCGACGTCCAGATCGGCGAGGTCGAGGCCGTCGACGAGGACGCCACCGGCGACCGGATCGACGAATCGCAAGAGCACCGACAGCAGGGTGGACTTTCCGCAGCCGCTCGGCCCGACCACCGCGACCACCTCGCCGGGACCGATGGTGAGGCTGAACTCGTCGAGCGCGGCCAGCGGACGACCCGGGTATTCGACCCGCACCCGGTCGAACCGGATTGCGGCGCGCCGCAGGTCGGGCGCCGGCCCGCGCGAGTCGACGGTGACGCTGGGCGGGTTCGCCGTTGACTCGACGACATCGAGGGCCTTGGCCACGGCGCTCACACCTTCGACGCTTGCGTGATACGCCGCACCGACTCGTCGCCACGGCAGGTAGACCTCGGGCGCCAACAGCAGCACGGTCAGCCCGACCCGCAGGGTGAGCGAGCCGTCGACCAGCCGCACGCCGATCGAGACGGCGATGAGCGCCACCGACAAGCTGGCAAGAAGTTCGAGGGCCATCGACGACAAGAACGCGACTCGCAGCGTGCGCATCGTGGTGCGACGGAGTTCGTTCGACACCCGACGAATCGTCGCGACCTGGGCCGCCTCGCGGCGAAACATCTTCAGGGTCGGCAGACCGGTGACGACGTCAAGGAAGTGGTGCGACAGCCGGGAGAAGGTCGACCACTGGCGGTCCATCTGCGCTTGGGTGCCAAGCCCGATCAAGACCATGAACACCGGGATCAGCGGCAACGTGCACGCGATGATGACGGCGGAGGTCAGGTCGTCCGTGAGAACTCTCACCCCAAGCACGAACGGGACGACGCACGCGAGCACGAGCTGCGGCAGGTACCGCGCGAAATACGCGTCGGTCGCGTCGAGCCCGCGGGTGGCGAGCAAGGTGAGCTCACCGGTCGGCTGACCGGCCAGCCAGGACGGTCCGCGCCGCGCCGCCCCGGTCAGGAACGATCGGCGCAACTGCGAGCGCACTTTGGCGGCCGCCTGGTACGCGGAAAGCTCCGAACCGTAGGCGAGCAGCACCCTGGCCGCGAGAACGGCGCCCAACGCGACAAGGCTCGCTCGCTGCTCAGCGATGCCTTTGTGCTCAAGGAAGGTTCCCACGAGAAGGCTGGCGATCAACACTGCCTGGACGACGACGAGCACCGCCGTGGCGAGCCCGATCAGCACGCTCGCGGCGATGAAGAAGCGGGCCGCGGCAGCGTGCCGGAACAGCCGCGAGTCGATCGGCTTCATCGGCGCGCCCTCATCTGCCTTGCGTCACTGCGGAACTTCGGGCCGCTCGGCGCCCGTGCGGGGAACGGGCAGCACGCCTTGCCCGACCGCCGCGATCGGTTCGGTGACGATGTCGGAGCGGCTGAGTCGCTTGCGAAACACCCAATACGTCCAGCCCTGGTAGGCGAGCACGACTGGAGTGAAGATGACCGCCACCCACGACATCACGGTGAGCGTGTAATGCGCGGACGACGCGTTCGACACGGTCAACGTGCCGGCGGGATCGGTGGTCGACGGCAGCACGTTCGGGTACAGCGCGATGAAGAGCGCTGCGACCGCCGCGACGATCGCGGCACCGTTGAGAGCAAACGACCAACCGTCGCGGCCGCGCAAGGTCATTGCGACGCCGCCGAGCAGGGCCACCGCCGCGACCGCCGCGACGATCGCCGAAGACCCCTTGCCATACGAGACTTCGGTCCACAGCAGGAAGGCTGCCGCGCAGACCACGGTCGGGATCGCCAACCCCTTCGCCATCCGCGTGGCGCGCTCGCGCAACTCCCCGGTCGTCTTCAATCGCACGAACAAGGCGCCGTGCAAGGAGAAGAGCGACAGCGTCGTCAAGCCGCCGAGCATGGCGTACGGGTTGAGCAAAGTGAAGAAGTCGCCCGTGTAGTTGTGGTCGGCGTTCAGTGGCACGCCACGAACGATGTTGGCGAACGCCACACCCCATAGCAGCGCCGGCACCGCACTTCCCCAGAAGATCGCCTGGTCCCAGGTGGCCTTCCACCTCGGGTCTGGGTGCTTGCCACGAAACTCGAACGCGACGCCGCGAGCGATCAACGCGACGAGAATCACCAGCAGGGCGAGGTAAAAGCCACTGAACAGCGACGCGTACCAGTCGGGGAACGCGGCGAACGTCGCACCACCCGCGGTGAGCAGCCACACCTCGTTGCCGTCCCAAACCGGGCCGATCGTGTTGATGACGACCCGCCGGTCCACCTCGTCGCTAGAAAGGAACGGCGCAAGATCCCGACGCCGAAGTCGAAGCCTTCGAGCAGGAAGTAGCCGGACCACAAGACTGCGATCAGCACAAACCAGAAGTCATGCAGTTGCATCCACACCACCCCCTTAGTACGCGAACACCGGTTCGGGTTCGCTGGCGGACTGCTCGGCCGGAGGCCCGCTCCTCGCGTAGCGGACCATCAACACCGCGTCGACAACGGCGAGCACGCCGTACAAAGCGGTGAGCACGATGAGTGAGGTCAACACCTCACCGCCCGTCACGGACGGCGAGACTCCGGAAACCGTCTTCAACTTCCCGAAGACCAACCACGGTTGGCGGCCCATCTCGGTGAAGATCCAGCCGACGCTGTTGGCCAGGAACGGCAACGGCAATGACCACAGGGCCGCGGTGTAGAAGCGGCGGCCGGTTGGAGAGCGGCCCTTGCGCAAGACCCATAGCCCGGCCGCGGCGATCAGCGCGGCGAGCAAGCCGAACCCGATCATCAACCGGAAACTCCAGTAGGTGACCGCGATCATCGGCCGGTAGTCGCCGGGACCGTACGTCTGCTGGTATTGCGCGTTGAGGTCGTCGATGCCCTTCACCTCACCGGTGAAGGTGCCGGTGGCGAGAAACGACAACGCCCGCGGCACCTTGATGCTGAAGACCTCGTCGTGCCCGTTGAGCGAGCCAATGGTGAACAGCGAGAACGGCGCGGGTTTGGACGTGTGGTACAGCGCTTCCGCGGCTGCCATCTTCATCGGCTGCTGCGTCGTCATCACCTTGCCGTCGATGTCGCCGCTCACCGCGAGCCCGAGGCCGCCGATCACGGTGGCCACCAGGGCGAGCCGCATCGAGGGGCGGTAGACGTCGACGTCCCGGTTCTTGCGCAGGTACCACGCGCTGATCGCGATCACGAACACGCCGCCGGTCAGGATGCTGGCGAAGATGGTGTGCGGGAAGGCGATGAGCGTGGTGGTGTTGCCGAGCACGGCCCAGATGTCGGTCAACACCGCGCGATTCCTGGCGGCGTCGATGGTATAGCCGACCGGGTGCTGCATGAAGGAGTTGGCGGCGAGGATGAAGTACGCGGAGATCGCGGTGCCGATCGACGCGCACCAGATGGTCGCGAGATGCACGCCCTTCGGCAGCTTTCCCCAGCCGAAAATCCACAGGCCGAGGAAGGTCGACTCGAGGAAGAACGCGAGCAGCGCCTCCATCGCGAGCGGCGCGCCGAACACGTCGCCGACGAAGCGCGAATAGTCGCTCCAGTTCATGCCGAACTGGAACTCCTGGACGATGCCGGTCACCACGCCCATCGCGAAGTTGATGAGGAAGAGCTTTCCCCAGAACTTGGTCATGCGCAGGTAGCGGGGCTTTTCGGTCCGGTACCAAGCAGTCTGCATGATCGCCACAAGCAGCGACAGGCCGATCGTCAGCGGAACGAACAAGAAGTGATAGACGGTCGTGATCCCGAACTGCCAGCGGGCGAGGGTGAGCGGATCCACGCCACCACGATGCCTGCGCGGGGTCGCCGGTGCGCAGGGACCAAGGTCCTACAACGTGAGCCGATCGGCCCCCTCGACGGCGACAACCGCGACGGGCGAACGCGGCCGCCGCGCGAGCCGTTCGTCCCTACCGCGACGCCTCCGACCAGAGCATCGTCGATTGCGGAGGCGATTGTGATGACAACGCAAGACGTCCAAGCCACCCGCAAGGTCGTCGTCGGCGTCGACGGTTCGGCTCCGTCAAAGGCCGCGCTCCGCTGGGCGGCCCGGATCTGCGAAGCGACCGGCGACACCATCGAGGCCGTGATTGCGTGGGAGTACCCGCACAACTACGGCTGGGCGCCGATGATGGAGGACTGGCACCCGGACGTCGTGGCCGAGAAAATGCTGCAGCAGACGCTGGACGACGTGTTCGGGGGGCACCGGCCCGTCGGCCTGCTGGCATCGGCCCGGCACGGCGCCGCGCGCAGCGTGCTGATCGAGGCCAGCGACGGCGCCGAGATGCTCGTCGTCGGCAGCCGCGGTCACGGCGGATTCACCGGACTGCTTCTCGGCTCGGTCAGCGCGGCGTGCACAGAGCACGCGCACTGCCCGGTCGTCGTCGTCCACGAAGCGCAAGCACCGCGGACTACCGCATAGTCGCTGGCGCCTTCGCCCGGAGGATGTCGACGAACTCGTGCATCCACGCCGGGTGATCCGGCCACGCGCGGCCTGACACCACCTGGCCGTCGACTATCGCTGCGCCGTCGACGAACTCCGCGCCCGCCATGCGGATGTCGGGCTCAAGCGCGGGATACGCGGCGGTGCGTCGTCCGTCCAGAACACCCGCGGCGCCCGCGATCAGCGGTCCGTGGCAAAGCTGCGCGACGGGGGCGTCGGCGTTGTAGAAGTGCCGCACGATGCGCTGGCAATCGGGATCGTTGCGCAGATACTCCGGCGCCCGACCACCGGGAATGACGAGCGCGACGTAGTCGGCGGGGTCGACGTCGGCGAACGCGACGTCCGCCGGCCAGGTGTAGCCGAGCTTCTCGGTGTAGGTGTCGAAGCCATCGACGAAATCGTGGACGACGAACTGCAGCCGCTTCTTCTGCGGCGCCGCGATGTCGACCTCGTAGCCCTCTTCGAGCAACCGTTGGTACGGGTACATCACCTCGAGCGACTCCGAGGCGTCGCCAGCAAGGATCAAGACTTTGGGCATCGTCCACCTCCACGTGACCGGGACTCGAGGTCAAGCCAACGCCGAACCGCGACCGGAAGCAAGGGCCGCACTAAACTGCGGTGTCATGAGCGAGATGGACGACGACGCGGCGGCGCGCGCGGCCGCGATCTGGCACTCCGAGGAGCAGATCCGCGACTACCTCGTTGACGCCGAGAAGCGCGAGCGGGCCCGCCGTCCACAGTGGGAGTTCATGGCGCTGCTGCTGCCGTTCGACGACGACGCCGCGTTCACCTTCGCCGACCTCGGCGCCGGCCCGGGCCCGGCCGCCCGCGCCATCCTCGATCATTACCCGAACGCCAAGGCGGTGCTGGCCGACTTCTCACCGCTGATGATGGACGAGGCGGCGGCGGTGATGCACCGCTACGAAGGCCGGTTCGACTACGTCGAGTTCGACATGGCCACCGGCGTGTGGCCAGACGCGATCCCGCACGGCCTCGACGCCGTCATCACCTCGCAATGCGTGCACCACCTGCCCGACGAGCGCAAGCAAGGGCTGTTCGCTGAGATCTGGCAGCATCTCGCGCCCGGCGCCTGGTACTTGAACTTCGACCCGGTCGCGGCAGCCGACCCGCTGGTTGACGAGGCCTGGCTGCGGGTGACCGAGCGAATCGACCCAGCGCAGAAAGAGAAGCGGTTGAATCGGACGCCGGTGCAGCACGACCGGCACGAGGAACACGTTCGCCACATGGTCCCGCTCGACCCGCAGGTGGACTTCGTCCGCGCGGCGGGCTTCGAGGCGGTCGATGTGTACTGGAAGCAACTCGACTACGTCATCTTCGGCGGCCGCCGCCCCCGCGCTTAACCTCCGCCACACAGCACTTGCGCCGAGTGAAGGGTTCGGGTTGCTGCTGAGCGCGAAAACGCAGCGCAAACCCTTCACTCGGCGCAAGCAGGTGTGGGCCGCCGGGGGGTCGAGCCGCTAGCCGCTAGCCGCCGGCCATGGCGCCGACCACCATGAACGGCTCGGCGCCCTCGACCACCTCAGCGGGCAGCATTGCGTCGGGCGACTCGTGCGACAGGTCCTGCTTGCATGCGAAGAAGCGCACGAAGGCCCGTCGCTGCTTCGTCACAGCGTCGCGAATCGTGCCTACCAGCACTGGGAACTCGAGCTCGATCGCGTCGAGCAGCGCAGTCTGGGTGACCACGCCGTCGACGACGACCTTCACCTCGCCCTGAACCCGCGCCAGGTTGCGCAAATGCGCGGGCAGCACGACGCGCACCGTGGTGCTCACGGCAGCGTCTGCACCTCTACCGACAACACCGCGGGCAGGTCGCGCACGATCGCGTTCCACGTGTCGCCGCCGTCGGGCGACGCGTAGACCTGGCCGCCCGTCGTCCCGAAGTAGACACCGCACGAGTCGAGCGAGTCGACCGCCAACGCGTCGCGCAAAACGTCGACGTAGCAGTCGCTTTGCGGAAGGCCGTCACCCAACGGCTCCCACTCGTTGCCGCCGGTGCGGCTGCGATACACCCGCAGCTTGCCCTCGGGAACGTAGTGCTCGTAGTCGCTCTTGATCGGGATGACGTACACCGTCTCCGGCTCGTGCGCGTGCACGTCGATGACGAACCCGAAGTCGGTGGGCAAGTCTCCGCTGATCTCGTACCAGTTGTCACCGCCGTCGTCGCTGCGCATGACGTCCCAGTGCTTTTGCATGAACACTGTCTGCGGCCGCGAGGGATGCATCGCGAGCTTGTGCACGCAGTGGCCGACGTCGGCGTCGGGGTCGGGCAGCTCGCCCGACTTAAGCCCGCGGTTGATCCGCTTCCAGGTCTTGGCGCCGTCGTCGGTGCGCAACACCCCAGCGGCCGAGATCGCGACGGTCATGCGGCCTGGGTCGACCGGGTCGAGCAGAATCGTGTGCAGGCAAAGCCCGCCCGCGCCCGGCTGCCACGACGGACCGGTGTCGTGATTGCGCAGGCCCGGCTGCTCCTGCCAGGTCTGGCCGCCGTCGTTCGACAAGAACAGCGCGGCGTCTTGCACGCCGGCGTAGACCTTGTCGGGATCGGTCAGCGACGGCTCGAGGTGCCAGACCCGGGTGAACTCCCACGGGCGCTGGGTGCCGTCGTACCACTGGTGGGTGCCCGCCTCGCCGTCGTAGACGAACTGGTTGCCGACCGGCTCCCAGGACTTGCCCCCGTCGTCCGACCGCTGCAGCACCTGCCCGAACCAGCCACCCGACTGCGACGCGTAGAGCCGGTCGGGGTCGGCGGGCGAGCCCGCGACGTGGTAGATCTCCCACCCGCCGAAGTGCGGGCCGCTCACGTCCCAGTCTTGCCGCTTGCCGTCAGACGTGAGCACGAACGCGCCCTTGCGCGTGCCCACCAAGACGCGTACGCCGGTCATCTGGGTCCTCCCTGGAAGCGGGTCGAAACGCTGAGCGCTATTGAGACGACAGCCAAGCCAACAACTCATCGCCGGGCCCAGCAAGTAATTTCGCCGGCATGCGAATCGTGTTCGCGCCCGACTCGTTCAAGGGCACGGTCAAGGCGGACGACGCGGCGGCGCTGCTCGCCGCCGGTTGGCGTCACGTGCGACCGGACGACGAGCTGGTGCTGGCGCCAATGGCGGACGGCGGCGAGGGGACGCTCGACGTGCTGGCGAGCAGAATCCCGGCGGCGAAATGGCGACCGGCGCCGGACTGCGCCGGCCCAGACGGCCGTCGCGTCGAGGGCCGCTACCTGCTGCTCCCCGCCGGCGTCGCCGCGGTCGAGCTCGCCATCACCAGCGGGCTGCCGCTGATGCGCGCAACCGGCGCCGCTGCGCGCGACCACCCGCGGGCTCGGCCAGGTCGTCGCGGCCGCTCTCGACGCCGGCGCGCGCGAGCTGGTGATAGCGGTGGGCGGTTCGGCGTCCACCGACGCGGGGCGGCGCGCTCGCCGCGCTCGGACTTCGGCTGCTCGACGCCGACGGCGCCGAGCTGGCCGACGGCGGCTACCCGCTCGCCGCCCTGGCGCGCGTCGACAACCGGGAGTTGCGACCGCCTCCGCCGGGCGGCGTCCGGGTCCTCGCCGACGTTACCCACCCGCTGCTCGGACCGACCGGCGCGGCCGCCGTGTTCGGACCGCAAAAGGGCGCCTCGGCGTCCGACGTCGCGCTGCTGGAGGCGGGACTGGCCCGCTTCGCGGCAGTCGTGGGAGGGGACCCGCAGACGCCGGGGGCCGGGGCGGCGGGCGGCGCGGCGTTCGGATTCGCGGCGGTGTGGGGCGCGCGCATCGCGCCCGGCGCGACCGTCATCGCCGATCTCATCGGCTTGGACGAGGCCCTCGCGGGGGCGGACTTCGTCGTCACGGGCGAGGGTCGGCTGGACGACAGCAGCTGGCGCGGAAAGGTGGTCGCGGAAGTCGCCGGGCGGACGGCCGCGCCGCTCGCCGTCGTCTGCGGCAGCGCGAGCGGGGACCATCCGCGCGCCGCGCGCGTGGTGACTCTTGCCGCGCTGGCCGGCTCGATCGAGGCGGCCATCGCCGACCCTCGACGCTTTCTGCTCTCCGCCGGAGAGCAGCTGGCCCGACTGGTGCCGGGCGGTCGGTCACCGGCCGGATTCGTCCTCTAAGCCGCCCGTGAGGTGCTTCAGGGAAGGCGCGAGCCGCTTCAACTCGTTGAGGTGCAACGCGGACAGCGACTGCAGTCGCTTCTCGCCGTCGGGGGTGAGGCCGACGCGCACAAACCGCCCGTCGGGATCTGTCTTGTGCCGGACGACGAACCCCGCCGCCTCGGCACGGTCGACCAGTTCGACGGCGCTATGCGGACGAAGCAGCAGGTAGTCGGCGATCTCGCCGACTGTCGGCCCGCGACGGTCGTCGTGACCCTTCACCGCCAGCAGCAACTGGTGCTGCGCAGGACTGAGCCCAGCCGCCTTCGCTTGGCGCTGGCTCCAACGCTCGAACCTGCGCAGGTCAGTGCGGAAGGCGAGGAGTCGTGCGAAGTCGTCACGGCTTAGCTTGGCCACGGCTCTTTGTATCAGTATCCGATGAGTTATGGGGACACTTCGGTGCGCGAGGTGACGGAGGTCCCGGCCCGCCGTGTCACCGCCGTGGACAGTGGCAAAGCGGCCCGTTCGGTCCGACCGGGGCGCCGCAGCGAGGGCACCCGGTGACGCGTCCGCTGACCGGTACGCGGCGAGCGGAGAGCGCCGCCTCCAGTCGCAACACCATCTCGATCTGACGCAGCCCGCGCCGCACCTCGCGCCACCTGTCGAAACGGCCGCGAACCGCCGGTCCGGCAAGCAAACCAGCGATGCCGATGAGCGCCACGCCGACGACGATCGGGCCGGTGGCGTCCGCCATGGTGGTGCCACCGAGGACGGGCAGGGAGGTGGCGATGAGGGCGGCGCCGCCCAGGGCTAGCACGACAGCGCACAGCGCCTTCGATCCCGGTACCCAGTCGCGCTGCCGCATGCCGGCGTTGTTCCCCGTCGTCGGCCGAGTGCACCTCGCCGTCGCGCCTCAAAAGCTGACGCGAAACTGAAAGGCGAACTTCACCCCCGACGCACGGGGCGTGAAGTTCGCCTTTCAGTGCTGACGTTCGACCGGTTACGCGACGGTCTTGATCGCGGAGATTTCGAACTCCAGGGTGATCTCCTCGCTGACGAGGAACCCGCCGGCCTCAAGCGCGGCGTTCCAGTTCACGCCCCAGTCCTTGCGGTTGATCTTGACCGCGCCTTCCAAGCCGACCCTGGTGTTGCCGAACGGGTCGACGGCCGAGCCGGTGAACTCGAGGTCGAAGGTGATCGGCTTGGTCACGCCGCGGATGGCGAGGTCGCCGGTGACCCGGTAGACGTCGGCGCCGTGCGGCTCCACCTTCGTGCTGGCGAACGTGATCTGCGGGAAGTTCGCGAGGTCGAGGAAGTCGTTGCTGCGCAGGTGCGCGTCGCGCTGCTCGTTTCGGGTGTCGATGCTCTCGGCCGCGATGGTGATGCTGACCCGGGAGTTCGCCGGGTCGTCGGCGTCGATGTAAGCGTTGCCCTCGAAGTCGTTGAAGGCGCCCCGCACCTTTGTGATCATGGCGTGGCGGGCGACGAAGCCGAGCCGCGAGTGCGCGACGTCGATGGTGTAATCGCCGGAGAGGTTGGTCGTCGTCGTGGTCGTCTGGGTGGTCATGAAAACCTCCTGATTGGTGCTGGGCGTCTCTAGCTGGAGCCCGCCGGTTCCGTCTGGGCCAGCTAGTTCGGTCTGCGGGGCCGCCTGGTCCGGCCTCCTTCACCCACCAACATAGATGAGCGCTCAACTATTCCGCCTGGGTTCCCGCTCGCGCCGAGCGGGCACGACACAAGCCATCAAGACTCGATACCCACCAGGAGCGAGGACGACGCGATGTCAGCTCACGTGCCGCGGCACCGCGGCGCCGGCAAGCCGGCGGCAGGCCGACCGGCCGAGGGATCCGCCGAGGGACTGACCCACGGATCCGCCGAGGAATCGGCGCACGGGCCGACCCACGGACCCGCCGAGCGACCGGTCAGCCGCCCCGATCAACCAGCGACCACCGACGGGTCGACGCCGTCGCCCCTCGCGCTGGCCAAGCGCTCCTGGAAGGGCATCCTTCGGCGCACGGTGCGCGAGTACAAAGAGGACCACCTCAGCGACTGGGCGGCCGCCCTCACCTATCGGGCGATCCTCGCGCTCATCCCCGGATTGCTGGTGCTGGTCTCGATCGTCGGATTGTTGGGCAGTGGCACCAGCGACAAGCTGCTCAACAACCTGCAGAAGAACGCCCCGAACAGCGTGCGGGGAACCCTCAACACGATCTTCCAGAACGTGCAGAACAGCCATGGCACCGCCGGGCTCGTCGGCGTGCTGAGCCTGCTGCTCGCGCTGTGGTCGGCGTCCGGTTACGTGGCGGCCTTCATGCGCGCCTCGAACAACATCTACGACATCCTCGAGGGCCGGCCGATTTGGAAGACCGCCCCGCTCCGGCTGGGTCTGACCATCTTCTTGGTGCTCTCGGTCATCGTCGCCGCCGCCATCGCCGTCCTCTCCGGCAGCATCGCTCGTGACGTCGGCAGCGTGATCGGCCTTGGCCGCACGGCCATCGACGTTTGGAACGTCGCGAAGTGGCCGTTCCTCGTGGTGCTCGCCAGCTTGGTGCTCGCATTGCTGTTTTGGGCGGCGCCGAACGCCAAGCAAGCCAAGTTCCGCTGGCTCACGCCAGGCGGCCTGATCACCGTGGTGGTGTGGGCCGCGGCGTCGGCCGGATTCGCGCTCTACGTCGCGAACTTCGGCTCGTACAACAAGACATACGGCTCCCTGGCCGGCATCGTGATCTTTCTTATCTGGCTGTGGATCTCGAACACCGCGTTGCTGCTTGGGGCGGAGTTCGACGCTGAGCTGCAACGCGAGCGCGCCATCGACAACGGCCTGTCACCCGACCAAGAGCCGTACGTCGACCTCCGCGACACCCGCAAGCTCGACGACGTGGAGCGCAAGCGCTCGGAAGCCGTCTCGCGGCAACTGCATCACGGCTGACGGCGACCCGCCGCCTGCCGGTGATTTCGCCACCCCGCCAGCAGGCTCTGCACCGACGCGGCGGCGAGCCAGCCGCCCTCGAGGGCGAGCCCAGCGAGCCCGGCCACGCCGACGCCGGCGAGCCACAACACCGGTCGCGGGAAGGTGAGCGCGAAGAACTCACGGGACCACGGGACGACGAGCGCGGCGACCAGCAGTCCCACCATCGACGCGATGAGCCACTGCCTGGCGCGGTTCGCGGGTCGAGTCAGGATCGACAACACCCACAACGCCACGCCGGCCAGCACCAGCGTCGCCACCGTGCGCGCCGACGCCAGGCTGGTCGACGGTTCGGAGCGGGCCAACGAGTAGGCCGCGAACGTCGCCGCCGCCGCAACCGCGCCCGCCGGTATCGCGAACCGCAGCACCCGGCCCATGAATCCCTTGCGCGCCCGTTGCGCGTTCGGCGCGAGCGCCAGGAAGAACCCCGGAATGCCGATGGTGACCGCGCTAACGAGCGTCAGATGGCGTGGCAGGAAGGGAAATGGCAAGGACAGCACGCCGACGGTCAACGCCAACACCGTGGCATACACCGTCTTCGTCAAGAACAAGTTGGCGACCCGCTCGACGTTCGCAATGACCCGCCGGCCCTCGCCGACCACCTTGGGCACGGCGCTGAACGCGTCGTCGAGCAGGACGAGTTGGGAGACGCCGCGCGCCGCCTGCGTGCCAGATCCCATGGCGATTCCGAGGTCGGCGCTCTTCAGCGCCAACACGTCGTTGACGCCGTCGCCCGTCATCGCGACGGTGTGCCCGCTGGCCTGCAACGCCACGACGATCGCCTGCTTTTGGTGCGGCGCCACCCGGCCGAACACGTCAGAGCGTTCCAACGCCGCGCGCAACTCCGGCGAGTCGACGTCAGGCAACGCACGGGCATCGACCGGTTCGCCCTTCAGCGTCAGGCCGAGTTGCGCGGCCAACGCGGCCACCGTCCGCGGGTTGTCGCCCGAGATGACCTTGACCGAGACCCCTTGCGCAGCAAGGAACTCCAGGGTCGAGGCGGCGTCAGACCGCAACACGTCGCGCAACACGATCAGCGCGACCGCCTCGCGCCGTCCGAGCATTGCGGCATCTGCCGGAAGCTGCTCGGCCCGCGCGAGCAACAGCGTTCGGCGGCCTGCCTCGACGGCCTGCCGCATCGCGCTTTCGAGTTCCCACGACGCCGCGCCACCAGATTCGCCGGCGAGCAGGATCTCCGGGGCGCCAAGCAACCAGACGCCGTTCGCGCCGAAGTCCGCTCCTGAGTACTTCCGCGCCGACGAGAAAGGCAATCTGGCCACCGCCAGCCACCGTTGGGCGGCCTCGTCGGCAAGCGCGGCGCGCAAGGCCATCATCGTGGGGTTGGGGGTGGGATCGGCCGCGGCCAAGGCGGCGAGCGCGGCATGCGCCTCCTCGGAAGAGGCGCCGCCCATCGGAAGCACCGCGTCGAGTGACAACGACCCGGTGGTGAGCGTTCCGGTCTTGTCGATGCACAGCACGTCGACGCGGGCCAGCCCCTCCAACGCCGGCAGTTCGCGCAGGACGACCTTGGCCCGGGCGAGCCGCATCGCGCCGAGCGCGAACGCGATGCTGGTCAGCAGCACCAGTCCCTCGGGCACCATCGTCACGGTGCCGGCGACCGAACCGCGCGCGGCGTCGGCGATCGCCCGGTTGCTGCGGAACTGGCTCCAGGCCAGCAGCACGGCGACCGGCACCAGCACCCAGGTGATGACGCGCAGCAGCCGGTTGACGCCGTCGCGTAGCTCCGAGCGCACAAGGGTGAACCGGCGCGCCTCCGCGGCCAACCGCGCGCCATACGACTCGGCGCCGACCTGCGTGGCCCGCATCAGGCCGCCCCCCGCGACGACGAAGCTGCCCGAGAACACCCCGTCGCCGAGTGACTTGTGCACCGGGTCGGACTCACCGGTGAGCAGTGACTCGTCAATCTCAAGGCCGTCGCTGGCCAGCACGACGCCGTCGACCAGCAACCCGTCGCCGGCGGCCAGCTCGACGAGGTCGTCGACGACCAGGTCCTCGGCCGGCAGCGTGCGCACCTCGCCGTCTCGGCGCACCCGAGCGGACGGCGCGGTGACGACCGCGACCCGATCGAGCACTCGCTTAGCTCGCACCTCCTGCACGATGCCGATGCCGGAGTTGAGGATCAGGATGAAGCCGAAGGAGGCGTCCTGCAGCGGGCCGACAATCAAGATCACGGCGAACATCGCGCCGAGCAACGCGTTGAATCGGGTCAGCAGGTTCGCGCGGACGATTTGGCCGATGGTGCGGCTGGGCCGGTCGGCCATGACGTTGTCCAGGCCGCGGGCACGACGATCAGCAACCTCGGCACTTGACAGGCCTCGCGCCGCGCCGTCGACCGGAACGGCTTCGGCGACCGCGTCCTGCGTCATCTCGCTCAGATTAGGGGATCTCCAAGGATCTCGCCGAAGCCCGAAGCCTGGCAGGATTGGGGTGTGGCCGAGCCGAAGATCCACACCCAGCTGCGTCTCGACGAGCTGCTGGCCGAGTTGCAGTCTCGACTGCAAGCCGTGCTCTCGACGCGCGATCGGCTGCACCGGCTGCTCGACGCCGTCGTCGCGGTCGCGGGGGCGCTCGACCTCAGCACGGTGCTCCGGCGAATCGTCGAAACGGCGACCGAGCTCGTCGACGCGCAGTACGGCGCACTCGGAGTGCTAGGCGACAGCGAGGAGCTTTCCGCGTTCGTCACGGTCGGCATCGACGACGAGGCGCTCGCGGAGATCGGCGCCTATCCAAAGGGCCACGGCATCCTCGGTGTGCTCATCAAGGACCCGAAGCCGCTTCGGCTGCACGACCTGTCCGAGCACCCGCACTCCTATGGCTTCCCGGCCAATCACCCGCCGATGCGCAGCTTCCTGGGCGTGCCCGTGCGTATCCGCGACAAGGTCTTCGGCAACCTCTATCTGACCGAGAAGCGCGGCGGGGGCGACTTCGACGACGACGACGAGAACGTCGTCATCGCCCTCGCGGCGGCCGCCGGCGTCGCCATCGAGAACGCTCGGCTTTACGACGAAACCCGCCGACGTGAACGATGGCTGCGCGCGTCGTCCGAGGTCACGACAGCTTTGCTTTCCGGCTCCGAGCCCGAGGAAGTCTTGAGCCTGATCGCGCTGCGGGCCCGCGAGCTTGGCGGGGCCGACCTGGCCGCGATCGCGCTTCCGTTAGGGGACGCGCTCGCGGTCGAGGTGGCCGACGGCGCGTACGCGCAGAACTTGCTCGGCATGCGGCTGGAGCTCGACGCCTCGCTCGTCGGGGCGGTCTATCAAGAAGGTCACACCCTCAACGTCCCGGATCTGAAAGACGAGCCGAGAGCGTCGGCCGGGCATCTCGTCCGCGCCAACATCGCGGCCGCCATGTTCGTGCCGCTGCGTGCGGCGAGCACCACGCTCGGTGTGTTGTATGTCGCAAACGAACGCGGAAATCCGCCGTTCACGCCGGCGCAGCAGGAGACGCTCGAGGGTTTCGCGGTGCAGGCCACCCTTGCCCTCGAGCTGGCCAGGCAGCGCCGCGACAACGAGCAGCTCAGCATCTTCAAGGATCGCGACCGCATCGCGCGCGACCTGCACGACCTGGTGATCCAGCGATTGTTCGCCACCGGTATGCAGCTGGAGAGCTCGATGCGCTACATGACCCGGCCGGAGGCCGTCGACTACGTCCAGCAGGCGGTCGACGACCTCGACAAGACGATCAAGGAGATCCGTTCCACCATCTACGCGCTCCAGCGGCCGGAGCGCGGCACCTCACGCAGCCTGCGGGCCCGGATCGTCGACCTCATCGACGACTACACCGAGGTGCTGGGGTTCACGCCGAACCTGAGGCTCGAAGGACTCATCGACACCCGCCTCTCGAACACCATCGGCGAGAACCTGCTCGCCGTGTTGCGTGAGGCGCTGTCGAACTCCGCTCGCCACGCGAAAGCCAGCCGCGTCGACGTCGTGATCGCGGTCGACGACGCCGCCGTCGCGGCGACAATCGCGGACGACGGGATCGGATTGCCGACCGCCGGCCGCCGCAGCGGCCTGGCCAATCTGCAAGCGCGCGCAGAAGGGCTCGACGGCAGCTTCAGCGCGACGAACGCGCCCGAGGGCGGGGCCGAGGTGGTCTGGCGGGTGCCACTCGACGATTGAGCGCCGGTCGCTAATCGTCGCTGCCGGCGGCGACGACCAGCTCGTCCTCGAGCGGGGCGTCCGACGTCTGTGAAAGTGCGGCCGGGATGCGTCGCCCGGTCACCAGGTCGGGCCGCAGCCGCACGTAGCGGTCGTGCGCCGTAGGCGCCCACGACCGCAAGCCCATGCGCTCCAACCGCGCCACGTCGACGGGATCCTCCACCAGCTGCAAGAACCCGGTCAGGACGACGCTCCAACCGGAATGGCTCGCGGCGTCGATCTCGTCGACCTCGAAGGCGATCACATGACCGGCCGCGTGGGTGGCGAGGCGCGAGCGCCGTCCGGTGCGGATGACCACGTCGTCGCCGTCGACCGTGTAGTTGACCGGCACGATCACCGGCAGGGCGCGGTCGGAGTAGACGATACGACCGATCGGCGCCGTCGCGAGCAACGCGAAACAGTCGCTCTCGCTCAGCACCTCGAGTCCACTCTTGTCCACAACCATGGACTCCATGGTCGGCAATGGCACGGCCTCGTGCGCAGGGACTTTGGTCCCTTGCTAAGCGACGAGCGTCCCTCCAGATCGCGACCTTCGACGCTGCCAGCGGCCCTCTCGCGCGACCGACGCTAGGTGCAGCGAGTTATTGGAGGGCGATTGGCATGACGACGGCTCAATACCACCGAGCGACGTCGACCCGCGACGCCACCGAGCGGGCGGCACACATCGAACCCCTGCGGCTTCGACATGTCGTCGTGGGTATCGACGGCTCGCCGAACTCCGTCGAGGCGCTGCGCTTCGCCGGCCGGCTCGCCGCCCGGGACGGCGCGAAGATCGAGGCGGTGTGCGTGTACCACCCGCACCTGCTGCCCCCGTATCCGCTTGGCACGGTGATGGTGCCCGCGTACGGCCCGCCCGGCGAGGGCACGCGTGACGTTTACGCCTCACCCGGTGGCGTCATGGACGCCGCAGCCGACGCGCACGCGACGCTTGAGCGGACCGCGCACGAGGCCTTCGGCGCCGACAACGTCCCGGACCTGGTGCTGCGGGCGGTCGACGGCCGCGAGCACGGCGCACCGGAAGTGTTGATGAGCATGGCCGCCAGCGCCGACGTGCTGGTCGTGGGCGCGCGCGGCCACTCAGGCCCGCTCGGCCTGCTGTTGGGATCGACCGCGCAGTCGTGCACCCGCCACGCCAAGTGCCCGGTGCTCGTGGTGCCGACTGTTCACCCTGACGACAACTGACCTCGTCTGACGACAACTGACCTTCCGAACTCCCGCCGCAAGGCGTAGCTCCCCCAAAAGCACGAACGGCGGCGCCCACTGCATTCGCAGCGGCGACCGCCGTTCGTGTTGGGAGTTCGGCTTCCGATCAGCGCAACCGGCGGGACAGCGGGTCTTCGCCGACGGTCGGCCGCAGTCGCGCCTTGACGTCGACGGCGATGGCGCCGGACGGCGTCACCGTGACCGGGTTGAGGTCGAGTTCCGACAGCTCTGGCACGTTGACCGCAAGCTGCGCGACGCGCAGCATCATCTCCTCCAGCGCCTCGACGTCGCACAGGGATGTGTTGCGGTAGCCGAAGAGCAGCGGAGCGGCCCGCAGCGAGCGGATCTGCCGCTGCGCGTCCTCAACGGTCATCGGGAGCATGTGAAACGCCCGGTCGGCGAGCAGGTCGCTCGCGACGCCGCCGAGACCGACCATCACGAGCGGCCCGAACGTCGCGTCAGACACGACACCGATCGCCGTCTCGACCCCCGACTCGACCATGGGCTGCACGATCGCGCCGCCCATGCTCTCGCCGAGCGCCGCCGACATCTCCTCGAACGCCCGCCGGACGTCGTCGGGCGTTCGCAGGTTCAACCGCACACCGCCCAACTCGGTCTTGTGCACGAGCTCGCCGCCGGCCGCCTTCAACACGACGGGCAGGCCGATTTCGACCGCGACGCGGGCCGCCTCGTCGGCGTCGGTGACCTGCACCGTCTTGGCGACTGCGACGCCGTGCGTCTCCATCAGCGCCACCGCGGTTTTCGCGTCGAGCCAAGCGCCGTCCGGGCTCTCGTCGAGCACCCGCCGCACGATGATTCGCGCCGCCGCCAGGTCGACGCCTTTGAACTCCGGGACGACGCCCTCCGGGCGCTCCCGCCACGCCGCGTAACGAACCGCGGCCGCCAGCGCGCGCGCGGCCGGCTCAGGGAAGGAGTAGAACGGCACGACCGGCGGTCCCTCAGGCGAGCGCAGCTCTCTCGGCATGTCGGTCAGCCCGAGGAAGCACGCCAGCACCGGCTTTCCGGGCTTGTCGGCTTGCACCGTGGCGATCGCCGAGCCGATTCCGATCTCCGACCCCGGCTGAATCGGCGTGTAGACCGTGATCACCGCGTCGATCTCCGGCGCCTCGAGCAGCACCCGGAGCGCGGCCTCGAACGAGATCGGGTCGGTGGCGGCGAGCAGGTCGACCGGATTCTCGATCGAGGCTCCGGCCGGCAGGAGTCCGGCCAGCCGCAGCCGGGTGACCTCGCTCAGCTGAACGACTTCAAGGCCGGCGCTCTCGCACGCGTCGGCGGCGAGCACGCCGGGACCGCCGCTGTTGCCGACGATCGCGACTCGGCGTCCGCGCGGCAATGGCGCGAGGTCGAAAAGCGTTGCCACGTCGAACAATTCCGCGAGCGAGTCGACGCGGGTGACACCCGCCTGGTCGAACAAGCTGTCGACGGCGACGTCCGGCGTGGCGGCCGCCGCGGTGTGGGACGCCGCACCTCGGCTGCCCGCGACGGTGCGGCCGGACTTCACCGCGACGACCGGCTTGCTGCGGCCGACCCTGGCCGCGATGCGGGCGAACTTGCGCGGGTTTCCGAACGACTCCAGGTATAGCGCGCACACCGTCGTCGCGGGGTCTTGCTCCCAGTAGCAGAGCAGGTCGTTACCGGACACGTCCGCCTTGTTTCCGGCCGAGACGAAGGTCGAAAGGCCAAGGCGGGAACGCGCGGCGTAGTCGAGCGCGGCGATGCCGACGGCGCCCGACTGCGACATCAACCCGATGCCCCCGGGCGGCGGGCTCGCCGGGGTGAACGTGGCGTTGAGCGCGGTGTCGGCGGCGGCGTTGGCGATGCCCATGCAGTTCGGGCCGATCAGCCGCATCCCGGCGTCGCGGCAGATCCGCACAAGTTCGGCCTGCTGCTGCTTGCCCGCCTTGCCGACCTCCGCGAAACCCGCGGTGATGACGACGATGCCGGCGGCCGAGCGGGCCGCCGCCTCGCGCGCGACGTCAAGGGTGAACTTGGCGGGGACGGCGATCACGACCACGTCGATCGGCCCTGGGATCGACTGCAGGTCCTGGTAGGCGTGCACGCCGACCACTCGGTGCCCCGACCGGTTGACCGCGTAGAGGTCTCCGCGATAGCCGCCCCGGACGATGTTGGCGAGCACCTGGTGGCCAAGGCCCGCCGGGTCGGCGCCAGCGCCGACGACGGCGACCGACTTCGGCGCCAGCACCCGCCGCAGTGAGGCGGCGTCGGCTTTCGCTTCTCTCGCGTCGACAGCGCGCCGGAAGTCCTCGTCGAAGCGCAGCGGGACGACGACGTGAACGACGTCCTCGCGGAGGGTTTGGGTCAGCGGAAATCCCGCGTCAGAGAAGACGTGCAGCATGCGCGCGTTGGCGGGCAGTGTCTCGGCGACGAAGGTGACGATGCCGTTCGCGGCGGCGACCGTGGCGAGGTGCTCGAGCAACAACATGCCGACGCCGCGACCTTGGTGCGCGTCGTCGACGAGGAACGCGACCTCGGCCTCGGTGGGGTCGTCGAGCCGCTCGTAGGTGGCGACACCGACGATCTCCCCGCGGATCTCCGCGACCAGCGAGTGATGGCTGGTGTCCGCCGGCCGGGTCAGCCGGTCGACGTCCTCTCCCGCGAGCACCGCCGAGACAGTGAAGAAGCGCAGGTACAGCGTGTCGGAGGACAACCGCTCGTACATCGTGCGCAGGGCTGCCGCGTCGTCGGATCGCGCCGACCTGATGCGCACGATCCCGGCGTCGCTGAGCAGCGCGTCGGCGTCGACATCGGTGGCAAGCGTCGTCATGGTGGACTCCTTCGCGCTCATCCGAGCGGCTTTGCGCGCGGTGATCGCGCGCTTATCGTCTCCCGTCAAGCTTTCTTCACGCCACGGTCGGCAAAACACCGCCGTGGGACCTCCGGGCGTGGGGCACTAAGTCCCGGGGGTCTGGGCCGAAGGAGGAGCCCCCACGGGGCGTTGGTCGCGTTACGCTGAAGATCGCGGCGATCGGGACCGCGTCGAAGGGAGCGCGAACGTGACGGAGTCGACTGCGAAGGTGTCGCCGGCCGCGGGGGCTGCGGGGGCTGCTGAGTCGGTCGATGAGGGCCGCCGCCAGGTCAGGGTGTTCTTGCTCGACGACCACGAGGTCGTCCGGCGCGGCGTCAAAGACCTCCTTGAGGCGGACGGCGACATCGCCGTCGTGGGCGAGGGGGCGACCGCCGCCGAGGCGTTGGCCCGGGTGCCCGCGCTGCGGCCAGACGTCGCGGTGCTCGACGTGCGGCTTCCGGACGGCGACGGCGTGACCGTTTGCCGCGAGTTGCGCTCCAAGATGCCTGAACTCGGCTGCCTGATGCTCACATCGTTCGCTGACGATGACGCGCTGTACGACGCGATCCTGGCCGGAGCGGCCGGTTACGTGCTCAAGCAGATCAAGGGCCGCGACCTGATCTCGGCGGTGCACGCGATCGCAGCGGGCGGCTCGCTGCTCGACGCGAAAGCCACCGCCCGGGTGATGCAGCGGCTGCGCGACGAAGCGGCCGAACGGGAGCGAGAGGATCCCTACACCGCGCTCACCGACCAAGAACGCCGAATCCTGGAGTTGATCGGCGAGGGCCTGACCAACCGGCAGATCGGCGAGCGGATGTTCCTCGCCGAGAAGACCGTGAAGAACTACGTGTCCTCGCTGCTGGCGAAGCTCGGTCTCGAGCGGCGCACCCAGGCGGCGATCCTGGCCACCGAGCACAAGCGAGAGCAGCGCCCGCAGTAGCCCGCGGTGCTGGTCAGCGCGAGACGATTCGGCCGGGCGCGAGCGCGGCGACCGCGAGCGCGCAAAAGGCGGCCACCGCGACTCCGACGAGCGACCAGCCGACCGCGGACGGCACTCCACCACCGGACACCGCCACCACCAGCAGGCCGGCGTTGAAGACGGCAAGGCGCGCCAAACCGTAGCGGTCGAGGACGGCCGCGATGCGGCGTCCACGCGTCGGACCGCCGCCCAGCACCACAGGCAGCAGGTACGTCAGCGCGCCGATCACGACTTGGACGACGAAGCCGGTCACCAGCCATGGCACGAATCGACTTAGCGCTGCGCTGAAATCCGGAAGGTCCCGTGCGCCGATCACCTTGCCCAAGTCGGCCGCGAGACCGCCGAGGAACCAGCACATCGCGGCGGCGAGCATCAGGGCGGCGGGTGAGCGCGGCGGTCGCTGCAACGCGGTGCGCGCGAACGGCTCCAGGCTGCGAATCGCGCCGAGCGCGTAAAGGCAGACCCCGGCCACGGCGACGGCGCGGCTGGCCGTCAACGCTCCCGCCACGATGACGGCCAGGCCGGTGACACACAGCGGCAGCGCGTGCCGCACGGCGATCTCAGCCCCCGACACCATGCGGGTGCGAAGCACCATCGGCCAGAAGGCCGCTTGCGTGCCAAGGACGGTCAGCGCGATCCAGCCGAAGACGTTCAACTCGACGTGTGCCACGTAGACACGCGCGAACCACTCCTCCGGCACACCGACCTCGAGCGCCGTGCCAGCGGCCACCGCCATCAGCAGCGCGACGAACGCCGCGACATAGAACCTGACCACCGGCCCAAATCGGGCCGCCCCCGCACGCCACCCGCTCAAGGCCATCGCGCAGGCGCGAACAGCCGCGGCGCAGACGATCAGCACGGCGCCGGCCACCACCGCGGGCGCCGCGTCATGCGGCGCCGAGATGAGCACCAGCAAGACACCGGCGTTCAGCACGCCAAGGGTGACAGCCAACTGCCAGTCTGAGGCCGCGCCCCTGCGTGCCTGGACCGGAAGCAGGGTAGTCGCGAAATGTGCGGTCCAAATCACGACGGCGTTCGTCGCGGCGCCAAGCAAGAGGACGTGGACAACCAACCACGGCGGCGGCCACGTTCGCTCGTACGCTGCGACACCGAGCGTGGCGCACAAATATCCGAGAACGATCGCGTTCGCGGGTCGATGCCACGCGGCGCGCGCACCGCGTTTCGTCGGCATCGCTTCCTCGATTCGCCAAGGTCCGCGATCCGCCAGGCTAGGCGGATGTTTTGTACTACTGCTATCGTGAAAAACATGGGAAGCCACCTCAGCGTCGCCGAGACGCTTTCAAACGAGCCCATCCTGCACGAAAGCGAGTGCGACCAGACCATCGCGGCGCTCGCGAGGGTCTTGACGCGTGCGCTGCGCGAGCTTGGTGAGAGCGGCGCACCCGAGGCTGCGAGCCGGCTCGCCGCACAAGCGTGGGTGACGCTCCGGGGAGCGCACCGACCGCAAGCCGAACGGCTGGCCGGAGTGCTGCACTACCTCGCTCGGCTGCACGGGGACGAGGCCACAGTCGACGACGGTGCTAAGACGACCGCCGCCGAACGCGGCGATTTGATCTGGAGTGCGCGATGAGCGCGACCGACCAGCTGCTCGATGTCCGAGCCGAGGCGCCCGCCCGGCGGCACGATCTCATCTTCGAGACGTACAGCGCGCTGTTGCCCGGCGCCGCGTTCGTGTTGGTCAACGATCACGACCCGAAACCGTTGTACTACCAGTTCGCCGCGGAGCACGAAGGTGACTTCACCTGGGAATACCTGGAGCAGGGACCCGAAGTGTGGCGGGTGCGGATCGGGCGGCCGGAAGCGAGGGCGTGACCATGATTGTCATTTACGGCGACTTCAACTGCCCCTACTCCTACCTCGCGAGCTTACGGGCCGATCTGTTCGTCGCGGCCGGGATCGAAGTCGATTGGCGTGCCGTCGAGCATGCGGCACAGCTACCTGTCGTTGGTCGACGGCTCGACGACGGCGGCCAAAGCAAGATCGCCGACGAACTGGGTTCGGTGCGGCAGCTGCTGACGCCGGACGAGCCGTTCGCCGCCGCCACCCCCTCTGTGCTGCCAAACACGGCGGCGGCGAACTCCGGCTACGCCGAGGCCGTCGGCAGCGGAGTGGGCCACCTCGTGCGGCGCGCGCTGTTCGACGCGTATTGGACACGCGGGACCGACATCGGCAGTGTCGACGTCTTGCGCACCATGCTCGCCGCGCCGATCCGACAAGGCCACTCGCCGGCGTTCCCGTTGCGCGAATCCGGGTTTGCGGTGAGCACCAATCGCGGTCCGATCACCACGGCCGCTTATCGTCGGCTCACGACATGGCATGGCGACTGGGCGGAGCTCGCGACTTGGACGACGCCCACCGTCGTCGTCGACGGCGGGCGTCACGTCGGGGTTGACGGCCTGCGCTGGCTCGCCGCCCACCAACCCCACCGGGTCGCCGCGTAGCCGCGTAGCCGCGCGACAAGCGCGGTTCGCGGCCTCAGCCGAACGCCAACGCCTCGCGTTCGCTCGCGAGATGACGGTCGAGCTGCGACAGCACACTGCGCGCCGTCGCGGCGACATACGCAGCCGAGCGGCTTCCTTCGCCGGCCGCGGCACGAGCCAGCACCGCGGTCGCCTCTTGCAGCCGCCGGTGGTCGCGATGCAGCTGTGCGCGATCGCCGGCGTTGACCTTCCGCGAGAACACCTCGCAGCCCGAATGCTCGGCGCGCGGCAAGACCTCAGCCCGCAGGCATGCGACGAGTGCGACCAGTTCGGCTTCCGGCCACCGAGCTTTGATCGTCGACTTGAGCACGTCATCAACGAGCGCGGACATCCGCGCGAGCAGATCCGCCGGCTGGACAGCCAGCTTCAGGCATCGCTCGTCGGTGGTCACAGTTATTTTTACCACTATACTAGTGTAAAATCAACGGCACGCGGTCAGTGAGGAGGGGGACGACATGGTGGAGTCGCTTGCGACGGCTCTGGTGCGCCAACATCACGAGGTCGACCAGAAGCTCGAGGAGTTCACCGCAACGCTCGCCGGCCCTGCGATCGAGGTCACGCCAATGCGGCAAGCGGCGACCGCGCTACGTCGGCACATCTACCTTGAGGAGGCTTTCCTGTTCCCCCCGCTGCGCGACGGCGGGCTGATCGCTCCGATCTTCGTCATGCTGCGGGAGCACGGTCAGTTGTGGCGCACGCTTGACGCGATCGATGCCGAGATCGCTCTCGGCCCCGATGAGGTGGCCCTGCGCAAGTCGTGCAAGGAACTCGTCGTCCGGCTACAGCATCACAATCAAAAAGAGGAGCAAATCCTCTACCCGCAGGCCGGTCTCGCGCTTGACGAGCCAGCGACTGCGCAGCTTCGCGGGTTCATGGAGTCAGGCACATTGCCAAAAGGCTGGAGCTGCGAGCGAGCCTAGCTGGGGCTTGCGTGAAGCAACGTTCGCGCGAGGTGCGCGCACATCGCGACGAGCACCGCCGCCCAAACGGCCAGGGCAAACCAGGTCTCGTTCTCACCGACAGATCGCACGATCGGCAGGTTGTCCGCCCGCCCGATGTAGTAGCCAGCGACGCCATACATGCCGAGCGGGAACACGATGCTCCACCAGGCCGCCTCGTACCGCAGCGGGATGCGGTGCACCGCGTGCCGCCACCATCCGGCGGCCACGAGAGCGGGAATCAGCCAGCTCCCGAACGCCCAGAAGACCACCGAGGCGCCTGCGATCAAGCCGCGCGTCGCAGCCACCATCGGCGCGTCGGCCATTTCCACGATGCGCGCGCCGGCCAACACCGTGATGGCCGTGGCGCCCATCGCCACCCAGTACGGCGGAGTCAGGTCGGCCGGGTCAAGCGGATACAACATCAACCGGGCCGCGACGAAGACACCCGCGGCCGCATAGAGGAAAACGCCCACAGACCAAGAGAAGACGGCGAGCAACGCGAGCTCCCGTCGTCCCGCGTGAGTCTGCGGTTCGAGAACGGCGGCCAGCACGCCGATCGATTGGCTGGCCACCACCCAGATGAACCAGGTGCCGTTCGCCGCCGCGACGACGGGCCGCACACTGCGACCGAGCACGGCCGTCCACGGCACCACGTACCCGAGCACAAACCAGCTGATGGCCCCGACGACAAGCAGCGCCAACGCCAGCCCGCGCCACCCGGCGATCGCCAACCTGGCGCCGAGCACGTCCGTGCCGGCGACGAACGTGAAGAAACCGAAGGCGCGACGCGGGTCGGTGAAGTCGCTCGCCAGCTGCCGGCGGAACGCGATGATCCGCCAGACGTTCACGGCGACGAGCACCGCGTATCCCAGGATGGCGACCCACAGCAAACCCAGCGAAAGCGCCACCTGGCGGTGGTTGTCCATGCCAACCGAGACGATGCCGGTGCCCATGACCAGCGCGAAGTAGCCCGGATTCGCGGTGCTCGCCGCGGCAGCGATTCGGTCACGCATCGGAGCGCCATCCGGTGTCGCGGTCAGCGCCGCCACGTCAGTACGGGACGCCGATCTTGCGCCACTTGCGGCCACCGGTGCCCGGCTCCTGTGGCGGCGTGGCGCGCTTGCTCCGATAGACGACGTAAGGCCGCCACAGATACCAGAGCGGGTAACTCCACGCGTGCACCAAGCGGCTGAACGGCCAGACCGCGAAGATGACCCACGCCGCCGTCGCGTGAACCTGGTACATGATCGGCGCGTGGCTGATGAGGTCGACATGCGGGTTGCCGGCGAACAAGCCCCGGAACCAGATCGAGACACTGTCGCGGTAGTCGTATCCGTTGCCGAACTCCTGCACGCCGAGGGTGAGGTAAATCCCGAGGACGACGATGATGCCGAGCAGGATGAGTGCCAGGTAGTCAACCATGCTGGTCGTCGCCCGCACCCTGGGAACCATCGTGCGCCGGAAGACGAGCACTCCGGCGCCAATCAGCACGCCGACGGCCGCGATCGACCCGGCTACACCGGAGAACGTCGTGTAGACGTTCTCCGGAATGCCCAGCGACTCAGTCCACGACTTGGGAACGAGGATCCCGAGAACGTGGCCGCCGATGGCGGCGAACGTGGCGTAGTGGAACAGCGGCGCGCCCCACTTCAGCAGCCGACGTTCCTGCAACTGCGTCGAGCGACTGGTCCAACCGAATTGGTCGTAACGCCAGCGCCAGACGTGACCGACGACGAACACGACCATCGCCGCGTACGGCAGGATGACCCACCACCAGAGGTCCCAACTACTCATCGTGCCGGCACCCTCCGTCGTGTGTTCCATAGCCGCTGAGGTATTCAGGCGGTGCGAACGGCTCGAGTCCGACATCCTCCTCGGGCGGGCCGTGGTGCCAAATCTCGCGCACCTGCGCGGCGTCGCGTCGTCCAAGCTTCGGCAACGTCGCGCACACACCGTCGATGACGTGAGCGTATGGCGTCTTCGCGTCGCGCAACGCGATCCTGACGAGTTCGAGGTCGGCGCGGTGTGCGCGAAGCAACGACTCCCCCCGCGGAGCGAGGGCGGCGAAGTCCAGCACCATCGGCAGGTAGTCGGGCAGCTCGTCATCGGTTGGATCGAGACCCGCGCCGCGGTAGGCAGCCTTGAACGTCAGCATCGACATGCCGCGCTTGCGGGTGTCGCCGTATCGGTAGTACGTCAGGTACAGCGTGCACTTGCGTCTAAGGTCGAACGTCTCGACATAGTGCCGTGCCACATCCTCCGCCGACGTCGCGCCCAACCATGACACGAAACGGCGAAACGGCTCGCGGCTCGCGGCCGCCGTCAGCCCGATCGCGGCGTCCAGCTCGGCGATACCGTCGAAGACAGCGACAGTCGGATACTGAAGCAGCAACGAGCCCAGCTTGTACGGGCTCACCGTCGCGCGCGAGGCGGCAGGCCGCAACAGCGTGCTCATTCAGCGGCCTCGGGGAACAAGTTTGGCGAGTCGCCCGCGCCGTTCCAACCGAGCAGGTTGAAGTGCACCTTCCCGTCGTCCGCTCGAAACGTCTGACTGCTCGGTGTCGCACCTGGCTGCCCTGCCGGCTCGAAGCTGCGAATCGCGTGCGGTCCGAGACCGCCCATACCCGGACCTCCTTCGCCATCGAGACTGCAGAACAGTTGTTCGTGCTGGTTCATCAACCGGCCGGCATCCTCGGCGTGTGCCTTCGGGATGACATATCGGTCGTCGTATTTCGCGATAGCGAGTAGCCGGTAGAGGTCGCCCAGCTCGTCGGCGGTCGTGCCGACGGTCTTCGGCAGCTCGTCATTCGGGGTCAATCCGAGCTGCTCGGCGCGCATGACCGCGCGGACGACGGCGAGCTTGCGCAAGACGGTGCGCACCGTGTCGGCCCGCCCTGCGGTGAACAGATTCGCCAGGTAGTCCAACGGAATCCGCAACGAGTCGATGGTCGCGAACACCTTGTCGGGGTCGGTGTCGTCGTAGCCGTCGGCGTGCACGATGTCGGAGACCGGCGACAGCGGCGGGATGTACCAGACCATCGGAAGAGTGCGGTACTCCGGATGCAGCGGCAACGCCACCCGGTGCTTCACCGCTAGCGCGTAGACCGGCGAACGGCGCGCGGCCTGGATCCAGTCGTCGGGAATGCCCTGGCGCGCCGCCTCAGCGCGAATCTCCGGATCCTCCGGGTCGAGGAACACGTCGAGTTGCGCCTCGTAAAGGTCTTGCGCGTCCGGCGTGGTGGCGGCGCCAAGCACCTTGTCGGCGTCGTACAAGAACAGACCGAGATAGCGCAGCCGGCCGACACAAGTCTCGGAGCAGATCGTCGGCTGCCCCGACTCGATCCGGGGGAAGCACAGCGTGCACTTCTCGGCCTTGCCAGTGCGATGGTTGAAGTACACCTTCTTGTAGGGGCAGCCCGACACACAAAAGCGCCAACCACGGCAACGGTCTTGGTCGACCAAGACGATGCCGTCCTCCTCCCGCTTGTACATCGCGCCCGAAGGGCACGACGCCACGCAGGATGGGTTGAGACAGTGCTCGCAGATGCGCGGCAGGTAAAACATGAAAACCTGCTCGAACTCCATCTTGACCCGCTCTTGCATGTTCTCCAGGTTCGGGTCGCGCGAGGCGTTCGCGGGAGCGCCCGCGAGATCGTCTTCCCAGTTGCTCCCCCACTGCATGTCCATGTCGCGCCCGGTGAGCGCGGAGATCGAGTGGGCGCTGGGGTTCGCGGTGCCGAGCGGCGCGTTGACGATGGTCTCGTAGTCGTACGTCCACGGGTCGCCGTAGTCGTCGATCGTCGGCAGGTTCGGGTTGTAGAAGATCGAGAGCAACTTGCGAAGCCGGCCGCCGGCCTTGAGCTGAAGCCGGCCCTTGCGGTCGAGCGTCCAACCGCCTTGCCACTGCTCTTGATCCTCGTAACGCTTCGGATAGCCGACGCCTGGCTTTGTCTCAACGTTGTTGAAGTACACGTATTCCATGCCCGGCCGGTTGGTCCACACCTGCTTGCAGGTGACCGAACAGGTGTGGCAGCCGATGCACTTGTCGAGGTTCATCACCATCGCCATCTGGGCCATGATTCTCATCGGCGGGTCACCACTCCACCTGTTGCGACCGGCGGCGGATCACGGTGACCTCGTCGCGCTGGTTGCCGGTCGGGCCGTAGTAGTTGAAGCCGTAGGACAACTGGGCGTAGCCGCCGATCATGTGCGTCGGTTTCATCACCAGCCTGGTTAGCGAGTTGTCAGACCCGCCGTGCCAGCCGGAGATCTCGGACTTCGGCGTCATCAGATGCCGGTCTTTCGCGTGGTACATGTACACCGTCCCCGCAGGCATGCGATGGGTGACGACGGCACGGCAGGCCACCACACCATTGCGGTTGTAAGCCTCGATCCAGTCGTTGTCCTTGACGCCGATCTTCTGCGCGTCGATCGGGCTCATCCATATGACGGGGCCGCCGCGGAACAGCCGCAACATGTGGAGGTTGTCCTGGTACTCCGAGTGGATCGACCACTTCGAGTGCGGCGTCAGATAGCGAACGGTGATCTCCGGACGGTCCGGATCCTGCAATCCTTGTTCGCCGTAATGCCGGGCGTAGTTCAGCGGCGGCCGATACGTCGGAAGGCATTCGCCGTGCTCGGCCATCCAATCGTGGTCGAGGAAGAAGTGCATGCGCCCAGTCAAGGTGTGCCACGGCTTCTTTCGCTCGACGTTCACGACGAACGGCGAGTAGCGGCGTCCGCCGGTCTCGCTTCCTGACCACTCCGGAGAGGTGATGACCGCGCGCGGTTGCACCTGCGTGTCGGCGAAGCTGATCTGCTCGCCGGCACGCTCTTCGGCGAGGTCCGCGAGCCGCACGCCGGTGCGCTCCTCAAGGCGCTTCCAACCGAGGATCGCCAGTTCCGCGTTCGTCGTCCCGGAGAGGGCGAGGATCGCCTCCGCCAGGTGGATGTCGCGGGCCAGTGAAGGCCGGCCGTCACCGACACCGCCGCGCACGGTCCCATTGACCCGCCGCAAGTAGTCGACCGCCTTCGTCGGCACCCACGTCACGCCCTTGGTCGTCGTGCCGAGCGTGTCGACGAGCGGGCCCAGCGCGCGCATCTTCGCGGCCACCGCGGCGTAGTCGCGCTCGACGGTGATCAGCTTCGGCATGTTGACGCCGGGAGTCGGTTTGACGCCCTGGGTCTTCCAGTCGACGACCCTGCCGCCCGGCTGGGCCAGCTCGTCGGCGGTGTCGTGCGCGAGCGGCGCGGCGATGACGTCGGTGCGGGTGCCAAGATGCGTGGCCGCGAGTCGAGAGAACTCCTCGCCGATGGCGTGGAAGATGTCGAAGTCGGTGCGTGCCTCCCACGGCGGCGCGATCGCGGGATTGAAGGAATGCACGAACGGATGCATGTCGGTCGACGACAGGTCGTACTTCTCGTACCACGTCGCCGCCGGAAGCACGATGTCGGAGAACGTGCAGGTGCTGGTCATCCGGAAGTCGATCGTCGTCAGCAGATCGAGCTTGCCGCGCGGCGCCTCGTCCCGCCACGTGACTTCGCGCGGGCGCAGCTCCTCGGGTGACTCGTCAGCCCGGACGGCGTCATCGGCGCCGATCAGGTGGCGCAGGAAGTACTCCATGCCTTTGCCCGACGAGCCGAGGACGTTCGCCCGCCAGATCGTCATCACCCGCGGGATGTTCGCCGGGTTGTCCGGGTCCTCCCCGGCGAACCGCAACCGCCCGGCGGCAAGCTCCTCAGCGACGTAGTCGGGCACCGACTTGCCCGCGCGCGCAGCGTCGTCCGCGATGCTGAGCGGGTTGCGGTCGAATGCCGGATGCGACGGCGTCCAGCCGAGTCGCGACGCCTGGGCGAGACAGTCGGCGAAGGTCCGGTCGGCCAGCTGGCCGGGCCCCAGCGGGCTGGTGAACTCTCCGGCGCCAAACGTCTCGTACCGCCACTGGTCGGTGTGCAGGTAGAAGAACGACGTGCCGGTCATGTGCCGTGTCGGCCGCTGCCAGTCGTACCCGAACGCGGTTGTGAACCAGCCGGTCAGCGGGCGAACTTTCTCCTGCCCTACGTAGTGAGCCCACCCGCCGCCGTTCACACCTTGGGTGCCGCAGAGCATGATGAGCGTCAGGAACGACCGGTAGATCTGGTCGGAGTGGTACCAGTGGTTCGTCCCCGCGCCCATTGCGATCATCGAACGACCACGCGACAGCTCAGCGTTGCGCGCGAATTCGCGCGCAACCCGGGCGGCTGCCGCGGCGGGGACTGAGGTGATGGCTTCCTGCCACGCTGGCGTGTACGGATGCGGATCGTCATAACCGGTTGGCCACTCACCGGGCAGTCCCTCGCGCGCCACCGCGTACTGCGCCATCAGCAGGTCGAAGACCGTGGTGACGAGCTTGCCAGCGACCCGCGTGACAGGAACGCCGCGGGTGATCACGTCACCGCCTTCGCTGGGGCCGACGTCGAAGCGCGGCAGGTCCACTGGAACGGCTTCGGTGTGACGCCCATACAGCGTCAGAGCGGGGTCGATGTCGCCCAGTTCGAGGTTCCACTTGCCGACACCGCTGTCGGTGTAACGGAAGCCAAGTGACCCATTGGGCACTCGCGGCAGCCAGGTTTCGCTGTCGAGAACCACCGTCTTGTGCGCGGCGGCTTCGACCGCGGTGTCGTCACCGCCGAGATCAGCGGCGGTGAGGAAGCCATCAGGCACGTAGGAGTCACCGCGCTCGCGCAACGTCACGAGAAACGGCAGGTCGGTGTAGGTCTTGGCATAGTCCCTGAAGTACGGCACCGTTCGATCGCGATAGAACTCCGACAAGATGACGTGCCCCATCGCCATCGCGAGCGCGCCGTCGGTGCCGGGGTTGGCGGCCAGCCAGTCGTCGGCGAACTTCGTGTGATCGGAGTAGTCGGGGCTCACGACGACGACCTTTTGGCCCTTGTAGCGGGCCTCGGTCATGAAGTGGGCGTCGGGCGTCCTGGTGATCGGCAGGTTGGTGCCCCAGACGATCAGGTACGAGGAGTTCCACCAGTCTCCCGACTCGGGCACGTCCGTCTGGTCGCCGAACACTTGCGGCGACGCTGGCGGCAGGTCGGCGTACCAGTCGTAGAACGAGAGGATTGTGCCGCCGATCATCGACAGGAAGCGGCTGCCTGCGGCGTACGACACCTGGGACATCGCCGGGATCGGCGTGAACCCCACGACACGGTCGGGCCCGAACTCCTTGACGGTGTGCACGTGAGCGGCGGAGATGAGCTCCAGGACCTCGGGCCAGGTCGACCGGACGAAGCCGCCCTTGCCGCGCATCGTCTTGTACGTTCGCGTCTTGTCGGGGTCGGCGATGATCTCGGCCCATGCGGCGACCGGGTCTCCGTGGCGAGCGCGCGCCTCACGCCACAGCTGCAGGAGTGGCGCGCGAACGTACGGGTACCGCACGCGCGAGGGCGAGTAGGTGTACCAGGAGAACGACGCGCCGCGCGGGCATCCTCGCGGCTCGTACTCAGGTGAGTCGGGGCCCACGGACGGATAGTCCGTCTGCTGCGTCTCCCAGGTGATGATGCCGTCCTTGACATACACCTTCCACGAGCAAGAGCCGGTGCAATTGACTCCGTGAGTCGACCGCACGACCTTGTCGTGCCGCCACCGCTCGCGGTAAAACTCCTCGGCGCCGCGGCCGTCGACCCGATGCACCTCGCGAAAATCAGGCGACGGCGTGCCGGGCAAGAAGAACTGCGCGTTGCGCAACAACGACTCGACGGGCTCCCCGGCCGGCAGCAGGGGGGCCAGCTGCGGCGACGCGGTGCGCATCTTGGGATCCACGGCTGATGCTGGAGTGTTCTCTCCGTAGCCTGAGATCGCCGAGTCTGGCATCCGATCGCCCCGCTTCATCGTCCCGCGACGCATCGCGTCGTCAACCTTGCGATCACGCGAGAAGTACCGTATCGATCTTTCGTCGAAACGTACGCGGTCAGAGCGGATTTTGCTAGAGATCAGGAGTGGCTTTCGCCACGTTCTCCCGACTCGATATGTAAAAATGTGCGGGTGACCACAATGATCGGCGAGGCTGGCGGCCAGCAGGCTCTCGGGGAGAGCCGGCTGGGCGTGCTGACGCTGCTACAAGACGCTGGGCGGCCGCTCGGAGTGACCGACGTCGCGGCTGCCACCGGGCTGCACACGAACACGGCGCGATTCCATCTCGACGGGCTCGTCAACGCTGGCTTGGTCGACCGCGCGACGGAGAGCCGGGAGCAGCCCGGCCGACCGCGAGCGCTGTACACGGCGCGCCCAGGCAGCGCTCGCGGCGGGCAACGCAGCTACCGGTTGCTCGCCGAGATCCTCACCGACTACCTCGCGTCGCACGCCGCGCGCCCCGCCAAGGAGTCGCTGGAGGCCGGCCGCCGATGGGGGCGCAATCTGGCGCAGGCGCCGAGCGGGCCGCGGCAACGTCGGCGTCCGGTCGATGCGGCCGGCGCTACTCGTGAACTTGTGACGATGCTCGACGACGTCGGCTTCCGGCCAGAGGCCCGGACCACGCGCCGCGAACGGCAGATCCTGCTACGGCACTGCCCGTTCCGGGAGACAGCGCTCGAACACGAAGAGGTGGTCTGCGCGGTCCATCTTGGCTTGATGCAAGGGATGCTCACCGAGCTTGACGCGCCGATCGTGGCGGAGCGACTCGATCCGTTCGTCGAGCCGAGCCTTTGCATCGCACACCTGCGCGCCAAGGACGGCGCACAGACGAGCCCGAAAGTCGCACCCGCCGCCCGACGGCGCTAATCGCCGACGAGCGCGGTGGCGAGCAGCACGATCACGCAAGACCCGATCAACGTGCCGAGGGCCAACGCGCGAGCGACGGCGGCACGGCCGGCGCCATGCGCCCAGCCATGCAAGGCTGACAGCACCATCACCACGACGAAGACCCCGAGTTTCGCCGACAACGTCCGGCCGTAGCCTGGCTGCCCGAGCATGTTCCACGTGACCCCATGCTCGATCGCCAGCCCGATGCCGCTGCCGACCTGCACTGGAACGAAGACCGCCAATGTGTACACGCCAAACCGGCGTCCGATCTGAGAGGCGAGCGGCCCGCGCAGCTCTGTCGGCAATCGACGCCGCAGCACCGGTAGCAACAATGCGCTCAGCGTCAGCTGCCCGCCGACCCAAACCGCAGCCGACAGCACGTGAACAAAGCGCAGCAGCGACCACCACGACAGCATCGCGACGCCTCGCTACTTGCCCACGAAGAAGGCGCCGGTCGCGCCGATCACGGCGTCGGCCATGGCGTGCGTCAGAAAGGGATAAGTCCCGGGTTGGCCGAAGCCGAGCTCGACGAACCCGCCGTCGCCCGGATCGACGGGTAGGGTTTGCGCGCCACCGCTCACGGGCCGCCCAGCCCGCAGGTTGTACGCGCCGTCGAGATAGACCGTGTCGAATTGCGCCCGACGACGTGGAAAGCGAGCGCCCTGGTCGGGCCAGCGTCGACGACCCAAACTCGCACCCGATCACCGACCTTGGCTCGCAGCGACTCGTGTTGATAGGCGAATGGAAACCCGTTGAACACCACGGCATCCGGCTTGTCAGCGAGCATCTTCGCATAGTCGCCGACGCCGCCTTGGGGGCCGAAGAACAACTCAGAGCCGACCAGCACATACTGCGCGTCAACGGCAGCCAGGCCGGGCGGATCGACAATCATCGCACCGTACATTCCGTTGCCGATGTGCATCAGCATCGGCGCGGTGCCGCAGTGATACAGCCACGCACCGGCTCTCTTGGCGACGAAGTGATACGTCTGCGAGGCGCCTGGAGCGATGGGCGTCATCTCCGTCGCCGGCGGGCCCTCCTCGGCGTGGAAGTCCAGGTTGTGCGTCATCTGCGTGTCGTTGACGACGGTGACGTTGAAGGCGTCTCCGACCCGGCCGTGCAACACCGGTCCGGGCACGGTTCCGTCGAAGGTCCACATCGTCTGCGTGACGCCAGGGGCCATCGTCGTCTTCACGTCCCTGATGTGCCAGGTGACGTTGTGCACGCGCGCCGGCCGGGACTGGCGGAAGCGCCGCGTCAAACGGCCGCCAACCGGCCGGCGGCGCGTCCCCGAGATTGGGCGGAACCGCGTCGGGTTGGCTTGACGCGGCGGCGGTCATCCCCGACGTGCTCGCCATGCCTGCCATCGGTTCGGCCGCCGAGGACGAAGCCGCGCCGAGCCCGATCCGCAGCGTCATCCCAGCCGCGCGATGTCCGGGCACCGTGCACCAACCCTCGAGCGGCTTGGTGATGACGCCGGCGTCGAGCTCGACTGCCTGGCCTGGCTCCAACAACACCGTGTGGGCGCCGTTCGGCAGTCGCAGATCGTGCCGCATCGTGCCGTCGTCGCTGACATGCAGCACCAGACGCGTGCCCGGATGGACGGTGATCGCCGACGGTTCGATTCGCATTTCGCGCAGCGAGATCGCCACGCTCGTCGTCGACCCGTCAGCGGCGATTTCCGTGGCGGAGCCGTTAGGGCCAGCTCTCGATGTGCCACCGCTGTTCGCGAACGCGACTGATCCTGCCAACACCACAACACCGATCATCGTTCCTGCGGCCGCAGGCGTGGCCAGCCAGGCTCGCCACCGCGTCGTGCGGACGAACAGCAAGGACGTGGCCGTTCCCGCGACGAACGCGAGCAACGCGATCACGTTCGTGATCCCGCCCGCCCGCCATGCGTCGTCGAAGGACAACGCGTCGCCGCCGACCACGCGCACGATCAAAGACAGATGCAAGAGCGCAAGCGGCACGTAGAGCATCGGGCGGTACTGGAACGGCCGCCGCAAGACCGACGGCGCGATCACCGGCGCGTGCGCGAAGACCATCGACATCACGAAGCCGAGAAAGACGGCGTGGAGCTGCGCGTCGTAGACCGCGTCGTCGACATGGAAGCCGAAAATCAACCAGAGTAGGCCGCCGACCGCGAGCCAGCCGTAGCCGGTCAGCAGTCCGACCGCCATGAACCTCGTCACACCTTGCTGGCGCACGGTGCGGCGCGCAAGGTCGAACGCCAGCAGCCATCCGGCGAGCCCGACCATGGCGCCGCCGCTGATTCGCACGCCCACGCCCTGGCTGGCGCTGGAAACAAGCGCGCCGATGACGAACACCGCGACGATCGACACCAGAACGCCGCGGGCACGTTGTGAGACTTGCAGCAGCCGCGACAACTCCAGCCGCTCGGCGACGATGGTGATGACGAGAAACACGGCCAGCCACGGCACGAGCAGCGCGATGTCACGGTTCGCCAGCCATAACGCCGCAGCCACCACCCAGCCAATCGCCGCGACGCCCATCAGGGCGTTGTGCGTCGAGCGCCGCACCCGGTGCAACGCGGCGTAGATGCCGGTCAGCACCGCGCCGCCGACGACCAACAAGACCTTCCCGAACACGGCGGGCGCGCCGAAGACGAGCGCCACAGAGCCGACAGCCGACGCGGTGGGCGCGATCCACGCCCAACTCGCGCGCAGCGCCACCGCGCGCTCGACCGCGATCAACGTGCCCAAGAAGCCGAGGCTCATCAAGATGCCGTGGTCGCTGGCGGACGACGTGTCGGCAGGCAGCGAGTACCCGAGTCGCGCCAAGCCGCCCCACAGGCCAAACAGCATGACGAGTACCCCGGCCGGCAACAGCAGCAGCCCCGGACGACGTGGCATGGGCATCCGACTCAACCGCGCCAGCCCAGTTGGCGTCTAGCGTCGTCGGTCATCGCGGCGGGCTGCCACGGCGGATCCCACACCAAGTCGACGCGCACGTCCCGCACGCAGGGGAAGCGGCGCAGGCAACCGTTGATCTCGTCCTCGAGGTAGCCGCCGAGCGGGCAGCCTGGCGTCGTCAACGTCATGCGGATCGCCACGTCGCCCTCGGCGCCCACCGCCACCTCGTACACGAGGCCTAGGTCGACGATGTTGACGCCGAGCTCGGGGTCGATGACCTCGTGCAGCGCTTCGAGCACCAGTTCGCCGTCAACGACACCGAGCCACTGCGTTGCGTCCACGATGCGCTCACACCCTCCAACCGAGCCGACAGATAAATACTATCGCGCTCGTCAGAAAGGACTCTACCCGAGGCCGCGCAGAAGGACGTTCCAGTAAAGGAACGGGAGCCCATAGCGCTTGAGCAGCCACATGTCGTAACGCTCTCGCGTCGTGTCGATCAGTGGGATCGAGGGCTGCGGGTTGCACGCGTAGTCGAACTCGGCCAGCAGCATGCGGTTGTGCGCCGTCGTGAACGGGCATGCGGCATATCCGTCGTAAATCGCGGAGAGCGGCTCCAGCGCGAGGCTGGCCATCAGGTTTGCCACCACCACCGGCGCCTGCTTGCGGATCGCCGCGCCAGTCTTGGAGTTGGGCGTGTTCGCGACGTCGCCGAGGGCGAAGACCTCGGGAAACCGCACATGTTGCAACGTGTGCTTGTCGACCTCGATGAAGCCTCCTGGATTCGTCGGATCGGCAAGTGGTCCGTGCTTCAGCCAGTCGGGAGCGCTTTGCTGCGGTGCCGCGTGCAACGCGTCATAGTCAAGCGGCTCTTTGGCGCCGGTTGTGTTGTCGAGCAGTTTGACCCGTCGCGAGTCACCGTCAAACTCGACGACCTCAGTGTTGAAGCGCACTTCGATGCCGTAACGCTCGACCGCTTTCGCCAACGCCTGCGCAAAGACCGGGACGCCGAAGAGGCCCGCGCCGGGAAGCGCGAGCACAACGCGGATGTTGCCGAGAACGCCCTGCTGACGCCAGTGATCCGCGCACAGGTACGCGATCTTTTGCGGCGCTCCTGGGCACTTGATCGGGCCCGTGGGCATGGTGAAGACCGCCGTGCCCCGCTCCAGGCCGCGCATCACCTGCCATGTCTTCGGCGCGAGCGCGAACGAGTAGTTGGACGACGCGTACGGCGTCGCCATCGCCTCCGGCATGCCGGGTGTCGCGTCCCAGTCGAGTTGAATACCGGGCGTCACGACCAAGCGGTCGTAGCTGACGGATCCGCCGTGCAGCTGGACGACTCGATTCTCCGGATCCACACCGGTCGCGCGATCGCGAATCCACGCCGACCGCCGCGGCAGCACCGCAACCTCACGCCGCACCGTCTTCCGCGCATCGACAAGGCCGCCACCGACGAGGGTCCAAAGCGGCTGGTAATAGTGCTCCGCGCTTGGTTCGACGATCGCCACGTCGTCGACGCCCCGGCGGTTGAGCCGAGCGGCCACGCTGACGCCGGCATTCCCGCCGCCGATGATGACGACGCGGTGATGCGGTTCGGCTGGGGTGCGTCGGCGCGCCACGAAGTACCTCCGGGATTCAGCAGGGGATCGCCAAAGTCCACCGGTTCTTCAGTCCCGAGCGATAGGGACGAACGTCCTTCGCAGCGTGGGCATTCGGCCCGATACGTCGGTCAGCGAAGCAAACGCGCCAGCACCGCCGCTTGGCTTGACTCCAGCTCTTTGGTCGCGGTGAGCAGCGTGACCCGACTGCTCTTGGCGAGCGCCTTCAGGTGGGCGAACGCGGCGGCATGTTCTGGATCTGCGAGCTCCGCTTCGTAACGACGCGCGAATTCGTCGAACCGCTCGGCGTCGTGGGCATACCAGACGCGCAGTTGCCCCGACGGCGCCACGGCCTTCAGCCACTCGTCGATGTGCGCGCGCTCCTTGCTGACGCCGCGTGGCCAGATTCGGTCCACGAGCACGCGCACCCCGTCGTCCGGCGCGAGATCGTCGTAGAGGCGCTTCGCGCGCACCGCGGCCGATCGAGTCATCTCGCCGAGCGTACGTCCGCGCTTTCGGCTATCCGAGCCGGGTGATCTCAATCCGCCAGACCTGCGGGCCCGCCGCCACATACGTCCAGTCGAACGTCCCCGGCCAAGCCGCGTCGAGCTGATAGCGCAGCGGCTTCGGATCGTGGTCGTTGACGATGAACAGCCGCTCGCCGGGGACGAGGGCATGCAGCTTGCCGAAGATGATCTCGTGCCGGGCGCCGTGCGCGAGGGTGCGCACGTCAAGCTCTTCGGCTTCGCGGTTGGGATGCGCGAGCGGCTCGACGTCAGGCTCGGCCAGCCGGTCGTGCATGTCGCCCAACAAAGTGGCGAGCGACACACCCGCTCGCTCTTGCAGCGCGGGAAGCAGCAGGTCGTTCTCCTTCTCGACGTGGAGGGCGAACACTGCGCCGATTCCCTCTGCGCTGGTCAACGCCCCCGCCGACGTGTCGGCCAACCGCAACGCCCGCGCCTTGCGCTCGAGTTCGCGATGCTCGAGAACCATCGAGTCGACGAAGAGTTCGACCCGCTCGTCATCAGCCGCCGCCGGGTAGATCGACCCCTCCTCCGCGGCCGCGTGCGGCAGGAGGTGCTGGTCGACGAACCTGACGAGCGCCTCTTTGGCCGCGACGTGCGACACCCCCGCCACGACCACGTCGCGAAGCGCGGCAACCAGAGCGTCCAGCTCGCCGCGGAGCTGGGCGTGATGATGGAGCATCGCGGAAAACGCAGCCTCGTCGGCGGACTCAATCTTGATGGGCGTGCTCATCTCTCTCCTCAACTCGGGTCGGTTCTTTTCTACCATTTGCTTTGTGTAAACGCTAGGTCCTGAGGCGGTATGCGGCGGCGCGTTCCGGTGGCGATCTCCACACGGCATAAGGTCAGTAGCCGTCGATGGGATCGGAGGTGCCCCCTCATGCAGAAGTTCTCGCTCGAGGCGCTGGGCCGCGAGCTGCTCGAACGTGCCGCGACGGCCGGCGGCGGCCGGACGGCCGAGACGGTGGTAGGCGGCCATGAGCTGGCCTTGCGGCAGACCGTGGTCGCCATGGTCAAAGACGCGACGCTCGGTGAACACGAGAGTCCCGGAGCAAGCGACCGTTTACGTGCTGCGCGGCCGCGTGCGCATGACCGCCGGAGATGACAGTTGGGAGGCGCGCACCGGCGATTTGCTTGTCGTGCCGAGCTCACGGCACAACCTTGAGGCGGTCGAGGATTGTGCCGTCCTTCTCACGGTTTTGAAGCAGCCTAAGTAACGACAAAGCGCGAGGGCCCCGCGGTGTTCGGGGCCCTCGTGCTTCTGTGACGGCTGCGGCGCGCCGCCCGGCTGTCGCTGTCAGGCGCTTGCCGGGGCGCTGGAGCGCTTGCCGGTGTAGGCGAGCACTTCCTCGTCTGGGTCGGTGCGGCGCAGGTGCCAGAAGCCGAGCAGCGCCAAGATCAGCAGGACGCCGGCGCCGATGAAGGAGGCGATCGCGGCGAGCAGCGCGATCTGGCCCATCTTGCCGAACGCGTAGGCGTTGAGCAGCAGGCCGCGCAGCGTCTCACCCTTGAACATGGTGTTCACCGTGGCCGCCAACTTGGTGTCGGTGGGCGCGGCCTGGGCCTGGGTGGACAGCTGGGAGTAGGTCTTGCCGCCGCCGATCTTCTCCAGGTGCACGGCGATGAAGTGGTCGGCGTAGGCCTCGGCCTGCGTGCCGGTGGTCAGCTGCTGCCCGGCGTACTTGTTCAGGTAGGGGCCGATCTCGGCCTCCTTCAGCTGCGCGTCGCCGGCCTTGGGGAAGAAGATCTGCTGCTGCGACAGCTGGCTCTTCACCTGGCTGCCGACGAAGGAGTGCGCCCAGGTCAACAACCCTCCGGCGATCAGCAGCACGGCGGCGATCAACAGACCACCGGTGGTGAGTAGTGCATCGAATGTCTTGCGGCGCATCACGACCTCCTCAAAGTCTTGCCGGAACTCCCCGGCTCGCGCTTTCATCCGTCGAACACCACCAATATCGACCCGCCGAAACCGCCACACCCACCGACGAAAGTCCCGTACCACCAAGGCGACAGACCCCCGTTGACGGGACCATCTCCACGCGCTCGACGCCGCCCCAGCGCCGCTCGACAATCGCCTTTGCGCACCAAGAAGGCCGCGCCTTCGAGCTGCGGGCGCGGCCGAGCGACCCGCCGAGCGAGCCGCCGAGCACGGCGTGCATCGGCTAGCGAGGCGAGCAGGAATGCCGCCGGATCAGCGAACGGCCGACACCATCGCGCGCAACCCGGCCCACGGGCCGGCGACAGCCGCCTCTGGCAGCGTCACGGGGTCAGCCGCGCCGACCGCCAACCGAGCACGACCGGCCTGTAGCCGATCGAACATCACGGCCGCGAACCGCCGCATGATCTCGTAGCCCATGACGGCGTCCGCGGCCATCAGCGACCGCAACACCGACGCGTCGATGACAATCGCGGACGTCCGTTCAAGCGCGATGGCGGTCATGTGCCAGCGATACGGCGAGACCAGCCAAGACCAGCCCAAGGCGGTGTCCGGCCCGAGTGTCTCGACTTCGACGACACCACGTCCTGGCACTTCGATCTCCAGGCGGACGACGCCACGGCGAATCAAAAGCAAGCGGTCGGCGTCAGCGCCCTCGCGGAAGATCGTCTCGCCAGCGGCGAAATCGACCCGATACGCGTGCGCGGCCAGCCGTCGCAAGGACGCGGCCGGGAGTTCCGAAAGGAACGGGTGGTCGCGCAGCGCGGCGAGCATCGGGGCACGCGATCTGTCCATAGGGCTAGGACGCCACGCGCGCCCGACGGTTCCAAGTGCGCTACGTAACGCTCGTTCGGGACCTTCGTCCCGGCGAACCACCACCATCGGGCCCCCGACCGTGACCGGCGACGCTGCAAGGGTAAGGATGATCGCGAGAGTCACCGGAGCCCCGCGCTCGTCCTCCCGCCCAAGGAGCGCCATGTCTGAGACCAGCACCGTTCCCGCTGCCAGTGCCCTCACCGACGAGGACGCCTCGCTCATCGACGCCTACTGGCGAGCGGCGAACTACCTGTCTGTCGGTCAGATCTACCTGCTCAACAACCCGCTGCTGCGCGACCCGCTGACGATCGACGACATCAAACCAAGGTTGCTCGGCCACTGGGGCACCACGCCGGGCTTGAACTTCGTCTACGCCCACATGAACCGGGTCATCAAGCGTTACGACGCCGACGCCATCTACATCTGCGGTCCTGGGCACGGCGGGCCCGGCATGGTGGCGAACACCTACCTCGAAGGCAGTTACACCGCGGCGTACCCGCACATCACGCAAGACGTCGACGGCATGCGCCAGCTGTTCCGGCAGTTCTCGTTCCCCGGCGGTATCCCGAGCCACGCGGCGCCGGAGACGCCCGGCTCGATCCATGAGGGCGGCGAGCTCGGCTACGCGCTCGTCGCACGCTTACGGCGCCGCTTTCGACAACCCCGATCTCGTCGTGTGCTGCGTCGTCGGCGACGGTGAGGCCGAGACCGGACCGCTCGCCACCAGTTGGCACGGCAACAAGTTCATCGACCCGGCGCGCGACGGCGCGGTGTTGCCGATCCTCCATCTGAACGGATACAAGATCGCCAATCCGACCGTGCTCGCGCGTATCCCCCGCGACGAGTTGATGGAGCTCATGCGCGGATACGGGTATCGGCCGATTCTCGTCGAGGGCGACGACCCGGCGACGATGCATCGGGTCATGGCGAGCGCGCTGGACGACGCGATCGAGGACATCCGGGCGATCCAGGCCCGTGCGCGTGACGCCGGAGCGGATGCCCAGTCCCGGCCGGCGTGGCCGATGATCGTGCTCGCCACCCCCAAAGGATGGACAGGCCCGAAGGAAGTGGACGGGCTGCCGACCGAGGGCAGCTTCCGGTCGCACCAGGTGCCGCTGGCTTCCCTTGCCGAGAAGCCCGAGCACCTGCGCGCGTTGGAGCAGTGGTTGCGCAGCTACCGTCCCGAGGAGCTGTTCGATGAGAACGGCCGCCTGCGCGACCACCTCGCCGCGTTGGCGCCGCAGGGTGAGCGCCGTATGGGCGCCAACCCGCACGCGAACGGCGGCTTGCTGCTTCGCGACCTGAAACTGCCCGACTTTCGCGCGTACGCGGTTCCGGTCGAGAAGCCCGCGACCACCTTCGCTGAGTCCACCCGCGTGCTCGGAACCCTGCTTCGCGACACTTTCAAGCTCAACGCCGACGCCAAGAACTTCCGGGTGTTCGGCCCAGACGAGACCGCGTCGAATCGGCTGCAGGCCGTGTTCGAGACAGAAAACCGCGGCCTCAACGCCGAGCTGCTGCCGACCGACGACCACGTGACCGCCGACGGCCGGGTGATGGAGGTGCTGTCGGAGCACATGTGCCAAGGCTGGCTGGAGGGCTACCTGCTCACCGGCCGGCACGGCTTGTTCAACAGCTACGAGGCCTTCATTCACATCGTCGACTCGATGTTCAACCAGCACTCGAAATGGCTCGAGACCACGCGACGCATCCCGTGGCGACGTCCCATCGCGAGCTTGAACTACCTGCTGTCGAGTCACGTCTGGCGGCAAGACCACAACGGGTTCTCACATCAAGACCCTGGCTTCATCGACTACGTGATGAACAAGAAGCCCGAGGTGATCAGGGTTTATCTGCCGCCTGACGCCAACACGCTGCTCTCGGTCGCCGACCACTGCCTGCGCAGCAGGAACTACGTGAACGTCATAGTGGCCGGCAAGCAGCCGGCGCTGTCGTACCTCTCCATGGACGACGCGGTCGCCCATTGCACCCGGGGATCGGAGTCTGGGACTGGGCCAGCAACGACCACGATGAGAACGGTGTGGGCGAGCCTGACCTCGTCATCGCCAGCGCCGGCGACACCCCGACGCTCGAAGCCCTCGCCGCAACCGCGATGATCCGCGAGTTCTTCCCGGACGTTCGAGTGCGATTCGTGAACGTCGTCGACCTGATGCGGCTGCAACCCGAAAGCGAGCACCCACACGGGATGTCCGACCGCGAGTTCGACCAGCTCTTCACCACTGACAAGCCGGTCATCTTCGCCTACCACGGTTACCCGTGGCTGATCCACCGACTGACCTATCGGCGCACGAACCACAGCAACATTCACGTGCGCGGATACAAGGAGGAGGGCACCACCACGACGCCGTTCGACATGGTGATGCTGAACGATCTCGACCGCTACCACCTGGTGATCGACGCCATCGACCGCGTGCCCTCGCTCGGTGTCCGCGCCGCGCAGGTGCGGCAACGGCTGCAGGACGAGCGACTGCGCAAGCGGCAGTACACGCGCGAGCACGGTGACGACGCGCCAGAGATCAAGACCTGGACCTGGCCGTACTGATGGGCGGCCAAACGTGGGAGCGGTGCTGATGGGCGGGGACGTTCTCATCGTCAACGCGGGATCGAGCAGTCTGAAGGTGCGACTGCTCGACCGCGAGGATGAAGTGAAGGCATCGTGGGACGACGTCCCCACCGATCTGCCGGACGTCGATGTGGTGGCGCATCGCGTCGTCCATGGCGGTTCCCAGTTTCGTGACGCGGTGGTCATCGATCGAGATGTGTTCGAGGCTTTGCGGGCGTTGACGCCGCTGGCGCCCCTCCACCAGCCAAAGTCACTTGACGCTATGGGGAATTCGCAAAGCGATTGCCGAACGCGACCCATGTGGCGTGCTTCGACACCGCGTTTCACGCGACGATCCCCGCTCCCGCCGCGACGTACGCGATTCCGCGCGAGTGGAACGACCTCTACGAGATTCGCCGATACGGTTTTCACGGCCTGTCACACGCCTGGGCGAGTCGACAGGCGCGCGAGTTGGCGCCTGACGCGCGTCGGGTCGTCACCTGCCATCTCGGTGCCGGCGCGTCGTTGTGCGCCGTGCTCGACGGCGTCTCCGTCGACACGTCGATGGGCTTCACCCCACTCGAGGGACTGGTGATGGCCACTCGTTGCGGCGACGTCGACCCTGGTCTGGTGTCCTGGCTCGCCCAGCGGGAGGTCGACGTTCCGCAAGCGCTCGAAGAACGCTCGGGGCTCACCGGCCTGGCTGGCACAGGGGACATGCGCGAGTTGCTCGAGCGCGCCGACGACGACGCGCGGCTGGCGATCGCCGTCTACATCCACCGGCTTCGCAAGGGAATCGCCGCGATGGCGGCCAGTCTCGGCGGAGTCGACGTGTGCGTGTTCACGGGCGGCGTCGGTGGAAAATTCGGCGGGTATCCGGCTCGAAGCCGCCGCCGGCCTCGGCTTCCTCGGAATTGCGATCGATCCTGAGGCGAACTCCGCGCTCCCAAGCGACGCCGCGACAACCGACATCAGCTCGGACGACGCCGCTGCGCGGACGCTTGTGATCGCCGCGCGCGAAGACCGGGAGATGGCCCGTCAGGCGAGAGGCCTGCTGGCCCGCTGAGCACGCGAAGAGCGGGAATACCCGGTGGCGACGTGGGATCATGGTCGTTGGCAGTTGCGCTCGACTGTCAACGAGTGAAAGACGGTGCCAGCAAGCGTGTCCATCGACCATCCGGCTCGCCGTCCCACTGTTTGGGCGGTGGCCGCGGCAGCGGGCGTGTCGAAGACGACGGTGTCCCGCGTTTTGACGGGTTCTCCGCGAGTCTCCGCGGAGGCGCGCGCGGCCGTCGAGCAGGCGATCGAACAGCTTGGGTACGTGCCTAACCGCGCCGCCCGATCGCTGGTCACGCGACGCACCGACACGATCGCGCTGATCGTCTCCGAGTCTGAGTCGCGGCTGTTCTCAGAACCGTTCTTCGCGGGCACCGTGCGCGGAATCAGCGAGGAGCTCGCACACACCGACTACGCGTTTGTCTTGCTGAGCGCAGAAGGCGACACCGCGCGCATCGAGCGTTACATCATGAACGGCCATGCCGACGGCATGATCCTTATGTCGTTGCACAAGCAAGACCCGTTGTTGCAGTTGCTGACACGCACGCACACCCCCGTCGTGATGTCGGGCCGGCCGTTCGCGGGTGACAACATTCCGTACGTCGACGCCGACAACCGGGCCGCCGCCGCGAGGGCGGTGCAGCATCTGATCGCCACCGGTCGCCAGCACATCGCGACGATCAGCGGTCCGGCCGACATGCCGGTCGGCGTCGACCGACTCGAGGGATTCCGCGACGCGTTGCCGACGGGAGCGAAACGGTCGTGGCGACGGATGGTCGCGCACGGCGACTTCAGCGAGGAAAGCGGTGAGCGCGCCATGCGTGAGCTGCTCGAACGCGCCCCCGAGCTCGACGCCGTCTTCGCGGCGAGCGACCTGATGGCCGTGGGCGCGTTGCGGGCTTTGCGGGCCAGCGGCCGCAAGGTGCCGGACGACGTCGCGCTTGTCGGCTTCGACGACTCACACGCCGCGCGGCTGACCGATCCGCAACTGACCACCGTGCGCCAACCGATGGAAGAGATCGGCCGGTCGCTCGCCCGGCTGTTGCTCACGCAGTTGCGTAACCCGGGCAAGCGACCGGCTTCTTTGATCGTGCCGACCGAACTCGTGGTGCGCGACTCAAGCTGACCTGTTGCCGGAGCCGCCAGCCTCTCAAGCGTCGGGCAAGGCGTTCGCCCGCACCACGCGTGAGTAGAAGCGACCGCTGTCCTTGACGGTGCGCTGCTGGCTGTCGAAATCGACCCGCACGATGCCAAATCGCTTCGAATAGCCGTACGCCCATTCGAAGTTGTCGAGCAATGACCACAGGTAGTAGCCGCGAACGTCGACGCCAAGCGAGATCGCGTCGTGAACGGCGGCGAGGTGCTCACGGATGTACTGCGTGCGCTCGACGTCGTGGATCTGCCCGTCGGTCGAGATCTCGTCGTCGTACGCGGCGCCATTCTCGGTGATGAGCATCGGCTTGCGATACTCACGCCACAGGCGCTCGAGTAACTCGCGCAAACCGCCGGCGTCGACCGGCCAACCCATTGCGGTGTGCCGGCCAGGCAGGTCGAGGAACTGAACGTCGCGGCATCCCGGCCAGGTCTCGCCGGCGCCGTCACCGTGACCGTCGGCCTGCGACCGCTCGCCCGCGCCGGCATAAGCCGCGACGACAACGGGGTTGTAGTAGTTGACGCCGAGGACGTCGAACGGCGTGGAGATGACCTCAAGGTCGCCGTCGTGGACGTAACTCCAATCGGTCACTCCGGCGGTGAAGTCGCGGACGTCGTCGGGGTAGCGGCCGCTGAACAACGGATCCCACCAGATGCGGTTTTGCAGCCCGTCGACCTTCGACGCGGCCTTCGCGTCCGCAGGGCTGTCAGTCGCGGGGTGAGCGACCGCCGGGTTGAGCGTGATCGCCAGCTGCGCCGAGCTTGGCAGGGCCGACCGCAAGTTCTGGATCGCCAGGCCGTGTCCCAACAGCAGGTGGTGCACGGCGGCCAGTGCCTCAGCGCCGGAGGTGTGACCGGGTGCGTGCACGCCAGCCGCGTAGCCGAGGAAGGCCGAACACCACGGCTCGTTGAGCGTCGTCCAAAGGTTCACCCGATCACCAAGGGCACCCGCGAATGCCCCTGCGTAATCGGCGAACCGATAGGCGGTGTCGCGCGACGTCCACCCACCGGCGTCCTGCAACTCCTGCGGGAGATCCCAGTGGTACAGCGTCAGCGCCGGCGTGATGCCGCGGTCGAGCAACTCGTCGACCAGCCGGGAGTAGAAGTCGACACCCTTGCGATTGAGCGCGCCGACGCCGGTGGGAATCACCCGCGACCACGACACCGAGAAGCGGTAGGAGTTCACTCCGAGCTCGGACATGAGCGCCGCGTCTTCGCGGTAGCGGTGGTAGTGGTCCGCCGCGACATCGCCGGTGTCGCCGTCGAACACCTTGCCCGGTGTGTGGCTGTATGTGTCCCAGATGGACGGCGTGCGGCCGTCCTCGGTCGCCGCGCCCTCGATCTGGTAAGACGCCGTTGCCGTGCCCCACACGAAGCCTTCGGGAAACGCGAGGCCCCCCACCGCGGCGCGCTCCTCGGCGTCCCTGAGTGTTTCGATCTGCGTCATCCCTTGACCGCTCCTTGCATGATTCCTCCGACGATTTGCTTACCGAGAAAGCCGAACGCGACGAGCACGGGCAGCGTGACGAAGAACGTCGCAGCCATGATGACCGCTGTCTGAGGAACGTAGCCGGTTCCCATGCCGTTAAGTGCCACCTGCACCGTCGGGTTGCGGTTGTTGAGCACGAGAATCGGCCAAAAGAAGTCATTCCACGCCATCAGGAACTGGAACATGGCCAGCACAGCCATGGCGGGGCGGGCGATCGGCAACACAATGGAGCGGAAGATCCGGAAGGTGGAGGCGCCGTCGACCCAGCCCGCCTCGACCAGCTCGGTCGGCAGCGCGGCGATCAAGTACTGCCGCAGCAAGAACACGCCGAACGCCGACACGAGGTACGGCGCGATCGCGGCCTGCAGGTGACCGATCAGGTGATACTTCGCCGCCAGCATGAACAGCGGCACGATGCCGACCTGCAACGGCACCATCAACGTGCCGACGACGAGCATCAGCAGGATATTGCTGCCGCGGAACCGCAGCTTGGCGAAGGCGAACCCGGCGAGCGTGCAGAACAGCACGTTGCTGACCGCGACGACCGTCGCGACGATCGTGCTGTTGAACAGCGCCTTCCACAGGTTCTGCCGTTCCATCGCCAGCGAGACGTTGTGAAAGAAGTCGCCGGTCGGGATCAATGGCGGGGGCGAGGTCGCCATCTGCGCGTTGGTGTGCGATCCCGCCACCAACGTCCAGTACAGCGGGAAGACCGAGAGCACCGTGATGATCACGATCAAGAAGTAGGTGAACTTTCCGGCGCGCTGCTGGCCGCCAGCCTGGCCGCTGCGCGCGTAGCGGCTACGCCGCGGGGCGCGCACCGACGTCGTCATAGCTGCCATCGGCTCAGCCCTTCGACTCGCGCGTGACGCGCCGCATGAGGAACACGTTGATGACGACGAGCACGACGATCAGCAAGAAGATGGTCCACGCTGTCGTCGCCGCCAGGCCAAGGTTCCGGTTCGCCCAACCTTGCTGGTACATCAGCAGGCCGAGGGTCTGGAACTGGTTGAGTCCGCCACCGTTCGGTTGGCCGTTGTTGTACAGCAACGGCTCGGCGAACAGTTGCGTGGCGCCGATCGTCGAGATGACGACGGTGAACAGGATCGTCGGTCGGAGCCCAGGCAGGGTCACGTAGCGGAACTGCTGCCATCGCGAGGCGCCGTCGATGACCGCCGACTCATAGAGGTCACCGGGAATCGCCTGCATACCAGCGAGGTAAATGAGCGCGTTGTAGCCGACCCAGCGCCAGGTGACGATCGAGGAGATCGCGATCTGCGCCGCCCATTTGTTGTTGAGCCAGTCGACATGGTGAACGCCGAACAGCCCGACGATCCAGTTCGCCAACCCGGTCTGCCGGCTGTAGATCTGGTTGAACACAAGCGTCGCGGCCGCGACGCTTGTCGCGTACGGCAAGATCAGCGCGACCCGGAAGAACGTGCGCCACCGCATCGTGTAGTTCAACATGTGGGCGACACCGAGCGCGATGAGCAGCTGCGGGACCGTGGAGATGACGCCGATCGTGAACGTGTTCTTCAACGCGTTCAAGAAAAAGTGGTTGCTCCACAAATGCGAGTAGTTCGCAAACCCCACCCAGCCCATCACGTTGGGCTTGGCCAACGAGACTTTGTGCAGCGATACCCACGCCGTGTAGACGAAGGGGTACAGCCCCATCGCCGCGAAGATGATGAAGAACGGGGCCACGTACACGTACGCGGCGCGGCTCCCCATCTGGCTGCGATGCCGACGCGGCTTGCCAGCGGGCGCGCCGTGCAAGACCTCGGCCTGTCGGGAGGCGGTGCTACTCGCGATGGTCATCAATCGAGCCTTTTCAGCTGGCCCCGTCGCCGGGCCCAGGTCACGGGCCCGATCGACTCGGACCCTAGCTTTGCGATGCGGGTGTGGGCGTGGAGTTCACTCCACGCCCACACCCGGGCTACTGCTGGTGCTCAGCCGCCGATCGCCTGGTCGGCCGCGTTCTGGGCCGCCTTCCACGCGTCGTCCGGCTTCACCTTGTTCGTCGCGATCGTGACAAGCGCGTTCGTGATCGCCTGCTGGATCTGGGTGTCGTACGGACCGATCGGGGTCATCTGCAGCTTGGAAGCCGAGTCACCGAAGATCTTGCCGATCGGGGCGCCGTTGAAGTAGTCGCTCGTGGCACTGGCCACGGCGGGGTCCTCGGCGGCGGTCTTGCTGGACGGGAAGTGCGCCTGCGAAGTGAACATCGTCACCTGCTGCTGGGGGGCGGTGAGCCACTGGGCGAGCGCGACGGCCGCCGCCTGGTGCTTCGACGCGGTCGGCACGCCGAGCCACGAACCACCCCAGTTAGCGGCGCCGCCGGGCAGCGACGCGACGTCCCACTTGCCCTTGTACGCGTCACCGGCCTGGCCGGTGATGTACCCGAGCATCCACGCCGGGCAGGAGATGGTCGCGAAGGCGCCATTGGCGAAGGCCTTGTTCCAGTCGTCGCCCCACTGCGCGACACCGGCGGTGATGCCGTCCTGCGCAGCCTGGCTGGCGTACTGCCACGCGGTCTTCACGCCGTCACTGTTCTTGTAGTCGGGCTTGCCGTCGGCCGTGTCGTAGGCCTCCTTGCCCTGGTACACCGCGGCGCTGAAGATGCTCGCCGGGTTGTCGATGAACGAGCTGCCCTTGGGCTTGGTGGGCGACGCCTCGTACTGCTGGCCCAACTTGATGAAGCCGTCCCACGTCGACCAATCCTGCGACAACGTCTCGCGGTCGGTCGGCAGGCCGGCCGCCTTGAACAGGTCGGGCCGGTAGCACATGGCCTCAGGACCGGCGTCCGTGCCGAGCCCGAGCGTCTTGCCGTCGGACGTCGACGCCATCTGCCACTTCCAGTCGTAGAACGAGTTCTTGACCGAAGCGGCGTCGGCGCCGAGCGCCTTGTTGAAGTCGACGAACTGGTCGGCGTGGTTGGCGACGACGTCGGCGACGAAACCGATCTCGATGCCCTGGATGTCGTCAACACCCGAGCCCGCGGCCAGCTTGGTCTGCAGCGCCGTCCAGTAGTCCGCCGACTGCTCGACGTCATCTTCCTTGATGGTGACGTTCGGGTGAAGCTTCATGTACTGGTCGTACAAGCCCGCTTCCTTGAAACCGAAGGTGCCGAACAGGCCGATCGTCAACGTGACCGGCGTGTTGTCAGCGGACGCCGAACCCGAGGGGTTGGCGACCGCCGTCGACGAGGCCGTCCCGGTGTCAGACGCCTGCGGCGACGACCCCTTGGACGACGAGCAGCCGGCGAGCGCTACGGCTGCCACTACGGCGGCGCCGATGAGCGCTTGCCGTCTTTTACGAGCCATGAACATGGACCCTCCTGTGAGCCCGCCTCGCAGGGGGCTCTCGCTGAAAGAACGCCGACGGATGAGCGACGCGGTGTGGTCACGTTCCCACTCCTGATCGAACCTGAGTGTGGGGAGAGGCTTGTTTACTGTCAAGGATTTTCTAACGCGCCGTTGCCGATTCGAGATCTAACGATGACGCCTGTCGCGCGGATTTTGCGGACACGTTCCCACCAGCCGCGCCCTGCGAGCGGCCTACGGGTGACCGACGGGTGACCAGGGCGGCCAGGAATTAGAGCCGGCCGGCCCAATCGAGCACTTGGGCTGACACGCAAGGCTGTTCGCGCGTCACAAGCGACGTCTCGGGCGGCACGCCAGCCGCTAAAGCGCCTAACGAAATCGCCGTGCCGAAGAGCACGTCGTGGGCCGTGGCGGCGCCGGTGCGCAGCCGGGTCAGTTGCGCGCTCCCCCAGCCGCGCACCAGCGCCCGATACGCCGGGGGTCCGATGCTCGGCGGCCAGCCGCGCCGCTTGGGTGATCGACCAATCGCCGCGCAACACGTGCCCCTGTTCGTTGGCACGGGCGTCGACTGGAAATCCGGCGGCCGTCGATCGAGAACGGCCTCGTGTTGCAGCACCGCACGATGCGCCAGCTCGGCGGCGGCCGCGGCGTCGACGAGCTCGCCGGCCGCCACAGCGACCCAGCCGAGCGCCGGCGAGCGTCAACAGCGCGTGCACGCCGACGGGCAACTGGTCTTTCACGGCGGTTCCGAAGTCCGGCACGTCACCGCGCAACGCCACCAGCCGCTGCCGCACGTCGTCCATCTCGCGCCGCCACGCGGAAAGCAGGGCGGATCGAACGGCCCGGCGGTACGGCGCGAGTCCTCGACCACGCATCGCCACGGCGCGTTCGCCGTCGCGGCGTCGCCGCAGCGCGCGGGGCATGACGAGCCGACCTTCGGCCACGTCGACCTCCCGGCTTATGGTTGCTCACATGAGGGCGCAGCGCGCGAGCACGGACCTCAATCGCTTCACTCGTTCGTTGTTCCACGCTCTGCCGTCGAAATACGACACGTTGGCGTACCTGCTTTCGTTCGGTCAGGACCGCCGCTGGCGGGCGGCGGTCGTGCGGCACGTCGCGTCGGCGGCGCCAAAGCGGGTGCTCGACGTCGCCTGCGGCCCCGCGGGGGTCACCCTCGCGATCGCGCGGGCCACCACGGCGAGCATCGTCGGCGTCGACCTCACGGAGGAGATGCTGCGCCTCGGCCGGGCGAACGTCGAGCAAAGCGCGCACGAGACCCGCATCCGCCTCGCGATGGCACGCGCGGAACAATTGCCCTTCGACGACGCGACATTCGACGCCATCTCCTTCTCCTACCTCATGCGCTACGTCGACGATCCCGCCGCCACCATCAAGGAAATCGCCCGCTGCCTGCGACCGGGCGGCGTGATCGCGTCTCTGGAATTCCGGCGTGCCGGCCTGGCGCCCGCGCACGCCGTGTGGTTCGCCTACACCCGGGTCGGCCTCCCGCTGTTCAGGACTCGTGCTCGGCGGACGTCCGTGGTACCGGGTAGGGCGGTTCCTCGGACCGAGCATCGACAATCATTACGCTCGACATCCGATCTCCGCGCACGTCACAGCATGGCGAGCGGCCGGCATCAGAAGAATCACTGTGCGACCGATGAGCTTTGGCGGCGGCGTCGTGCTTCGCGGCACCAAGTCGGACGTCGAATGAGCCGGGCCGACGAGCCTGCCGTGACACGACTCCGGCCGGCCTTTTACGCGACCGGCCACGGAAACGGCGGGATCGGCGACTGGATCTCGCTGCTGCACCTGCCCTACACCGCATGGCATTTGAGCTACGTGGCGATCGGCGCCGCGCTCGCTCGCCCGTTGCGCTACGACCGACTCGAGCTGGACGCTGCTCGCGTTCTTTCTCGGCCTCGGCGTTGGCGCGCACGCGCCTCGACGAGTTGCGCGGCCATCCGTTGCGCACCGGCATTTCCGACCGCCAGTTGCTCCTCGCCGCCTTCGTGACCGTCGGGGCACGCCGCGGCGATCGGCTGGTTGTCGGCGGCTGGCGGTTATTGCCGTTCATCGTCGTGGGCGTCGCCCTCGCCTTCGGTACAACCTCGAGTGGTTCGGTGGCGTCGTGCACAACGCGGTCGGCTTCGCCTTGGCCTGGGGCGCGTTCCCGGCGATCACCGGCTTCTACGCGCAGCATTGGACGATAGCGCCGCCGGCTCGTCGCGGCCGCCGCCGCCTTCGCGTTGACCTTCGCGCAGCGCGCCCTGAGCACCCCGGCCCGCTGGTTGCGCCGCAGGCGACCGCCGTCACAGCCGTCGCGACCCTCAGGACGGGGGGAGCGGCGGCTCGTCGTCCGACTTGATGCGACCACTGGAGCAGGCGCTGCGGGCGATCGCTTGCGGGGTGGTGCTGGCCGCGGTGGCGCTGGTGATCGCTGCGCGTTAACGGCGCTCAGCGGGGCCGCCTCGGCCGCCGTGACACTCGGGTAGACGGCGAAGACCGATCGAGCTGGGTGAGGCGCAGCAACTTGCCACCCGACGGGGACCGCGGCCAGCCGCAGCACCGCCCGAACGCCGTCGACGCCACTGGACTGCGCGCGAATGAGCACGTTAAGCCGGTGGAGTCCATGAACCGCACGCCCGCGAGGTCGACGATCACTCGCCCGGACGACGCGAGGCAGCTGCGCACCGCCTCCTCAAGGGAGGCGCGCAGTCGAGACGTCGATCTCGCCGCGCACGCTGACGATCGCCCAGGCGCCGCCCTGGGCGGCGGTGACCGTGAGCGAGATGTCATCCGGGGATGGCTCTTCGATGGGCAAGCAATACGTAATCGTTGAGCAGACGACAGAACCCG